>CAIKMJ010000008.1 GCA_903828455.1 uncultured Acidobacteriia bacterium | reverse complement strand
GGCCTCGGTCTGCTCCGCAAGCGTCTGAGCAGCAAGTAGTTCCTTCTGGCTCGGAGCGATCCGGCCAGTCGGTTCTCTGTGAATACTCCTGGAGGAGGTTGGCTTCGGCCAACCTCCTCCTTTTTGCATTTCCGGATCGATGCTGCTTCTGCTTGCGCGGGCCTTGCCTCACGAGACGCGGCGGTTCATTGGCGCCAGCGATTCTCGCGACGAGGCGCGCGGGAATTGCGCGGTGCAAAACTCGGTACGGATGTCGAAGCCAGTCCGGGCTGTTTTGGCTTCAGATCGTACGCAAACTTCCATTCTTTCAGCTCATCAGGATGCACGCCAAACCCATCATAAGAAAATGCTTGTCCTGACTCTCGAGAAACTGCTAACATTCGATATCAGACGTTAACGGTTAAAGTAATATAACCGTAGTTGTCAAGTCCGTACTCGAGGAAGGCGTAGCCCACAATTATGAGAGCAATTCACAGGATTTTTACCGGGACCCTGCTGATGATCACAGCGGTCGGCATTGCAAGCGCGAACACAATTACTTTTTCGGCGGCCATTCCCACCCAAACGACGCCCTTTGTGAATGATGCCGCGCTTTCCAACTTCAATACCGCCTGGGGAACGCTCACGGGCGTCAACGTTACTCTGTCCTACACGGTAACCGGAGTCGTGAACATCTTCAACACGACCAGTTCCACCCAGAGTTTTTCGAATGCCTCCTCCACCACGCCGATTTTCTTGACCGCGGACGGCACATTCTCCAGTTTCCCCGCAGGTTTACAGACTTCCGTGAATGCGGTTAACACTGTCGGTTCGGGTACCATCGGTAGCGCCGCCGGGCCCTATGGCTTCACCGGCAGCCCGGTGTCCGGTTCGATTTCCGGCAATTTCACCTCTTCGGCAGTGGATTTTGAATGCGGGCCGGGGTTCACGGCGTGCAGCAGCGATCCGACCGATAATTACGAGACCGACGCGAACGCAGGCACCTTCTCCGGCACGGCTCCGAACGGCGTCTTCTTCGGCGGGAGCGCCACGCTGAGCGGCACGATTTCGGTTACGTACACCTATACGGCCAGCTCGATTCCGGAGCCCTCGACGATGGCGCTCCTCGGATCGGCTCTGGTGGGCCTCGGTCTGCTCCGCAAGCGTCTGAGCAGCAAGTAGTTCAGTTCGAACCGGTTATACGCCGGACGGTCGGTTCTTCGTGAACCTTCCTGGGAGAGGTTGGCTTCGGCCCGCCTCTCCTTTTTTGCTTTCAGGCGCCGAAACGGGCTACTTGGCGTCGCGCCAGTTGTGTCCGGTGCCCACCTCCACCGTCAGCGGTACGCTGAGCTGGCAGACTCCTTCCATCTCCTGTTTTACTAACTGGCTGATGGCTGTCACTTCATCCGGCGGCGATTCGAGCACCAGTTCGTCGTGGACCTGCAGCAGGAGTTTGGTCTGCATGCCGCGCAGCCGGGCGTGGATTCGCACCATCGCAAGCTTGATCAGGTCCGCGGCCGTCCCCTGGATGGGCGAATTCACCGCGGTGCGCTCGGCAAAGCCGCGTGCGTTGGGGTTGCGTGAGTTGATATCGGGAATGGGCCGCTCGCGGCCAAAGAGAGTGCGGGCCACGCCGGTTTCACGGGTCTGCGCAATCGTTTCATCGATGAAACGCTTTACGCCCGAGTAGCGCTCGAAGTACGCCCTGATGTAGCTGTCCGCTTCCTTGCGCGAAATGCCGAGATTGGCCGCGAGGCCGAACGAGCTGATGCCGTAGACAATGCCGAAGTTCACGGCCTTGGCGCTGTTGCGCGCCTCGCGCGACACCAGCATGGGCGGCACGCCGAGAACTTCCGAGGCGGTGCGGGTGTGGATGTCCTCGCCGCTGCGGAAGGCTTCGATCAGCACGGGGTCGCCGGACATGTGAGCCAGCAGGCGGAGCTCGATCTGGGAATAGTCGGCGACGATGAGTTGCCAGCCCTCGCGCGGGATGAAGGCCGCGCGGATTTCCCGGCCCAGTTGGGTTTTGACGGGGATGTTCTGCAGGTTGGGGTCGCTGGAGGAGAGGCGGCCGGTGGCGGCGCCGGTCTGGCGGAACGAGGTGTGGATGCGGCCGGTGTCGGGGTGGATCAGGGCGGGCAGGGCATCGACGTAAGTGCCCTTGAGCTTGGTCAGCTGCCGGTATTCGAGCACTTTGCGCACGATTTCATGCTCCGGCGCCAGGGCTTCGAGGACGTCGGCGGCGGTGGAAAGCTGCTTCGTCTTGCCGGTGCGGCCCGGGGCGGGCAGGTGCAGCTCTTCGAAGAGAACCGTGCCGAGCTGCTGCGGTGAGGCGATGTTGAACTCACGGCCGGCGAGGGCGTGGATGTCGAGCGTGAGCTGGCGGATGGAGGTTTCCATCAGTTCCGACATGCGGGCCAGTTCGGCGGGATCGACGCGGATGCCGGTGAGCTCCATGCGCGCGAGGACCTGGGTGAGCGGCAATTCGATATCGAGATAGAGCTGGCGCAGGTTGCGACGCGTGACTTCGGGCGAGAGGAGCGCAGTCAGTTCGTGGACAAACAGCGCGCGTTCGTCTGCACGCGGCGCGGCGCGCAGATTCAGACGCCGCTCGACCAGCGCGTCGAGCGCGCAGCCGGAGGGATCGGCATCCAGAAGAAAGGCGTAGAGCGAAGTGTCGTCGGTGAAACCGGCGGGCTCGATGCCGTGGCGCAGGAGGAAGAGGGTGAGGGCTTTGAGGTCGGCGGAGGCCTTGGGGAGGACGGCGTCTTCGAGCTGCGGCTTCAATTCGGCGAGGCGGGAGAGCGGCAGGGAGCGGGCTTCGGCGTCGCGGCAGGAGAGGCCGAGTTCGGTCTCGTCGGAGGAGAGCGCGATCGCGAGTGCAGTGCCCGCCGGGATTGCCTGCAGGAAGGCGGGCACGTTGTCGAGCGGGGCGAGATCCCGCGTTCGCGTATCTTCGGCCGCGCCGAGCTCCTTCAGGTGGCTGAAGAATTCCAGATCCTTATAGACGCTGCGCAGGGCCTCCACGTCGGGTTCCTGTTCGCGCAGGGCGTTGAGGTCGAGCTCGATGGGGACGTCGGTGTGGATGGTGGCGAGTTGCTGCGAAAGCAGGATCTGTTCGCGGTGGTTCTGCAGGCTTTCGCGATACATTTTGCGCTGCACCTGGTCGGTGCCGGCGAGGGCGGCTTCGAGGGAGCCGAATTGTTCGATGAGGTCGCGCGCGCCTTTGTCGCCGATGCCGGGAGCGCCGGGGATGTTGTCGACGGCGTCGCCCTTGAGGGCGAGCAGGTCGGCCACCTGATGCGGCAGGACGCCCATGAATTCTTTGACCTTCGCGGCGTCGTAGAGGAGGTCGTCCTTGCGCGGGTCGAGCATGCCGATGTGGTCACCGACGAGCTGCAGCATGTCTTTGTCGCTCGAAACGATGACGACTTCCAGACCCTGGCTTGCGGCACGTTTTGCGAGGGTGCCGATGACGTCGTCGGCCTCGTAGCCGGAGTATTGAAGGATGGGGATGCGCAGAGCGTGCAGGAGGCGCTCGATGTAGGGGACCTGGGCGATCAGATCGGGCGGTGTTTCCGAACGGTTGGCTTTGTAGTCGGCAAACAGTTCGTCGCGCTTGGTGGGGCCGAGGGATTCGAAGACGGCGCCGAGGTATTCGGGATGGTAAGTCTTCGAGAGTTTCCGCAGCATGTTGAGGAAGATGAGGACGGCCTCGGTGGGCAGGCCCGAGGAGGTGCGCATGGGCGGTGCGGCCATGCGGGCGCGGGCGTGGAAGGCGCGGAAGATGAAACCGTAGGAGTCGATGAGAAAGAGTCGGGCCACTGCGGCAATGATAGCGGATGTGATGCGGCGTCAGGCGAGGGCCAGATTGGGTTCGGCGGCGATTTCGAGGGAGGCGAATTTTCCGGCGCGAAAGAGGGGATACGCGGCGGCGGCGATCATGACGGCGTTGTCGGTGGAAAGCGCGCGGGTGGGGAAGTAGACGGGCACGCCGACAGCGTGCTGCGTGGCCGCGGCGCGGAGTCCGGAATTGCAGGCGACGCCGCCGGAGATGATGAGCGAGCGCGCGCCTTCCAGCGATTCGGCGGCACGGGCGGCGTGGCGCAGGAGTTCGCCGATGACGGTGTGCTGGAAGCTGGCCACGAGATCGAGCGTAGCCGGCGGCGTGACGGCGAGCCATTCCTCGAGCGAGGGCTTTGGATTGCCGCGCAGGAGCGCCTTGCGGGCGGCGATTTCGGCCTCCATGTCGCGCGCCTCGACCCAGCGGAGGACGGCGGTCTTGAGGCCGCTGAAGCTGAAGTCGAGCTTGTTGCCTTTCATGTTGGCCGGCGTGAAGCGAATGGCGAGGGCGTTGCCGCGGGGCGCGAGAAGATCGATGACCGGTCCGCCAGGGTAGCCGAAGCCGAGCAGTTTGGCGACCTTGTCGAAGGCCTCGCCGGCGGCGTCGTCGCGCGTGCGGCCGAGCAGACGGTAGCTGCCGGGTTCGCGCGCTTCGAACAGGTGGGTGTGGCCGCCGCTGACGATGAGCGCGAGGGCAGGAAATTCGACCGGCTTTCCCGCGGCGGCGGCTTCGAGAATGACTGCGTGGATGTGGCCTTCAATGTGGTTCACGGCGATGAGAGGAATGCCGGTGGCGAAGGAAATGGCCTTGGCGTAGGTGAGGCCGACCAGCAGCGATCCGGCGAGTCCGGGGCCGGAGGTGGCGGCGACGGCGTCGAGATCGGTGAATTTGAGGCCGGCGGTCTCCAGAGCTTCCCGCACGACCGGGACGATGGCGCGCAGATGTTCGCGCGAGGCCAGTTCCGGCACCACGCCGCCGTACTTGCCGTGTACCATCTGGCTGGCAACAACAGAGGAGAGCACGCGCGTCTCGCCTTCGAGAATGGCGGCGGCGGTTTCGTCGCAGGAGCTTTCAATGGCCAGGATTCGCGTCAATCTTCAGTATGTCCGAAAGGTTGCTGCCGTGGCAAAATCGGGGGCCGAAAGAACAAAGGCCGCAAAACCCGTCCCGAGGGACCAGCTTTGCGGCCGTTGTCGAAATTCGCCCGAGGCGCTCCACCCGATGTCAGGCGGAGCGCCGCAGGATCATGCTTATTTGGGGCAGCCGAGCTTCTTGATGGCTGCGGCCGGAGCCGGTCCGAGACCGTTCACCGCCGGCTTATCGGCGCTGCCCGGAACGAACCAGACTTCCACCCGGCGATACGGAGCGCGCTTGTCGGTTGCGGTAATCGCCTGGCCGGTCTTTTCTTTCACCGAAGCGTCGCCGAACGGTGCGGGTGCGGGGGACTCGTCCGCGCCGGCGTCCTTCACCTGCACGCGGCTGAGATCGAGCGAACCGCAAACGCCGGTTCCAGCGCTCAGGACGGCTGCCGCGTTATTCACGCGAGTGGTTCCGAGAGTGGCGTCGGCCTTAGTCTTTTCGCTCGCGTCACGATGCCCGACGAGGATGACCGAGGAGTTCGGATCGGCCTTCAGCTTCGGAGTCAGCGTTTCGAGCAGGTAGCGCTTGGCCGCGTTGTTCACGCGGGCGCTGTGGTTGGGGAACACGATGTCGGTGCGGGCTGCCACCGGCTTCAGGGTTACCGTGACGTTGGCCGAGGCGCGCGCGGTCTGGTTGTGCGCGTCGGTTGCCGTGGCGGTGAGCGGGATGGTGCGGGTCTGCTGCGCCAGCCGGTTGGTCTGGTCGAAGCCGCTGACCGCGCCCGGATTGAAGTTGCTGCCGGTCACGCCTTCGCCGCTGTAGGCGATGGTCAGGTTGCCGTTGCAGGCGTTCGGAGCCGCGGCGCGAGCGGCCAGCGGAATCGAGGCGCCACCGAATTCCACCGTGGTGGGATTCACGGCAAAGGTGATGGTCGGCGGCATCAAAGCCATCACGTTGACGGTGACTGCACCGGAAGTGGCATTGAGCGCACCGGCGCTGGCGCGAACGGTGACCGACTTGGCGCCGGAGGTGCCGGCGGTGGGCAGGTTAAAGGTCGCGCCGGTTGCACCGGCAACGGGAGCGCCGTTGACCATCCACTGATAAGTGATCGTGGAACCCGGAGCGCCACCGGTGGCGCCGGAGGTCAGGGTGATGTTGTCGCCGGCGCAAACATCATGCGCACCGGTGATCGCCTTTACCTGGACGGGCGGCGGCGGCGGCGGGGGCGGCGGGGGAGCCGGAGCAGCTTCCACGCGGGGTGCCGGCGGTTCCTTGTAATCGGTGCGGAAATCGAGGCCGATGGTCAGCGCGATACCGCTCTGCTTCTTGTGCGGCACGTAGAGATTGCCGGAGGCCGGGCTGGCAAACAGGGCGCTGGTCGGGCTGACCGGCAGATCGAACGTGGCAGCCTTGGTGAACTTGCCCAGCAGGTCGATGCGGTACGCAATCTTTTTGCTGCTGTTCACTTTCAGACCCACGCCGTAGAGCAGCGCCGGGCTGCCGGAATGACCGATGGTGTAGGGATAGTTGAACGGCCCCGGACCCTGGGGCGGAGCCATGTTGCCGTGGGCCTGGTAGCTGGCATAACCGGCACCAATGGCACCGTAGGGCCGGTATTTTGCCGTACGGGGCGTGAGGTGGAAATCACCCAACACGCCGACGGTGGTCCCGTAGGTTCCAATGCCGGCGTAATTGCTGTTGCCGGAGGGCAGGAAGTTGCCGCGGTTGCGCGAAACGCTGATGATTTCTTCGAGCGAAACGTAATTCCAGAAATTGCCGGTAATCCGTGCGCCGATGACGGGGCCGTTCAGCAATTTGCTGGGCGGCGTGTTGTTGCTCTGGAGGAACTGATACCACTGATTCCCCGCGAACACGCCGTAGTCAATGAGCGAGTAACCGCCCGCATCGATGCCCTTCGCCGCATTCTGCGCGAAAGCTGAGACGGAAAGCGTTTGAGCCAGCGCGAGGAAAATCAGCGCGGACCGCCCCCGAAACCTGTGAAGCTGCTGTATTTGCCGCATAGTTATCATTTTAATCTTCTTCTCTCATCTCTTCATTGTCAATACAATGTATTTTCAGTTACGGCGCCGGAGCCGCGGCGGTGGTGGAAAAAACACCCCGGCCAGGGACCAGAGCAAAGAGGCGGTCGGGTGCCGCGGGCAGGATCAGGAGCGAGGACGGCCAGAGGGATGGCGCGGCATCGTCGTCGATGGGCCACCACGTGGCCCCGTTGTCGTTGGAACGAAATACTTTACCGCCCTGCGCCACATAGGCTTCGTGCGGACGGGTGGGGTGAAAAAGCACGGCTTCGGTAGTCGCCTGTTCCAGACCGCCCCTGACGAGTTCCCAGGACTGGCAGCTATCGAGCGACCGATACAACCCCTGAGAAGTCGCCGCCAGAGCAACGGATTCGGAGTCGGACTCCGGGCTAAGCGAAAATCCGTACCACGCCACCCCGTTGCCGGGAACGGCGCACTGTCGCCAGGTCAGGCCTTCGTCCTCGCTGACCAGCGCCGTGGAGCGGCCAATCGCTGAAATCTTACGGGGACCGGCCGCCTGCACCGATTCGACGGCAGTGGCCGATACGCGGCTCCACATGCCGGAAGCGTCGCCGCGGAACAAACCCTGGTCGGTGCCGGCGAGCACGACGCCGCGCGCGGTGGGCAATAAGGCCCGGATGCGAATGTCGTCCGGAAGCCCTTTACGGGGCTGCCAGGTTTTACCGGAATCGCCTGACTCGAACAGGCCGTGATATCCGGCGCCGAGCAGCGCTCGAGGGGCATTGGGCACGGCGGAGACGAGCAGCAATTGCCGGCTGGTGGATTCGCCGGCCGCGCCGCCGTTTCGCGCGGCTGTTGCGCGGGGCGCGGGAGACTGCAGGCCCACGTTCTGCCAGCGCAGCGCCAGGTTGTCGGTCCGGTACACATCGTCGAGGCCGGTGACGTAAAGCGTGCTGCCCGCGCCGGCGAGGCTGGTAAAAGTGCCGTTGGTGAAGCCGACGTTCGATTCGCGCAGCGTGTCGCCACCATCGGTGCTCAGCAGCAGACCAGCGTCAACGGAGGCGAAGAAAAGCCTGGCCGGCGAGTAACGATCGAAGGCGATGGACTTCACGGCATGTTCGCTCACCTTGCGCCACGTGACGCCGTCGTTCAGCGACTTCAGCAAGCCGCTGGTGGTGCCGGCGAAGACGGTGTCGGGGCGGCGCGGGTCCATCGCAATAAAGTAGGTGCGGAAGGCGCCGGCCGGCGTTTCGAGGCGCTTCCAGTGGCCGGCGGCGTCGTGGCTGGCATAGGCGCCGCTGCAGGCGCTGGCGAGCACGCGCTTCGGCTGGTGGGGGTCGACGGCGATGCTGAAGACATCGGAATCGTCAATCATGCCGGTGTGGATGGATTCCCAGGTGGCGCCGCCATCGGCGGTTCGCCAGGGCAGGTGCGTGGTGCCGGCGTACAGTATGCGGTCGTTCAGCGGGTCGAAGGCGAGCGAGACCACGGGCCGGAGTTCGGGATCGCCCTCGGGGGAAATCAGTTTCCAGGTAGCGCCGGCGTCGCGTGTGAGATAGATGCCGTCATCCGCGCCGGCGGCCATGACATCGGGATTGGAGGGCGAAAAGGCGAGCGACCAGATGGCGATGCCTTTGATCAGTTCCAGTTGCGTCCAGGATGTGCCCGAGTCGGTGGTTTTGTACACACCTGACTGAGGCTTGTTGTTGCCTTCAACGCCGGCGTACCAGACGGCGCCGGAGCGGGGATCGACCTCGAGCGCGTGCAGCACGCCGGCAGTCTGCGCGGGGAAGGGAAGATTGCTCCACGATGCGCCGCCGTTGCTCGAACGGAACAGAAGACCGGTGCGCGTGGCGGCGACCAGTTGATCTTTGGCGCCTGGCAGTGTGCGGACAACCTCGGCGCCGCCGCCGAAGGGGCCGAGCGGACGCCAGTCGGCATGTGCCGGGCCCGCAAGTGCGAACCATGCGCACAGGATTGTCATCCGGCGAACGTTTATCCTGCTTGCAAACATGGAAAGAGGATTCGGCAACCTCCCCTATTTTATACAGGTTGGGTTTACACAGGTTGGATTTACACGGCTTGCGACGGGTTCCGGCGTGCGCCGGAATTTTTCCGCCGTGTTGTTCCCGACGGTCCACCGGGCCGTGCTTAACGCGCGGCGGTTCCAGCCGTCAATTCGTAGACCAGCACGCGGAAGGTGCCGGGTATGGTTTTGGGACGCCCCGTTTGTCCGGGCGCAACCGGTTCGAAATCCGGCACGGCGAGGTAGATGCGGTGCGTTAGCGGATCCACCGTCATGGTGCGCGCGCCGGGTTTGGTGGCGAGGGTCTGCACTACGGTGAGCTTCGAGGGCGAGTCTTCGTGCGCGATGGTGACGGTTCCGTCGCCGCCGGTGGAACTGAAGGCCAGCATTGTGCCGGGGTCGAAGCCGGAGGCGTCCACACCGGCTCCGATGGGAACGGTGGCCAGCACTTTGCCGCTGGTGGCATCGACCATGACCATGAGTTTGTTGCGGCAACCGACGAAGAGCCGCTGATTCACAAGGTCGATGGCGAGGCCGGACTGGTTCTCGCCCGGTTCGATCGACCACGTGTCTTTTAACTGATGGGTGGCCGTATCGATAACGGCGATGGCATTCTTATCCTGCAGATTCACGTAGACTCGGCCGCGTTGTGCATCGACCACCGTGGCCTGCGGGATTCCGCCGAGCGCAAAGGTTGCGACCGGCGCGCCACTCTTCGCCTCGAAGACCGTCGCCATTCCGTCGCCCTTGTTAAACGCGTAAACGTTGTGATGGACCGGATCGTAGGCGATGGTGTCCGGATCCTTGCCGGCTTTGACTTTGCGGATGGTCTTCAGGGTGGCGAGGTCCACGGTGCCGACGGTATCTTCGCCGCCGTTCGCCGTGAATCCGAGCCCGAGGTCCTTGCCGAGCGTGAGGCCGTGAACGCCGGTTACATCTCCGATCTCGCCCACGATTTTGTCGGTCGTGGTGTCGATCACGACAATCTGCGTGCCGTGCGAGACGAAGAGGCGATGCGCGGCGGGGTCGACCGATAAATAATCGAAGCCCGTATCGCCGGCAACGGGAATCTCCTTCACGAACCGATAGGGCGCATTCTGCGCGGCGATAAACTGCGGCACGAAAAGTGCGGCGAGCAAGACGAGGAATCTGGAATTCATGGGTGACGCCGGAGAAGGCAGCCTTTCAAGAGTCGGATTCTATCAGGTGCGCCGGGATTTCTGTTGCAGCCGGGCAGGCAGCGCGGCCAAGCAGCGCGGGCAGGCAGCGCGGACAAGCAGCGCGGCGCCGGATCTAAGCCTGCATCTCCGCCAGCTTTGCCAGATCCAGTCGGCCCGTATAGATCGCCATCCCGAGGGCCGCGTGAATCTTCATCCCGCGCAGCGCCTCGATGTCTTCGAGCGTGGTGATGCCGCCGGCCGCGGTGATCTCGTGCGCCGTGGCGTCACGCAGGCGGCGGAACCAGTCGAGGTCCGTCCCCTGCATCATGCCTTCCTTATCGACGTAGGTGCACAGGAAGCCTTCGCAGTACGGCTCCAGCTGACGGATCACTTCTTCTGCCTTCAGCGAGGTCGCTTCCTGCCAGCCCTTGACCACGATGCGGCCGCCTTTGGAGTCGAGCGCCAGCACCAGTTTGTCGCGTCCGACCGCGGCGCAGAGTTCTTCGAGGAATGCATGATTCGGACCGTCGCCCCTGAAGGCTGACGTGCCCACGATCACGCGGAATGCGCCCTGGCGCAGCAGCGTTTTTGCGCGTTCCACGGTGCGCACGCCGCCGCCGACGCGCGTCATGGCCTTCGAGGCCAGCATTTCGACCAGCCCGTCGTTCGCCCCGCGCCCCATGGCGGCGTCGAGGTCGATTACCTGAATCTGCGGAAATGCCGAGAACTTACGCAGCATTTCCTCGGGGGCATCGCCTTCGAGCGCCTTCTCGCGCCCCTGGACTAACTGGACGACCTTGCCGTCCATCAAATCGATACAAGGAATGATCAATGTTGTGGCTTCCTGATTTCAATGCCTTCGCGGTCCAGATACTCTTTCAGATCGTTCACCGTGTAGGTGCCGAAGTGGAAGATCGACGCCGCCAGCGCGGCATCGGCGCGGCCTTCGGTGAGCACGCGCGCGAAGTGCTCCGGCTTGCCCGCGCCGCCGGAAGCAATGATCGGGATGCGCGTTGCTTTGGAGACGGCCTTGGTGAGATCGCAGTCAAAGCCGGTCTGCACGCCATCGGTATCCATGGAAGTGAGCAGGATTTCTCCCGCGCCCAGTTCTTCGCCGCGCGCCGCCCACTGGATTACGTCGAGCCCTTCATCGTCGCGGCCGCCGCGTGTGTAAACGTGCCACTTGCCGGGACCCTGCCGGCGCGCGTCGATGGCCAGCACTACGGCCTGGGCGCCGAATTCATTGCTCAGTTCGGTGATCAGTTCGGGCCGGCGTACGGCGGCGGTGTTGACCGATACCTTGTCGGCGCCCGACATGAGAATCTGCCGGGCGTCGGCCACCGAGCGGATGCCGCCGCCGACGGCCAGCGGGATGAAAACCTTGCGCGCCGTACGGAGCACCACGTCCGCCATGATGTCGCGCGCGTCGCTGGATGCGGTGATATCGAGAAACACCAGTTCGTCGGCGCCCTGCTGGTTGTAGCGATCGGCGAGTTCCACCGGATCGCCCGCGTCGCGCAGGTTTACGAAATTCACGCCCTTTACGACTCGCCCCGCGGTGACGTCGAGGCACGGAATGATACGTTTCGCCAGCATCTTATAGCTCCACAAAGTTCCGCACGATGGCGATGCCCAGCGGTCCCGATTTTTCCGGATGGCACTGCACCCCGTACGCGTTGCCTTCTTCGAGCACCGCCGTGTAGGGCACCGTGTAAGTACACATCGCAGCGGTTTGCGAGACCACCGGAACGAAGTAGCTGTGGGCGAAATACAGATACGGCCGCGCGGGCAGTCCTTTCAGAAGTTTCGACGGCTTGATGAGATCCACATTGTTCCAGCCCATGTGGGGCACGCGGGCGCCTTCGCCGAAGCGCTTCACTTTGCCGTTGAAGATGGCGAGGCCGCGCTCGCCCGGGGCCTCGGCGCTTTCCTCGAACAGGCACTGCAGGCCAAGGCAGATGCCGAGAAACGGCACGCCCGCGTGAATACGCGCGATGAGCGTCTGCCTCACCTGCATCTCATCGAGCGCCCGCGTGATCTGGCCGAAATGACCGACGCCCGGCAGCACAATCTTTTCGGCGCGTTCGAGCCCTGCCGCATCCCGCACCAGTTCATATGCCACGCCGACTTCATCGAGCGTGTTCTGCACCGACCGCAGATTGCCGGCGCCGTAGTCGAAGATCGCGATACTCACAACAAACCTTTCGTGGAGGGAAGCTGATCCTTCAGCCGCGCGTCGGTCGAGCAGGCGTAGCGCATGGCGCGCGCCCAGCACTTGAAGATCGCCTCGATCTTGTGATGGCTGGACCTTCCATACATCACCTGCGCATGCAGGTTAGCCGCCGCATGATGCACAAAGCCGGCGAAGAAATCTTCCACCAGTTCCACCTGCAGATCGCCCACCAGCCGGAC
The DNA here is from genome assembly GCA_903828455.1 of uncultured Acidobacteriia bacterium. Classification (GTDB taxonomy): domain Bacteria; phylum Acidobacteriota; class Terriglobia; order Bryobacterales; family Bryobacteraceae; genus BOG-234. The sequence continues at coordinate 174,111 of CAIKMJ010000008.1, read as the reverse complement.
TTTCACACGGTCCTTGTAGACCAGCGCCGGACGTCCGCCGAGATCGACTGCGACCACCGCCAGGGTTTCGTCCATGGGGAGCACGAAGTATCCGGCGCGGTTGATGCCCTTGCGGTCGCCGAGCGCCTGCGAAAAAAGCTGACCGATCAGGATGCCGACGTCTTCCACGGTGTGGTGCTGGTCCACGTCGAGATCGCCCTTGGCGTCGATCTTCAGATCGAAGCCGCCGTGTTTGGTGAACAGTTCCAGCATGTGGTCGAAGAAGCGGATGCCGGTGGAGATTTCGTAGCGGCCGCGGCCTTCGATCTTCAGTTCGCCCGTGATCCGGGTCTCTTTGGTGTTGCGCGTGATCTTCGCTGTTCTTGTTTTCACTTTATTGCGCGCTGCCTTTGGCAACGACGGCCTCCAGTGTGTTGATATCGTCCAGCACGGCAACGGCGCCTTCGCCGCGAAGAATGTCCACCAGTTCTCCGTAGCGCGGGTTGGCAGGCGCGGCAATGCCGACAAACGGCACGCCGGCGGCCTTCGCCGAACGCGCGTCATCGATGGTGTCGCCGACGTACCAGCAGGCGCGGTGTTCCACGATGCTGCGGATTTTATGAATGCCTTCCGGATCGGGCTTCGGCTTGCTCACGTCGTCGCTGCCGACCACCAGTCCGAACAAGCCCGGCGCGAAGCGATTCAGCGTGAGATACGCTTCCTCGCGCAGGCGTCCGGTGAATACGGCCAGATCGTGCGAATCCTTCAGCCGCTCGAACAGCCCTTCGCGCGCCACCCACTGTTCGCGCAGGATCATGCCGTTGGTGCCATCGCCCAGAAACAGTTTCTGGAAGTGGTCGACGACGGTCTGATACTCGACCTTGCCGCCGCGCTCCAGAATCATGCGGTGAGACAGCAGCCAGTCGTCATTCCATCCGCCGCGATTCTTCCAGTCCTGAATCTCGACGCGCGAGGGTTCGTCGCCGGTGAAGTGCTTCACCGTGGCCTGAATGGTGGCGCGGTAGGATTCGGTGACCTCCACCAGCACGCCGTCCATATCGAAAATCAGCAGATCTTTCACCAGATTCTCTCCAGTTCGTCCAGCACTTTCTGCGCTTGTTCGCGTGTGCCGACGGTGATGCGCACGCCGCCCGGAATTTCGTAGCTGCGGTCGCGCACCAGGATGCCGTGGCCGCGCATGGCGTCGCGTACTTCCACCGCGCGCGCACCGAAGTAGCCGAGGATGAAGTTCGCCTCGCTCGGCGCCTGTTCGATCCCCAGTTTTGCGAGACCGGCACGCAGCATTTCGCGCGCCGCCAGCGCTTCGGCTACGTAGCGATTCACGTATTCGATGTCCTGCACCGCTGCAACCGCCGCCTGCGCCGCCAGCATGTTGACGCTGTAGGGCGACTGCGCCTTGTGCATGTGTGCCACGTTTTCAGCCCGAGAGAGAAGACAGCCCATGCGCATCGCCGCCATCCCGAATACTTTGGAAAACGTGCGGCTCACGAACAGGTTCGGATACTTTCCGATCAGGCCCAGCGCCGTAACTCCGAAGAACTCGAAGTAGGCTTCGTCGATCAGGACGGCGGCGGCCGGCGCGGCCTGCAGGATTCTTTCCACCTGATCGAGCCCGATGGCCGAACCGGTCGGATTATTAGGATTGGCGACCAGCACGGCGCGCGTCTTCGGCGTGATTGCCGCGAGTAATTCTTCGAGCGGAAACGCAACCTGCGGCGGGCGGTAATCCACTTCGACGACCTTCGCGCCGGCGACTTCCGAATAGAACCGGTACATCGCGTAAGAAGGACGCGCGAGCAGCACTTCATCGCCATCGTCCACGTACGTATTGACGAGCACCTGAATCGCTTCGTCTGTGCCGTTGGTCAGCAGCAACTCGCCTTCGGCCACGGCGAAGAATTTCGCGAGGGCCGCTTTTGCTTCCGTGTAATCGGGATACACCGCCAGGCCTTCGCCCGACAGCTGGTCCTTGAGGAACTCGATCACGCGCGGCGAACAGCCGACGGTATTTTCGTTGAAGTCCAGCCGCATCTTACCCAGCCGCTGCCCGGTGGGCGGCGAGTAGGGCGCCATGTCGAGCACGGCCTGGCGAGGCCGCAGTTGCGATTCAGTCACGACGCACCTCTAATCACGACGCACCTCTAATCAAGACGCACCTCTAATCAAGACGCACCTCGATCGACCTTGCGTGCGCTTCGAGTCCCTCGGCGCGCGCCAGCGTCGTGATGGCGGGGGCGAGCTTGAGCAGAGCACGCGCGTCGAGCTGCTGGACGGCGATTACCTTTACGAAGTCGGCAGCGGAAAGTCCGCCGCGCACGCGGCCGACGCCGCTGGTGGGCAGCACGTGGTTCGGGCCAGCGGCATAATCGCCCGCCGCTTCCGGGCTGTAGGGTCCGACGAAGACGCTGCCGGCGTGGCGGATCTTCGGCAGCAGTTCCGGGTGGTGAATGCTCAGGTGTTCCGGCGCGAAGGCGTTGGAAAGTTCCATCGCCTCGTCGAGCGAACCGACGACAATCACGGCGCTGTTTTTTTCGATGGCCTTGCGCGCCACGGCGGCCGTGGGCAGCGTTTCCAGCTGGCGCTCCACTTCCTTCGCCACCTGTGCGGCGAGGCGCTTCGAGGTGGTGAGCAGAATGGCGCTGGCATCCACATCGTGCTCGGCCTGGGCGAGCATGTCTGAAGCAAGAAACCTCGCGTCACCGGCCGCGCAGATGATCAGGATTTCCGTGGGGCCCGCGACGAAATCGATGCCCACTTCGCCGGCCAGCAGCTTCTTGGCCGCGGCGACGTAGATGTTGCCGGGGCCGACGATGCGGTCGGCACGAGGCACCGTGCGGGTGCCGTAGGCGAAGGCGGCGATTGCCTGCGCGCCGCCCATCTGGAAGACGTTTTCGACACCCAGTATATGCGCGGTGCCGAGCACTTCGTCCACCGGTCTGGGGCACGCCGCGCAAATGTTCTTCACGCCCGCCACCTGCGCGGGCACGGCCGTCATGATCAGCGTGGAAGGCAGCGGATAGCGGCCGCCGGGAATGTACGCCGCCACGGTATCGAGCGGGCGAATAATCTGGCCCAGCCGCCAGCCCGGTCCGAACTGCGACGAATACTCCTTCGGGAGCTGCTTTTCGGCGTAGCGGCGCACATTGGTGGCCGCCGTCTCCACGGCTCTGCGGAATTCGGGCGCGAGCCGGTCGGCCGCGGCGGCCAGTTGCTTCGGCGGCACCCGAACGGTCTTCTGCTTCAGCCCGTCGAACTTCGCCGCCAGTTCGAGCAGCCCTTTGTCGCCGCGCGTGCGGACGGCTTCGAGGATCGGACGCACCGCATCCTCGGCCTCCGTCATACGCGCCGAGCGCCGGGCCAGCACGCGGCCCATCGCCTTCGATTCCAGTATTCGCAGCATGGCTTACATCACAATTTTATTGAGCGGATATTCGACGATTCCTTCGGCCCCGGCCTTCTTCAGCCGCGGAATGATGGTGCGCACCGTGGATTCGTCGAGAATCGTATTTACCGCCAGCCAGTCGCCTTCGCTCAGGCCCGATACCGTGGGCCGCTTCAGCGCCGGCAACACGCCGAGCACGGCGTCCAGATTGCTTTTGTGAACGTTGAGCATCAGCCCGACCTTGCCCATGGCGGCGATGGCGCCATCGAGCAGCAGCTTCAGATCTTCCAGCTTGCGGCGCTTCCAGTCATCGGCCCATACGGCCCGGTTGGCGATCAGCTGCGTGTTGGATTCGAGCACCGTTTCCAGAATCTTCAGCTTGTTGGCGCGCAGCGAAGATCCCGTTTCGGTGACTTCCACGATGGCATCGGCCAGCACCGGCGGCTTCACTTCGGTAGCGCCCCAGCTGAATTCAACCTTTGCGGTGACGCCGTTGCGCGCCAGGTATTTCTTCGTGGCTTCCACCAGTTCGGTGGCGATCACCTTGCCTTCCAGATCCTTCACCGACTGGAACGGCCCGGCTTCCGGCGCAGCCAGCACCCAGCGCACCTTGCCGAAGCTCTGCTTGGCGTAAACGAGATCGGCCACCACCTGCACGTCGGCCCCGACCTCTTCCACCCAGTCGAGCCCCGTCAGGCCCGCGTCGAGAATGCCGTCCTGAACGTAGCGCGCCATTTCCTGCGCGCGGATCAGCATGCATTCGATTTCCGGATCGTCGATCGACGGAAAATAGGAACGCGAACTCACCGAGATATTGAAGCCGGCGCGGCGGAACAGATCTACCGTGGCGTTTTCCAGACTGCCCTTGGGAATTCCGAGTTTCAGCTTCACTGCTTGCCTCCATAGACCGCATTCGGGTCGTACATTTGTTTGTCGGTGACTACCCAGTCGTTGCCTTCGAGCTTGCGGAAGAAGCAGCTCTCATAGCCTTCGTGGCAGACGCCGGGACCGAGGGCATCCACTTTGATAACCAGCGTGTCGACGTCGCAATCGGTGAAAATCTCTTTGACGACGAGCCGGTGGCCGGAGCTCTCTCCCTTCATCCACAGCTTGTTGCGCGACCTGCTGTAGAAGGTGACAAAGCCCGTTTCACGCGTCTTGCGCCATGCTTCGTCATTCATAAAGCCGACCATGAGAACGCGACCCGAAGTTGCGTCCTGCACCACAGCCGGCAGGAGTCCGTCGAATTTGGAAAAGTCCAGGTTCATTGTGTTTACCGTCGTCTTTTGCGCCCGCAGATTTGCGCTCCGAACATAGCCCGCCGAACAAAAAAAGCCCGCCGGTTCGATTCGGCGGGCTTCCTTTCATTTGACTTGAGAGTACAGAAAATTAAGTCAGGAGCCGCCGCGCACTGGTCGCCCGGTGATGATGGTGCTCGTGATGGGCTGCGAACGCTGCGGTCATAAAATGCCAGTATACCAGGTGGGTTCGTTTGGGCGGGAATCGGGCGGGCGCGGATCGGATGCCGCCCGCTGTGCGGGTACAAACGGATGGGCTGTGTGGTACCTCTTCAGTCATATGGGACTGCGGGCACTGTGGCTCATGCTGATTCCGGGTCTGGCGCTGGCTGCGGCTCCGTCGATTCAGAGCGTAGCCGATTCGGCCGGCTTCGGTCCGCGTGGCGCGCCCGGTTCGCTGGCTTCGTTGTTCGGCACCGCGCTTGCCGGCGGAACCGCTTCGGCCGCGGGGTTTCCGCTCCCTGCGTTGTTGCAGGGCGCGTCGGTCACGGTGTCCGGCATTCCGGCACCGTTGCTGTACGTCAGTCCGTCGCAGATCAATTTTCAGATTCCCTCGTCGGTGAAGGCCGGTCAGGCGAATGTGGTCGTCACCGGACCGGGAGGCACGAGTGCGTCCTACAGCTTCACGGTGACGGCGGCGGCTCCGTCGATTTTCCAGTACAGTTCCGGTCCGAGCGGGTTAGCCCATGCGCTGGCCCAAAACGCAGGCGGCACGCTCAACAGCGGCGCTGCTCCGGCTGCGGCAGGGTCTGTCATCACGGTCTATCTCACGGGCCAGGGCGCGGTCAGCAATCCGGTGACGGACGGTACGGCGGCGCCGCTGTCTCCGCTTTCGACAGCGAGCGCCGCGGCGATCGCGACGATCGGTCCGGCTAACGCGCCCGTGCAGTTTCTCGGACTGACGCCCGAGTTCGCCGGACTGGCTCAGGCGAACATTCAGGTGCCCGCCCTGCCGAGCGGCGATTATCCGCTCGTCATCACCATGGGTGGAATGGTAAGTGCCTCGGCTGTGATTTCGGTTTCGGGCAGCGGCACCGCCTACACGAGCCCGCTGACTCTTGCCGGTTCAGCCGCCTTTGCCGGCAGCAGTTCCGCGAGCGTTGCGTTGTATGGCAACGTGGCTTATGTTTGTGGCCCGAAGCGTGTGGTGATGGTGGATGTCACCACGCTGACGTCGCCGAACGTAATTGGTGCGTTCGGCGACAGTGTACTGAACGGCGCGGGAGGGTTTTGCGCGGTGAACGCCGCGGCCGGCACGCCGTTTCTTGTGGTCGTAGTCGGTTCGGTCACGGCAGGCACGCAATCGCTCGCGGTGTACAGCCTCAGTAATCCGTCGGCCCCGGCGCTTCTGACGGTTGCGGCCACTTCTTACGGTCACCTCGAAAATCTCAGTTTTTCCGGCAGCTACGGCTTTGCCACCAGCAGTTACTACACATACGTGAACAGCAGTCGTCAAATCACTTCGCAGACGGGCGAGTTGCTGGTATTTAGTTTCGCCAACCCCGCCAGCCCGCAGTTTGTAACGATTCTGCCGAGTGCCGGCAACCAGGAGCCTTACGTGAGTGTGGTGCAGCAGCTGTACGCTTACATCGCGAGTACCACCGCGACTGGCGGCGGCACGTCCGGAAACGCGGTACTGGATGTCGCCAGCATTGCCTCGCCAGGCGCGCCCGCAATCATCAGCCAGATAAGTATTCCGCAGGCCGCAATTCTGTTGAGCCTGGATGTATCGGGTACGACGCTGCTGGCGGCCGGCAATACGACGGCGCAGCGCAATCCCGGAAATCCGGATTTCGATTTCACCGGGTATCTGACTCTGACCGCGATGGACCTTAGCGATCCCGCGGTGCCCGCCATAACTTCCACCGTCACGACACAGTTGCAGGTAAACGGCACTTACAACACGGCTGCGTTTACCAATGGCTTTTTTGCAATCGTCAACAATCCTCCGGTGACGGATAACTCCGGGCCGTCCTCGCTCCTGATCGCGGACGCGCGCAATCCGTCGGCCCTGCAGCTATATCCGTTTCAGACGCAGTTCGGCTTCAGCGGCATCCTGACCACAACGAACGGCTATCTTTTCGCCCCGACATTAAACGGGCTGAATATTTATCAGTTGCAGCAGTAGCATTCCGCAGCATCGCATTCAGTCACGTCACAATTAGCTGCTGCTGTGTGCGCGGACAGTGCGCCAATCGATATACTGTTTTTTCAATGCCTATTCTGGATGTCAACGAAATTCGGCAGATTTTGCCGCACCGCTATCCATTCCTTCTGGTGGATCGCATCATCGAGCTGGAAGAACAGCGGATTGTCGGGATCAAGAACGTTACCGTCAATGAACCGTTCTTCAACGGCCACTTTCCCGATTTTCCGGTGATGCCCGGCGTGCTGATCATCGAAGCCATGGCGCAGACCGCCGGCGTGCTGGTGCTGAAGACGATTCCGGACCGCGCCAACAAGCTGGTGCTGCTGGCATCGGTAGACGCGGCCAAATTCCGCCGTCCCGTGGTGCCTGGCGATCAGCTGCGCATCGAGATGACGGTCATCAAGTGGAAGTCCACTGTGGCGAAGATGGCGGGCCGCGCCACGGTCGATGGACAGGTGGTGGCCGAGGCCGAAGTGATGTGCAAGATCGCCGATAAGCCGGCGGAAAATTCCAGCCAGGCCGAGTAATGCCGGTTCATCCGACAGCGATTGTCGACCCCGCCGCCCGTGTGGATGCGGCCGCCGAAATCGGCCCGTACTGCGTGCTCGGGGCCGAAGTCGCAATCGGCGCACGCACGCGCCTGATGGCGAACGTGTATATGGAAGGGCCGCTCGAAGTCGGCGAGGACAATATCTTCTTCCCGTTTTCTTCCGTCGGCGTGGCGTCGCAGGATCTGAAATACAAGGGCGAGCGTGCGTGGACGCGTATCGGCAGCCGCAACAGCATTCGCGAGTTCGTCACCATCCACCGGGGCACGCAGGGCGGGGGACTCGAAACCGTCATCGGCGACGACAACCTGATCATGACTTACGCGCACGTGGCCCACGACTGCCGAATCGGCAATCACGTGATCCTCGGCAACAGCGTCGGCCTCGCGGGACACGTCACGGTGGAGGACTGGGCGGATGTCAGTCCTTTCAGCGGTGTCCACCAGTTCTGCCGCATCGGGCGGCATGCGTTTGTGGGCCCTTACAGCGTAATCAAGCAGGACGTGATGCCGTACTCGCTGACCAGCGCGCAGCCGGACGTGGACGTTTACGGCGCCAACAGCGTGGGGCTTTCGCGGCGCGGCGTGGCGAAAAGTTCCATCGAGGCCCTGCAGACGGCGCTGCGCCTGCTGACGCGCGCGGGCCTGAACACATCGCAGGCAGTGGAAAAGATTCGCGAAGATGTCCCGGCCTGCGCCGAGGTGGAGGAACTGCTGGCGTTCATCGCCGCTTCCGCGCGCGGCGTCGTGAAGGGCAAGGGCTGAGCCATCCCGATGAAGTACGGCATCATCGCCGGTAACGGCCGCTTTCCGGTGGTTGCACTCGAAGCCGCGCGTCGGCAGGGCGATGAAGCGGTTGCCATTGCGATCAAAGAAGAGGCCGGGCCCGAAGTCGATCAGGCGGCTGCAAAGTGTTACCGGATCTCGCTGGGCGAACTGAGCCGGCTGATCGAAATCTGCAAATCCGAAGGGATCACGCAGATCATGATGGCGGGGCAGGTGAAGCACGCGAAGATCTTCTCCGGCATCCGGCCCGACTGGCGTCTGGCCAAACTGCTGATGGGCCTGCTGCACAAGAACACGGATTCGCTGATCGGCGCGGTGGCGCGCGTGCTGGCCGACGAGGGCATTGAGCTGGTGGACTCCACTCTGCTCCTCAAAGAACTGCTGGCGCCGGCCGGCGCGGTGACGAAGCGAAAGCCGGATTCCGACGAGCAGCGCGACATCGATTACGGACGCCGGATCGCGCATCACCTGGCGAGTTTCGATCTGGGCCAGAGCGTTGCCATTGCCGACCGGGCCTGCGTGGCGCTGGAGGCCATGGAAGGCACCGACGCCATGTTGCGCCGCGCTGCCTCGCTCGTGGAAGGCAAGCGCCTCACGCTGGTCAAGGCGTCCTCGCGGCGGCGGCATTTGTTGTTCGATGTGCCGGTCATCGGGCCCGCCACCATCGACACCATGATCGAAACCAACACCACGGCGCTCGCCATCGACGCCGGCCGCACGCTGTTGCTGGATCGCGAAGAACTGCTGCACAAGGCTGCGGCTGCGAAAATTGCCATTGTGGGTATGGAAGCCCTGCCCGAAGGAGAGAAAAAGGCGTGAAGCGCGTTGCCGTGATCGGTGCCGGCTCGTTCGGCAGAAACCATGTACGCGTCGTGCGGGAGAGCGAACGCGCCGAGCTGGCGTTTGTGGTGGATCCCGACCAGATGCGCGCCGCCGAACATGCGGGCGGAGCCACCACCACCGACGATTATCGCGACGTCATCGGTAAGGTGGACGCGGCCATCGTGGCGGCCCCCACTGTGTTGCACGCCGAAATTGGCGTCGCGCTGCTCGAAGCCGGCATCGACGTGCTGGTGGAAAAGCCGATCGCGGCGACGCTGAAAGAGGCAGACCGGCTGGTGAAGGCGGCCGAGCGGGGCGGGCGCATCCTGCAGGTGGGGCATCTGGAGCGCTTCAATCCGGCGGTAGTGGAACTGGAGAAGCGGTCGAAGCTGCCGCTCTTTTTCGAAATCCACCGGATGAGCGTGTTTACGCTGCGCAGCCTCGATGTGGATGTTGTTCTCGACCTGATGATTCACGATCTGGACATCGTGCGGGCGCTCACCAAAGGCAAGCTGAAGGAGATTCGCGCCGCCGGGATTTCGGTGCTGTCGCCGAAAGTGGATATCGCCAACGTGCGGCTGGAGTTTACCGACGGCTGCGTGGCCAACCTGACGGCCAGCCGTGTTTCGACGGAAAAAATTCGCAAGCTGCGCATGTTCCAGCCGAGGCAGTATATTTCGCTGGATTACGCCAAACAGTCGGGCGCCGTGTTCAGCGTCGGCGGACCGCAGGGCATCGATTTCGAAGAGATGAAAATCGAATCGGCCGAGCCGCTGAAGCTGCAGTTCGACGCGTTTCTCGATTCGGTCGAAACCCGCGAGGCACCGAAACTGGATGGGCGTAAGGCGCGTCAAACGCTGGAGATAGCGCTGGCGGTGGTTGCTAAGATCGAAGAGCACGCGAGCGTTGTGGAGAAAACACTGGCAGCAGGATGGAAACCTTAGCGCGCGCCGGCGACGCCAATCCAGATACGGAACCTGAACTCAATCTTCTGCTGGCTGACGATCGCGCCGGCGACCTGTACCGCTGGAAGCGGGCCGCGGCCGGCTCGGCAGTCGTGCATGTCATCGCGGTTCTGGTGGCGTTGTCGATTCCGGACACGCCGGTGCGCGAAGTGCCGCCCTCTTTTGTGGTGCACGTCACGCCGCTTTTCATCCCCACCGATCTGACCCAGAAGGCGCCCAACAAAGGCAAAATCAGCAAGGAACTCACGGCCGAGGCCATTCCGACTCGCCCGAAGCTGCGGGCTCCGGCGCCGGCACCCGCGGCGAAGCAGACCCCGCCTCCTGCGCCCGCGCCGGTGGCAGTGCCGCAGGTGGCACAGGCAGCGCCGAAACCAGTTGTGGCAGAGCCGCCCAGGATTGTCGAACCGCCGAAGATTGTCGAGCCGCCGAAGATCGAAGCGCAGCTGCCGCAACAGCAGCAACTCGCGCGCCTCACCGCCCCTCCGCAGCCCGCGCCGCCGGTGCAGCAGCCGAAGCTGGAACTGCAGAATGCCGCGGCTCCCCCAGGCCCGGCGAGTTCGCCGCAGCCGAAACCCGCCGGCGGACTGGCGGTTCCCAATCCTTCCGTGCAGGAAGCCATTCGGGCCGTCACGCACGGCGCCTCCGGATCGCAATCGGTAGGCGATATCGGCACCGACGAAGGGGGCTTCGGACCGGGGCTGAATCTGCCGCCTTCCGCCGGCCGGCCGCGCTCAAATCTGGAACTGAAGAGCGACCCGATGGGCGTCGATTTCCGGCCCTATCTGCTGCAGGTGCTGGCGGCGGTGCGCCGCAACTGGTTCGCGGTCTACCCGGAGGCGGCGCGGCTGGGGCAGCGCGGGCAGGTCAGTCTGCAGTTCGCGATTGTGAAGCAGGGAACCGTGACCAAGGTGGTCTTCTCCACCGAATCCGGGGCGAAGGCGCTCGACCAGGCGGCGGTAGCGGCCATCAGCGCCTCCAACCCGCTGCCGCCGCTCCCGCCGGAATTTCGCGGAGACCGCATCGTGCTGCAGATGACTTTTCAGTACAATATGCCGGCAAGGTAGATCACGATGGAAGGTACTCAGAATCGGCGTTTGTGGACCGCTCTGGCGGCGTATGCGGTCCTCGGCGGCATCGCCTTCCTGCGGCTGCACGGGACCGTGCTTTACGCCGTGCTCATCCTGCTGGCAGGCCTGATGGCGAAGACCGTGATTGCCGACCGCGCCGGCTGGACTTCGCCGCGCGCAACCGGCGCAGGCGGGAGTCCGGGGGACGGGAACAGGGAAGCCGGTGCCACGTTGGAACACGAGGCGGGCGACCCGGCCCAAAACGGCCCTGGTGTTCCGGGCAGGGAATCGGACTCCCCGGGAAGTCATTGAGTTTTCGGGGGAAAATCCTGCCGGCGGATGGCGATCACCGTGCAACAAAGCCGTCCAAATGCCGCAATGCCCGGAGCCTCCAAAGAGTGACAGCGAGCGTGACGCGCTGGTCCTGAAGCATTTGTCGCTGGTGAGGGCAATTGCCGTTCGTGTCTATGAAAATCTGCCGGTGCACGTGGACCTCGACGATCTGATTCACGCCGGAATCCTTGGTCTGTTCGATGCAGCCCTGAAGTACAACGGAGATAAGCAGGTCACGTTTCAGGGCTACGCCAAACACCGGATCAAGGGAGCAATTCTGGACAGCCTGCGCGACCTCGACTGGGCGTCGCGGGATCTGCGGCGCCGCCACAAACAACTTGAGGCGGCTACGCGCGAATTCCAGGCCGCCATGGAGCGCCCGCCGACGGAGGCCGAAATCGCCGAAAAAATGGGCATGGATCTGGAACGCTGGCGGCAGGTCGCAGTCGAACTGCGCATGGTGGGGTTGCTGTCAGCCTCCAGCCGTCCGCCGGAAAGCGAAAACCAGAATGTGCCGGAGTTTCCCGCCGGCGACGATCTTAATCCGGACGTCCTCACCGGGCAGCGGCAGCTTCGATCCATGTTGTCCGGCGCGATGAAGGATCTGCCGGAGCGCTACCAGATGGTGATCGGCCTGTATTATCTGGGCGGAAAAACGATGCGCGAAATTGGCGATCGCATGGGAATCAACGAGAGCCGCGTCTCTCAGATTCATCGCGCAGCGCTCGAAAAGATGGCGGCCAGCCTGCAAACCGCCGGCATCCATTCGGCCGAAGCGGTGCTGTGAGGCTATTGTGTCTTCTTTGCCAGGCGATCGTTCTGCTTTGCCGCCAGAATCGCGTCAATCGAGCTTTGCGTAATGTGATGGTAGCGCGGCCGGGCCTTCTCGTAAATGGCGGCAGCGGTCCTGGCATCGAGCGCTTCGTACAGCGGCTTTACATATTTGCGGCGGCCAACTGTGGTCAGGAACTCCACGAGGCGCGCTGAAGCCGCTTCGTAGTGGTTGCGAATCGCGATGAGCAGCCATTCCTGCAGGATTTCGTCGTTGTGCGACTGCGTGAAGCGGAACTCAGAATCGAGGCGGCTCAGCTGGGCGGAATCCAGCTTCGCGGGCAGGCCGCGGAGGAAGTGAATCCACTCCTGCGTGCTCCATGCTGTGGTGGTAATGCGGCTTCCGGCGAGCCATGCGGTCACGTCGCGATCGATGTCGGCGAAGACCGCCTTGTTCGGAGCCGGCGCTGAGACGGGCAGGCCAGGTTTAGTGAGCCATTCGTCCAGTTGCAGCGGAGTTCGCGGAACGCTGGCTCCCAACGTCGGGTCGGTGGCCAGCAGATGCTGCTTCATCCACTCGATGGCGGTGGGCGTCGTGATGCTCTGGAAGGCAAAATGGTCGAAGTAGGATTTCAGATACTCGTCCAGTTGCGGCCGGCCGTACATCTCCTCCAGCGCGCGCAGAAGCAGTGCTCCCTTTTCGTACGCGACGCTGCTGACGCCGGCGTCCGGATCGCGTCCGGCCAGGTTGAGCTGCAGCACCTGATCGCCGGGCGGCAGTTTTGCCAGTTCCTGCAGCAGATCCTGATAGCCAAGTTCGGCCTCCATTGCGGCGCGGCGTGGACCGTAAAGCTCTTCGAGGATGCGGCGTTCAATATAAACAGTGAAGCCTTCGTTGAGCCAGAAGTCGCTCCACGTCGCATTCGTCACCAGATTGCCCGACCAGGAGTGCGCCAGTTCGTGCGCCACCAGCGACACCAGACTCTTATCCCCGGCAATCACGGTGGGCGTGGCGAAAGTCAGGCGCGGATTCTCCATCCCCCCGTACGGAAAGCTGGGCGGCAGAACCAGCACGTCGTAACGCTCCCACCGGTACGGGCCGTACAGCTTCTCCGCAGCCTGCAGCATCCGCTCCATGTCGGAAAATTCCGTTGCGGCGGCTTCGAGCACGGCCGGTTCCGCCCACACCCCGGTGCGAGTGCCGGTCGGCATGAATTTCAGGTCCCCGGCGGCGAGCGCAATCAGGTAAGGCGGTACGGCCTCGTCGAGAATGAAGTGGCAGTCGGAGGCATGGCCGGGCAGCGGTTCGGCCCCGTCGCCGGCAGCCGTACAATTGGCGGCGCTCATGACGGCGGTCAGTCCCGGGGGAACGTGAATGCGCGCATCGTAGGTTACACGCACGCCCGGTGAGTCCTGCAGCGGAATCCAGCTGCGCGCGTGAATGGCCTCGGACTGTGTGTAAAGAAACGGCAGTTTTCCGCCCTTCGTCTGGCTCGGCTCCAGCCACTGCAACGCAGAGGCCGTGGGGGCGGTGGAATATTTCAGGCGGATGAACCTGGTCTCCGGCTCAAGCTCAATCGCAAGCGGCGCGCCGAGAAATTGGTCGGCCTTGCCCAGCGCGAAACGGGCTTCCTTCCAGCTGGAATTGTCCGGCGAAATCTCGACCATATCGACTTGCAGCGCGCGCGAATCGAGCACAATCTGCTTCACCGCCGGATTGGGATGCTCGATCGTCAGCACGGCCGTGCCGCGCAGCGTGTGCTGCTCGAAAATGATGCTCAGATCGAGGCTCACGTGGCGCACGCGCGCCTCGTTCGGGTTGCCGTAGGAATGAACATCTCGTGCCACGGGGGGCATGGCCGGGGGCGTGGGCGCACAGGAGGACATAACGAGAATAAGCGGAATCGCGAGGCTGGCGTGCCGTATCAAAGAACCATTATCCACCGCATGGCTGGCGAAACCCCGGACCGTTGCGAACCGTATGTCATGATTGGACAAAACGCACAGGGCATCGGTGTAGCCCATTTGTTTCATGAATTGTAATAAAACATCCAGAAAATTTGCTCTCGTTGCCGTGCTGTCGGCATGTTTCGCAACGGTGTTATCGGCCGAGGGAAGTGGTCCTGCCGCTGCGCAGCCGGCCGAATCCGCGGCCGCGACGCCTGCGGTCGCCGTATTGCCCGGCGATGCCGGTTCCACAACCGATAAGCACGCGTTTGGAGTGCTGCCCAACTACCGGACGGTCGAAGGCGGCCAGCCCTATGTGCCGCTGACGACGAAGCAAAAATACATCATTGCCACGCGAGACACGCTCGACGGACCGTCCTACGCGCTGGCCGCGGCATTTTCGAGCCTGGCGCAGGTGACCAATTCCAATCCGTCGTTCGGGCAGGGCTTCGTCGGTTATCTGCATCGCTACGGCACGGCGCTGGCGGATCAGGACCTGGGGAACTATATGACCGAGGCGATCATTCCCTCGCTGCTGCACGAGGACCCGCGTTATTTCCGCCGCGGCACGGGCAGCAAAAAGAGCCGCATCCTGTATGCCGCGACTCGCGTATTTGTTGCGCACGACGATACGGGCCGGCTTTGCTTCAACGCGCCGGAAATCCTGGGCAACAGCATGGCGGCCGCAATCGGCAACGCGTATTATCCCGATTCCCGGGGCTTCAGCTACACGATGGAGCGCGCGGCCCAACAGGTGGGAACCGATGCCGTTTCTCAAATCCTCAAGGAATTCTGGCCGGATGTGAAGTCCTGGTATCAGCATCACAAAGCGCGGCAGAACGCGAAAGCCGCGCAGACGGAGCAACAGGCAGGCGAGTAAGCCCGGCGAATTCAGGCGAATTCATCGGGCGAATTCGAATTCATCCGGCGAATTCAACGAAAGCGCACGAAAATAAAAAAAGGGAAGCGGCTCATCACCGCTTCCCTTTCTTTTTTGGACTTGCGTCCGCTTATTCTTCCCGCGTCACGTTGACGGTCACTTCCACCGTCACTTCGCGATGCAGCCGGACCGGCACCTTGTGCTCGCCGAGCGTGCGGATCGCCTCATCGAGGTGAATCCTGCGGCGCTCGATCTGGTACTTCTGAGCCGCCAGCGCATCGGCAATATCGGCCGCCGTAACGGAGCCGAACAGCTGATCGTTTTCGCCGGCCTTGCGCGCGATCGTGATGGTCACCGCGCCCACCAGCTTGGCCAGTTCCTGCGCCTCGCCGATGAGTTTGGCTTCCTTGCGCAGATGCGCCTGGCGCTCCTGCTCCACGATCTTGCGGTTGGAGTCCGTGGCCGCCACCGCGAGTTTGCGGGGCAGCAGGAAATTGCGTGCATAGCCGGAGGCGACCTTCACCACATCGCCGCGGCCACCGAGGTTTTCGACGTCTTCCCGAAGAATGATTTCCATTGCCATTGGGTCGATGTCTCCTTAAACCGCTGCTGCGAACGGCAGCAGGGCGATGTTGCGGGCTTTCAGAATCGCGTCCGTCAGGCGGCGCTGGTGCGGGGCGCACACGCCGGAAATGCGGCGCGGGACAATCTTGCCGCGCTCGGCGATGAAGGCCTGCAGGGTGCGGATGTCCTTGTAGTTGATGTCGTCCATCTTCTCCATGCAGAAGCGGCAGACTTTCTTGCGACGGAAATACTGCTTCTTACCCACGGCGGCGGCTTTATCCCCGCCGGTGGGGCGCTGCGAGGCAGCGATCGGTCTTCCACCTTTTTGTTCAGCCATTGTGAGATCTCCTTATCGTCTATTCAGCGGGTTATTCAGTGGGTGCGCCGGGAGCCGGATGAGCCGGAGCCGCGGCCGGGGTCGCTGCAGCAGGCGCTGCCGCGGGCACAGGTGCGCCGGGCATGGCATGTGCGCCTTCGGCCGCGCCGCCCAGCATCTGCTGCGCCAGCGAGGGCTGGGGAGCGGCTGCCTGCGGACGACGATGCGCACGCTTTTCGCGCTGCTTCTTCCGCTTCTCGACCCGCTTCAGCGTTTCGTCGATGCGCACGGTGAGGTACTTGATCACCGAATCCTGCACACGCAGACGGCGCTCGAACTCATGCACGGTCGCCGCTTCCGCCGTGAACTGCAGGAGCACGTACTGGCCTTCGCGGTTCTTCTCTACCCGGTAAGCGAGTCTGCGCTTACCCCACTTTTCAACCTTGTCGACCGTGCCGCCGGTGGCAGTGACGGTTTTCGACATCTGTTCGACGAGGCTGTCAACCTCTTCTTCCGTTGCATCGGGTTTTACGATGAACAGATTTTCGTAGATTCTCATTGTTCCTCTGTTGTGCCTGGGGCGCGACGATTGAATTTCGCCATGGACATTTCGACGCCTTCAGCGATAATCGATTCGGCCGCATCGGCCGCCATGCCGACGAACGAATCGAGGGTTTCAGTCTGCTGCCGCGTAAAACGCGACAACACATAATCGGCTCCGCTGGCGAGGCGGTGGCCGGGATGGATGCCCATCCGGATACGGGGAAATTCCTGCGTGCCCACTTTGGCGATCACATCGCTTACGCCATTGTGCCCGGCCGACGAACCCTTCGGGCGCACGCGAAGCGCACCCCAGGGCAGCGCGAGTTCGTCATAGACGAGCAGAAGCTCAGCGGGCGCGTCGCCGCTCCGGGCTTCCTCGCGGTCGAGGAGCGCCTTCACGGCAACGCCGCTGAGATTCATGTACGTCTGTGGCTTCACTAACAACACGGTTTTACCGCCGATGCTGCCCTGGCCGACAAGCGCCTGGCATTCCTTCCGCGTCACGCGAATGTTGTGACGGGCGGCGAGACAATCCACCACGAGAAAACCCAGGTTATGGGGAGTCGCAGCGTACTGCTCGCCGGGATTACCGAGTCCGGCGACCAGAAACATGCCCGGCTATTTCTTCTTTGCAGCCGGTGCAGCCTTCGCGGCGGGAGCAGCCTTGGCGGCGTCTTCCTTCTTGCCCTTCTTGGCCACTTCGGGTTCGGCAGCCGCGGCCGCGGGAGCTTCTTCGCGCAGGCCAACCACGTGAGCGATCACCAGTTCGGGAGCGGCGACGATGCGAACGCCTTCGCCCACCTTCAGATCGGAAACGCGAATCGCGCCGCCGACCATCAGTTCGGTCACGTCCACCGAGTATTCATCGGGAATCTGGTCGGGGATGCATTCCACTTCGATGAAGCGCGTCGGCACTTCGAGAATGCCGCCCTGCTGTTTGACGCCCTTGGCTTCGCCGTGCACGTGAACCGGAACCGGCACGCGCAGCTTGCGGGTCAGATCGAT
Organism: uncultured Acidobacteriia bacterium; assembly: GCA_903828455.1. Taxonomy (GTDB): domain Bacteria; phylum Acidobacteriota; class Terriglobia; order Bryobacterales; family Bryobacteraceae; genus BOG-234. The sequence goes on along the minus strand of CAIKMJ010000008.1, from coordinate 156,736 downwards.
CCGCTTGAAGTCAATGTGCATCAGCGTGCCTTTGACCGGATGATACTGCTCTTCGGCAACGATGACGGGGGTCTTTTCCACACCGGCAACTTCGACGTCGAAAATCGAGTTGTGGCCGGTCTTGCTGCGGAGGATCTTAACGACGTCCTTCGGGTTCACCGAGACCGCGACCGGGTCCTTGAAGGCCCCGTAAATGACGGCCGGAATGCGGCCAGTGACGCGCACGCGGCGCGCTTCGTTCTTGCCGCGCGAAGAACGCGGCTCTGCGTTGACTACTGTTTCAATTCTCAACTTCCAGCTCCTTGCGCGTCTGTTGAGGGAACAAGTCCGTTTGAATTCGTCCTGCGATCACTTCGATTCGCAAAAACGAACCCAGTCGTGGGTTGCTTCCGGCAACAACGCGTCGAAATTGACTACCCGAAAACGTACTGCTCAAAAACTATGCGAACAACATCGAGACCGAAGTTTCTTCGTGTATCGACTGAACCGCCCTCGCCAGCAGCGGCGCCACCGATAAAACCCGAATCTTGCCCGACTGCTTCGCCTCTTCAGAAAGCGGGATCGAACTCGATACCACCACTTCCTTCAACTTCGATTCCCGGATCCGCTGCACCGCCGGACCGGAAAACACCGCATGCGTTGCACAGGCCGTGACGCTTGCCGCGCCATGCTCGAGCAACGCTTCCGCACCCTTCACCAGCGTCCCGGCCGTGTCGATCAGATCGTCCACGATCAGGCAGTTCTGGCCTTCCACATCGCCCACCACGTTCATGACTTCGGCGACGTTCGCTTCTTCCCGGCGCTTGTCGATAATCGCCAGCCGCCCGTTGAGGCGCTTGGCGATCGACCGGGCCCGTTCCACACCTCCGGCATCGGGCGAAACCACCGTCAGATCGGACATGCTTTGCGGCTTGAAATGGTCGATCATCACCGGGCGGAAGAACAAATGATCCACCGGTACGTTGAAGAACCCCTGAATCTGCGCCGCATGCAAATCCAGTGCCATGACACGGTGCGCGCCCGCCGTTTCCAGCAGGGAAGCCACAAGCTTGGCCGAAATCGGAACCCTCGGCTTATCCTTGCGGTCCTGACGACCGTACCCATAATAGGGTAGCACTGCGGTAATGCGCTCGGCCGAGGAGCGCTTGAGCGCGTCCATTATGCAGAGCACTTCCATCAGGTGGGAATCGACCGGCGTGCAGGTCGGCTGGACGACGAAACAATCGGCGCCGCGTACGTTTTCGAGGATCTGCAGATTGATCTCGCCGTCGGAGAAGCGTTTCAGGCGCATGCCGCCGAGCTCAAGGCCCAGTTGCTCGCACATCTCTTCGGCAAGCGCGGAATTCGCCGTTCCGGTAAAGATCTTGATGCGATCCGGATTCATCGCGCGGACGGGCTTTGGGGCGGCCATAGGTCAGGTTGGATATACGGGGCAAGAGCGCGTTGCCAGGCGGAGCGGTAGCGAGCGCGACTCAGGAACGATATCGGAAACACCCTTTCATTCGCAAACAACTGTTTTGCTGCATCGAGCCGTCCCCGGTCCGGAAAAATCCCGAAGATCGAGGATCCGCTGCCTGTCATCGCCGCCGGATTTGCTCCCGCGCGCACCAGACGCCGCTTGATTTGCCGCAGTTCCGGATGGCGCTCGAAAACTACCGCCTCGAAGTCATTTTCGTCCATCCGAATGACTCCCCCGGCATCTGCTGCACTCTGCCAGATTTCACGCTGGAAACTAACAAGTTTATTTTGTAACTGAATTGATGTCAATTGCGCCGAAAGATCCCGGTAGGCATCCGCCGTGGAGGAGTGTACGTTCGGGGCAACCAGCAGCCCGCGGACGGCCGGCAAATCGGGCAGGGGATAGAGCTCTTCGCCGCGGCCGAGGCCGAGCGCCGTGCCGCCATGCAAAAAGAAGGGCACGTCGCTGCCGAGTTGTGCGGCGATCGACGCCAGTTGCTCGGCCGGCAGTCGCTTCCGCAGCAATGCCGGCAGTGCCAGCAGAATAGCGGCAGCGTCGGTGGAACCGCCGCCAAGGCCGGCACCCATCGGGATTCGCTTGTCCAGCGATATCGTGATATGCGCCGCGATCTTCAGCGCTTCCAGAATTCGGTTCGAGGCCCGAACCACCAGGTTATCCGGAATATCCGGCGTGCCGTGGACGGCGACTTTCGTCGATCGCGCCCGCGTGACCGAAAGCGTAATCCGGTCGGCGAGCGAAATGGTCTGGAAGACGGTTCGGAGTTCGTGGTAGCCGTCCGGACGTTTGTAGAGGACGCGAAGACCGAGGTTCAGCTTGGCAAAAGCGCGAACGCTGGCTTCGGCGGTCATTTGTCGTATTTCAGGATGGAAAACACGTCGTAGCCGGCCAGCTTCTCCCGCCCGCCGAGGAAGGTCAGTTCCACCAGAAAGCCGATGCCGGCGACCTTGCCGCCCAGGTCTTCCACCAGTTTCGCCGCAGCCTTCGCGGTGCCGCCGGTGGCAAGCAGGTCGTCCACGATCACGACGCTGCTGCCCGGAGCGATGGCGTCGCGATGAATCTGCAGCGTGTCCTGGCCGTATTCGAGGGCGTAGGAAACGCTCGATGTTTCGGCCGGAAGCTTACCCGGCTTGCGCACCGGGACGAAGCCGGAGCCGATGGCACAGGCCAGGGCCGGAGCAAAAATAAAGCCGCGGGCTTCGATGCCGATCACGGCGTCCGGTTGCACGCCAGAATAACGGTGGCTGAAGGCATCGATGATGCCCTTCATGCCCGTCTTATCCTTCAGCAGGGTGGTGATGTCGTAGAAAAGGATGCCCGGCTTGGGGAAGTCCGGCACTTCGCGGATGAGGGTTTTGAGGTGTTCCAAGGTAAAGATTTTACTCCGTGCGAAAGGAATTCAATTGTTGCACGCCCGATTCGCGTTCTTCAACCCCGCGAACCTCGGCCATTCGCGGCCCCATATGGAGGTGCCCGGCCAGGCGGTTCAGTTGGTCCGGCGTGCCGATGGCGTAAACGTGAACCCGGCCGTCGTCCAGATTTCGTGCCCAGCCGGCGACGCCGATTTCCACCGCCCTCTGCTGCACAAACCACCGGAATCCAACGCCCTGCACGCGGCCGTGGACGTGCCATTCCCTGGCGGACAGTTCGTTCACGGAATTTCCATGGCGGATAGGCATATTTAGGCTTATATGGTAGTGGAAGCCCGTGAGCACGACAATCGACATCCTCACCGGATGGGGTTGAAAAACATGGCGGGAGTTGCCGTCCGCCACGACCATCGGGCCGGACGCATGGACCGATGGCTGGCTTGCCGCTTTCGCAATTCGGACCGGCTACACGCTCGTCGTTTTCAATCGCCGCCTGGCGCGCTATTTGGCGGTTCGGGAGCAGATTTTGGGCTGAGCGGCGAGGTTGCCGGCTGAGTGCGCCTTCAGAACAGCGTCGGCTGGTCGTCCGGCGCCTTTTTCGACCGTTTGGGCCGCAATGGGCTGCCGACGATCCCCAAAATCTGGATACTGCGCAGCGCCTGCCGTGGCACAAAGACCTTTTGATTGTTGGCGTCCGGCTCGGGCGGCGTGGCCGTGTAGCCGGCCGGTTCCCAGGCGAGCAGGTCATTGGGCAGGATGCCGTCGAGCACTTCGCCGTCGCGGAAGAGCATGCGCACCCAGACGCCTTCCAGTTTCGGACGGGTCTGGAAGATGCGGGCCGGATCGGGGCCGGCATCGAAGTCCTTTACGAAGTTCACGCTGCGGACTTCGTCATAGGGAAGAAGCGCGATTGTTCCGTCCTGCCGGAGCAGTTCGAGCGATGCTGGCTGCAGGTAGCTGTAGGGATTGACGAATCCGGCGAGATTTTCGCGGTCAAACCGGCGAACGATGACCTTTTTGGCGGTAGAAGCTGCCACAGTGCCTCAACTTATGCCGGTTTTTAGCGGACTGCGGAATTCCGGCGAGGGGCACGTTCGCGCTGGAATTGATTTAAACATTTTCGCGAGTATTGTATCATTGCTCGGAAGGGTCCGCGAAATTGACAGAATCGTCAAACAGGCCGGAATCCGCCATCTCGCGCGGAATCAGGGGGTTCCTTGCCTTTTGCCGGATGGAAAAGGGGCTGGCGAAGAACTCGCTGGACGCCTACTCGCGGGACCTTGCCGGGCTGCGCGCCTTTGCCGAAGCCGGCTCGGGCGGTTCGCTGCCGGACGAAGAGCAGCTGAATCGTTACATTAACTCGCTCTATCAGAACAACTTAAGCAGCCGTTCCATTGCCCGCCACCTGAGCGCCATCCGCAACCTTTACCACTTTCTTTGCGCCGAAGGCGAGATCGCCAAAGACCCCACCGAACACCTGGCGAGTCCGAAGCAGTGGGCGACCATTCCGAAATTCCTCAACCGGGAGCAGATCGAGGCGCTCATTGCCGCCCCCGATCTCTCCGTGCCAACCGGCAGCCGCGACCGGGCCATGCTCGAACTGCTGTACGCCACCGGAATCCGCGTCACGGAACTCATCCAGCTACAACTGTCGGCCGTGGACTTCGGGCTCGGCCTCGTGCGGGTCACAGGCAAGGGCAACAAGCAGCGAATCGTTCCCGTACACCGCGCCTCGCTTCAGTCGATTGAGTCGTATTGCCGCGACGCCCGCCCGCAACTGCTGAAAGGCCGTCCCTCCGGCGCGCTCTTCGTTACGGCACGCGGCGGGCCCATGACGCGGCAGGCGTTTTGGGCCGCGATCAAAATGCACGGACGCAAGGCGGGCATTTTCCACGATCTTTCGCCGCACGTCCTGCGTCATACCTTTGCAACCCATTTACTGGAAGGTGGCGCCGATCTTCGGAGCCTGCAAACCATGCTCGGCCACGCCGACCTTTCCACCACCGAAATCTACACCCACGTAGTGCGCTCCCGTCTGCGCGATACGCTGGACCGACATCATCCGAGAGCCTGATTCATGAGCGACTACATGTTCGTGTTGGAAAGTCATCTCGACGCCGGCCAAAACAAGGTCGTCGGCGAGATGCAGCGCATTGCGACGGAGGCCACGATGAACGTGTGGCTCACGGGTGGAGCGATGCGGGACATGTTGCGCGGCGCTCGCATCGTCGACCTCGATTTCACGGTCGAACGCGACGCCATCAAGCTGGGCAAGGCGCTGGTACACGCCGCCGGCGGCCGGATTCTGGCGGAAGATCCGCTCAAACGATTTATTGAACTGGAACTCACTGGCGGGATTCGGGCCTCGGTCTCGAATGCGCGCGTCGAGCGTTACTCGAAGCCGGGCGGCAAGCCGCAGATATCGCCGGCGCCGATCCACGACGATCTGTTGCGCCGCGATTTCTCCATCAACGCCATAGCGCTGTCGCTCAATCGCGGCTCGCGCGGCCTGCTGATCGATCCGGCCAACGGGCAGGCCGATATCGCAAATCGCGAACTGCGAACGGCCAATTCCTACGCGTTTTTCGACGACCCGTCGCGCATCTTCCGGCTCATCCGCTTTCAGCAGACGCTGGGGTTTGAGATCTCCGCGCGCGCGCAGTCGCAACTGGAAAACGCACTGCTGGATGAATACCAGAAGGCAGCTCCGGCATCCGCGCTGGCGGCGGAAATCCGTGAACTGGCGACCAGTCCCAACGCCGTTGCAGCGCTTGAAGCCTACGACAAACTGGGCTTGCTCAAGGTCATCTCTCCGGCGTTTACCGGCGCGAAGCTGAACGGGCCGGGCCTCGCGAAGTTCGAAAAACTGGTGAGCGGCGTGCTGCCGCCCGGCACCAGCGGTGGATTCCTGGCGTTCCTGACGATCCTGCTCGAAAAGCTCACGCCAAAGGAACGCAGCGCCGTGCTCGCCGCCTTTGAGTTGCCGAAGGCGGAACTCGACGCGCTGAAGAAGCTGGATGCGGCCGCCACGAAGCTGGCAGCGGCGCTGAAGTCGGCGAAGATCACCAAACCGTCGCACGTGTACGAAGCGCTGGAGCACGCCACCACGGATGAAGTCCTCATGGTGCTGCAGCATTCCGAGCACCGCGTAGTGCAGGATCGGATCCGCGCCTTCTACGGCAAGTATCTGCCGCTCGCGCAGGAAGTCACCGAGGAGCAGGTCGTGGCCACGGGTGTGAAGCCGGGCACGCCGAAGTACGAGAAGGCCTATCGCGCTATATTGACGCAGCACCTCAACGCGCGTCCCCGCAAAGTGGTGGAGCCGGAGCCGGAACCCGCCCCGCCTGTTTCGGCGCCCATTGTGGCGGGACGCGGCCGGAAGTAGCGGCGCCCGCGCGCTCTGATTACAGCCTGCCTTACGACGTGCCTTACGGCGTGCCTAACGACTTGGCTTACAACTCGCGGAAGCACTGATCCGCGGCCGGAGCCTGCGGGATGTCGCCGAGATCCTTCAGTTGCTTCGCCAGCGTGTCCCAGCGTTCCGCCGTCATCTTTCCGAGCGTGCTCGCTTCGATGAGCGGCTTCTGCGCCTCGGCGATTTCCGCGTAGGTTGCCGCATCCATCGTCGGATTCAGCGCGTGCATCTTTTCGTTGGTGGGCGCGGCGTTATCCAGATAGCTGCGCCAGCCTTCCCGCACGGCCGCCACCATGTTCTTCACGGCATCGGGATTCTTTCGCAGGAAATCGCCGCTCGTCGCCAGCACCGTGGTGTACGGATTAAATCCGAGATCGGAAACCGGGAACACCTTCACGTCGACGCCCTTGCGCCTCGCCTGCAGCGGCTCGGTCATGATGAAGCACTGCTGGGCGAAGTTTTCATCGTGGAGGAAGCCGGTGAGATCGCCGCCAGGCGAGGGCACCACTTTCACGTGGTCGAAGCCAAACTGTTTCTGCAGGAGACGCGCGTAGGCGAGGCCGCTTTGAATGGCGAGCGTGCCGCTCTTCATCACGTCGCCAATGGTTTCGAGCTTGCGCGAAGCGTGCGCCATGATGCCCATCGGGTTGTTCTGGTACACGGCGAAGAGCGCCACTACGTCGTTGCCGCGAGCGCGGGCGAGCAGAATTTCATCGGCGCCCACGATGCCGAATTCCGCGGAACCGGCGCCGATCATCTGCACCGTCGGCGTGCCCGCGCCGCCGGGGAGAATTTCGACGTCGAGTCCGTGCTTCGCGTAGTCGGCCGCGTAGAAGCCGCCGAACTCCGGGTCCGGCTTCCAGTTGAGGGCGAGCCGCAGCTTCGCGCCGGACTTGCTGCCGCATGCGGCCAGAAGTCCCGCGGCGGGGACGAGCTTCAGAAACGTTCGGCGATCGATGTACGGTGCGCTGCGCATTGCTCTGATTGTGCCTCATCGCTTTCGACGAGGCACTTGCCGCGCGACTCCCGGCCGCAGCTACTTCGAATTGAGCTCCGGCTTCATCTTGTCCATGTCGACCGGAATCGAAACATGCTCATGACTGATGAGCCACTTGCCGTTGACTTTCTTATAGCCGTCCGTCACGCGCACGGTTAATTCGAGTTTCTTGCCCGCCTTGTCGGTGAAGACCCCGTGCTGCACGTTGTGTCCGTACGCGACATCTCCGCCGACGGTGATGTCGAGATCGGACATCGTCATATCCCATGGTCCGGCGAACGCGGTCAAATAACCCTGCCAGTCTTTTGTGTACGCATCTGCGCCCGTGTATTGCCGCGGCGGCGTGAGATCGAACACGATGAGACTCTGGTCCGCGACGTAGTTCGCCATGATGGCGGTCACGTCTTTCGCTTTGAATGCCGCCACAAAGCGGGCTTCGAGTGCTTTGATGTCGGCCTCGTCCTGGGCTTTCATCTCGGCGGCCTTTGCTTCCGCGGCTTTCGCGTCGGCGGCCTTGGTATCGGTTCCTGCGCTGCATCCGGCGCAGATCCCGACGAGAATCAGGGCAAGCATGTGTTGCAATTTCATGTCATTTCCTCCTGTGAACCGAATCGTTCCCGGCAATCGTATCACGATTTCTGAAGGATCAGACTGTGCGGGTTAAGTTTGTGCCGGTTAATTTTGCGCGGGCTAATTTTGTTCCGACGCGTGCCAGCGGCGCAGCGCAAGCCGGCTCACTATGTTGATGAAGCCGAACAGCGCGAGGCCGAGCACGGAGGCGAGCAACACGGCGGCAAACACTTTATCGGTGCGCTGCTGCGTGCGTGCGATATCGACCACCGAGCCCAACCCCTGGCCTCCGAGGAATTCGCCCACAATCGCGCCGATCACGGCCAGCCCTCCGGCAATGCGCAGGCCGGTTAAGATCTGCGGCATCGCGGCCGGAATACGGAGCTTCCACAGCGTGGCCGATGACGTAGCGCCGTACAGCCGGAACAGATCTCGCAGCGCCGGGTCAGTGGAAAGAATGCCGCTGAGCGTGTTGGCAATCACCGGGAAGATGGAAGCAATAAATGCCGACGCCACCACGGTGCGCATGCCGTAGCCGAACCAGATGACCAGCAGCGGCGCAATGGCGATGATCGGCACCGTCTGGAAAAAGACGGCGTACGGATAGAAAGCCCGCTGAATCGCCCGCGAGGACGACAGGAACACGGCAAAAGCGATGCCGCCGATCGCGCTCAGCGCGAAGCCGATCACCGCTCCCGCCGACGTCTTCAGCAGCGCCGCGAACAGTTCCGGCCAGTCGTGGATCATCGTCTGCAAAACGGCGCTCGGCGGCGGCACCAGAAACGCCGGAACGAATCCGGCGCGCACCAGCCATTCGAGCGCGAGCGTGACGACGAGGAAGGGAATCGCAGCCGGCAAGGCTTTTCGCATGGTCAGCCCTCCTCCTCCATGGCGCCGAGCAGCGCCTGCATTTCGACGGCAAGCTGCGGACTGAGCCGCAGGTCGTTGTCCCGCGCGCGCGGCAGATCGAGCCGGCGGTCGAGCTTGACGCCGCAACCGCGGCGCGTCAGCACCACGGCGCGGTCGGCGAGAAACGCCGCTTCGGTGATCGAATGCGTTACAAAGATCACGGTCATGCCGCGTTCGATCCAGAGGTCGCGCAGCCGGACGTCCAGACGAAAACGCGTGATCTCATCCAGCGCGGCGAAAGGTTCATCGAGCAGCAGCAAACGCGGCTTGGTCACCAGCGCGCGGGCCAGCGAGACGCGCATCCGCATGCCGCCGGAGAGCTGCGCCGGGTAGCGCGATTCCGCGTCGGCGAGTCCGACTTCGGCGAGTGTCGCGCGGGCGCGCGCCGTGCGCTCGGCGGCGTCCACGCCCATCAGTTCGAGCGGCAGCGCGGCATTCTCCAGCACGGTGCGCCACGGCAGCAGGTGGGCCTCCTGAAAGACGAAGGCATTCTGGAAGCGCAGGTCGGGCGGAGTGATTTGGAGCGTGCCCGAATCGGGCGGAGTCAGTCCGGCAACGATTCGCAGCAAGGTGGATTTTCCGCAGCCGGACGGGCCGAGGATGGCGAGGAATTCCCCCGCCACGATGTCGAGCGAGAGGTTGTCGATAACGGTCAGATCGCCAAACGCGCGGCGGATGTTTTGCAGACGCAGTGCGACGCCAGCTTCAGTCACTTCTACGAGGGTATCTCAGCGGCTCCGATTCAGGCCGGGTTTGTGCAGGTTGAGTTTGTGAAGGTTGAGTTTGCAGCGGTTGGGTTTGCGTTGGTCTGGTTTGCGTCGGCGTTGAGATAAGCAAGGCGCATGCGAAGCGTCTCGTAGGCGCGGAACATCAGGGCTTTCACGGCAGACGGCGTGCAGCCGAGCACTTTGGCGATCTGCGCGTAATCCATCTCTTCGTACTTGTGCATGATGACGGCGGCGCGCTGCTTGGCCGGCAGGCCGCGCACGGCCCGGCGAATTTGCGCCGCCAGCGAATCCCGCAACAGGCACTCTTCGACCAGCAGCGACTGGTCGCGCGCTTCGCGGCGTAAACGTTCCCCATCTTCGAAATCGAGGCTGACCAGATTCTGCGTCTGCTTCGTATCGCGGAAATGATTCAGCGCCACATTGGTGGTGATGCGGTAGAGCCAGGTGGAGAACTTCGCCGTGGGCTCGTACTTTTGCCGGGACCGGTAGACGCGGATGAAGACGTCCTGCGCCAGTTCCTCGGCGATGGCGCGGTTCTGCACCATGCGGTTCAGGTACTGCACTACGACGTTGCGGTTGCGCTCCAGCAGCAGACGGAAGCTGTCGGCATCATCGGCCTGCGCGCGAAGCATCAGAGCGGTGTCGAGATCGGCCGCCACGGGAACGGGACTGGCTGTCATATCGGTTGCTGTGTAGAGGACGGCCCGCGCGAAAACGGGTTTCGTTCTTTTCGGAATCGCCGCGCGAAGAATTCCCCGAACCGGAGATTGTATCAGGCGGGTTCGTTAAAGCCGGGCTCGCTGAAAGCCAGCTGGATGCGCTGCCAGCTCACCGCGAGATCTTCGGGAAGGATGCGCGTCTCGCCAATCGTGGTCATGAAGTTGGCGTCGGCGATCCAGCGCGGCAGCACATGCATGTGAATGTGTCCGGCCACGCCCGCGCCCGCCGCCTCGCCGAGATTCATGCCGAGATTCACTCCGTCCGGCCTGTAGAGCCGCCGCAGAATCCTGTCCGCGCGGCGCGTCAGGGCCATCAGTTCATTGGCCGCGTCTTCGCTGATCGCGCCGAGATCGCTTGTGTGCTGGCACGGAACCACCATGACGTGGCCGCTGGTGTACGGGTAGCGGTTCAGCACCACAAAGTTGTGGACGCCGCGGAAGACGATCAGGTTCTGCTCGTCGGCGGTCTCGGCGCACATCGCGCAAAAGATGCAGCCCTCCGGCTTGTGACTCTGGGTCACATACCGATAGCGCCAGGGACTCCAGATGTGATCCACGGAATTTCTGACCGGCGGATGGGAGCTTACCGCTTAAACGGCGGGCGGGGCAGGGGAGCCGGATTCTTCCGCGGCGGGAGCACCGCCAACGTTGACGACGTCCTTCAGCTCTTTGCTGGGCTTAAAGTACGGAATCTTCTTGGCCGGCACTTCCACACGGGCACCGGTTTTCGGATTGCGTCCGACGCGTGAATCGCGCTGCCGCGTGCGGAAACTGCCGAATCCGCGAATTTCAATCTTGTCGCCACCGCGAAGCGACCGCACGATGCTGTCGAAGATCGCTTCCACGATGACTTCGGATTCCTTGCGGGTCATTTCGACGACGCGGGAAACCTCTTCAATCAGATCGGCCTTGGTCATCTGTTACCTTTCTCGATTCTGCCAAATAACACAGTATAAAGCAATTACAGGAGCCAAAAGAATATTTCAGCAAACTCCCCGCCGCCCGGCGCAGGCTAGCGCTCGCCGCGGGGCAGGATTTCTTCAAGACCGGACGACGCGGCGGCGGCGCGCTTTTGGTACTCATCCAGCCGGCCGCGCTCCTGGCTGTCTGCGAGGTCTGTCTGCAGCGCCGTGATGCTCAGACCGATCTTGCGTTCAGCCTCGTTCATCTTGATGATTTTAAAGTCGATATCCTGGCCCGGCTGCAGCGGCGCAGGGTCGGATTTGCGGCCCGACCAGCCCGGCACTTCCGAGAAATGACACAGGCCCTCGACGCCCTCGGCCAGTTCCACAAACGCGCCGAAACCGGAGAGCCGGAGCACCTTGCCGTGCGCCACGTCATTCACGTTGTGGTTTTGGAAGAACTGCTCCCATGCGTCCGGCTGCAGCTGTTTGATCCCCAGCGAAAGGCGCTTGTGCGGCGCATCGATGGAAAGGATCACCGCCTGCACGATCGATCCCTTGCGGAGGATCTCGCCCGGATGCTTCACCCGTCGCGTCCAGGACAGATCGGAGATGTGAACCAGCCCGTCCACGCCCTCTTCGATCTCGATGAAGGCGCCGAATTCCGTCATGTTCCGCACCCGGCCTTCCACCACCGAGCCGACGCTGTAGCGCTGTTCGACGGTCGTCCACGGGTTCACTTCCAGTTGCCGGAGGCTGAGCGAGATCCGGCGATCCTGAACCTTGACCTCAAGCACCACCGTTTCCACATGGTCGCCCGGTTTGACGAGCTTGGTCGGGTGCTTCATGCGCCGCGACCAGGTCATCTCACTGATGTGGATCAAGCCTTCGACGCCACCTTCAATTTCGACAAACGCACCGTAATCGGTGACGCTGACCACGCGGCCTTCGACGCGGGTGCCGGGCGGAAAGCGCTCGACAACGCCCTCCCACGGGTCTGGCAGCAACTGCTTGATGCCGAGCGAGACGCGCTGGCGCTCGCCGTCATACTTCAGGACGATGACCTGAACCTCCTGGCCGACCTGCAGCAACTCAGACGGGTGCGAGACGCGTCCATAGGACATGTCCGTCACGTGCAGCAGGCCGTCCACGCCGCCGAGATCGATGAACGCCCCGTATTCGGTCAGATTCTTCACCGTGCCGGTCAGGACCGCGCCTTCGTGGATAGCCTCGATGGTGATCGTCTTCCGCTCATCCACCTCCTGCTGAACGGCCATCTTTCTCGAAACCACGGCATTGCCGCGCTTCCGGTTCAGCTTGACGAGGCGCACGGATATGGTTTGCCCCAGCCACTCGTCGGCGGAACGAACCTGCCGGATGTCGACCTGCGAGCCCGGCATGAAGGCGCGCACGCCGATATCTACCGACAGCCCGCCTTTGACCTTTTCGACCACCACGCCGGTGAGCGTCGCCTGCTGCTCCAGCGCTGCTTCGAGGTGGTCCCAGATGCGCAGCCGGGACGCCTTTTCGTGGGAGAGGTGAACGTAGCCTTCGGTCGTGTGGCCGCTTTCGACCATCACTTCGACGATGTCGCCTGGCTGGACCGTGACCTTGCCCTGTGCGTCGGTGAAATGGGCGAGCGGCGCGATTCCGTCGGACTTGTAGCCGACGTCGATGAAAACGCTGCCACCGGAGATCTTGAGGACGCGGCCTTCCAGAACCTCGTGCCGGGAAGGTGGCGCGAGATGGCTGTAATCCTCGAGAAGGTGTTGATACTCGTCCGGATCCACCGCGGCACCCTGCTGTTCCAGCGGTCCGGTCATTTCGTTATCCACCAACGCTCAGCTCTCCCCAGTGACCCGCACCGGCCCGATCCAGCAAAAACGTTCGGTCAAATCCGGCGTGAACGCCCTGCCCGATCCGGCGTAAACGTCTTGCCCGATCCGGTTTAAACGTCCGGCCCGTTCCGGCTTAAACGTCCGGAATGACACGAAACGGGATTTTCCAACTATAGGGAGCGACGAGGGCCCTTGTCAAACCTGCCGGAACGCCATGGTGGAGCCGCCCGGCCAGCGCGCCTGCCGGGCCGTTTTTAGCGGGCCGCTTCGACGAGTTGCCGGGGATAAATCTGGCGCATCACGGTAACGACCAGCGGGCCGTATTCGGGGTCCTGGTTGTAGTTCGCCAGTTTGCCTCGCAGCGACCTGCCCTTGTAGGCTCTGGCCTCGGCGAGGGAGCTGGCCACCTGATGAATCGCCTGATTGACGCTGGCAAAATTCATTTTGCCGTTATCCCAGCCGAATAAATTGTTGCCCCGCGAGGTCTTACCCGCGCCGGATTCCACGAATGCAAGGCTTGGCAACAACCGCCAGTCAAGCCCGTGGTTATCGGCTTCGGCGATGAATACGTCGGCAAAATCCTGTGCCGGACAGTTCTTTTCTTTTAAAAAGCTGCGGAGAATACCTCCCCGCGGATCCTGATTATTATGTACCGGAAGCTTGACTTCAGGCTGCACGGAGCCTGTTGCTATACCTAAGCCGAGAAAAGCTACCACCCCGGGCGGAAAAAATCGCCGCATGTTTGTCGTTCTCCTTTTTCAAAATCAAAAGTGGAACGGCCCTGGTGTTTGGACCGCGATTGCGTTGGGGGCGTGAGCCCTTATTGTTTATACGGTCATATCTGCCTGATTAGAATTATACCAGCATGTGGGCGTTTTCCGCCCGCAATCGGGCCGATAAACGATTTGAATTGTCTGTGGAAAAGTTAAAATACCGGGTTGACAATCGACGGGAGATTCGGGCCGAAATTCTTATCCCGAAGGCGCCGCGCGGGGGTATAGCGGTGAAACGCTTTATTCACAATCGGATAGGTAAGGTGCCGGTTGCCGCCCTGGGTGCTCGCAAAAACGAAGCCAAGCGGCCAACCGGCCAGAGATGGTGGAGGCGGGGGGAGTTGAACCCCCGTCCGGAAAAGCCCGAAATGAAGAGAACTACGTGCGTAGCAGGTTCTGTTTTTCTCGGTCAGCGCTTCAGAGCCGGCAAAACCACGCTGTACCCAGCCCGATTGATCTCGGATCTCGGCTCCGGACAGAAGCCTGCACCCTATCCCGCTGAATGACGCTCGCTGTCCAGCCCGCGGGCTGACTGGCAGGAGCGCGCTGACTTAGGTTTTAATTAAGCAGCGTATGCAAACTGCATGTTGTTGGCAGTTTTGTTTTTCCGATCGTTTTACGGGAGCTCGGAACCCGGCACGCCTCTTACATCGCGATTCAATCCCGTCGAAGCCGTTGCGCCCCCTTGCGCACCCTGAGGATAACACTTTCAGGACTCGTTCTTTAGATGGGGCGGGGCAGCGGAAGGTTTCATGACGCATCGAGCGCGCGGCAACACTTCTTCCACCTCGGGCCGCGCCGGAATTCGTCCGTCGAAATCGGATATCATCGACCAATGCGAATTCACCACTTCGTCGTTCTGTTCGCCCTGGCGAGCACCGCTGGGCAGGCGCAATGGCTCGCTTACCCCACGCCGGGGATTCCGCGCCTCAAAGACGGCAAGCCGAATCTGACCGCCCCGACGCCCCGGTCCGCCGACGGCCATCCCGATCTTTCCGGCGTATGGGAGACCGAAAGCGCGCCGCGCGAGGTCCTGATGCGCCTCATCCCGGGCGGCGCGAACGGCACGGCGGAAGATCCGCCCTCGGCCTACTTCCTGAACATCCTCGACGATTTCCGCGGCGCCGAGCCCCTGCAGCCCGCCGCCGCCGAGGCCTACCGCGTCGTGAGCCAGAAATTTTCCGAATACGCCCCGATCACCCGCTGCCTGCCCTTCGGTTTCCCTATGGTCGAATTTGCCCCGGCTCCCTACAAGATTGTCCAGAATCGCGGCATGACCGTAATGCTCTACGAACGGGATACCACGTTCCGCCAGATCTACACGGACGGCCGCAAGCTCCCGGCCGATCCTTCGCCGTCCTGGCTCGGCTACTCGACCGGCAAGTGGACGGGCGACACCTTCGTGGTGGAGACCATCGGCATCACTTCACGCGCCTGGCTCGATTGCTGCGGCCACACGCACACCGATGCGCTGCGCGTTACCGAAAAATTTCACCGGCTCGACTTCGGCCACATGGAAGTCCGGATGACGTTTGAAGATCCGGCAACCTACACCAAACCCTTCACGATTACTCTCAAACAATACCTGCGGCCCGATACCGATATTCAGGAAGATTTCTGCGCCGAAAACGAGAAGGATTTCGCGCATATTGTGAAAGGCCGGTAGCGACAGGCCGGTAGCGACAGGCCGCTCGAGAAAAGCCGGCACGCGCGGGCGGGCAGCGGCAAGCGGTCTGCTGCCGTTCGCGCGCCGAGTCGTGGCTGCTATTCCGGACTGCGCGGGTTTTACGCTACACTCGGGCAAAATGGCCATGCGACGCAACATTCTCCATTCCATTTTTCTGCTGCCGCTGATGGCGGTATCGGCACTGCCGCAGCGCCCGCCGACGGTCGCCGAAGCGCAGGCTTTCATGAACCGCGCGGAGGCGGAGCTGCTCCGGCTCGGCATCGCGGGCCAGCGCGCCGAGTGGGTCGCGGAAACCTACATCACCGACGACACCCAACTCCTGACGGCTGCCGCAAACGAGCAGATCATCAAACGCACCACCGAACTGGTCAACGAGGGCCGCAAGTTCGAATCGCTCCCGCTGCCGCCAGATCTCAAGCGCAAGTTCCTGTTGCTGAAACTTTCCCTCAGCATGCCGGCGCCGAACAATCCCAAACTGCGCGAGGAGCTGACGCAGGTCTCCTCCTCGCTCGGCGCCGATTACGGCAAAGGGAAGTACTGCCCGGCCGATGAGAAGCCGAAGTGCTACGGGATCGACGATCTGGAAGAGAAGATGGCGAAGCTTCGCGATCCGAAGAAGCTGCAGGACATGTGGGCGGGCTGGCAAAAGGTGGGCGCGCCGATGAAGGACCGCTACGCCCGTTTTGCCGAACTCTCCAACGCCGGCGCGAAGGAACTGGGTTTCGCCGATACCGGCGTGTTGTGGCGCTCGAACTACGACATGCCGCCGGAGGCTTTCTCCGCTGAGATGGAGCGGCTGTGGACGCAGGTCGAGCCGCTCTACAAGGAACTGCACGCCTACACGCGCCGCCAGCTCGTCAAAAAGTACGGCGCGGCGGCGGAACGGAAGGACGGCATGATCCCGGCGCATCTGCTCGGCAACATGTGGGCGCAGGAGTGGGGCAACATTTACGACATGGTGGCGCCGCCGAGTGCGCCGGCAACCTACGACCTGACGCAGATTCTGCAGTCGAGAAAAAAATCGCCGAAAGAGGTGGTGCAGTACGGCGAGGGCTTCTTTAAGTCGCTGGGCTTTCCCGCGCTGCCGGCGTCGTTCTGGGAAAAGTCGCAGTTCACGCGGCCGGCGGACCGCGATGTGGTTTGCCATGCGAGCGCGTGGGACATCGATACGCAGGACGACGTGCGGCTGAAGGTCTGCATCCACGACACGGCCGACGATTTTCTCACCGTGCACCACGAACTGGGGCACATCTTCTACTACCTGTCCTACAAGAAGCTGCCGCCGATGTTCCAGGGCGGTGCCAACGATGGCTTCCACGAAGCGATTGGCGACTCCATTGCGCTTTCCATCACGCCGGAGTATCTGAAGAAGATCGGGCTGATCGAGCAGGTTCCGCCTCCGGCCGCCGATCTGCCGCTGCTGCTGAAGCAGGCGCTCGACAAGATCGCGTTTCTGCCGTTCGGGCTGATGATCGATAAGTGGCGCTGGGAGGTCTTTTCCGGCCAGGTGAAGCCCGCCGGATACAACCGTTCGTGGTGGCAATTGCGGGAAAAGTATCAGGGCGTGGCGCCGCCGGTGGATCGAACGGAGGCGGACTTCGATCCAGGCGCCAAGTATCACATTCCGTCGAATACACCTTATGCCCGGTATTTCCTCGCGGCGGTGTATCAATTCCAGTTCTATCGCGCCATGTGCCGGGAGGCTGGTTATAAAGGACCGCTGAACCGCTGTTCCGTGTTCGGCTCGGCGGCGGCCGGGCGTAAGCTGCAGGCGATGCTGGCGATGGGCCAATCGAAACCGTGGCCGGAAGCGCTCAAGGCCATGACGGGCGAGGACCGCGCCGACGCCGCCGCGATGGTGGAGTATTTCCAGCCGCTGCTCGACTGGCTGAAGCAGCAGAACAAGGGTGAGAAGATTGGGTGGACTCCGGCGGCCGATCCGCTGAAAGCCCGTTAGCCGCCCAAACTGCAATGAGCCTGGCAAGTCATCACGAAGCGCATTTCAGCGGCGGCGCGGCTGTGCGCGACGTGGTGCTGGGAATGTCGGACGGACTGACCGTGCCGTTTGCGCTGGCCGCCGGACTTTCGGGCGCCAATGTCGGCACCAACGTGGTGGTTCTGGCCGGGCTGGCGGAGATTGCTGCCGGCTGCATCGCCATGGGGCTCGGCGGCTACCTTGCCGCGAAGACCGATGCCGAGCACTACCGGAGCGAACGCGCCCGCGAGTTGCAGGAAACCCGCGAAGTGCCGCACATCGAAGAAGCGGAAGTGGCCGACATTTTCGCCGGCTGGGGCTTGAGTGAGGAAGAGGTCCGGCCCATTGTAAAGGCGCTGCGGCGGGACGAAAGCCGCTTTGTGGACTTCATGATGCGCTTCGAACTGGGGCTGGAGGAGCCGGATCCGCGGCAGGCCGTCCGGAGCGCGGCCCGGATCGGAGCCTCGTACGTGGCGGGCGGCTTGATCCCGCTGTCGCCGTATTTCTTCGCGGTGGAACTGGGAACGGCGCTGACGATATCGGTGGCGATCACCGTCCTCGCGCTGTTCCTCTTCGGGTGCGTGAAGGCCCGGTTCACCGGCGTTTCGGTGTGGCGGGGCGGCGTGCAGACTACATTGATCGGAGCCGCCGCGGCGTCCACCGCGTTTCTGATCGCACGGCTTTTTCGGTAACCCAATTTAACAATCGTTGCGCCATCAAACCCGGCCCGGTAGACTGAGAGGGCAGCATTCAAATCCATTCGTAACATTTCTATCTATTATTTTGGAACTCATTTCAGGGAACTTATTTTCAGGGAGGCAGTTTTACCGTGAGCATGTGGGGTAAGCGAGAAGAACCACCGGCACCGCGCCCGTCCGTTACACCGGCGCCCACGCCGGCGCCCATGAAGGCGTCGGTACCGTCGCCCGCACCAGAAATCAGGAAGGAGTCAACAACCATGACACCCAGCTTCGCAGCGGCGCCGCAGAGCACCGCGACCATCGGAAAGTCCGTCAAAGTCGTCGGCAAGATCTTTGCCAAGGAAGATCTTTATGTGGATGGCGACGTGGAAGGCACCATCGAGACTCCTGAAAACAAGGTCACGGTAGGCCCGAACGGCCGCGTACAGGCCGACATTTCTGCCCGGGAAGCGGTGATCATCGGTCAGGTGCAGGGTAACGTGGAGACCAGCGATAAGGTCGATCTGCGCAAGGACGCCAAGCTGGTCGGCAACATCACGACGGCACGCATCAGCATCGAAGACGGCGCTGTGTTCAAGGGCAGCATCGACATTCGCAAGCCGGAAGTGAAGAGCACCGCGACGGTAACCGCCACGCCGGCGGCACGTCCCGCGGAGGCGCCGGCGGCCGCGTCTGCCGGATCGGCCACGAAGAGTTAGTTCGCGTCAGGTAGCGGGGGGCACTTTTGTTCCAGGGGAAATTGCGGTCGATTTTCCGCGGCGAGAGTGGGTTGACCGAGTCTGCTTCCAACCCACCGAGCCCCCCTGCGCCTGGCGGCCTGGCGATGAGAAAGCCGGCGAAGCCGGTTCCGCCGTCGCTGCGGCCCAGTCGCGGGCTGGAGCAGTTCTTCTTCAATATTCGCGACACGGTCGGCCTTTCCATACTGGATTGCGCCGGGGCGAACCAGGACAACATCAATCTGCTGATCAACCTCGGCCATAAGGTCTATTCGCAGGACCTGGTGCGCGGTATCGACGACTTTTTCGGTTCGGATCCCGCCAACCAGACCAACCCGGCTCGCATCGAGGCGTTTTTACAACAGAATTTCGACTATCCGGCCGATTCGCTGGATGGCGTGTTGCTGTGGGATTCCCTGCAGTTTATGAACCCGGTTCTGCTGACCGCAACGGTGGAGCGGCTGGCGCTGGTGATGCGCCCGCAGTCCTACCTGCTGGCATTCTTCACGGCGGCCGAACGGATGGCCGAAGTTCCTTCGCACGATTTCCGGCTGGTGGACGATAAAACCATCCGCGTCTCGGAACGAGGCATGCGCGCGCCGGGGCAGGTGTTCAATAACCGCAATCTGGAACGGCTGTTCGGCCGCTTCAACTCTGTGAAGTTTTTCCTTACCCGCGATAACTTGCGGGAAGTGATCGTGCGCCGGTAAGCGCGCGCGCCGTCCGCTGCGGCTGACCAGCGGGCTTCCTGACCAATTTCGCAACCTGACCGGTTCCCCTGGCGACGGCTGGCTTCCGCGCGGCCACGGCGGGTGCCGGCCTTTTCGCGACTCTGCGAGCGGGGGCGGCGGTGGCCTTTCGAACGGCGGATGCAACCGGAGGCAGTTTCCGGATTGCCGAACGGACTGCCTTGTGCGCGGCCTTAGGCGCAGCCGGGCTTTTGGCCGGGTTCTGATCGATGGTGGCCTGGGGCGAGGTTGCCGTTCCGGATCCGGAATGCGCGGCCGGACGAGTTGCCGTAGCGGCCGCCGGTTTGGCCGGGCGCGCCGCCGGTGGAGCGGCCGGGGTGGGCGCGGCCTCGATGGTGTTGGACTGCGCAACGAAGACTTTTCGCACAGGCAGCTGCGGTTCGCGCTTTTCGATGGTGAAGCTCACCGCCGGAGTCTTCGCGGCCGAAGTGGCGACGGCGACCTTTTCGTCCGAAGTCAGCACGTAGAATTCCGCTAGCGTGCCCGGATCGATTGTCACCTGATATTCGCCGGCTGCGAGGTTGTAAAAAGTGAACCGGCCCTTTTCGTCCGTGGTCGTCAGGTGATTGCCCGGCGACAGGGTGATGGCGATTCCCGCGTTGTCGCTGTCGCTCTCGCCGCCCTGCACCGTCCCGCGAATCGAACAGTCGAGAAGTGCGACTTCGAGGTCGGCCCGCGCCAGCTTTCGCGCATGGACGACGACGCCGTTGCCGGACTTCTGGTTCGGCCCGTACTCCGCCGGCAGTTCCAGTTTGCTGACTTCCACGCGATGCGGTCCCTCGGTCACTTCGTCGAATCTGTAATGGCCGGTTGCATCGGTCATTGAAGAACGACTTCCGTCGAGAACGACCGGAACCTCGGCAACTCCATCGCCAGCGCCGGACAAGCGGACGAAGCCTTCGAGCGATCCGATGAGAGGGACCTGAGTGAGCAGGTAGTGTTCCGTCGCTTCCGGCAGCGGCGCGCCCCACTTAAAGCGGTGCGTGACACGGACGTAGGCACTCCACTGATTCAAGTCAGACAGTAAGGTTGATACGCCAACTCCCTGAGTTTGAAGCGCAAACTCGCTAACTGTGTTGAGCTGCGAGACGAGCGAATTGCGGAATGCCTCCACTGAAAAGGTCCAACCCTTGAAGTCCGAAAGCGTAATTCCGGCAACTGTCGTATTCACGGTGCTGGTGGCGAATACCGACTTATTGACCAGATCGTTGCCGAGTTCCGCTTGCCCGTAGGCGGTGAAGCGGCCAAGCCGCGCGTTGACCGAGCCGCGGAAAAAGACCGAGTTCTGCAACTGCGTGCTGTTCACCTGCTGGAACCGAACGGCGGCGCCAAAGGTAAAACGGGAGACGCTGAACGTGTCTTCGACTTCGCCAGCTGGCTGTTTTTCGTTGAAGATAGTCGAGCGAAGTTTGAGTTCGCGGACGGTAAGGCGAATCGAATGATGTCCGAACGGTTTGGTCAGGGTGGCAGAAGTCTGCGAGTTGACCGATTTGCTGCTCAGCCCGGCCGACGGCTGATCGCTGGACAGATCGAGCAGCGAATATTGACCGCTCAGGTTGAAATGGAACGGCAAAACCAGCGAAGCGCCGCCGCTTGCCGTTTGCGCACGCAGGTTCGCGAGGAGCGGATTCCGCTCCAGGTTGTTGCGAGTAAGTGCACCATTTCCAAAGAGTTCCAGAGTTTTTGTCAAGCGCAGCCGGACTTCGGCATAGGGACCCCGGCGGTCGCCCGCATTCAAACCCAGAATCGGCAGATACGAGGTGCTCTGCGATCCGTAGTTGGCGCGGACAGTGATCCGGGAGGTATCGTAGACCACGCCGTCGAGGAACGAAAGCGGCTGCTGTGCGGCGGGCGTGACGCCCGAGAAGAAGGCGACATGCGAAAGAGTGGCGTCGGAATAGAACTTAAGTTTAGGAGAAACAGCGTAGTAGGCCGAAACTGTTAAAGAATCGGAGTCGCGAAATTCGCGGCCGGCCTGGTAGAAGGTCGGATCATTTGCGTAGGTATCGTTCGGGCTGGAAAGGTGCATGTAGCGAGCCGCAAGTTCCATCTTTCCAAAGCTTTGAGTTACAGAAGCTCCAGCTGCTTTTTGCGGTATCGCTACACGGAAGGAGACTCGCGGTCCGGCGGAGAGCGTTTCTTCGCCAGCAAAGAACGAGTAGGTTCGGTGGCCCTCCTGAGACTCAATCTGTCCGCCGCGCAAGCCGATTTGGGGCGTGTAGTAGTTCTGAAACGGCAGCGTGACGAGGGAGCCCCTGTCGCGGAAGTCGCCCGCGGTGAAGGTCCAGGTGCGGCCTTTCCAACGGAAACCCTTAAGCTGGACAACGTTCTCGCCAATCCGGCCGCGGGTGTTCTGGGCATAGCCTTCGATGTTGCCGGTAATCATTCCCAGCCCGGGGAAGAAGTCACGGAATGCGGTGGTCGCCCCGGCGAGGCCCGTCAGAGGCTGGGAGTTGCCGCCCACAAAGTAGCTCTGAAGAGTCAGGTCGGCCACACCGCCAGAGGGGCCCGAGGTTGGCAGGGGAGCCTGCGCGGCCGACGGGAGGCCGAGGTCGGAACCCAATACGGGAAGGCCCTGCCGGCCATCGCCTGTCGCCTGGGGGAACATACGTCCCGGAAGCGTGGCGATGACCAGCAGGGTCAGGATTCGCGACTGTGCCGCAAGCCGCATGGCGGACCTAGCGGGCTGCGGTCAGTGTGGCAGAGTGGCCCGCCGGCGCGATGGACTGCGCCACGGGACCAGCTGCCGGGGTGGACGAAGGCTTTGCCGCGGGTGCCGGGGCCGGCGGGCGGAAGTCGATGCTCGCTTCCTGGATCTCGCCCGTCCCGAGGTTGACGCGGGTGCGCAGCTTGTATTCGCCGTCGCCCAGTTTGTTCTTGAGCGTCAGGGGAATGTGCTGTGTCCGATTAGGAAGGATGACCGCAGTCGGAAACTCGTTTGATTCGATGACTTTACCTGAACCATCTAAAACATCTACTTTGCCGATGCCGCGAAGATTGGTCAGGCCGTTATTGATGACCTGGAAGACGGCGCGCAGGCCGGAAGTGTTGGGATCGTCCACCTTTTCGAGCGTGATGGACTTCAGCTCGCCATCCGGTTTGGGGTCGCCCACCGTGATGTAGAACACGCTAACCACGCGAACCGCCGAGATCATACCGATCGGCGTATCCTGCGGCCGCCGCAGCGGCGGGAGGGAGGTGAAGCCCACGGCGCAGTGGTAGGTCCGCGGCGTGGCATCGGCCGGTACATGGAACGTGTAGCGGATGGTGGTGCTGCCGTCGCCGGCAATCGTGCCTTCCATCGGATTGAAGGTCAGCCACTGGCGGCAGGAGAATTTGGATTCGGCCGGCAGATCGGCTTCGAATTGAGGCGTCGCTTCCTGATCGAGCGAGAAATCCAGGATCTCGGTCCGGTAGCGGGTCTCCGCGGCAACGCTGTTGGAAACCGCCAGCGAGCCGGCGCGAGTCGCCCCGGCGGGAACGTTGACTTCCACGCGCATGGGGGCGAGGCCGAGACCGACCTGAGCGAACGCCGGGGCAACTACAAAAGCCGAGGCGCAGACAAAGAACGCGGCGGCGCGGATGTTCCGGGCGGCCGTCAATTGGCTGTGATTGAGTATGTGACGTTTAGTGTGCATGCGGATGTGTGCCCTTTATATTTCCAGGCATCTGTGATGAAAAGGTTGAGGTTTAGCAGGTAGAGCCCGGTGCCGGCGGCTTCCGTGCCGCTGGCGATCTGAACCGGGGTCGTGCCCAGGGTAAACGTGCCGGTATTGCAACCGCCGGTGTTTTGTCCTGTGACCGACGAACACTGCGCGGTGATGGCTGACGCCGGAATTTCCGGGCAGCCGCTGAACGTACCGGTCGGAACGCTGACTGCTACGTTCCAGCTGCTGACGGTGGCTCCACCGGTGACGAGCCAGATCAGTGTGCTTGCTCCGGCCGCAGGGGCGGCATCCGGATCGCTGAGGGTAAAGCTGACAGGCGAGGGACTGGCAAGCGAAAAAGTAATCGCCGCCGCCTGCGGACGAACAGAGACCTGCTGGCTCCGCAGGGCGGGCTGCGCCTGCGCAGTCACCCCCGCGAAGCCACTGATCGCTGCTAATCCACAAGCAAGTGCGGCGAGCATCATTCGTCCTTTACTTACGACGCCGAGATGGTGAAGGTCGCCGTGGCGGTGTAGGTACCCTGGGCATAGACCGGGTCATCGGTCAGCGACCAGCCCACGGTGGCAACATCGCCCGCGTTGGCAGAGTGCTTGGCTGCGCCCATGGTGACGACATTTGTCGCGGAACCGGTGCTGGCGGTGGTAGAACCAGTCACGCAGGCGGCCGATGAGGTAATGCTACAGGTGTACGACAGGGCGTCGCCGGCGGTCGGCGGGGTTGCCACCGAGGGTCCGCCGGTCGGGCTGAAGTCGGTGGTGATCTTCACTGTTACAGTACCGCTGCCCGTGGTGGCGCTGGTGCGGAACTTCAGGTTGACGCTGGTGCTGCCGGTGAAGGCCGAACCGAAGGTGGTGCTGGCCGTCGCCATGTTCGTGGTTGCCGTGGTGACGGTGAGCGCTGCTTCCGCCGGAACTACAACCGACAGCGTGGTGGTACCGCTTGCAGACTGGGCCGGAGCGTTGGCGGCGAAAAACACCATCAGGCCACAAGTCATCATCTTTATTCTGGATATGCGTTTCATAGGTCCTCTGATCTCTCCCTGATCGAAAATATTGGTCTCTCTGTCCCGTTAGGTTGCACTGATTGTGAACTGCACATTGGCTGAGTAAGACCCTGTTTGAGCCGTCGGATTGTCCGGCAGCGTAAATGTCAGGGTTAAAGAATTTGGATCGGCGTTGCCGCAGCTGGTGCCGGTACAGGAGTTGGCCGGTACCGTGAGCACTGTGGTCGTCGAGGTGGTGCTGGCCACGTTTTGGCCCGTACAAGCGGTTCCGAGGGTGGCTCCCGAGCACGTGTAGGTCAGATTCCCCGCCGCGACGGAAGGTCCGCCGGCCGGGAAATCCGAAGTGACAACCATGGTGATGGTTGCACCGTTGACCGTTCGCGCGCGATAGGTCATCAGAACGCTGCCTGTATATGAATTGAAGAATCCCGGACCCTGTGTCAGTGTCACCGTCCCCGGAACTGACAATTTCCCGGCGGCATTGAACACTGCGGACAAAGATTCTGTGACCGTCACCGTCACCGGATATGCCGGACTGCTCAGCGTCAGAAGCGCCGCGATCGCCGCGGTGCGCTTCGTCATCGTTTGGATTGTTTGTCTGAGCATGGCCTAAGCAATATCCTCTGGCTATGGTGATTTTAGGTATTTCTCCGGTGTTATCCAATACTGCCAAAGATTAACTTTCGGGTTTTTCTTAGGCAGTACTGGCGAAAAGATAGGGTTTTGTCGGTGCGAGGAGGGAAGGGGCCGCTCAGGAGCGGGTGGAAGACAATGTGTTGTACATCTCCGACTGTTGTCGGGATATTTCCGCCCAGTCCGAGCGCAGCGCAGTGTTGCGTGCGGCGAGTTCGAGGCGACGGCGGAAGAGGGGATCGATGGAGAGGCGCTGGATGGCAGCCGCAATGGCGGCAGGGGCGGATTCCACGACAACGTCTTGCCCCGGCGTGACGTCGAGGCCATTTACGCCAGCGGGAGTGCTGACGACAGCTCGCCCCATGGCCATGGCTTCGAGAACCTTTATATTGGTGCCGGCCGAGGCGGTCAGGGGGGCGACGACGACGCCGGCCTTGCGGTAGGCGTCACGGACGTCGGCAACGAAGCCCTCCAGCACAATGCCAGGTTGAGCCAGATCGAAGTCGCCGGCCTCATCCAGCCCAGCGGCTTTGCGGTAGAAATCGATATAGTACTTATGTTCCGCTCCTGCTATAACATGCAGGGTCCAACCGAAACCGAGCAGCGGCCAGATTTCCTTAAGGAAAAACTTTAAGGCCAGCAGATTCGGCAGGTGGCGGAGCGCGCCGATGAAGAGGATCCGTCGTGGATCCGGTTCGCCGGTGCCGGGCTGAAAACGGGTGCAATCGACGCCGTTCGGGAGGCAGACGACGCGCTTTGCACCAGCGACCTGCGCGGAATCCCGGGGCGACATCGTCACCACAGCGTCCACGTTCCGCCACGCCGCAGTCTCGAAGGCGCGCCATTTATCAAGTTGCTGCTGCTGTTCCCAGGACGGGCTTCCATTCGGGGCGGCGGCGATCAACTGTTGGTGGAGATCAAACGTAATATCGTGTTCAATCAGAACGGTTTTAGTTGAGTTGCAAACGTCGGAATATTGCGCCATCTGAGTGAATTCCAGCTGCAAAACGGCCGGATTCCACTTACGAATCGATTCTTTGAGGCAGGCGCGAAATGTGAGTGAGTCGAACTCTTCCACCGTATCCGGGCGCGGCGAACTACGACGATAGTGCGTGCCGTGGCGCCGCACGAGGATGACCTCCCGGCAGATGGCCAGCAGTTCTGGTGGAGGCGAAGTCAGCTCATCGACGAAAACGACCAGAATCTGCCCCCATTCAGAGGCGGCACAGCGCATCATGTTATACATGCGAACAGCGCCACCATGTGAAAGAGGATAAGGAAGATACGGGCTCGCAATGATTATGTTTTTATCGAGTGACGCGGCGCTTCCGGGGAAACTGGCCACGTCGCCGTTTCCGAGCGCCAAAATCTCCGGCTCAGAGAGCCGCCCGGAGACGGACAGGGGACGCGCTGCCGCGGATGGGACCTGCCGAAGCGCGTCCAGCGCCGATTCGTTGCCGTTCATCGCCATCAGCTGCAGGCGGCGGATGGCTTCACTCCACAATTGTCGGAAGAGCGCGGGCGAGCCGATCGCGTGGAGCAGAAACCGGAGGTAGTTCTGTTCCACGTAAAAGTCCAGTTGCCGCGGCGTGAAGAAGCGGGTGGTGGTGGACCGGTGGCGGTGCTCGACTCTGGCACCGGCGCAATAGACCGACGGCCAGCCGCGCTTCCAGGCGCGATAGCCGAAATCCATGTCTTCTACATATGCAGGATCATAGACCTCGCTGACGCCGCCCATTTCGCTCAGCTTAACCGTGTCGAAGAGCGAGCAGCCACCACTTCCGTAGAGGACGGGCGTCAGGTCTTCACCCGGCAGCGGGTTGTCGCAGCGTACGGGGAAGTCGAGGGGATGTTCGGTTCGCCAGACCGCTTTGCCGGTCTCTTCGCGACGGACGCCGGGCGGGAAGAAGATTTGGGCTGTTGCGCAATATAAGTCGGGTACCTGATGGAAGGCGGAGCGGAGGGCATCGATGAAGCCGGGCTCCACGATCATGTCATTGTTCAGCAGCAGCACGTGGCTGAAGCGAGCCGCGCGGATTCCGGCGTTGACCGCTCGGGCGAAGGAGAGGGGCGTAGGAGAAACGATGACCCGAACGTCGGGATGGCGTTCGGCGAGCCAGCTTGCCGTGCCGTCCGAAGAGCCGTTGTCGCAAACGATGATTTCGCCCGAACCGAGCTGAGGCTTGAGCGGACCGAGCATGGTTTCGAGCAGCTCTTTACCGTCACGGCTGGGGACGACGATGGTGACGCCATCGGCCAGCGGACCGGCGGAGGGCAGGGAAGGCTTGGGGGCGACGGAGCGGAAGCGGTCGAGGGCGAGTCCGCGCAACTGGGCGTAACGGGCGCGAAGGGGGATTTCGGCGTCGGCCGGATGCGTAAGTGTGCGGAGCCACTTCTTCGCCCGTGGCGACGCGAGGGTTTCGGCGAGCCGCCGCCATGCATAAGTCAGGAAACCGGGACCGCGGATTTCGCGCACGGACTCATCGAAGCCGACAATCGCCAGCGGCGCGAGCTTCCAGGCGAGGAGCCGGAGCCTTCCGTAACTCGTGCCGCGGGCGAGAACCACGGCGGCCAACGCGATGCGCCGCGAACCCAGTGCCGCCGTGACCGCAACCTGATTTTCGCCGAAGCTGCGGAACACGTGCCACGGGATCCATTCGCAGTGCAGGCCTTCGGGAAGCTGCGGCTGGAATTCGCCGATGACGACGACGGGCAACGCGGGCTGCATGGCGGCGACGCGCTCGATGACGGCGCGGTTCAGCTCGTGCGGCCCGGCGGCAAATACGACGCGCAGCTCTGCCGGCCCGGTCAGATCAGCAGCTGGAGGCATGGCGGCGCAATTCCGGACTGGAAGCCGCGCCACATTTCGAGGGCCTGCAGCGCGAACGCGGTCGATACGGGATTGACGTGAGGCGACAGCTGGCCGTCGCGGCGTCCAAAGACGAAGCCGCCGTCGATGCGCGGGTCGTCGCTGGCGGTCTGGAATTCGGCGAGGGCCGCGGCCTCGTCCGCCGCCGCCGCCCGGTCGACCGGAATTACGCCGGCGCCATAGATGCGGGCGCGCAACAACTGGGCGTACACGTCGGAACGCACGAAGGACGGCGCCAGCTCCCGCAGATGCCGGGCGACTTCGGCCTGGGCGATGAGATAGGCCTCGGCACAGTCGGCGCGATGCAGCATCGGGGTGAGGCCTTCGAGGAAATAACAGTAAGGATGGAGGCGGTCCATGCGGCGGTAGCTGTCGGCCGCGCCTTCCGGAAAGCCGTGGTGGGTCGAAACGGCGAACGCCACCATTTCGAGATACGCTGCTTCGAGCGCCGCGTCGCCCGTGATTTCCGCCACGTCATGCCAGGCGAGGCCGGACTTCAGCTGGTAGCAGCTGGAGGTTCGCGACCACTGGCCGGTGCGCTCCAGCGGTTCCTTGCCGGGAAGCTGAAGGATCGGATGGTAATCGGTGCCGGTGTGAAAGTCCTTCACCATGCCGTGGGCGGCGCGGCTGGCGATCTCGACCAGCTGCTCTTCCTTCGTTTCCAGCCAGACGGCCAGCAGCCCGCGGATGATGATGCCGCAGTCGAAAAAGTAAGCGTGGTGGTGGATATCGGCGGCCGGCGAGGGGTGCTCGAAGGGGAAGGTTTGCAGGGCGTGGTCCCAGGCGTGATCGAGCAGAAAGCGGGCGGCGAGCCGGGCGCGGTCCAGATACTGCTGGTCGCCGGTCAGCCGGAACAGGTTGATGAAGGCGCTGGCGGTGTAGCCGGTGATTTCGGTCGAGACCGCGCGGTTCTTTTGAATTTCGGATCGGTAGAAGCGGGCGACGCCACCCGATGGCTCCTGAATTCCCGATTCCAGAAACCAGCGTCCGGCGCGCGCCAGCGAATATGCGTTGGACAAGAGGCCAGTCTAACATTGGACAGATGGGCCGTTTTCTCGTCAATGCCGGAGTGCTGCTGGTTGCGGTCGGGCTGCTGGTGATGCTGGGCGAAAGGGCGGGGATCCGGCTGGGGCGGTTGCCGGGCGATATCCGGATCGAAGGCGCGCGCGGCGGGTTCTATTTCCCGGTGGTCACGTGCATTCTGATCAGTGTGGTGCTCTCGCTGGTTTCGTGGTTGCTGTCGAAACGCTGAACCTTGCCGGCTTAGCGGACGCGACCGATCTTATCCGGCGGCCAGTAGACGAACACGGCCTTCCCGTAGATTTCTTTGCGATCGACGAAGCCCCAGATGCGGCTGTCGTTGGAAGAGCTGCGATGATCGCCGAGCACGAAGTAGTGGTCCGGCGGCACCACTTCGCGGGCCACCGACATGTGGTCGCGATATTCTTCCGGCACATAGGGCTCGTCCAGCCTGGCGCCGTTCACATAGACGGTGCCGTCATCCACCTGGATGGTGTCGCCCGGCAGCCCGATCACGCGTTTGATGTAAGACTGACTGGGATCGTAAGGGTAGTGGAAGACCACAAGGTCGTCGCGTTCCACCGCTCCGGCGCTCAGCTTGTAGACGTATTTGTTGATGAAGATGCGTTCCTGATCGGTGAGGCCGGGCATCATGCTGGTGCCTTCCACCTTGACCGGCTGATAGATGAAGACGATCAGCACGACGGCCAGAACGATGGAGACGATGACGTCACGCAGGAGCGAAATGAAGCTGAACGGTGTGTGATGGTCGGGGGTGTGATGGTCGGGGGTGTGATGATCGGCGGCGTGATGGTCGGCGCTGTGATGGTTGGCGGCGTGAATGCCCGGCGCAGCACCTGCCGGCGCCGGCGCAATTTGTGATTCGGCGGGGAGGGGAAGTGGCTGCTCGTCCATACCGGCGTCCAGTCGCTGTAAACGGAATTATAGAACAGAGCGTAAGACGCACGATTTGCGAATCGGTCACGCGCGTACCACCAGCGACCCGCCGTCGCCACTGCGCTCAGCGGCGCGCACAGCCGGAGGAATGGGGGTGCGCGCGGCGAGTTCCGAACCGGAACCGGGCAGTCAACGGTTCGCGATGGCGACGGCGGATCGGCAGGCGCCGGGACCGTGGCGCCTTCACTCTCTTTGACGCAGGAGCTACGCGGTTGGTTCCGCCGCGCCGCGGGGTTGTGCGCTACAGTCCCTTGCCGGTAAGCAGCTTCGCGAGCGAAGGAAGCGGCACCGCGCCTTCATTCAGTGCCGCGTCGTGGAAGTCATGCAGGGTGAATGCGCCGCCTTTTGCCTGTTTCACTGCTTCGCGCACGCGCAGCCAGTCGCGCCACCCGACGAAGTAAGTCGGAAGCTGGCAGGAGGAAAGCTTCGCCCGCTGCAGCTTCGCGACCGCTTCTTCGTGCTCCTGGAAGGTGCGCTTTTCCATCAGCTCCATTGCTTCGGCATCTGTCATGCGGCCGGTCTGCAGGCGGATGTCGAGAATCGCGTTGGCATCCACGCGCAGCTCCTGTTTGAGCAGCGTGAGTCGCAGTTCCGGGGCGCTTTCGAGCAGGCCTTCGTCGAGCATGGTCTGGGTAATGTACTGGGCCCAGCCTTCCACATAAGGACCGTTGCCCCAGAGCGCGCGCAACACGCGGCGCGACTGCGGCTCCACGCGATTGGCGAACTCGCCCTGCACGTAGTGGCCCGGCATTGCTTCGTGGATGGTCAGCAGTTTCAGGTTGTAAAAGTTGTATTCGCGCAGCTTGGAGTCGACGCGCTCCTTCGGCCAGTTTTCCGGAATCGGAGTGATCCAGTAGTAAGCGCCGAGTTTCGGCTCCAGCACCGGCGCGGGATTGAAGCCGCCCACGCCATAAATGCCGCGTTCGAATTCCGGCGTGGGAATCACCTGGAGATTTTCGCCGGCCGGCAGCGTCAGCAGGTTCTTCGCCTGCGCGAAGCCGCGGGCCTCGTCGAGGTTCTTCTTCGCCTCATCCATATAGGTTGCGGCCGTGGCGTGATTTTCGGCGATCTTGTCGAGCACCTCTTTCACCACCGCGTTGACGCGCGCGTCGCCCTGCAGTTCGGCGTGATCTTTGTGGGCCGCGAACCACCTGGCGTGCAGTGGCAGCGAAAGCTGCAGCATCTGCGCGCGGACAGCGTTCAGGCGGGCTTCGGCATCGGCGAGCACCTGATCCGGCGTGCGGTCGGTGGCCAGCGTCAGGCGGAACTTGGTGGCATATTTATCGGCGCCGAGCCGCCAGTCGGGCTTGCCCTGGGTGCGGCTGCCGATGCCGGTGGTCAGGAAGCGGCTGAAGTCGCGCAGCACTTCGAGCGCGGCGCGCGCGGCCGTATCGTAATTGGCCTTTTGCTGCGGAGGAACGGCGGCCCGCAGAGTCTTGTCGATCAGCTCGATATTGCCGTCGTTCTCTTCCTTCGCCACTTTGGCCCATTCCGGCGGCACGTCGAGAAGCTGCTTCTGGGTGGCGTCGATGAAGGCCGGAATCTGCTGGATGCGCGCAATGATGTGTTCGAAGCGCTGCGGCAGCGGAGCGTATTCGAGGATGAACGGGTTGTAGATGGCCGAGCCCAGCAGCTCCACGTAGCTTTGCGGACTGTGCTTCCAGGATTGCGCCGAATCGAGATCGAAGAGCGCGAGAGCCACCTGCGCGTCGATAATTTCGTAGTCGGCCTGATCCTCCGCCGTGAGTGCGCTCTTATCGAAGGCGCGCAGGCGGGACTGCAGATCGCTGTAAAACTTCCGCTGCGCCTCAATGGCGGTCGAGCTGACGTCGTCGAGCTCGCGGTCCATCTCCTGATCCTTGTACTTATGCAGACCCTGCGCGCTGGCGGCGACGGGCGAAAAGGCCAGCGAGCGATAGGTAAACTCTTCCACAATCTTCGGGAAGTCTGAAGCGGCGGGCTTGCCGGAACAGGCGAGGTTCGACAGGGCCAGCGCCAGGAGCAGGAGCAGGGCAGGGAATCGCGTCATTGCCCCAAATTATACGGGACTGGCGGCGGCCGGTGAAGCTGAATTCCAGTTCCGGCGGGGGCGTGCCACAATACGGGCATATGAGGCTCATTCCGGATTTCGCCTGCAAAGCCGCTCTGGCCGGCGCATTCTTCGTCACCGCGCTCGCGGCGCAGACCGCCCCTGCCGCAAAAGGCGGCTTCGACCTCGGCGCCATTGACCGCAAGGCCAACCCCTGCCAGGACTTTTATCAGTACGCATGCGGCACCTGGCTGGCGACGAATCCAATCCCGGCCGACCGTTCCTCCTATGGCCGCTTCACTGAGCTGGACGATCGCAACGAAGCGGTTCTGCATCAGATTCTGGAAAAGGCCGCTGCCACCCCCGCAGCCGAGACGAAAAAGATCGGCGATTACTTCGCCAGCTGCATGGATGAGGCCGGGATCAACGCCAAAGGGCTCGCGCCGCTGCAGGCCGAACTCGACCGCATCAACGGCATGAAGAGTAATGCGGATCTGGCCGGCGTCATCGGCCGCCTGCACCGCATGGCTGTCGATGTATTGTTCGGCTTCGGCTCGGGGCAGGATTTCAAAGACTCCAGCTCCGTCATCGCGCAGGCCGATCAGGGCGGCATCGGGCTGCCCGAGAAGGATTACTATTTCCGCGACGATGCCAGGTCCGTGGATACGCGCAAAGAGTACGTGGCGCATATCGCGCGCATGTTCCAGCTGCTGGGCATGGCCGCGGCCGAGGCACAGACGCGGGCCGAAACGGTGATGCGCGTCGAAACCGCGCTGGCCAAGGCTTCGCTCGATATCACGACGCGGCGCGATCCGGCTGCCGTTTATCACAGGATGAAGCTGGCGGAGTTCGAGGCGCTTTCGCCTTCGTTCAACTGGACCGCGTACTTCGCCGCGCTGGCCGCACCCGCGATCGGCGACGTCAACGTTGCGGTGCCGGACTTCCACAAGGCGCAGGAGGAGATGCTGAAAAGCGTTCCGCTCGAAGACTGGAAGATCTACCTGACCTTCCACCTGATGCACTCGCAGGCCGCCATGTTGCCGACTAAGTTCGGCGACGAAAATTTCGCTTTCTTCGGTAAGTACCTGACCGGCGCAAAAGAACAGCGGCCGCGCTGGAAGCGCTGCGTGTCGGCCGTGGATGGCGATCTCGGCGAAGCGCTCGGCAAGGCGTATGTGGAACTTACCTTCGGCGCGGAAGGGAAGAAGAATACGCTCGAAATGGTCAGCCAGATCGAAAAAGCCATGCAGCAGGATTTAAGCAAGCTGACCTGGATGACTCCCGCGACAAGGAAGAAAGCGCTGGAGAAGTTACACGCGATCACCAATAAAATCGGGTATCCCGATAACTGGCGCGATTATTCGGCGCTGAACATCGTGCGCGGCGACGCGCTGGGAAATTCGGTGCGGTCCAATGAGTTCGAAGTCAACCGGCAGTTACAGAAGATCGGCAAGCCGGTCGACCGCCTCGAATGGGGCATGACGCCGCCCACGGTAAACGCTTACTACGATCCGCTGATGAATAACATCAATTTCCCGGCCGGTATTCTGCAGCCGCCGTTCTATGAAAAAGGGCTGAGCATGGCGGTGAACTACGGCGCGATCGGATCGGTCATCGGCCACGAACTGACACATGGATTCGACGATTCCGGCCGGCAGTTCGATCCCCGCGGCAATCTGAACGACTGGTGGTCGGAAGGCGATGCCAAGTCGTTCGAGAAGCGCGCGCAGTGTCTGATCGATGAATACAGCAGCTTCGATCTGGGCGGCGACCTGCACATGAACGGCAAGCTGACGCTCGGCGAAAATACGGCCGATAACGGCGGACTGCGGCTCGCGTGGATGGCGCTGATGAGCAGTCTGTCCGGAAAAACGCTGCCGAAGCTGGACGGCTACACCGAGGCGCAGCAGTTCTTCCTCGGCTTCGGCCAGATCTGGTGCGTGAATAACACGCCGGAGATGGAGCGCCTGCGCGCCCAAACCGATCCGCACGCAATTGCGCGCTTCCGCGTGAACGGCACGGTGTCGAACATGCCGGAGTTCCAGAAGGCGTGGGGCTGTAAGGAATCGATGCCGATGGTGCGCGGAGGCCAGGCCTGCCGGGTTTGGTAATGAGCCTGCCGGGTCTGGTAATGAGCCTGCCGGGTTTGGTAACGAGCCTGCCGGGTCTGGTAACGAACTAAGTTCGGAGAACCGCCGGCCGGTGCAGCGCCGTGGTCTGCTCGGTATCGTCGTCGCTGTCGGAATCCTGCGGTTCGTTCAGATGGTAGTAATAAGTCACGACGCCGGCCAGAACAGCGACGATGAGCAGCAGCGAACTACGCAGCAGCACGCCGCGCGTGATTGCGCCGCCCGATTTCACCAGCGCCGCGGTGATCGCCACAATCAGTCCCGCGGCGGCAAGACCAATCCCCAGTTTCCAGGCCCAGAACATGAGGTCCAGATGATACTGACCGCCCACCTGGCCCCACAGCGTAAACACGGCCACGATCGCAATCAGCGATTCCACAACGAGCAGCGGGCGCAACAGGCGGTTGTCCATTTTGTATGCAGCGCGTTATTCCGAACGCGAAACGCTCCAGACTCGTATTCTAACTGGGATATGCTGAAAACACATGGCGCATGATTTCACCGGGCCTCCGGAGACCGCCGGCAGCGCCGCTTCCCGGGCCGGACTTGGGCACGAACTCCGCAGCGCCACTTCGCTCGCCCTCGACTCGCTGTTCAGCCACAAGCTGCGCAGTTTCCTCACGCTGCTCGGCGTCATCATCGGCGTCGCCAGCGTGATCCTGGTCGGCTCGGCGATCGACGGCCTCGGTATTTACGCGGAGCAGAGTACCGCCAAGGCCTTTGGCAGCGAATCCTTTCTCATCGCGCAAATCGCGCAGGCGGGCAACCAGACGCGCCGGCAGTTGTTCGATAAGGAAAAGTACAACAAGGAACTGAAGCTCGCCGACATTCGCTACCTGCAGTCGATCAACGGCGACACCATGCTGTACAGCCCGTACCGGCAGATAACCACCGACACGCGGCGGGAAAGTCTCACATCGGAAGATACGTCGATCCTCGGCGCCTTCGCCGAGCTGGCGGAAATTCGCGACATCGCGATGACCGCGGGCCGCTTCTTCACGCCGACCGAAGAGGTTTCCGGCGCGTACGTCGCGGTCATCGGCGACGACCTGCGCACGGCGCTGTTTCCCGGCGGCGGCTCACCGCTGGGCAAAACGTTCAAGATCCAGGACATCGATTTCGTTGTGATCGGGACGCTGGAACGGCTCGGCTCGGTGTTCGGGCGCAGCCAGGATAACTCGGCATACATTCCCTACACAACGTTCAGTCGTCTGTTCGGACCGGGCCGATCGATTGCCATTTTCGGCAGGCCGCGCCCGGACAGCAGCGTGACCATGCAGCAGGGGCTGGATCTGGCGCGCGTTGCGCTGCGGACCCGCTATCACGAAAAGCCGGGCGAGCCGGACCGCTTCGATGTGCTCACGCCGGACGCCATTCGCGGCTTCATCGATAATCTCCTTTCCATGGTCGCGGCCGTCGTGGTGCCGGTCACGGCGATCTCGCTCGTTGTGGGCGGCATCGTGATCATGAACATCATGCTGGTGAGCGTCACCGAACGGACGCGCGAGATCGGCATCCGCAAGTCGCTGGGCGCGCGGCGTTCGGACATCATGCTGCAGATTCTGATCGAAGCCGTGATTCTGGCTTTCGCCGGCGGCGCGCTTGGCGTAGGACTGGGGGCCGCGTTCACGGCGATTCTTTCGTCGGTCTTCGAAGTGACGTTGCGTGTGACGTGGTTCTACGTGCTGCTCTCGGTGCTGGTGTCCGGCGCGGTGGGCGTGATCAGCGGCTGGTATCCGGCGTCGCGTGCGGCGAGGCTCGATCCCATCGTCGCGCTGCGGGCGGAATAAGGGCAGGGAATCAGGCGATGAACATTTCCCCGCGCGAAAACTTCACCATGGCGATGTCGGCGGTCTGGACCAACCGCTTCCGTTCGCTGCTCACCATCCTCGGCATCGTTATCGGCATCACGACGGTGGTGACGGTGGCCTCGCTTCTTACCGGCCTGCGCGCGGGCGTGGTGACCTTCTTCGATGAACTCGGGCCGGACAATGTCTTCATCTTCAAAACCTCCGGCGACCCCACGCAAACCCGCGAGGCGCCCAAGGAGCGGAGGCGCCGCGCCATACGCCCGGAATACGCCGACGTCATTCGCCGCTTCGCCAGCACGGTGGAGGACGTGAGCCTCGAACTCTACATACCGCCCTCGACCAACGGCACGCTGATCACAGCCAAGGTGCCGGGCTTTGAGACCGATAACCTGAACATCATCGGCGTCACGCCGAACGAAGGGACGCTTTCGCCGCGCGCCTTCGATCAGGGCCGCTTCATCACGCCCGGCGAGGAGGAGCGCGCCGCGCACGTCGCGGTGCTGGGCTTCAACACCGCGCAGGCATTGTTTCCCGACGGCAAGGCGGTCGGAAAAACGTTCATGATGGATGGCGCCGAGTACAGCGTGGTGGGCGTGTTCGAAAAGGCCAAGGGCGGCTTCTTCGGCGAGAACGGCGAGGACATCGTGGTGGAAATCCCGCTGCGTACGGCCACGCTGCGCTATCCGCAGGTGGACCGCTATATGATCACGGCAAAGGCAAAGCCCGGGCAGCGCAAGGATGCCTACGAGGAAGTACGCGCGCTGATGCGCCGCACGCGCCATCTGAAATCGGACGCCTCCGATGATTTTTCCATTTCGACGCCGGACCAGATCATTCAGCAGTTCGACAACATTACCGGGCTGATCGGCCTGATTGCGATTGCCATCTCGGGGCTGGGGCTGCTGGTGGGCGGGATCGGCGTGATGAACATCATGCTGGTGAGCGTTACGGAGCGGACGCGCGAGATCGGCATCCGCAAGGCGCTCGGGGCGCGGCGCATGGACATCATCGGTCAGTTTCTCGCCGAGGCGATGGCGCTGACCAGCACGGGCGGTCTGCTCGGCATCCTGGTTTCGGTGCTGCTCGTGACCGTGGTCGGCGCGCTGGTGCCGTCGTTGCCGAGCAGCGTGCCCGCGTGGGCGGTGCTGACGGCATTTCTGGTCTCCATGGCGGTGGGGCTCTTCTTCGGCGTCTGGCCGGCCATGAAGGCGGCGCGGCTCGACCCCGTGGATGCCCTGCGCTATGAATAGCGGCGGGAAAAAATCCGCGAATGCTAGCATGAACAGGAGATTTGCCCCGAATGGGGTGGTGAGATCGATGCGTTTTTTTCTGCTGTTTTTGACCGCTGCCGCCTGGGCTCAGACCCCGGCTGCCAAGACTGCGACTCCGGCTGCCCCGGCCAGCCAGACCAGGCCCGCCGCGTCCGCGCCGGCGTCCGCCGCCAAGCCTGCCGGCGCGGGTGATGCGAAAGCGGGTGATGCGAAAGCAATGACCGACAACGACAAGATCATTTATGCGCTGGGACTTTCCGTGTCCCGTTCGCTTGGCCAGTTCGAACTGACTCCGGCTGAACTCGAGATCGTCAAGCGGGCGATGACGGACGCCGCGGCAGGGAAGCCGGCCGTCGACATTGAGACCTGGGGACCGAAGATCCAGCAACTGGCAACATCGCGCGCGGCCGTGGCGGCAACGCGGCAGAAGGCCGCTTCGGCCACCTTCCTCACGAAGGCGGCAGCCGAGCCTGGTGCGAAGAAGACGGCGTCCGGCCTGATCTACAAGGAACTCCGTGCCGGCACCGGCGCGACGCCCGGCGCTGCCGACAACGTGAAAGTGAATTATCGCGGCACGCTGGTGGATGGCACCGAATTTGACAGCTCCTATAAGCGCGGCACGCCGGCTACGTTTATCCTGTCCGGCGTGATCAAGTGCTGGACCGAAGGCGTTCAACTGATGAAGGTTGGCGGCAAGGCGCGGCTGGTTTGTCCTTCGGCGCTCGCCTACGGTGAACAGGGCGCGCCGGGGATTCCGGGCGGCTCGGCGCTGGTGTTCGAAGTCGAACTGCTGGACGTGACGCGCGGTAAGTAGCCGGGTAGCGACTGCCGTGTCTCTCGAACCGATTAGCGCTGTTACTCGGGAACGGCTTGGCCGCGTTCGGGATTTGCTCCTTGAGCAGCACAAGTTGCTGCTCGATCGGGAACGGATCACCTACGAGCGGAACTACGGGCCGATTCCGAGCCCCGGCGCATATCTCAAGCTCGTCATCGGGCACGAGCACTTCGCGTGGCTGAAGACGATTTCGAGTCTGGTGGTGGAGATCGACGAGGCGCTTGCGCCGCGCAGCACCGCCGATCAGGCATTAGCGGACGTCCTGGCGTTGCAGGTGGCTACGGATCTGAAACCTGACGCGGCCGGCAACGATTTCCAGGTTCGCTATGCCGAGGCAGTCGCGCAGTCATCGGCGGTGCGGCAGCTATCGGTAAGAATCGAAGCAGCGCTGCAGTCGTGAGTTTGCCGCCTGCGGCTTTTTGATTTTTCCCATCGCTGGAAAGTTTATTCTCAACGAGGCCACGCTCCGGTGGCGGTGGTGCGTTCGTCGCCGCCGCCGCTTCGAACGGAACGTTAGCCAGCCCGTTCTATAAAAGAAACGTCTTCGCGGCTCGTTCCATCAAGGGGTTCACGAGTCGGAGGGATTCCGATAACACATATTATGTCAAATCAAATTCGAAGAGTGACGTCGCCCGGTTTCATTCCGACCAGGCCGCTCTTCGTCCTGACCCGGGCCGGCACCGCCTCCTGTACAACCGGCAGACCGCACCTCTTCCGGAAGTCATCGACGCGCGCCTGAAATCCGGGCACCAGAAACAGCCGCCGAAGTACCTCACTCTGCGCGCGCTGATACAGTTCGAGGTCGAATTCATTCAGTCGGACGATCGCCTCGTACAAGTCGGCGCCCCATTCGTCAACCAATTCCTCCTGCAGACGCCGCAGCCGATCGGGATTATAGACCCGGGTTGCTCGCGTAACATTCTGCGGGATATGGTCCAGACGGATGCCCGGGAATGCCGGCCGCAGGAAATATTCGGCCGCGACTAGGCTCTCACTGAACATATCAACGAGCCCGGCTATGGATGAATCGCAAAAGAACTCCGCCGCCTGCTCCAGGTCCTTTTCGTTGGCGGGCCGGCAGAAGGCGCCGGATCGCGCCAACTGAGTGACCTGAACATTGCTCACCTGATGAGGCGACTCGTCCATTAACTGCCGGATGAAATCACGTTGTGTGAGCCGCCTCGCCAGCCGGCTCAGAGGTTCTGCCGAATCGATGCTGCGGTAGTACGAATAAACCGAGACGAGTCTGTCGAGCGGATGGCGCAAAAAACAGCAATCGAAAATGATCGCTCCCGGAATGGAGGGCTTCGGGTATCGAAGATGATGACTCGAAACTGCAGTCACCGTCGGGTTTTCAAGCAGGAACTCGGCCAGATCTTCACCGCTCAGAATGGCATTCCCGGCGGCGCCGTGCAGGGTTCGGAACCCGGGACCGAATTCGCGTCGCAATACGCTTTCAATTGTAGTACCACCATTTTTGAAAATGTGATAATGAACGGCGATAAATCGAGTCCTGCCGTTATCGACGGTTACGCTTGCACTCACATTTCTATTAACGCATCGAATACTGAAAGGTTTCGCAAAGCCTTTATCATTTTTTTAACTCCGCGCCATCCAAAACTATTTTCCTCATCGTGCACGCAGGAACACCCGGATCTGCTATCCTGGCGTGCTCTGAAATAAGCCGCGCCGCTTGCTACGGCGATGGTCACGCCCGGCGGCGTGGCAATCGAACATTCAGCTGCAGCACCCGTTGACGAGTTGCGGCGCGGAACCGGCATACAGCACCTCGGCCGGCAATTTACCGACCCGCACGTACACCGGCGCAGAGGGATAGTACAGCGTGGGGTCAATCACCTGCCCTTCGGCGACCGGCCGACTCGTGATGCCGGCGCCGGTGGCGTACAACACAATCACCGAAGCCGGCGCCGCGGGGCGGGACGGCCGGTTCAGCGATCCGTCGTGATTGATGGCCGCGGCCTGCCCCGTCCCGGAACCATCGGAGGTGAAGAAGCCGGGGCTCGCACTTTGAGGCCACGGCGGCCGGGACGATCGCATTCACCTGGTTCTTCGACGCGAAGACAATCGGCGCCGGAACGCCATCGAACTGAACGGTGGTTCCTCGTATCGGGCCCGATGCCGGTTCCAAAGATCGAAACCAATTCGCCGGGCGCGACGACGGTCGAGGAGCTTTGGAGCAGGCGTGAAATAGGCGATGACGGCCCTCGACTGATCCATCGCATTAATTATGGCGGACTGCAATGCTCGAATACCGAAAACATGAAGATATCCGGGCGATATACGGCTTATGGGCCAGGTGTTATTCGCGCGGACTCCTTTGCATCGGCGATCAGCTTATCGTCGAAGCTGAACTCCGGTGCGTTCGCGTGCGGGTGTTTCGCCCACGACCGGAAGCTTTCTTTCAGGCCGGCGGCGAAGGGTGTGATGGACAGGTTCAGCACGCGCTTGACTCGTCCAATGACTTCGGTAATCGGCGGCAGATCGAGATACTGGCCGAAGTAATAAGGCGGCGCAAAGGCGTTGCCGCCAAGGCGGCCGATGATCTCTCTCGGCACGCGGACGAGTGACGCCGTCTTGCCGGCGGCGCGCGCCAGTTCGTTGACGAACTCAACCTGCGTGACCGGCTTTTCTTCCGCCACGTTGAAGGCCTTTCCGACCGCGGCGGCTGTGGTGAGCGCGTTGAAGCAGGCACTCACAAGATCGTCGACATAGACGAACTGCATCAGCCGGTTGCCGTCGCCCGGGATGATGATGGGCCGGTCGTGCCGGAGGCGGTCGAAGAAAAAGGCCTCGCGATGAAACGGGTTGTCCGGTCCATAGACGAACGGCGGGCGCATCGTGACGACCGGAAAGCGGTGTTCGTGATAGAGGCGGAAGAGCGCCCGTTCGCTCGACGCCTTGTTCCGGACGTAGGCGTCGGGATGACTGTCCGGCGCCAGCGGATCGTCTTCATTGTGATTGAGGCCGTCGCCGTAGGCGGCCACGCTCGACATGAAGATGTAGCGAGTCAGGTCGCCGGGAATGGCTTTCGCGGTGGCCTCGACCTGGGGGGCGGTGGTGCCGCGCTCCCAGTCGTAGGCGATGTCGTACACGGCGTCGAAGCGAAGGCCGGCGAGGGCGGAACGAACCGCCGCGGCGTCATTGCGATCGGCGACGGCGTTCCTGACTTTGCGGCCGAACGGGTGTTCCGCGCGGCGATGTAAGAGCGTGACCTCGTGGCCGGCTGCGAGCAGACGTTTCACGAGCAGCCTGCCGATGAAGAGCGTCCCGCCGATTACGAGAACACGCATGGGTCACCAGACCAGGGCGAACGGCCTTAGTCGTAGTATTCGCGGCCGAGGTGCGTGATGAGCTGTTCGCCCTTCATCCAGCGCAGCGTGTTCTTCAGCTTCATGAGCTGAATGAACAGATCGTGTTCGGGATAGAGGCCGGGAGCCGTCATCGGGGCCTTGAAGAAGAACGAGAGCCACTCCTGAACGCCGCGCATGCCGGAGCGCTGGGCGAGGTCCATGAAGAGCATGATGTCGAGTACGAGCGGCGCGGCGAGGATGGAATCGCGGCAGAGGAAGTTGATCTTGATCTGCATGGGATAGCCGAGCCAGCCGAAGATGTCGATGTTGTCCCAGCCTTCCTTGGCGTCGCCGCGCGGCGGGTAGTACTCGATGCGGACCTTATGGAAGATGTGTTCGTACAGCTCCGGATACATGTCGGGCTGCAGGATCATTTCGAGCGCCGAGAGCTTGGACTCTTCTTTGGACTTGAAGGAGCCGGGGTCGTCGAGCACTTCGCCATCGCGGTTGCCGAGGATGTTGGTGCTGAACCAGCCGGAGACGCCGAGCATGCGGGACTTGAGGCCGGGCGCGACGAGGGTCTTCATGAGCGTCTGGCCGGTCTTGAAGTCTTTGCCGGCGATACAGATGTTGCGGTCGCGCGCCATGTCCATGAGGGCCGGGGCGTCGACGGTGAGGTGAGGCGCGCCGTTGGCGTACGGGATGCCGGATTTCAGCGCGGCGTAGGCGTAGATCTGGCTGGGCGAAATTTCCGGGTCGCTCTTGCGGAGACCTTCTTCAAAGGCGTCGAGGGTCTGGTGGCAGGCGGCGGGGCGATGGAAGACTTCGGTGGAGCCGCACCAGATCATGGCGAGGCGCGAGGCACCGGTCCGTTCCTTGAAGTTCCTGATGTCGTCGAGGAGCATTTCGGCGTGGTCCATTTTGGAGCCTTTGGGCTTCTGGTTGGGACCGTCGATGCGCTTGACGTAGTTCTTGTCGAAGACCGCCGGCATGGGCTTGATGGCCGAGAGGGGATCTTTGATGGAATCGAGCAGAGTCTTTTCGAGCACGCCGGCGTTGAGGGCGCTCTCGTAGCAGTTGGCTTCG
The DNA here is from genome assembly GCA_903828455.1 of uncultured Acidobacteriia bacterium. Taxonomy (GTDB): domain Bacteria; phylum Acidobacteriota; class Terriglobia; order Bryobacterales; family Bryobacteraceae; genus BOG-234. The sequence goes on along the minus strand of CAIKMJ010000008.1, from coordinate 114,588 downwards.
TAGATGTCCCAACCGCCGAAGACGAGGTCTTCGAGTTTGGCGAGGGGCACGAAGTCTTTGATCTTCGGCGTGTTGTTGTCGGTGCGCTTACCGAGCCGGATGGTGCTGAGCTGGGTCACCGAGCCGATGGGCTGGGCCATGCCGCGGCGGATGGCTTCGACACCAGCAATAAACGTAGTGGTGACAGCCCCCATGCCGGGGATGAGAATGCCGAGCTTGCCATCGGCGGGCTGAATGGTAGGACTGGGCGCCGATTCGTGGGGCGCTGCGTCGTGCGTTGTGGACAAAAGAGTTAGCTCCTTTGGCAGGCCGCTTTTCGGAGCGGCTTGCGCAATTGTATGAAAGGACTGGGATTAACGCAATTCGCTATAATAGCAGCTTCATGCGATCCCGCGCGACACCGGCCCGGCAGGACAACGCGAACAGCGCTGGGGCAATCAGTGCGATTATTGCCGACGATGAACAGCTGGCGCGCGATGAGCTGAATTTTCTGCTGGGCGAGATTGGCGGCGTCGAGGTGGTGGCGCAGGTGGCCAATGGCGTGGATGCGCTGGAGGCGATTGAAAAGCTGGAGCCGGCGGTGGCGTTCCTCGATATACAGATGCCGGGGCTCGACGGGCTGAGCGTGGTGCGGAAGCTGCGGGAGCGAGGGATCGAGCCGCCGCATGTGATTTTTTCGACGGCTTACGATCAGTTTGCGGTGGAGGCTTTCCGGCTGGAGGCGATGGATTACATTCTGAAGCCGGTGGAGCGGGAGCGGCTGGAGGAGTCCGTGGCGAGGGCGCGGCGGCTGCTGGCGGAGAAGGCGTTGCAGGAGGGGCAGGCGCAGGAACCGGGGGGGGAACGAAAAAACGAAGCCACTTCCCTGCCCGCCGGGCTGGGGGCGGCGGCGAGAGTTGCGCCATCCTTCAATAAACTGCTGCTGAAGAGCGGCGCGCGGAATCTGATTGTGGATCCGCAGGAGTTGATTTACGCGACGATCGACGACGGGGTGATTACGCTGGTGACGGGCCAGGCGGAGGGCCAGGCGAATTTCCGGACGCTGGAGGAGTTGCAGGCGTCGCTGGACCCGGGAGTTTTCTGGCGGGCGCACCGGTCGTTTGTGGTGAATATACATAAGATCCGCGAAGTGGTGCCGTGGTTTAAGTCGAGCTTCCAGCTGAAGATGGACGATAAGAAGGCGACCGAGATTCCGGTGAGCCGGATGCAGAGTAAGCGGCTGCGCGAGATGTTGAATTTGTAGTCGGCGATTTTGCACGTTCGAAGCCAATTTGGCGGCGCGGAGCAATTTTGAAAAAACGAACCCACGTTCGCGTCGCCGAGTTATTCGAAAAAACGAAGCCACGCATCCGGCGGCCGGCGAGTTGAAAAAACGAAGCCACGTTCGCGTCGCAGAGCAATTTGAAAAAACGAACCCACCCTGGCGTTGCCGAGTCATTCGAAAAAACGAAGCCAGTCATCCGGCGACCGGCGAGTTGAAAAACGAAGCCAATTTCGCGCGCCGATCCGGGCAGCGAATTCGGCCGACACTTCGGGCCGAGACTTCGGGCCGAGACTTCGGGCTGAGACTGGCGGGAGCGCGGCACGCTGCGGAGCGGGCTTCGGCAATTTGCGGGGCCGCCAAGTCCCGCAAGCTGCGTCCACCCGCTCGTTCCGCGTGGAAAGGAACTACCCGACATGAACCGGACGGCAAGGCTCCGGAGGCTTGTCCCGACGGGCATGACAACCGCCGGGAGCCCGGTTCCACCGAATGCCTGTATCGCGCACAACGGACTTTCGTCCTGTGCGCTCGTCAGGTCTGAATCGCGCGCAACGGACTCGCGTCGTCGTTGCTTCCGGATGGCGCTTTCCAGATGACGCTTTTTCCCCGAAAGAAAAATGCGCCGGGAAACGAGCACGGTGTGGACTCGTTTCCTGGACAGACAGTAGCACGCGGAATGGCGGCCGCGGCGGGGCGCGACGGTAAGTGACTGATGCTGCGGGCGCAATAAATCTTCGGCGCGTGAACTGACGGGATTGGTCGCCGATAGCGGCTTCAGCCGGCGGCGTGCGTGAGGGCGCGTGCCGTGTGGGGCTGGGTGCATTTGAGGTGCAGGCCGAAGTACGGCCGTGCGCCGCCGGCGCCCCAGCGTTCGACGCGCCAGACCGCCTTCAGATAACGCCCGTGCGGGGCCGGCAGGTTGAGCTGGTAAGTCCCGCAATAGTACTTGGGGGAGAAGTGCGCAATGGGGATGGGCCGCCAGCGCAAACCGTCTTTGGAATCGAAGATGGTCACTTCGATGCTCTCCTGCTCGGTGGCATGGGTGATGCCGAGCGTCAGGAGAAGATTCTGATCCGCATGCTCGCCGCAGTCGAAGACCGGGCTTTCGCCGGCTTCACGTACGACGGTTTCTTCCACGAAAAATTCCGGCAACATAACGCTTTGCCCTTTCCGTTAGATCGAAACCCGGGGTCTGATTGAATTGCTTACGAGAGTCGCGACAAACCGCGGAGTTTGTCGCCCGCTGCGGAAAGTGTCTCATATTTCTTGCAGAAACAAAACCGCAGTTGTGCGGAACCGTGCAAACGATCGAAATAGAAGCTGGAACCGGGGACGGCGGCGACGCCGATGTGTTCGACGAGATAGCGGGCGAGTTCGACGTCGCTGGTGGCGCCGCCGTTTTGGCCGTTGCCGAGCAGGGCCGAGATGTCGGTCATGACGTAGTAGGCGCCGGCGGGGTTGAAGCAGCGGAAGCCGGCGGCTTCGAGCATCGAGATGGCGGCGCGGCGGCGGCCGTCGTAGTGCTCGGAAAGGGAGTCGTAATAGTTGCCGGAGCCGTTGAGCATGGCCATGCCGGCGTATTGGAGGGGCGTGGCGGCGCAGACGGTGAGGAAGTCGTGGACCTTGCGGACGCCGTCGGTGAGCGAGGCCGAGGCGATGATCCAGCCGACGCGCCAGCCGGTGGCGGAGAAGGTCTTGCTCATGCTGTTGACGAGGATGGTGCGGTGGCGCATGCCGGGGAGGCTGATGATGGGGATGTGGCGGTGGCCGTCGAAGGTGATGTGTTCGTAGATTTCGTCGGTGACGGCGAGGGCGTCGAACTCCTGGCAGAGTTGTGAGATGAGGGTGAGTTCATCGAGCGAGAAGACTTTGCCGGTGGGGTTGTGGGGGGAGTTGAGGATGATGGCTTTGGTGCGGGGGGAGAAGGCGGCGCGGAGGGCGTCGGGGTCGAGGCGCCAGGGCTCGCCGGGGGCGGCGGGAGGGTGGAGGCGGACGAGTTTGCGGGTGGCGCCGCAGAGGAGCGTGTCGGGGTGGTAGCTCTCGTAGAAGGGTTCGAAGACGATGATTTCGTCGCCGGGGTCGGTGACGGAGAGGAGTGAGGAGATGAGGCCTTCGGTGGCGCCGCAGGAGACGGTGATTTCGCGTTCGGGGTCGAAGTCGAGGTTGTAGGTGCGTTTGTATTTGTCGGCGATGGCCTGGCGGAAGGGTTTGACGCCCCAGGTGATGGAGTACTGGTTGTGGTCGGCGAGGATGGCGTCGATGGCGGCTTGTTTGAGGTCGACGGGCGCGGGGAAATCGGGGAAGCCCTGAGAGAGGTTGACGGCGCCGTGCTGGATGGAGAGGCGGGTCATTTCGCGGATGACGGATTCGGTGAAGTCGCGGGTGCGGAGGGAGCGGAACGAGCGGGTGGAGGTGGCGGAGGCCATGAAGAATATGCTCTCACGCGACGGGCGGGACGGGGCGCGCGCGGGGCGAGGAGCTACGCGGGATTGTGGCGGAGGGGCGCGGCGCGGTGAACGGCGGCGGACTTTTTCGCGAGGGGCGCGATGGGAGGTTTCGCGGTTGCAACGGTCTTCTTCACCGCCGGCTTCGGGGCAGCCTTTGTGACGGTGGCGGGTTTGGCGGCGGCGACCGGTTTGGCGGCGGCGGGCGGGGCTGGCTTGCCGGCATAGATTTCCCGGTACATTTCGGCGTTGCGGAGAACCGCCTGGACGTATTCGCGGGTCTCATTGAACGGGATGCTTTCGACGAATTCGGCGGGTTCCCGGAACATGCCGCTGGTGACCCATTCGTGGACGTGGGTGGGGCCGGCGTTGTAGGCGGCGAGGGTCTGGAACCAGTCGCCCATCCAGCGGCTGAGCTGGGTGCGCAGGTATTCGGTACCGAGGCGGATGTTGGTGACCGGGTTGAGCAGCGAGGCGGTGGCGACGGAGAGGCCCTCTTTCCGGGCCATTTCGCGGCCGGTGACGGGCAGCAACTGCATCAGTCCATAAGCATTGGCGCGGGATTTGGCGCCGGGGTTGAATTCGGATTCCTGGCGGATGAGGCCGGCGACGGACCAGGGGTCGAGATCGCGGGCGGTGGCGTTGCGGAAGAGATCGTCTTTATAGGGCAGCGGGAAGAGCATCTGCCAGAAGGAGGCGGGGGCGCTGGCGGTGGGGATGGAGAGATAGTCGGCACTCAGGCTCTTCATGATGTGAAGGGCGCGGAAGGGGGTGGGTTCGAGGCGGGCCATTTCCACGGCGAGGAGATGGGACTGTTCGCCGTCCGAGTGGGCGCCGTAGCGGGCTTCGGCTTCGGCGAGATCGAACTGATCGGCCTCGGCGAGAAGGCGGGTGCGGGCGATGCGGGCCTGAGTGGCGGGGCTGGGCTCTTCGGCGGTGAGGTCGCGGTGTTCGGGCCAGCGGATGGTGTTGAGCCAGGCGCGAACGGCGGCATCGGGCTGCGCTTTGGCGATCTGCTCCAGCTTGCTGCGCTGGCGGGCGAGAACGGTGTAGAAGTAGTGCGGGAACTGTGCGCTGAGGCGATCGAAGTAGGCGCGGGCGGCGGAGAATCTGTCGTCGTTTTCGGCGGCGCGGCCGAGATAGTAGAGAGCGCTGGAGGCGCGGCCGTCTTCGGGGAAGCGCTCGATCTGTTCGCGCAGCAGGAAGACGCGGTCGGGCTTATCTTCGAGCCAGGCGTCCCAGGTGAGCTTCCAGTGGGCCGGTGAAGTGGCCGGGTCATTGGGGAAGGCTTCGGTGGCGGCGCGATACATTTCCTCGTAGCGGTCGCGGTTGCCGGCGTTCACGAAGCGGCCGCCGGCGGCGACGAGAGCCTTCAGGCGCCAGGGAGACTGGGGGAAGCGTTCGCTGAGCTGGCGGACGACGTCGATAAGAGCCGGGTCGTCGGTGGTGCGGCGAGCGCATTCGGCGAGATAGAAGAGCCGCTCGGCTTCGATGTCCGGCGTGGTGAGACGGACCGAGCCGAGGCTGCGGGAGGCGGCGGCAAAATCCCCGCTGTCATAAAGAGCGATGCCGACGCCGAGGGCGGCTTCGTCGCGATCCGGACCGGTGAGGGATTCGGCGAGGGCGGCGTATTCCTGGCGGGCGATGAGGTACTGGCGGGCGGCGAGCCACTTCCCTGCCCGGTCGAGTTGCTGGCGGGCGGAGGGTTTGGGGAAGGTGTCGCCGAGAGCGGCGCGGAGGCGATCGAGGGCCGCGGTGGCGGAAGGCGTCAGGTCGTTGGAGGGCGCGTTGTAGTAGACGCGCTGGTAGGAGCGGGCGGCCTGAACGAGGTCGTTCTTCGCGGCGTCGTTACGGGCTTCATAGGAGAGGCCGAGGGCGAAGTCGCCGTCGGGTTGCTGGAGACGGTCGTAATCGGTGGTGAGGATGGCGAGGGAGCGGGCGATGGAGGCGGGGTCCTTCGTATCGAGCAGGACGCGGGAGTGAAGGACGGTGATGCGGCCGGCGAAGGGGGAAGAAGCGATGGGGTGTTTGCGCCAGGCTTCGAGGATGGTGAGGGCTCCGGCGTAGTCGTTGAGCTGCTGGAGGGAAGAGCTGAGGTAGTAAGTGACGTAGTCGGAGAGTTCGGGGATCTGGCGGGCGGCTTTCAGGTGGCGGGCGGCGGCGGAATATTCGCGGGAATTATAGGCCGCGATGCCCTGGCTGAATTCGTTGAGGATGGGATCGGCGGCGAAGGCTGCCGTACACAAAAACAAGACTGGAATGAAGCGCCGCACCAATTCCAAGCTACACCATTTTGCCGTTACCTGATTTATCCCCTGTGTTGTAATGAGTCAAAGGGGAGTTCTGCGCTCGCGATGATTGGCCGGACGGTTGGACATTATCAGTTTGTCGAAAAGCTGGGATCCGGCGGCATGGGGGAAGTTTACAAGGCCCAGGACACCAATCTCGGGCGGTTTGTGGCGATCAAGGTTCTGCCGAGCGCGAGGGCGGGAGACCCCGAACACCGGCGGCGTTTCCGGCAGGAAGCGCAGGCGGCATCGGCGCTGAATCATCCCAACATCATCACGATTTACGACATGGTGACGGAGGGCGACAGCGAGTTTATCGTGATGGAATACCTGGCCGGCAGGTCGCTGAACGACCTGATCCCCGCGGGCGGGCTGCGTGTTCCACAGGCGCTGAAATTCGCGCTGCAGATTTCCGATGCGCTGAGCGCGGCGCACGCGGCCGGTATTGTGCATCGCGACCTGAAGCCGGCAAATATCCGGGTGACGGATTCGGGCCTCGTGAAAGTACTCGATTTCGGTCTGGCCAAACTGACCGGGGCGGGCGTGGCGGCGACGCCGGATGAGGATTCGCCGACGCTGTCGGCGGCGACGGCGCTGACGGTGGAAGGCGCGATCATGGGCACGGTGCGCTACATGTCGCCGGAGCAGGCGGAAGGCAAGAAAGTGGATGCGCGTTCGGACATATTCTCATTCGGCGCGGTGTTCTACGAGATGCTTACCGGGCGAAGGGCGTTTGAAGGCGACTCGGGGTTGTCGACGCTTTCGGCGATTCTGCGGGATGACGTCAAGCCCATGGCGGAGGTGGCCCCGGATGTGCCGGCGCAGCTGGAATCGCTGGTGGGGCAGTGCCTGAGGAAGAATCCCGATGACCGTTGGCAGAGGATGCGGGAAGTGCATGCGGCGCTGGCTGGTCTGGTGCGGGAATCGGAGTCGGGAACGCTTTACGGAGTAAAGCCGGCGGCATCGGCGACGGATTTGCCGGGCGGAAGCAAGGCCGACACGACGCAGTTGCCGGCGGTGGCGGCGAAGAAGAGTTCAGGGCCGATGGTCGGCATTGCGGCGGCGGTGCTGCTGGCGGCGGCGGGCGGCGGATTCTGGATGATGAAGCAGCAGCCGGCAGGCAGGTCCGCCGAGGAGGCACAGCCTCAGGCGCTGGCACAGGCAGCGAAAGAAGCGGCGGCGGGCACACCCACTGCGGGCACACAGGGGGCGGGCACACCCACTGCGAGCACACCCACTGCGGGCACACAGGGGGCGCCCGCGGAAGAGACGGTCAATAACGATTCGGTGCTCGAGCTGGTGAAGGCCAAAGTTCCGGCGACGCTGATTCTGGATCAGATCCGCAGCGCGAAAAGCACAAGTTTCAATTTGTCGAGCGCGGAACTGATCCGGCTGAGCCGGGGCGGTGTGTCGGAGGCGATCATCGAGCAGATGCGCGATCCGCATCGCGCGCCGCGGGTGGTTGCGCCGGGGGCGGCAGCGCAGGGGGCGACAGCGCAGGGGGCGACAGCGCAGGGGACAACATCTCAGGCGGCGACAGCGCAGCCGGCAGCAGCGCAAACGGCTGCAGCGCAAACGGTAACAAAGTCCGGTGCGACGCCGGCCGCCGCGCCAACGGTTCCGGCAACGCCAACTACGACGTCGGCGGTGGGGGGCGGCGCTGCTGGTTCGGAAATGAACCGCGTGGCGATCACTCCACCGATACAGGGAGCGCCGCAGCAGGGAGCGCCGCAGCAGGGGTCGACGCAGCAGGGGTCGACGCAGCAGGGCGCGGCCAAGCCGACGAAGCGGCAGGCCGCAGCGGCGGCATCGTCAGCAGCGGCGGCACCGGTCACGATCAGTGACGCAGCGACGTTCCGTATGACGCTGGCGAACGACATCCCGATCAACGCCAAACAAGGAACACCTGTCCACTTCAACGCCTCCGAAGACCTGCGAGTGGGCGATACCTTAGTGGTCGCAAAAGGAACGGCGATTACGGGTGAAATTTCCGAGGTCCCGAAAAAGGGCGGCGGCAAGCTGAGCTTTACGGTGAGCAGAGTGACCGGCGTGGGCGGCATCGAACTGAAAGTGCGGATGCGGCGGGAAAACGACGGCGGGCCGAATAAGCGGGTGCTGGATGCCGCCAAGATCGGCAACGCGAGCGCGGCGGCCGTGCAGGGAACGAAGTTCGCTGTATTCGTGGACGGCCCGCAGACCATCAGCATCCCGAAATAACCTCGCGGGACGGCGCGCCGGGTCCGCAGTGAGACGGTTCGCGCGCAGACGGTTCGCGCGCAGACGGTACGGAGTCAGACTGACGACTTACACCATGGGGCCGGGGTAGTCCGGTCCGAGCAGGCGCTCGTCACCCCTGGCGAGGGTGCGAACGATTTCGAGGTGCAGGTAGTCGACCATCGTGGGGGAAAGCGAAATATAGCGCTCCAGATATTCGGAACGGGCGGCGTCGATCTGCGGCTTCAGCATGCTGTAGATGCTGCCGGAGCCGGAGCCGCGGTGGAGGGCATCGTTCTGATACAGCCGCATCTCGGCGGTGCGGACGCGCGCCATGCGCTGGGCCTGGAGGTGGATTCGCTGTTCATCGGCGTCGAGCTGTTCCCACGCGGGAGGCCCTGACGCGGCCGCGGGCGCGGGGCGAGTAGAGGGGGACGGTGCGGAAACGGGCGCGACCGGCGCGCTGACACCGCCGAGAGCGCGGGCGGCACGCGGAATATAGGGCCCGGCGAGAAGAGGCTCCTCAGGTTCGAGTGGCGGCCGGGGAGCGGGCGGCGGGGGCGCCGGCACATACGCGGGGATGGGCTCGGGAGCGCGCGCCGGCGGGGCGGGCGGAGCGGCGTAGTCGGCGAACGGCGAGTCGGTGGCGTGTGGCGAAGGCTGCTCGATGGACTCGAGGCGCATGCCGGCGGCGTCGCACAGCAGTTCGACGCTGGGAGCGGAGACGGGGCCGACCGCGATCGCCATGGCGACGACGGAAGAATCGGTGAGGATCGGAAACAGGGAGACGCGCGAGGCGGGGTCGCCGCCGAAGGCTTCGGCGAGCGGCGCGGAGAGTTCACCGGGAGTCAGCAGCGCGACAACGGGATCGCGGCTTTCAATGGCGGCGACGACGGCGGGGGCGGCGGCGATTTCGAAGGAAAGTTCGGAATCGGAGGCGGAACCCGAGAGGCCGCGCATGGCGACGGCGTGCGCCTGGTTGTTTTCAAACACCACCACCACCGACTGGCGGGAAAACGGGGCGCAGAGTTCGTTGAGAACGCCGAGGACTTCGACGTCGCCGGTGGTCTGGCGCAGGCGGCGGACGGACTGGTGGAGCACGTCGGCGGCGGCGGTGCGGGCCTGGGAGAGCTGCTCGGGCGTGACGTTGCGGGTGCGGGCGTGCTGTTCGGTGAGGGCCTGCAGTTCACGGGCCTGCTGGTCGGCGGCTTTGCGCAGGGCTTCCTGCAGCTCGCGGGAATGGGCGTCGGTGGCGGCCTGCATGGCCTGGAGGTGGAGGCGTTCGGCACGGTCCGCGGTGAGGCGGGCCTGTTCGCGCGTCTCGGCAACGCGTTGTTCGACTTCGGCGCGCGCGGTGGCGACGGCATCGCCCGAGGCGCGATCGATCTCGGCGGAGATGCGCGAAGCGAGTTCATCCAGAAACGCGGAATGTTGTTTTTCCAGCCATGCGCGCCATGCGGGAGTTAAGCCTTCATGCATTCCCTTCAATGGTACGGCACCGGACGGCTCAAGTCGAGCGGAACGGCGGACTTAGGATGAGGTCATGAAAGAAAACAAAATACAGGACGGAATTGCGGGCAAGGCGGCGATTGTGACGGGCGCGACGCGGGGCATCGGGCGGGCGATTGCGGAGCGGTTGCTGCGGGAGGGGGCGCGGGTGGCGATCTGCGGGGTGGATGCGGGGCGGGTGGATGGCGCGGCGCGGGAGATGGCCGGGCTGGGCGAAGTGTTCGGCGCGGTGGCGGATGTTTCGAAGCTGGAGGATGTGCGGCGATTCATGGGCGGGGTGGAGGAGCGCTTTGGCGGCGTCGACATTCTGGTGAACAATGCGGGCGCGGGGGTCTTCCGGAGCGTGGCGGAGCTGGCGCCGGAGGAGTGGGAAAAGATGCTGGGGCTGAACCTGACCGGCGTGTACTACTGCTGCCACGAAATTTTGCCGATATTCCGGAAGAATGCGGCAGGCGGGGACATCATCAATATCAGTTCACTTGCGGCTGTCAACGCCTTTGCGGGCGGGGCGGGATATAACGCGACCAAGTTCGGGCTGAACGGGTTTTCCGAAGCCATGATGCTCGATCACCGCAAAGAAGGCGTGCGGGTTTCGAGCATCATGCCGGGCAGCGTGGACACCGATTTTGGCGGCGCGGCCGGGTCGAGGCAGGGAGACGAGTGGAAGATTGCGCCCGAAGATGTTGCCGACGTGGTGGTGACGCTGCTGCGGATGCCGCGCCGGACGACGGTGAGCCGGGTGGAGATTCGGCCCTCGATTCCGGGGAAGAAGTAGTTGGGGGAGAAGTAATGGGGGGAGTAGCGGGCGACGTGATTGGGGCAGTGACGGGGGCAAGGTGAATCGCATGAAGTAAGCAAAGCTGGCGGAACGCAAAGGGACGGGCTATGCACGGGGAACGCAGTGCGTCGGGGACGCGCGGCGGTTGCATGGGACGGGCCGAACGAAGAAGAGAATCCGGACGAAAGAACACGATGGAGGGATCGTGAGGTTAAGACATATTCAGATGGCACCGGGCGTGCCTGTGCAGGATTGCGTGGCGGAAGCAGATCGGTCCGCCAGGAGGCACAGTATGGTTCGCCTGAACAGAAAACTGGATCCGTCGCAGACGGGACTGGAAGCGACGCGGCTTTCGACAGCGCTGCGCAGACTGGTCATCGGGCAGGATGAGCCGATCGACCAGATCGTCAACATCTATCAGACCTTTGTGGCGGGGATGACGACCGCGGGGCGGCCGATTGGAAATCTGTTGTTCCTCGGGCCGACGGGCACGGGCAAGACGCGCCTGGTGGAGGCGCTGGCGGAGACGCTGGTGGGCGATCCGCGGGCGGTGCTGAAGGTGGATTGCGCCGAGTTCCAGCACAGCCACGAGATTGCGAAGCTGATCGGATCGCCTCCCGGATATCTGGGGCATCGCGAGACGCATCCGCTGCTGAGCCAGGAGGTGCTGAATCAGTTCCACACCGAGCAGATGAAGGTCAGCTTCGTGTTGTTCGACGAGATCGAGAAGGCGAGCGACGCGCTGTGGAACCTGCTGCTGGGGATTCTGGACAAGGCGACGCTGACGCTCGGTGACAACCGGCGGGTGGATTTTTCGCGCGCCATGATCTTTCTGACGAGCAATCTGGGGGCGGCGGAGATGAACTCGATCCTGCGGCCCGGCGTTGGCTTCGCCACGTCGGAAAGCGAGCGGCGGCAGGCCGAGGGCGAGGCGGACGAGGCGCTGTATCAGAAACTGGCGCGGGCCGGGGCCGAGGCGGCGCGCCGGCGGTTTACGCCGGAGTTCATGAACCGGATCGATAAGGTGGCGGTGTTCCGTCCGCTGGGCAGCGCGGAGCTGGACCGGATTCTGAATATCGAAATCGGCTTCCTGCAGCAGCGTATTTTCAATTCGGGCAGCGCGGCGCCGTTCGTTTTCAATCTGACGGCCGGGGCGCGGAGTTATCTGCTTCGCGAGGGAACGGATCTGAAGTACGGGGCGCGGCATCTGAAGCGCGCGATGGAGCGCGAGCTGGTGCATCCGCTGTCGAATCTGATCGCATCCGGACAGGTGGGCGGCGGCGATGTGCTGCGGGTGGACTTCGATGAAGAGAGCGACGGGCTGGTCTTCATCCAGGAGGCGGAAGATGTGCCGCTCAGTGCGATGGCGACGATGATCGAGCCGCCGCAGTTCACCGAGAAGAGCGCGGCGGCGATGGCGCGGGCGGAAATCGAGAAGCCGCGGGCGGCGAGCGCGCGCGGGCTCAGGACGCGCTGAAGCGGCGGCCAATCAAACGGGTGGCGGCGACGGCCCGGGCCACGGTTCCACGTGGACGAGGACGTCGGCCACCCAGGGCAGTTCCTCGCGGATGCGGTCGCGGACGTGGGTGGCGATGTCGTGCGAGGCCCGCACGGTCATCTGCGGATCGACTTCGAGATGGAGGTCGACGTGATAGCGCAGGCCGGTCTTGCGGGCGTAGCATTTTTCGACGCCGGAGACCTGCGGCACGCGCAGCGCAACGGAGCGGATTTCGGCGAGGGCGGAATCGTCCGGCATGGTGTCCATGAGGTGGAGCGAGGCGTCGCGCATCACGCGCACGGCGGTGACGAGAACGATGAGGCCGACGCCGAAGGCGCCGATGTGATCGGCGCGCAGGAAGCGGGCAGGATCGTAGAGGGCGAGGGAGAGTGCGCCGAAAGCGACGATGCCGGAGAGGATATCGATGGAGTCGTGGGCGGCGTCGGCCACCAGCGCCGCGCTGCCGATGCGCTTCCCTTCCCGGCGTTTCACGCCCACGAAGGCGAGCTTCACGGCGATGGAGATGAGCAGGGGCCAGATGGCGTAGTGGTGCGGCGGCTGGCCGGCTTCGGCCGAGCCGGTGAGTCCGTGCCAGGCGATCAGCAGTCCGGCGCCAAAGAGCATGAAGCCGACCCAGAGTCCGGCGAGGGTTTCGACGCGGCCGTGACCGTAGGGATGATTGTCGTCGGCGGGGCGGGAGGCCACGATCAGGCCGGCGAGAACGACACCGGAGGCGAAGACGTCGGCGGCCGATTCGAAGCCGTCGGCGGTGAGGGCGGCCGAATGGGCCATCCAGCCGAAGGTGAGCTTCATGGCGGCGAGGCCGGCGCTGATGGCCATGCCGGCGGTCGCGATCTGGCGCGCTCGTTTCATGTTTCTGTTCCGCCGGCGGGTGGCCGTGACGCGAGGCGAGCGAAGCCGGGCCGCGGGCGGAGTGTTCAGGAATCATAGCGCGGTCAGGAGTGCGCGGTCAGGAGCGCGCGGTCAGGAGTGCGCGGTCAGGAGTGCGCGGGAGGATGAGGCCGCGAGTAGGGGGTCGCGATGTAGTGCTGCGATTCACGGGCGGCATCGGCATCGGGGGCAAACCTCACGGCCTGCTGGTAGGCGGGAATGGCGAGGTTGTGGCGGTTCTGGAGATCGTAGATCTGGCCCTGGCGCATGAAGGCGAGAGCGCCGGTGTTGAGATCGAGCTCACGGAGCTGTTCGGGGGAGGCGGTGACCTTCTTCAGATTTTCGAGGGCGTGATCGTAATCGTCGAACCAGAATTGCAGGTTGCCGGTCTCGTAGTAGATCTTTTCCCAGGGCAGACGGTCGAAGCCGGCGGCACCGGCGCGTTTCATGCGGGCGATTTCGGCAACGGCGGCGAGGGCTTCGGAACGCCGCCCGAGCGAGGCGAACATCTGGGCGATTTCAAAGCGCAGAATGTAGTTTCGCGGAAAGCGCTGAATCAGATTCGAGACCAGGGGGACGGCGCGCGTCGCCTGGCCTTCGCGGCGATAGAGGGCGCAGAGGACGATTTCGGCGTCGATGCGGTTTTCATTGCCCTTCTGCGCCACCTCTTCGATGGTGTGGAGGCCGCGCATCTTGTCGCCGTGATAACCGGCGATGAAGCCGAGAGCGCGCATGGCCCAGGAGAGGTTGCCGACGATGTAGTCGTAGCCGCCCTGCAGCAGGCGGGCATCGTAGTTGTTGGGATCGAGTTCGGTCACCTGGGCGTCGTACTTGCGGGCGAGGCTGGAATCGTAGAGCGAGGCGCGCCAGCTCTTGCGCACGAGAAAGCCGTAGTTGGCGCGCAGGGCGTAGGACACGCTGAGGTGATGGAGGGCGAAGGTGTCGCGGGGATTTTTGGCGATGCGGGCCTGGGAGAGGGCCATGGCGCGGTCGATTTCGGCAAAGAAACGCAGTTCGACATCGGCGGGCGGTTCGAGCTTCGGGCGGCGGATGAAGGAGTTGTTGCCGCTGACGAGTTCACTTTCGAGCGCGCCGTTGCGGAACATTTCCTTTGTGAGGAGAGACTGGGCGAGATAGTTGTGGAATTTCGGGTTTTCGGGCTCGGCGGCGACGGCCTTTTCGTACATGGCGCGGGCCGTATCGTAGTCGAGGTTGTAGAAGGCGTCGTTGCCCTGTTCGATGAAGGCAGCGGTGTCGGCGCCGCGCAGCGCCGGGGCGAGCAGGAGCGTGACGGCCAGCATCAGGCGGGGAGCGTTCATCGCGGCTAGAACCATTCTACGTTTGAGACACTCAAAGTATGATGACAGGTTCACGTTACGAGGCGGTTTATCGAGAGCATGGCGTGACACTGTCGGATCGCGAGGCTGGCGTGGAAGCGCGGATCCTGCCGGAGTACGGGAATCGCGCGAGCGCGGTGCGGGTGCATGGCACGAACATTCTGTGGTTTCCGTGGGATGACAGCGCGCCGATTGCTGAAAAGCCGTCGCTGAACGGCATTCCGTTTCTGGCGCCGTGGGGCAACCGGCTGGATGGCGGCTATCGCGTTAAAGGAGCGTGGCATTCGCTGGACGGGGCGGAGCTGCATCGCGATGCGAATGGGTTGCCGATTCACGGACTGCTGTACTCGCCGGTGACGTGGCAGGTGACGAGGGTGGCGGGCGGCGCGGAGTCGGCGTCGGTGACGAGCCGCTTCGACTTTGCGGAGCATCCGGAAATGATGGCGCTGTGGCCTTTTGCGCATGAATACGAGATGACGTACCGGCTGGCGGATGGCGCGCTGGAGGTCATCACGACGATACGCAACAAGGGGACTGAGGCCATGCCGGTGGCGATCGGTTTTCATCCGTACTTCACGCTGGCGGGAGTGGCGCGCGAGGAGATTGCGGTGCGGGTGCCGGCCAAAAGCCATGTGGATGCGGACGGGCGACTGCTGGCGACCGGCGCTTTCACGCCGAATGCATTGCCCGAGTGGGTACGGCTGGATGAGCACGCGCTGGACGACGGCTTTATCGACCTCGGGCGCGGCGCCGACGGGCTTGCACAGTTCACGATAGCGGGCGGCGGGCGGAAGATTCACGTGGAGTTCGGGCCGCGCTACACGGTGGCGATTGTGTATG
Source organism: uncultured Acidobacteriia bacterium (assembly GCA_903828455.1). Taxonomy (GTDB): domain Bacteria; phylum Acidobacteriota; class Terriglobia; order Bryobacterales; family Bryobacteraceae; genus BOG-234. The sequence goes on along the minus strand of CAIKMJ010000008.1, from coordinate 99,528 downwards.
CGCCGCCGGGCAAGGAGTTCGTTTGCGTGGAGCCGATGGCGACGGTGACCAACGGCATCAATCTGGCGGCGGAAGGCAAGTACGAGGGGTTGCAGAGCGTGGAGGCGGGCGGCGAGTGGCGCGAAGCTTTCCGCATACGGGCGGAAGGTTTTTAAGGGCCGGCAGCCGCGATGCGGCGGGCGAATAAGAGCACCGAGGGAATGGTGTAGTCGAGGGCCGGTTCGACCGATGCCCAGTTGCCGGATTCATCGGCGTAATATGCGCCGGGACGGTTGAAGGCGGCGAACGGGTCGAGGCCGCCGGGCCAGCGGGACTGGTGCGCTCCGTCCGGAAGTTCGTCAACGGGCGCGCGATTGGCGGCCGGGCCATCCACCACGGCACCGGGCAACAGCGGCGCGGTGCCATCGAGCTGACCGGAGAGATTCGCGAGCTGGTGATGCAGGTGAAGCGGAAAGACCGCGCCGGCACCCACGATGAAGGACGTGCCCCAGGCGTTGGCGCCGAGCACGAAAGCGGTTTGCTGCGAGGAGAAATCGGCGAAGGTTGCGGTGCCGGTGAGCTGATCGTAGAAGCCGGCTTCGAGAGCGAGGCCGATGGCGTGCGGGGTGAGGTCGCCGCCGTTGTAAGGAAAGCCGAGAGCGAACGGATCTTTGCGGGAGCGTGCGGCGGCGATGTCGAGACGTGCCTTGAGCTGCGCGATGAGAGCGTCGCGCGAGATTTCGAGAGCCGTGCCCGACGGAGCGCGTTCCATGGCGCGGCACAATTCGAAGTGGGCGATTCCGCTGACATCGTACAGATTGAGCGAATCCTGGTTGCGGGACGCGGCGTATTCACGGGCCCAGTGAGCGGCGAGCCGGAGGTAGCGGGCGGCGTCGGCATCGTGGGCGCCGGCATCGTGCACGCCGACATCGTGCACGCCGGTATCGTGGGCGCCGGCGGCGAGGGCAAGATGGAGTTCGACGGCGCCCCATTCGAGATCGTCGCGCCATTGTTCTTCGGGATAGAAGGAGTGCGGATAGGTGGTGGTGAGGCGGGTGACGTTCGCGGTGGCGGCGAGATCGAAGATCTGGCGGGCGGCAGCCAGCAGGCGCGCGGCCCAGGCGGGGTCTTCGTCGCGGAAGACCTGGTAGCCGAGGGCAAAAGAGGCGGCGAGGCGTCCGGCGAGGTTCGGGCTGATTTTGCCGCGAATGGATTCGGCGGCGAAGACGGGACGGTGCCGGATGAAGAAGCGGGGCGAGCCGGCGGGGGCGTCGACTGAAGCGTCGCTATGATCGTCGGCTTCCGGGAGACGCCAGATGTCGTGATCGCCGATGAGGCGGGCGTTGCCTTCGCCGATGCCGACCTGCAGGTAGAGCGTGGCGGAATCGGCGTTCCACATCTTCAGGAGCCAGTCGAGACCGAAGCGGGCTTCGGAGGTGAAATCGGCAAGGCCGCCGCGGCCAAGTTGCGCGGGGTAGTCGCGAATGCCCTGCAGCATCATGGCGGTGACGTAGCTGGTGGTTTGGACGAACTTGAGGTAATCGCCGGCATCGGACCAGCCGCCGGAGACGTCGACGGGGCCGCCGACGCGCTGGAGTTCGCCCGCGAGCGCGTTTCCATGAAACGAAGGGGTGCGGTAGACGAACGCTTCCTTATCGGCGAGGTGAGCGGGCTTGCGGTGCAGCGGGCCGGGTGGAACGTCGGGGCCGTCGCGCTGTGTCTGGAAAAAGCCGAGTGAGTTGCGCAGCAGCGGTGTGTAGATGTCGGCGCCGGAGGTGAGAGGAAATGCGGGGGATTCGGCGGGCGCGGGGCCTTCGATCCGTATGGTGTATTCGCCGGGCGTGCGGAGCGAGGAGAAATCGAGATCGTAAACAAACGGCCAGGCGGCATTCCATCCGCCCAGCGGCTTGCCGATTGCGGCCGAGAAGACCGCGGTCTCGTTGGAACGCGCGGCGCCGCCGGAAGAGACAACGCGAAACGTTGCGCCGGATTCGGCGACCTTCGACATGAGGCGGGCGTGCTTGCCGGACTGCGGGGTGTAGCCGACCTGGCTGATGCGGACGAGGGCGGCGGCATCGGCGGCGTGCAGCGAGTACGCAGCGCAGAGCAGAAGCGTGAGACGACGGACCATGGCGATGGCGGACGACACTAGGGGAGCCCGGGCGGCGGCGTGGTGGTGAGCCGTTCCAGAGAGACGCGCGTGACGAGCGGAATCAGGCCGGCCCTGGCGGCCTCGGCGTAGACACGGGCGGCGTTCTGCGGCTGGAGGCAATAATCGATGGTGAAGACCGCGAGGCCGGCGCGCTGAAATTTTCGATACTGCCGGAGGCGGCCGGCGGGTGAATCCTCGCCCTTGCCGCGATTGGCGATGTCGCCACCCTTCGGGTCGTCCCACGCGGCATCGGCGGCACCGGAAAACCAGGTGTCTTCGAAGCCGACACCGTCGATCAAGGCGGCGTAACGAGGATCGTCATCGATGAGGTCAGGCGCGTTCTGCGCGATTACGACGCCGCGTGGCTGAGAGGCGAGGACCTGGCGGCGGATGGCGGCGATGAAATCGACCATCGCGGCGGTTGGATTTACTTTCTGTTTCCGCGCCTCGGCGACAACGGCTTTTTCGTCGTAAGCCTCGACCCAGTCCAGATAAACGCCGTCGAAGCCGGCCGCCATCACTTGTTTCAGCAGACCGTTTTCGCCGAGCCAAATGGACTGCCAGCGCGGGTCCCAGAAGGCGACGGAGAAGTCGTTCTGCCAGCCGTCCGGGTCGGGTCCGAGGATGACTGCGGGCTGGCCTTTGGCTGCTTTCGCCGACTGCGAAAGCGCTGGCCAGTAGGTGCGGAAGTCTTCGGCCTCGCCGATGTCGATGTAGGCAACGACGAGGCGGCCCGGTTTGCCGGCTTTGAGTTTTGCGACGAGGGCGGAGGCGTCGAAGTGCTCATCGCCAGTCATGGTGAAGGTCGGTTCCACGATGAGGAGGTCGTAGGGTGAGCGAGCGAGGGCGTCGATGGCGGCGGGAGTTTCCAAATCCTGCAGCTGGTACATGAAACTGCGGACACTGGCGAGCGGGTTGTCCGCGGCGGATAGCGGACGGCGTGCGAGCAGAGTCGCGAACAGAGTCGCGAGGAGGATGAAGCGGCCGGATGAACGCATGAATCGACCCCTTATTATGCCGCGCGGGCGGTGAGTCGTCATGCTTCGGCAAAGGCGCGATCGCGTTCCTGAATCATTTTGCCCACGCTGGCGCGAACGGCCGCGATGCGAGTCAGGAACAGCAGGCCGGCGAGAATGCAGACCACGGCGCCGACGGCGAGCGTGCGGCGCGGCCCGAGCGATTCGGCGACGAAGCCGGCGGCGGCGGCGCCGAGCGGGGCAACGCCGAGATACATCATCGAATAGAGGCTGACGATGCGGCCGCGCAGGCGGTCGGGAACGATGGACTGCATGAGCGTGTTGGTGGAATTGAGCTGGATCATGATGGCGCAGCTGCAGGCGCCGGCCATCCAGCAGGAGAGCCGGAAGCCGCTCGACCAGGTGAAGACGGCCAGCGCGAGGGGAAAGGACATGGTGGCGAAAAAGGTCCAGCCGGGGAACTGCCGCAACTGGGTGCGCGAGGCCATGAGCAGCGCGCCGCCGAGCGCGCCGCCGCCGCAGGACGCCATGAGGACGCCGAAGCCTTCGGCGCCGGAGTGGAGAATGCGATCGGCAAAGATGGGCATGAGGACGAGATACGGGGTGCCGAAGAAGCTCACCACCGCGAGCAGCGACAGGAGTTCGCGGAAGGGCGTGGTTCGGGCCGAATACAGCACGCCTTCGCGAATGGTCTGCCAGGGCGAGCCGACGGGCCGGTGGTAGCCGGCGGGCGGCACGTTCATGAGCCGCAGCGCGATGAGCACGGCGACGAAGCTGGCGGCGTTGAGGGCGAAGCACCAGCCTTCGCCGATGCGCGCCACGAGGATGCCGGCGATGGCCGGACCCACCATGCGCGCGCTGTTGTAGATGGAGGCGTTCAGCGCGATGGCGTTCATGAGGTCCTCGCGGCCCACCATGTCGACGAAGAGCGATTGCCGGGCCGGGACATCGAACGCGCTGGTGATGCCCATCATGGTGGCGAGAAGGTAGAGTTCCCAGAGGCGGATCCAGCCGCTCAGGGTGAGGGTGGCGAGAACGGCGGAGAGGATCATGGCCGTGGTCTGGGTGATCATGACGACGCGGAGGCGCTGGAAGCGGTCCGCAGCGTAGCCGGCGATGGGGGACAGCAGGAAGATGGGGATCTGGCCGGCGAAGTTGATGAGGCCGAGCTGGGCCGAGGAGCCGGTGAGCCGGTAGACGAGCCAGGACACCGCTACGGTCTGCATCCAGCTGCCGATCAGCGAAATGAGCTGTCCGGTGAAGAAAAGCTGAAAATTACGGTAGCGGAGGGACCTCCAGATGCCTGTTCCCGCCGAGGTTGCCATCTTTTTTGATCGTAACAGTTGCTTTTCCGGCGATATTCAGGCACGATGGAAAGTTTTCCACCCTGTTGCAAAGAATGCGCGTAAGAGTCCTCTATCACGACCACTGTTTCGACGGCGCCGCCTCGGCCGCGTTCTTCAGCCGCTTCCTGCGCGGGGCATTCCACCCCGATGCGGAATTCGTCTATACGGGCATGGCCCACCGGGCTTCCCAGATTTTTGAGGATTCGCTGTTTGACGGCGACGAGAATGCCATTGTCGACTTCAAGTTCTCCAACAATCCGCGGCTGACGTGGTGGTTCGATCACCACCTGAGCGCGTTTCTGACGGCGGAAGACCAACGGTATTACGAAGCCACGAAGACGCCGCAGAAGATGTACGATCCGACGTTTAAATCGTGCACGGCTTACATTTGTAAAATGGCGCGCGAGAGGTGGGGCTTCGCGGCGCCGGATCTCGACGATCTGGTGCACTGGGCGAACATCATCGACGGAGCGCAGTATTCGGATCCGAAGACGGCGGTGGAACTGGGCGCGCCGGCGATGAAGCTGACGCTGGTGATTGAAGGCTCGAAGGGCTCGGAGACGGTGCAGCGGATCATCCAGGACATGCAGCGGATGCCGCTGGCCGAGATTATCGAGCAGCCGGAGATTCAGGCGATCTATCAGCCGTTGTACGAGCGGCATGTGAAGTCGCTCGGGATCATCCGGCAGCACGCCACGGAATCGGGGGGCGTGATTACGTTCGACCTGACGGGCTACGACCTCGAGGGCTACAACAAGTTCATCCCGTATTATTTGTATCCGCGCAGCACGTACACGGTGGCGGTGAGCCCGTCGACGTTCCGGACGAAGATCTCGGTGGGGTCGAATCCGTGGGCGCCGGAGGAGCCGCGGCATAATCTTGCGGCGATCTGCGAGCGATACGGCGGCGGCGGACACGCGCGCGTGGGAGCCATCAGCCTCGAACCGGGGCAGGTGGAAGAGGCACGGCGGATCGCGGCCGAGATTGCGGTCGAACTGCGAAACTAGCCGGATCTTTCCAACCGGCTGACCTATGCCGCGGCGCCGCGGCGTTCTCTGCACTTTTTTCGAACAGGATACATGCGCCATAACGCTATCGGTATAGATTTCGGCACGTCGAACAGCTCGGTCGCGCTGGCCTTGCCCGGTGGCGAGGTGCGGATGGCAGTGTTTCCGTTCGCCGGAACGATGACGGATTCCTACCGGTCGCTGCTGTATCTGGAGCAGGAGAAAGTACACGGCCGCAACGTAGTGAAGTCCTGGAGCGGGCCGGCCGGGATTGAACGCTATCTGGATGCGGATGACAAAGGGCGGCTGATTCAGTCGCTCAAATCATTTTTGACCAGCCGGACGCTCAAGGGCACGGAGATTTTCGGTCGCATGCACACGCTGGAGGAGCTGGTTTCACGCATCCTTCGCGACCTGAAGGGCCATGCCGAGGCGCAGTTCGGGGTGAGTATCGGAGAGGCTGTTGTCGGGCGGCCGGTGGAGTTTGTGGGGGCGGAAAAGGAGGCCGACAATCGCCATGCCGAGGGACGGCTGCGCGAGGCGTTTCGCGTGGCCGGTTTCGACAAGGTGAGCTTTCAGCTGGAACCGGTCGGCGCCGCGTATCACTACGAATCGACACTGGAGCGCGATGAACTGCTGCTGATTGGCGATTTCGGCGGCGGCACGAGCGACTTCACGCTGATCCGCGTGGGGCCGGGGGTGCGCAAACGGGGGCGGAAGAAGCAGGATCTGCTGGGCCACGCGGGGCTGGGGCTGGCAGGCGACACGTTCGATGCGAAGATCATCCATCATTTGGTCTCGCCGGCGCTGGGAGCCGGAACGCAGCTGCGATCGGTAGACAAGCTGCTGCCGGTGCCGGTGTGGATTTACGCGAAGCTGGAGCGGTGGCATCACTTGTCGTTCCTCAAGACGAAGGACACGATGGAGATGATCCGGGTGGTGCAGGCGCAGGCGCTGGAGCCGGAGAAGATCGCGGCGCTGCTGCATCTGATTCGCGAAGACCTGGGGTATCGGCTGCATCAGTCGGTGCAGGCGGTGAAGCGCGATCTGTCGTCGCATACGGAAGCGATGTTCCGTTTTTCCGACGGCGATGTGTCGCTGGATGCGACGGTGAAGCGCAGCGATTTCGAACTGTGGATCGGCGAGGAGCTGGAGCGGATCCGGGGATGCGTGGACGGGCTGCTCGGAGCGCACAAGGTTGAGCCCGGACAGGTGGACCGCGTGTTCCTGACGGGCGGTACGAGTTTCGTGCCCGCGGTGCGGCGGATCTTCGAAGAGCGGTTCGGGGCGGCGAAGATTCAGACGGGCGATGAGTTCACTTCGGTGGCCCGGGGACTGGCGCTGCAGGGCGTCTTCGGCTAGCGTTTGCGCAGATAGCGCCCGGTGTGCGATGCCGCGACGCGGGCGATGTCTCCGGGCGTGCCTTCGGCGACGATGCGGCCGCCGCCGGAGCCGCCTTCGGGGCCGAGGTCGATGACCCAGTCCGCGGCCTGAATGACTTCCAGATTGTGTTCGATGACGAGGAGCGAGCCGCCGCTGTCGATGAGTCGTTCGAAGGCGGTGAGCAGCTTCCGGATGTCGTCGAAGTGAAGGCCCGTGGTGGGCTCATCGCAGATGAAGAGCGTGCCGCTGTTGCTCGATTGCGCCAGGTGGGCGGCAAGTTTGACGCGCTGCGCCTCGCCGCCGGAGAGCGTTGTGGCGGACTGGCCCAGGCGAAGATAGCCGAGGCCGACCTCTTCGAGCAGCGCCAGTTTGGAGACGAGCCGCGGCGTGTCGTGGAAGAAGCGCAGTGCTTCGGAGACGGTGAGCTGCAGGGCTTCGTGGATGTTGAGGCCTTTGTAGCGAATGTCCAGAATCGCCGCCTTGAAGCGAGTGCCTTTGCAGTCGTCGCAAACGAGCTCGACGTCGGCGAGGAACTGCATTTCCACCGTGACGGTGCCATCGCCCTGGCAGGTTTCGCAGCGCCCGCCGGGTACGTTGAAGGAGAAGTGTCCGGCCGTGTAGCCGCGCTTTTCGGCATCGCGCGTGGCGGAGTAGAGGCTGCGGACGATGTCGAAGGCCTTGATGTAAGTCACCGGATTCGAACGCGGGGTGCGGCCGATGGGTGCCTGATCGATCATCACGACGTCGTGAATGCCGTCGGCGCCTTCGATGTGCCGGCAGGCGAGGCGAGGTGCGTCGGAATCGTCGAGATCCTCATCTTTGGCCGGTTCGGATGTCGCCGGTTCGGATACGCCGGATTCGGCTTGCTGCAGACGCGCCTGGAGCGAACGGTAGATCACGTCGTGAACCAGGGTGGACTTGCCGGAGCCGGAGACGCCGGTGACGACGGCAAGCAGGCCGAGAGGAATCGTGACATCGAGGTTCTTCAGATTATGCAGATGGGCACCGAAGAAGCGCAGCATGCGGCGAGGATTGGGGTCGCGGCGCATGCGCGGCTTTGAGACGACGAGTTCGCCGCGCAGATACTTGCCGGTGAGCGAAGCGTTGCCCGGGGCGAGCAGCGCCTGGTAGTCGCCTTCGAAGATGATGCGGCCGCCGTTTTCGCCCGCGCCGGGGCCGAGGTCGACGATGCGGTCGGCGGCACGCATCACGTCGGGATCGTGTTCGACGACGAGGATGGTGTTGCCGAGGTCGCGGAGTTCGGCGAGGATCTGAACGAGCCGTTCGGTATCGCGGGTATGCAGGCCGATGGATGGTTCATCGAGCACGTAGCAGGCGCCGACCAGACGCGAGCCGAGGCAGGTGGCGAGCTGAATCCGCTGCGCCTCGCCGCCGGAGAGCGTGGAGGAAAGGCGATCCAGCGTGAGGTATTCGAGGCCGACGTCATTGAGAAACTTCAGCCGCTGGCCGATTTCGACGAGCACCTTGCCGGCGATCGCCTGCTTTTCCGGCGACAGTTCCAGCGCCGCAAAGAAGTGCAGGGCTTCGGCGATATTCATGCGCGCGACTTCGGCAATGGTGCGGCCGCCCACGCGTACGTTCAGCGATTCCCTGCGCAGCCGCGCGCCGGCGCACTCCGGGCAGCGCGCGTAGCCGCGATAACGGCTGAGGAAGACGCGGACGTGCAGCTTGTACTTTTTGGTTTCGAGATAGGCGAAGAACTGGCGGACGCCGTCGATCTTCTTTTCGCCTTCGAGCACCAGATGGCGCTCGGCGTCGGTCAGATCGCAGAAGGGCACGTCGAAGCGCACGCGGCCGGCGGCCTTTGCGCGGAAGTCGCGGAGCCATTCCCTGCCCTTCGGTTTGGTCCACGGTTCAATGGCGCCATCGTTGAGCGACAGGCCCTGATTGGGCACGATCAGTTCGAGGGAATAGTCGATGGTGTTGCCGAAGCCCTGGCAGCGCGGGCATGCGCCGGCGGGGCTGTTGAAGCTGAACAGAATGGGATCGGGTTCGCGAAACCCGAGGTTGTCGTACTTGCACATGAAGCGCTCGCTGTAGAGCAGGCGGGCGCTGGTGGCGGCGTCGAGGAAGACCACTTCGCCCGATTCGCGGTAGCAGGATTCGACGGTATCGACGATGCGCGCATGCAGGTCGGCCGAGATCGCGATGCGGTCGGCGAGGACTTCCACGGGATGCGACCAGTCGATATCGAGCAGCGACTCGGGGGTAGAAAATTCGTAGACCTTGCCGGCCTGCCACAGGCGATTGAAGCCGCGGCTGCGGAGTTCGATCAGGCGGTCTTTCGGGATGTGACCGGCTTCATGGTGCACGGGAAACAAGACGTAGTAGCGCGTGCCCTGCGGCTGCGCCAGGATGGCTTTGGCAACCTGATCGACCGTGTCCTTGCCGACTTCGCGTCCGCAGACCGGGCAGAAGGTGGTGCCGGCGCGCGCCCACAGGAGGCGCATGAAGTCGTGAATTTCGGTCGAGGTGGCGACAGTGGAACGCGGATTCCGGGTGGAGTTCTTCTGCCGGATGGCGATGGCGGGCGCAATGCCGTCGATCTCATCCACGGCCGGCTTTTCCATGCGTTCGAGGAACTGGCGGGCGTAGGCGGAAAGCGATTCAACGTAGCGGCGCTGACCTTCGGCGTAAATCGTATCGAAGGCGAGCGATGATTTGCCGGAGCCGGAGACGCCGGTGATGACGGTGAGCTGGTTGTGCGGCAGCGAGAGGGTGAGATTTTTGAGATTGTGCAGGTGAGCCCCGCGAACGACAATCTCTCCGTGTGTGGATTCGGGAATCAAGGGAATGTGGAGGCCCTGCGTTGAGAGAAGCCGGGATGAATCGAGTTTAACAAGTGGCTTCCGCAGGCCGGTTCGGAGCATGGTAGCTTAAGCGAAGGAATTTCAGATGAACGTGCGCGTTGCGCTTTACGTGGCCGGACTGATCGAGCTGATTGGCGCCGCATATCTGCTGTCGGGGCGGGACTTTGCGATTGCGCTGGTGCTTGGCTACGTCCTGATCTTCGGTGCCGGATACCGGATCCCGCGGGGTCCGCTGCTGTTTCCGTCTTATCGAACGAGTTATGTGATCCGTTCCGTCTTCAGCGTGATTTACGGGGTCCTGATTCTGGCGGGGTCGCCGTTGCTGCGAAGACTGGTGTTCGTGGTGATTGCGGCGGCGAGCGGGCTGGACTGGCTGCCGCGTGCAGGCGGACGCGACAGCGGCGGCGGCGCGGCGAATCCGCAGTGAGGGCGGCGCGAAGCATTCTCTGGCTTGCGCTGGCCGGCTATCCGTTTTTCATCCGCGCCATGCATTCGGTGGCCGGGCATTCCGATGCGCTGGCCGTGCGGACCGCGGGCTTTTTGCTGCTGTCTGCGGCATGTCTGCCGGCGGCGATGGCAATGCTGTGTCTGCATCAACTGCCGACGCAGAACGTTGCGCAACCGGTGCGACGGGCGGTCGGGCGGGAGGCGGTGCTGGGCGCGATCAGTCCGGCGCTCTTCGTTGCCATCGACACGGGGCTGAGTCTGGCCGGGTGGTTGCCCCTGCGCGATGGCGTCTGGTGGCTGCTGCTGGCCGGTGTGTTTTCGCTGCGCTTTGTGGCGCTGCGCGAGGTTCGCATCGCGTCGGACGTTGGGACGCATAAGGTTCATATCGCGTCGGCGCTGGTGCTGATGAGCTTCGCGGTGGCGCATGTCGCGAATCATGCGGTTGCGTTGTGGTCGTTTGCGGCCAGCGATGCGGCGATGAAGGCGATGCGGCGAATCTACCGGGTGCGTCCGGTGGAAGTGTTGTTGCTGGCGGCGGTGCTGACGCAGGTTGCGACCGGCGCGCGCCTGGTGGCGGGATCGCGCATGTTGCAGCGGAGCACGTTTTTGCGCAATGTGCAGATTCTGTCGGGCGCGTACCTCGGCGTCTTCCTGCTGGACCACGCCGGATACATGGTGATTGTGGAACGGCTGCTGCGCGGGGCCGATCCGCTTTTCAGCGTGAGCACGGGGGACGGGCGTTTCGGCATGATGACGTCGGCGAACAATGCGCGGCTGATGCCGTTTTATGCGGTGGCGGTGGCGGCTCTGTTCGTGCATATCGCGGCCGCCGGGCGCTGGCTGCTGGTGCCGGTGATTGGCAGCAACGGGGCGGCGAGGTTCGGCAGGGTGACGATGTGGCTGGGGGTGATCCTCGCTGTTGCGGTGGTGCTCCCGATGATGCAGGTGCATCTCGGACGGTAAAGGCGGTTCCGGCGAAGGCCGCGCGATAACATCGAATTTGTCCGCGCGCGGACGACGATTCCATGAGCTTCTTCAGCAAAAAACCAAAGGAAACCGTTTCGGTCACCTACGTTTCGCACAACGGCGCGGTGCGCGAGGTTGCCGTGCCCGTTGAGAATACGGTGATGGAGGGGGCCGTCGCCAACAACATTGAAGGCATTGTGGCCGAGTGCGGCGGATCTTGCATGTGCGCCACGTGCCACGTCTATGTGGACGAGGCGTTTCTGGGTCAGCTTGAGCCCATTGCCGAAAATGAAGAAGAAATGCTGGGCAACACCGCCGCGCCCAGACAGGCGAACAGCCGTCTGGCGTGCCAGTTGAAACTCACCAAAGCGCTCAACGGGCTGCGCGTCACCACGCCCCCGAATCAACAGTAAGATGGACGGCGCGGGCCGCGCGGGAGTTGTGATCGCCGGAGCCGGCCAGTCCGGATTTCAGGCCGCCTTCTCACTGCGGACGGAAGGCTACGACGGGCCGATTACGCTGATCGGCGACGAGCCCCACATTCCCTACCAGCGCCCGCCGCTTTCGAAGGATTTTATGGCGGGGAAGATGGATCCCGATTCCCTTCCCCTGCGGCCTGAGTCGTTCTATGAAGCGCAGCGCATCGAACTGCGAATGGGTGAGCGGATCGAGGCGATTGAGACGGCGGGTCGCGCGGTGGTTCTTGCCTCGGGCGAAAGGCTTCCGTTCGATTCCCTCATCCTCGCCACCGGAGCCCGCAACCGCCGGCTCACGGTGCCCGGCGCGGAACTGCCCGGCGTTTGCTATCTGCGAAGCGTGGATGAGGCCGTGGCGATCCAGGAGCGGCTCGAAGCGGCCCGCAGAGTTGTGATCATCGGAGGCGGATTTATCGGGCTCGAGATGGCTGCTATCGCCGCGGCGCAGGGGCGCGAGGTGGTGGTGGTGGAGGCGCAGTCGCGCGTGATGCCGCGTGTGGTGGCGCCCGTGATTTCTGCGTTTTTTCAGGAGACACATGAGGCGCGCGGCGTGCGCTTTGCCTTCAACGCGGCGGTGACGGAGTTGCGCGGTGCAGCGTCGGTGGAGTTTGCTCACCTGAGCGACGGCAGCATGTATGCGGCGGAGCTGGTGGTGGTGGGGATCGGCGTGGTGCCGAACATGGAGTTGGCCGCCCGCGCCGGACTGGAGGTCGGCAACGGGATCCGAGTCGATGAATATCTGGAGACCGGCGCGCCGGGGATTTACGCGATCGGGGACTGCGCGTGGCACCCGAACCGTTTTGCGGGGGGATTGGCGCGCATTGAGTCCGTGCAGAACGGTGTGGATCAGGCGCGCTGCGTGGCCGCGACAATCGCCGGCAAGCGCGCGCCCTACGACGCAGTGCCATGGTTCTGGACCGATCAGTTCGATCTGAAGCTCCAGATGGCGGGCCTTTCTTCGGGCTTCGATGAGGTGGTGGTGCGCGGCGAGGCTGCGTCGCGAAGGTTTTCCGTATTCTATTTCCGCGAAGGCAAGCTGCTGGCGGTGGATTCGATCAACCGGCCGGGCGATCATCTTGTGGCGCGGAAGCTGCTGGTGGCCGGGGTGGAGATCACGGGGGCGGAGGCGGGCGATCCGGGATTCGATCTGAAGACGGCTGCGGCGTCGCGTACGTGACGTTTTGCACGGCGCTGGTATATGATGAAGTTGGCCGACCGCCGCAGCGGCCCTGAGCGGGAGTAATTCAGCGGTAGAATGTCAGCTTCCCAAGCTGAACGTCGCCGGTTCGATCCCGGTCTCCCGCTCCATCTTCACCCTAGCATCCAACGCGACGGTTTACGGTCTGATCTGGAATCCGGTTTCGGCCGCCTGCAGATTCAGACTGACTCGTTCTCCGTTAATCAAGACATAGCCGGTGTCGATGAGGTCCTGCCCGGTGCAATCGAACTGCTCGTAACTGCGCAGCATGTGAAGCGGGAAAATAAACTCCACCGCGGTCGCCCCGCTGTCGGTTGCCGTCGCGCCGCCCAATCGAATCGAAGAACTGAAGTTGACTCCGTCGAAGTCACCGCGATCTTCTTTGAGCGCCGCAAGCACCGGGCGAATCAGATGCGCAATGTGCTGGTCGAACGCGAGCGCAGCCAGCCGATATTGCGAACCGCCGGCTCCGTCCGGCAGGGTGGTGGTAACTGATAGCTGCAGGAACAGGCCCTTGTGGAACGGAATAAATGCCGGCGGCGCGTAACGCACGAAATGTGCCTGTGTGTTCAGATCCTGGACCATGCGGTCGAGGCTTTCCTGATAGCTCTTCTGAACGCCGCGAATCGCGTCAGGCGAGGTGTCGCGTACCGGAGCAGGTGCTGACGGAGTTGCGATCGGCGCAGCCTTTGCGGTGGACTGCGGAGCGCCGTCTCTCATCAAACCCGGCGAAGCCGCGGGAGTTGCCGTGAGCGCTTTCGCCACGAAGGCCGCTCCGCTGGCGGACGAGGTCATCTGCTGCGGATGCGCCCACAGCGACAGCGGCGCGGCATTGAGAAACACCTCACCTTCCGCCAGCGCGGCTTCCTGTGCGGAGGTGCTTGCCGCCTGCGCGAAACGAGCGGCGGAAACGCGGGGAAGAATCAGCACTACGTTTTCCACGCCCTCGGAAGAAACGCCCAGAACTTTTTTTCGCACGTGATGAGAGATCTCAAATGCGAATGCCTGCAGTTCATCGGTCTTCAGCAGCGCAGGCGGAAGGCTCTGCAACAGCGGCATCATCACGTCTCGATAAGTCTGGCGCGCGCGGTCTTCTGAGTTCATCAGTTCGGTGGAGTAAGAAGCGAAATAGTTGCCGGTGATCTTGAGCACCACCTGGTTTTTATAGCGATCGAACTGGATGGACCGCTGATCGCTGGAGGCCTGATCCTTCTCCTGCAGATCCAGAGTGCGGCTGAAGTAAAAATGGAACGGGAAGCTGTGCATGGCAGCGGCCTGCGTTATGAGCTTCAGATCCGCCAGATATTTCTGCTGAAGCTCACGCATTTGCGGATCGCTGATCTCGGCCGGCGCCAATACCTGCGCGGGCGCGGAGAATGCCAGCGCAAGCAGGGCAATTGCGGCGCGCTCCACGATTGGCTTAGTTACTCGCATACTTAGTTACTCGCATAGTTGACTCCCTGCGCCAGATACGGCGGATCTGCTACGGCCCGGAGAAACGCCACCAGCGCGGCGATCTCCTGTTTCGTCAGCATACTCCCATAGGGAGGCATCTCGGCGGATTTGTTCACGGCTACTCCGCCGTGACTAATAATCGACGTCAGATCTGCTGCAGACATTGGATTCAGAACAGCGCCGTCGGTAAACGCGTGGGGCTTCGCCGTCAGGTTATCCATGTTCGAAACCCGCTCGGCCGTGGATTCCGGATCGTGACAGCGGATACAGTGAATCTCATTCAGCTTTGCGCCCAGCATCTCCTGATAGCCGAGCGCGCTTTCATCGACGCGCATGAATATCTGCTGGCCGGACGCCGTCGGGCTCGAAGCCACAATTTGATAATGCCCGCCCGCACCGCCGAGAGTGATGGTGGCCGTGAACTGCCCGTCCGGTCCGGTGAGTCCCTCACGCGGAGTAGCAAAGGCACCGCCCGCCGCCGATAACCGAACCACCGCACCGGCCACCGCGACGCCCTTCGCGTCGTTCACCTGCAAGACGAGCGGTTGTTCCAGTTGCGATCCTACGCCGGCGAACTGCTTTTCTCCGCTTACCGAAACTAATGCGGTGCCGAATGCCCTGGGCGTCACGCCGGGAGCGCCGGAGTGCCTCGTGCATGCGCTGATGGTCAGCAGTGCCGCGCACAACACCAGGAACGACGCCCGCATTCCCGTTCGTTTCATTTGCGGGCCGCCTCCTTCACCGGTGCACCCTTCTGCGCCATCAGAAAGGCAGTGATTGACCTCGCATCCGCATCGTTCATATTCCAGACGGGTTCCAGCGAACCGGGCCGCAGCGTTTGCGCATTCCGGAGCCAGTGCAGAATCCACGGCGCGGTGAGCCGCGATCCGACCTGGGTCAGAGTCGGCCCCACATAGCCCTTGTCTTTACTTTGATCGATGATATGGCAGGACTGGCAGGCGTACTTGTTATAGAACAGTTCCCTGCCGGACTGCACATCGGCGGCTGTAAAACGGAGATCGTCCGACGCGTCGCCTTCGAAGTCCGGCGTCTGCCAGGCCGTCATGATGTAGTCGGCCAGAGTATTGGCCTCTGCGTCAGTAACGTTAAACCGCGGCATACGGCGAATCAAGGCAGGGCGCAGGGTGTTGGGATTCTTCAGGAAGTTCACCAGCCAGGCGCGCTGCACGGAAGTTCCCTCGTAAGTCAGTTCCGGCGCCATGGTGCCGCCGCGGCCGTTTATGATGTGGCAACTGAAGCAGCGCATTTCATCCATCAACTTGCCCGCCCTGCCCGCCGGACGGTAATCCGAAGGCTTCCGTGCCGGTATGCGCATTGATGCCGGAAGCGTTTCGGCTCGTGCAGTTTGCGCCAGCAATGCGGTCACAATGGCATCGACCTGCGGCTGAGGCAGAGAAAAGCGCGGCATCTTCAGAGTGTCGCCGAAGGAGCGGGGATCGCGAATCCTGGCGGCAATGTAGTCGGGCAGCGTATTCGGCACTCCGGGCGCAAACAGAATTCTGCTGAGAGGCCGGCTGCCGACTTCAGTCAGTTCCGGCGCGAAGTCTTCGGGTGCTTTCAGCCCGTTGATTGCATGGCATGACGCGCAGCCGCGTTCGATGACAAGTATTCTGCCGCGCTCGATCTGTTTTGGTTCCGCCGCCGCGGCTTTCGCGGTGCCGGTGAAATCGGAGTCGGTCTTACTGGAGAGAAATGTCACCAGCAGCCCGATCTGCTTCGCATCGAAACGATAATGCGGCATGGCACTGGCGGGGTCGTAAATGGCCGGATTGCGCAGCCAGTCGGCCAGCCAGTCGATCTTCACTTTGGAACCGACGCGCGTCAGTTCAGGCCCCAGATTGCCTCCCACGAGCAGTCCGGCGGCATTCTGCACCGCGTGGCACGACGCACAGAACGATTCCCCGTACAGGCTTGCGCCCTGCTGAATCACGGCATCGTCCTGCGAAGGCACCGGCGCGGGCTCGGAGGCCTTTTGGCTGCGATAAGGCTGGCTCTGCGCTATAAGAAATGCCGCGATATCACGAATCTCATCGTCCTTCAGCTGGAAATTCGGCATCGTTGCCGAACCCGCGTACGCCTGCGGATCCCTGAGCCACGCGGCTATCCACTCCCGCGACGTCTTGTCAGCAATGTGTTCGAGCGAAGGGGGCTCGTCCGTCCCCGTTCGCTTCGTGCCATCGGGCGCCCTCATCGTGTGACAGCGGACGCAGCCGTAGCGCGCAAGAAGTTCCCGGCCCTGATTCAGTTTCGGCGTTCCGGTCAGCGGCTGTATGTGGCATTGCCCGCAGCCGGACTCCAGATACCGCGCCGGAAGAATCGGCTCTTCCCATGAACTGCTGCTGTTGTGCGCGTCGGCAACGCTCGTCGCCGTGCCCTGGCCCCGATGGCAAAGTACGCAGCCAAACTCGGTGAGCGAGTGCGGCACCGGCGGGTGCGGCCGGAAAGGCTGCGTTCGCACGTCAGTCAGCGTCGACTCTTTCAGCCCGACATGGCAGGTCGTGCAGCGATCCACCACGCCGATTTCGGGAAGCCAGATCTGCTGCACGCCGCCCTGAAAGTGCCGGGTCAGCGCGGGAGCATCGTTTCGGCCGTGAATCAGCTGAAGATACTGTTTCTGAACGCCGCGCCAGTCACGAAAGTAATCACGCGCAGGAACAACCGTGAGAAGCGCGAGCAGTGCAAGACTGAGCGTTCCAAACGCGCGGGCGCTGTCTCCAAACAGAAAGGCTTTCGCGGCCGCGATTCTCCCGCGAACACTCATATCTGTCCGCTCCACGGCATGACAAAGGACCAGCCGGGGCCGCGGAAGAATGTTCCGATCAGCGTCAGTACGGCCGACGAAAGCAGAAACCAGGACATGATCCAGAAGCTCAGCGGCTTCGACGCCAGCCAGCGATGAAAGCGCCCGGCGTCGTGGCGCTCAGTCGCGGAATAAAGCATCAGCCCGACCATCAGCAGCGTTGGCGCCAGCGCTACCCAGACATGAAACGAGGCAAGGAACAATATGAAAAGGACCAGCGTGATTCTGACCATCCGCAGACGCAATGTACGATTCCGCGACCATAAGCCTTCGCCTTCGATGTTGATCTGGAAATATGGGATCGCGATCAGCGCGGTAACTACAAGTCCTGGAATCAGCACGCCCGCCACGACCGGCGGGAAGTAATGCAGTAACTCCTGCAGTCCCAGAAAGTACCAGGGCGCCTTGGCGGGATTGGGAGTGAGCAGCGGATTGGCCAGTTCTTCGAGCGGCGCGTCCCAAAACAGGGAAAACACTACGAGCACGAGGAGCAGCAATTCGATCGCGACGGCGCCGCGGAAGAGCGCTTCGGGAAAAACCATTACTGTGCCGCCGTCATCCCGGGCCTTTACCTGCGCCGAAGTGCGCCGTGTGACAAAGGCGACGCGCACGGGCGACTTGCGGCTGTCCGAATTCATTCCGGCAATAAAATCGTTGGAATCAGGCATGTTTGGATCAGGCATGTTTGTGATCCTTTCCCGGGTAGATTCCGCCGTCCTTGCGGATCCGCCAGAAGTGAACAGCGACGAACGTCGCCGCCGTAAGTGGCAGAATGACGCAGTGCAGAACGTAGAACCGCAACAACGCATTGGCGTTGACTGTGTTGCCTCCGAGCATGAGAAACCTTACTTTCGGCCCGATCACCGGCACCGAGGAAAGTAAGTTCGAGCCAACAGTAATTGCCCAAAACG
This sequence comes from uncultured Acidobacteriia bacterium, assembly GCA_903828455.1. GTDB lineage: Bacteria > Acidobacteriota > Terriglobia > Bryobacterales > Bryobacteraceae > BOG-234. Next base: position 81,579 of record CAIKMJ010000008.1, on the reverse strand, counting down.
CCAGCTGGTCCCACGGCAGCAGATAACCCGTGTAACTCAGCAGCAAAGTGACAATCAGCAGGATAACGCCGACAACCCAGTTGAATTCCCGCGGCGGCCTGTAAGCCCCCCGATAGAACACCTTGAACATATGGGCGAAGACCAGCAGGACCATCGCGTGCGCCGACCAGCGATGCAGATTGCGCAGAAACACACCCGCCGAAACGACCGATTGCAGATCCTTCATATCCGCATACGCCTGCGGAACCGACGGATGATAGTAAAGCATCAGCGGAATTCCGGTTGCGACCAGAATCATCAGAGCGCCCATGCACAAGGTGCCCAGAAACCACGTGACGCGGAATGCCAGGGAGCGTTTCCTTACTTTGACAGAGCTGAGATGCAGAAATAAGTTCTGCTGAACAGCCAAAGCGCGGTCCAGATTGCTGGTCCCGTTTCCGCCGCGGAAGACAGAACGCCAGACGCGCGTCCTGCGCAGAGCTGTCAGCTGTTGACTCAGAGTGGCGGCCATGTCAGGTTCTCACAAATTGTTTTTCGGACAGAGGAGCGGAACGGTCGACGAGAAGATCGCCCTCGTCGCTGATCGAGGCCTTCAGCCATTCGAGCGGGCGCGGCGCCGGACCTTCGAGTTTGACGCCGTCCCGCCCGAACTTACTGCCGTGACAAGGACACGCAATAATTCCCAGTTCCGGTTTCCACGCCGTCAGACAACCCAGATGAGTACATACTGCCGACATGGCGTAGATACCTTCGGCTGCGTGAACAATGTAAATGCCCGACTGAGCATCCTGCGTCACACTATCCGGTGGAAACTTCCCGATCTTTCCGGCGTTGGCTACCGGCGAGGGCTCGTAAAGAACATTTGGCGAAAGAAAGTCATAGCCGAATACGGCGGCTCCCGAACAGGCGACGCACAGCGAGCCGACTCCTATCTTCACGAAAGCATCACGGCGTGTATTGCCATCGGGGATTGTTTCCTTTGTTATGGCATCTTCGTTTTCGCTCATCTCGCCTCCACTCCTCCCGAATCGACCGGACGCAGTGAGTACGCCTCCATCGTGATCATCCCGACCGGGCAGCGCTCGGCGCACAAACCGCAGCGAATGCAGCGGGTTTCATCCTTCAACATCACGGAGCCGGTGATCTGCCCCAGTTCCCCGGCCGCGACGTCATCCAGTTCCACATGGAAGAGAGATGGCGACGACTGAATCTCGCGCAATACGTCTTCGGGAAACTGCACGCTTTCAAGCGGCACCAGCTGGATGCAGCTTTCCGGGCAGATATCCACGCAGCCGCCGCACAGGATGCACTGCGAGCCATCCGGTTCGTTGCCCTCGAAGACAGTGTTGATCCAGCAACGCAGGCAGCGACGCGCCTCCCGCATGGCGGCGGCTTCGTCGTAGCCGGCTTCGACTTCGGTAACGCCGGTGCGGCGCTCAAGCGGGACCATGGGAACGGCCTGACGGCCGATGTTCATGTAATCGCCGAACATCCGGTGGTGTTCGAGGAGTTCCACTTCGATCTCCGGAAGACTGTGTTCGCGACCCGTGAGGTAACGATCGATGGAGGCAGCAATGCGCTTGCCGTCGCCCACGCTGTCGATGATGAGGCGGGGGCCGAACGCGCAGTCTCCGCCGGCAAAGACGCCCGGAGCGGAGGTCATCAAGGTGTCGCGATCCACGTGAATCAGGCCGCGGGCGGAGATTTCGACACCGTCTTCGGGCGACAAAAAGTCGAGTCGCGGGGCTTGCCCGATGGCCAGAATGACGGTGTCGCACTCGATGACCGATTCGCTGTTTTCCTCGAACGTGGGATTGAAGCGGCCCGACGCATCGAATACCGATCGGGTGCGGACTGTTTCGAGGCCAATCACCTTACCGTCCCGGCCGATCACCCGCTTCGGGCCACTGCCATCGCGCATGTGGATCCCCTCGACCTCGGCCTCTTCAATCTCCTCATGAGCAGCGGGCATTTCGTCGCGGCGTTCGAGGCAAACTATGCTGACCTCGCGAGCGCCGAGCCGCAGGGCTGAAAGCGAGATGTCCATCATCTCGTGCGTCGCAAGAGCAGTCAGGTTTGCGTTGTTGGGTACCGCGTCCCCGGGTTGATGCTGTTTCAACACTTCTCGGGCGGCTGAACGCGCCACGTCCATTGCGACGTTGCCGCCGCCGATGACGACGACCTTCTTGCCGATGTCGAACCGGTAGCCGAGATTGGCATTGAGGAGGAAGTCGATGCCTTTGTGAACGCCGTCCAGATCGACGCCGGGAATGGAAAGGTCGCGGCTGCGATGCGCTCCTACTGCGAGAATCACCGCATCGTAACCCTGTTCACGCAGGCTGCGTATCGTGAAATCGCGCCCCGCGGCCTGGTTGAGTTTCAGCTCGACCCCGCCCGCATCCAGAATCTCCCGAATCTGCGCCTCCACAACGCTGCGCGGCAACCGATATTCGGGAATCCCGAGGCTGAGCATTCCTCCAGCAACCGGAGCGGCTTCAAAAATCGTGACGGTGTAGCCAAGCAGCGCCAGATCGTGAGCTGCCGAGAGCCCCACAGGACCGCTGCCGACGATGGCAACACGGAACGGCATCGCGCCAACCGGCGCCTTCCGCGGCTCAAGCGGTTGGCGCGACTCGGGACCGTAACGCTCGGTCAGAAAACGCTTCAGTGCCCGAATCGAGATCGGTTCGTCGATGGCCCCGCGACGGCAGGCTGTTTCGCAGGGGTGCGCACAGACACGCCCGCAGATGCTGGCCATTGGATTGGGATCGCGCGCATAGCGATACGCTTCTTCGAACCGGCCTTCTGCGATCAGCGCCACGTACCGGCCGGCGTTGGTGCCGGCAGGACAGGCCATCATGCACGGAAAGTTGCTTTCCAGCCAGTCCCGGTCGACTCTCTTGCTTTCGAAGCGGTTCAGCACGATGGCGTTTCCCGATTGCGCCGGGACTTACTTGGCCAGCGTGAAGTCAGCTGTAGCGGAACCACTTACCGTTACAGGCTTCGACTGAGTCTTGTATCCTTCGTGCCAGGCCGTAACTGTATAAGTGCCGTCCGGTACGTTGGTTATCCTGAAGGCCCCTGCTGCGTCGCTTTCCGCATAGAATGGCGTCGGACTAACAATGATGTAACCGGACATTTCCGGATGCACATTACACAGCAGCGGGACGATCCCGGTTGTTTCGAACTTAAAGGCACGCTTCTCGCCGGTTGGCCACGTGCCCATGTTGTGACCGAGCTTCTTGTTGCCGTTGATAGCCGGCCAGAAGATATTGTGGGCCACCTTATCGCTGTTCAGAAACTCCACGGTGGCGCCAACGGGCACAACGAGCAGATGCGGCTGAAACAGCAGCGACTTCTGGTCCATCTGCAAAGGCTTATCGGGAACAGGAAAGGTCTTTCCCGCCACGGCCTCTACGTAAACCACAGAGGCGCCCTTTCCGGCGGTAACTTTCCCGCTGATTTCACCTGCCGACAACAAGGCGGCAGTGGCGGAGAGTACGGCGAGAGTCGTAAGCAGTTTCGAAGTGATCGACATGGAACCCTTTCTAATAAACAAATTCAAGGCCGAACAGCGCTGTGTTCACCCGGAACGGATTGACCGCGACAAGGTTCCCGGTCTTCCCGTCGGCTTCGATGACCGTAGTTTGCTGCGGCCGGAACTGATATTCGAACGAGAACTTAATATTCGGATGAATCAGGATCTGCACACCCGGAGTGAAGCGGTTCCGCGTGGAGTGAAGCGGCGCGAAGAACGGCGTGGCGGTTGACAGCGCAAGGCCGTTGATTCGGTCCGCCGTGGAGTTCACGCCATCCCAGCGGCCGATGGCCATCATCCACGGGAAGATCATAAAGTCCGTCTGGACAAAACCGCCGCTGAAACTGGCCGGAACGCTCTTAAGAAAGCCGACAGGCAGCGGGCCCTCCGATGCGAGCGGCAGAGGAATCAGGTTGCCGCCGCCGTCGATCGGCAGCAGGTTCTGATCGCGGCCGTGCATAAATACGCCGTAGGCATTGAGTCGGCGGTAGTTGAAATTGAAGTCTCCACCCGCGCGGTAGTACGGCTCCTGTGCGCTGAGCGCCAGACTGGATCCGGAAACGGTGGCTCCGGAAAACTGCTGCAGCGATTTCCCGTACAGGTAGAACGAGCCGAATGTCAGCGAGGTATGGTCGTGCGGCCCCGTGGTTCCGGCGGCCTGCACGGCGTGCCGGCTTTCGGAATCGTGCTCCAGGTTGAACCGGTAAGAGTAGCGCCCATAGAACGTCTTGAAGGGCGAACTGGAGCCGAAGCCGGCCCCGCCGCTTGCGCCGCCGGTAGCAGACGGCACGTAGGGACTGGAATTAGAGGACTGATCGATTGCCGCGGTATTCTGATCGACCACCGCCAGCGAGTAATGATACCCGCCATACTGATGCCCACCGCTCAGTTCAACTCCTTTCGCCGCGCTGGCGAACGTGAACTGATTCGCCACGTTCTGCTGCAGCGACACCATGGAATTCACCGCGCCAATGTTGGCCTGCTGATAGATGTCGTACGGGCTGAGATTGTAACTGCGCGCCTGCGTCACCGGCAGGTCGAGTTCGAACTGTCCGACCCGAACGGAGAGCGAATCGGTGGGCAGCTTCAGAAAACGGCTCACGTTGACGAACTTCAGGTACGCGTCGCCGAGCCCGCCCGCGCCGTTGCTGCCGCCCACGCTGATGTCGTCATCCACCCAGAAAGCGATTCCGCTGCCGAAGTTCCCTGCGGTGAAGATGCTGAAGTAACCGCTCGAAAAATCCGCGCCGGGAATGACCTGCGGCACGCTGCCGGGCGCAGTCAGAGAGTTGAAGTTGTTCCGGTTCGCTCCGGTCAGCTGGAAGAAGGTGTTGAAACGCAGACCGATGGGGGGCATGCCCGGAATCGAACCAGGCCAGACGGAGTTGGGGAAATTCTGCTTTTGCGCATCCGCGCCCAACATGACCGGCGCCACTTTGAGCTGGTCTTCGTCATCTTTTGGAAATTTGAAGCCGGCGTCCTTAAAAGCCTTGCCGAAGTCGTTTAGTTTGGGGAAGTCCACGTGGCACGTCATGCAGGAGGTCGAGTACATGCGGGAGAATGCCGGAATCGCCGCGCCTTTTTGCGGGAGCAGAACCAGCAAGCATGCCGGAACGATCGATGCCGTGAACAGTTTCAGCAGAGTCCGTGCCGCGGTATTCATTCTCATTGCCCTCAAAGCCTTTCCTGATACGAAGCAGTGAAGAAAGCAGGGCAAATGCGAGGCCAGGAAGGACGTAGGCATTAAAGCCAACGAATTGTTACGATTGCGTGGCTTTTTCGGCCGTTCCGCAGCGCCATGCGCGAAACGGCGCACGCATCCGCGGCCTCGAGTGCGGCAAGCCGCGCAGCAATGACAACTCCGGCCGAGGCTACGAAGAGGCCTCGTTATCTGAATTCGTATTGCGAATTGCGCACACTCATTCGGCCAGTCGCTTGCAGGACACCCGAAAGCTTTCGCGAAATGGCTGACAATCAAGTTGTGACTTTGGAAGAAACCCATGCCCGCCGGATGCATCGATACGCCATCCTGGTGGTCTTACTAACCGCTGCGCTATTGGTCACCGGACCGGCGGTAACCAGTAACGAGAATCGGCCTCTGTATGATTTGGGGCAATGGCACCCATGGCTCGGAGCCGCTTTAACGCTACTGGTCGGGGGCCTCGCGATCGGACTTTGGCGCGGGGGGGATCGAGTGCGGCTCCGTCAACTGGGATGGGCAACATTCGCGGTCAGCCTCATTCAGGGTCTGCCGTATTTTGTCGGCGATACGGTTCCGGCGCCAATGCGAATTCTGCACGCTTTGCTCGCGCAACTCTTCTTTTCCGGAGTGGTCGCGATTGCAATTCTGACCGCCACGAGCGCCCTTCGCGGGCCCGCCCCGCTAAATCCGGAAAGCGCGTCTCGGGTGCGATTTCTTGCCACGGCGAGTCCTGCCGTAGTCCTTTCCCAGGTGGCACTCGGTGCGGCGCACCGGCATGGTGCGGTCGAGGCTGCTCCGCACATCATCTGGGCGCTCGTCACGGCGCTGTTTCTGGCCGTGGCATTGACGCTGATCCTTCGCGAGGAACATCCGGAACTGCAGCCGGCGGGAATCCTGCTCGCCATTCTGATTGCCGTGCAGATGCTGCTGGGATTTTCCGTATTGATCCTGCAGTCGCTCGATATCGACCCCGCGATTCAGATCATCGCCACGTCCGCACACACGGTGACCGGTGCCCTCACACTTGCCGCCACGCTTGCGCTGGCGATCAAAGTTCGCCGCCTGCCGGAAGCGGTCGGAGAGAGCGGGACGGCTCTTGACCCATAACGGACAGCAACTCGCTAATTCCCCATATCCCCGTAGCCTTTGAACCGCATCGGGATCTTAATCTTTCCGGCCGGCATCCGCTCCTGTCCGCGCAGTTCGTAAACAAGAATATTCGCCGCCGGCGATTCGTCGCGGTTGTTCCCTGCTGGCAAATCCACTCGCTGCCATTTCTCCGGATGCGAAATGATTCCCTGATACAGCAAGCGGCCGTGGGGCGTATTGCGCCCGGCGTCGTCGATCACGATCACGCCCGCCGGGATTGCTTCCACCAGCCGCAACTGCTGCTCCAGATCGTCGAATAGCGGCCGGTAGTCGTACCCCATCCAGTCGCTCGACGCCAGCATTTTGCTGGCACGAAGAATGATGTGTCCGGGTCTCTGCTCGTGCATGGCCGTTTCCGAAATCAGCATGCCTTCGCCCGTGGAGTCGCTGCAGACGAGGAGCACCGAACTCCGAAAGCGATGCTGCGCCAGCAACTCCTGGGCCAGCTCCGCATAGCCGAAGTGTGTTTTGGCGTGACTGCGGCTGATGTTGAATCCGATCAAGCCGGCAACGGCCACCGCCGCGACCGCCGCTGCGACGCTGCGCGAAGTGCCACCCGAGCGCCACCGCCGTAACAAGTCACGATCGAAAATGCGGTCCCACCCCGCCGCCGCGAATATCAGCAGAAGCGGCAGGCTGACCACCAGATGCCGCGCCTCAAACGCACCGAGGAACAATCGCGTCGTATACGCGCCCAGCAGCGCCGCCATCAGTGCTATCCAGACGCCCTGGATCGTCCTCTTACGGATTGCGGCAATCACCACCGCAACGCCCGCCAGCGCGGCCAGCGACGGGATCAGACCAAGGAACTCGCCCCACAGCGCGATCGACTCGGTGAACCTCGAATACTCCACCGCCACGCCCCCGAATCGCGCAACCGACTCATGCTGCGCGTCAGGCACGTACGCATACCACGGCAGCGCCAGAACGAGAACAATTCCGGCCGGGAGCCAGAAGGAGAAGCGTCGCAGGAGCCGCCACCGCCCGGTAATCGCTAACGTCAGCGGCGGGATAAAGGCCAGTTGTATGCCGGAGCCTTTCGTCAGCAGCGCCAGCGCGGACCAGATTCCGAACCACGCCGCCGCCTGCCACCGCCCGCTGTCAATGTAAGAACCGTAAGCGATCACGGCCAGCAGTACCAACAATGCCATCAGCATTTCCGCCATCACGTCGTGGCTGTATTCCTGAAATGCCGGCAGCGAAAGCAGGATCAACACGGCGCCAACACTGACGCCGGGCGAAAACCGCGCCCTCAGTATCGACCATGTGAACCAACCTACGGCCGCCGTCAGCGCGGCCAGGAAAAGCATGACCGATATACGGGAAGGCGTGAAGATCAGCGTCCACGCCGCCTGCAACAAATAGAAGAGCGGCGGCCAATGGCCTATCGCGACTTTTGGATAGTGAAGGTAGTAATTGCGGGCATACTGCAACGGCGCGCCGGGAAATCCGGCAGCCACGTAGTCGCGGAACAGCAAGCCGGTGACGTAGTGTGCCGGCTCATCCGGATCGGAACTGAATTCTGCCCGGAACGCCCCCGCGTGCCACTGCAGAGCTGCCGCGCAAAGAAAAAACAGCGCGAGATACAAGCCGCCGCGTATATTTTTCCGGATAGTCATTACCAGGCTATTCCGGCAGACTCGGCGATGGCGTTCATTGTGGGATCGCTTTCACCGTGTACGGTCAGGCTGCTTTCTTCCTCACCACCCACGTTGTCATCGACCGCTGATTTTGCACCACCGTGGTCTTCAGCGGCTCGATCATTTCGCCGCCCAGCCGTTCGGTCAGGGCAGCGAGCAGCGCGGCGTCCACCAGATAGCGCTCCGCTCCGTCCGGCGAGCGGTAGCGGCGTCCGGCGATCTGCACGAACTGGCTCTCCATGCCGATCGTCGACGCCAGCCGGCAGAAAAGCAGCCCGCCCGGTTTCAGCAGACGCCACGTTCCCTGCAGCATGGCTTCGAACTGCGCATCGCCGGCGGCCAGATGCAGAACCGTATTACTGATCACGACATCGGCACAGGCGTCGCCAAACGACATGTTCTCGACGGTTTCCACGCGGAAATTCGTTTCCGGCAGGCCCGGCGCCAGCTTTCGGGCGAGCGCGCGAACATGCTCCACCGCTGCCGCGTCGGCATCCGCACCGAACACTTCGTAGCCCTCGCGCAGCAGGTAGACGAGGTTCCGCCCGGTTCCGCAGCCGGCATCTGCAATGCGCATCCCCGGCGCGATGCGGCCCTTCAGAAGCTGGTCGAAAAGATAAATGTCGATCTGGCCGAATTGTTCCCGCAGGGCAGACATAAGAATTCTTCCCAGCCTACCCTGGGCCAGCGTGTTTTGGCCCAGTCTGCCCTGGCCCAGTCTGCCCTGGCCGAGACTGCCCTGGGCCGATGCGCGGACCGGCGCGATTACATCCGGTGCTTCAGCCAGCTCTCCGGCACCTTGGCCGCCCGGTAAAGCTGCGTATCGGGAATACCGTTGACCATCTTGACGAACGGGTCGACGTACTCCCACACAATCTCGCCGGCCGGCGTCACTTCGAAGACGCGGCCATTGACGGCTTCGCAGATCAGCGTATTGCCGTTCGGTTGCCGCTGCACGCCGCCCGCGTGGTCGCTGAAGAAGGTCCAGATCGGCAGCTTACTCATTTCCGCCGTGTACTGCCAAACGATCTTGCCCGTCATCGGGTCGACTTCCACGGCCGCCGAATTCGGCCGGACTTCCTGATGCCGCGGATTGGCGCCCACGCTGTTGTAGCCGTTGTCGAACAGCAGCATATGGCCGGTGCCCGGCACGCCCGCCGGCAGGAAATGTACGTTGTGCTGCCCGATGCTGACGTTGTTAATCTTCCAGACGATCTTCTTCGTCTCTTTATCGATCACCACCAGCGTACTGAGCGGCCGGAAGCTCACCACAATGTTGCCCGGCTTGAAGCGGGGATCGGTTAGTCCGGTGGTTGCCGGGATTTCGCTGGCGGCGTTCATGTGTCCCCAGTCGAGGCCTTCGGTGTGGGGTGAGGCGCCCATGGCCAGCGTCACCTTTTCGCCGTAGCCGTTCATAACTTCGGCCTTCACCGCATCGGAAAGCCCCAGTTCATCGAAATGGTCCGTCGTCTGCCATTCCCAGACCACCTTGCCCGTCTTGTCGACTTCGATCAGGCAGTCATCCTTCAGCAGCAGCTTCGAGATGGCGGGCTTCATGAACTCCTTGTAGCAGACGATCAAGGTGTTTCCGTTCGCCATCCGGTCCTGATCGTGGTGCAGCGTCCGGCCCTCTTTTTCCGTGTACTGCCAGACCACCTTGCCGGCCTGATCCAGTTCAAAGACGGACTTGCCGGATTTGGCGAGCAGATTCCCGTTTTCCAGCGGGCGCGTGTATCCCATTCCGTTAAACGGCGCCGGAGCCGACCATTTCCCGGCGACCTCGCCCTTCACGTCGATCGCATAAGCGTTGCCGTCCGGCGCGCCGATCACAAGGTACCCCGGCTGCACCCCGGGCCTGGAAATGGTCACCCCGGTCTTGAAGACAATTGGATAAGCGAACGCCGCGGCGGCGGCCAGCAACAAAGCTGCGGCGGCGGTTCCGGTGCGGCGGCGAAGAGTCTGGTTGGTCATGTCTGGCGAATGCTCCTTGAAGTCCGAATGAAACTATATCGAGTTTTTCCCGCGTTTGCCACCGCCGCGCGGGGCACCCGCCGGCACGACGCTATCGGGCATTCGGCACGCGCACGCCGGGGCGATTTGAAAAACCTGATGGCTGGCGAATGCATCGCAGTTGAGATTGGAATATAATTTCATTGGCCGTTCGTGACATGGCCACCAGTCTGGAGGTAGTAGCCGCTTGAAACATCGAATCCACATTGCCCTTCTTGGAGCCGCCCTTTTGGCCCCCGTCGCGCCACTGCTCGCGCATCACGCCCCGTCGGCGATCTTCGACATGAAGAAGACCGTGACGCTGAAAGGCACGCTCACGAAAGTGAATTGGGTCAATCCCCACATCAATATTGAACTGGATGTGAAGGAAGCCGATGGCGCCGTCGCTCACTGGATGGTGGAAAGCCAGCCGCCGCGCTACTACACGAAGGTCGGCGTCACGCGGGCCGATTTCGTGGCAGCCGTGGGCAAGAGCGTGTCCGTTGAAGTGGTGACGGCCCTCGATGGCTCGAAGTACGCCTATCTGAAGGCGATCACGTTCGCCGACGGCAACAGATATTCAACCGAAGACGGTCAAGGTGGTGGATCAAAATGAAGAACCTGATTCAGACAAGAGCGTTTGCGCTGACCTCCGTTCTGCTGCTGCCGGCTGCGCTGACCTTCGCGCAGGCGCCCGCTGCTAAACCCACAACTGCCGCGAAGACGGCGACCGCCGCTCCGGCCAAAATCCGTCGCACCGCCGACGGCCACCCCGATCTGAGCGGCAACTGGACGTTCGGCATCGACCTTCCGCATGCCGACTTCCAGAAGGTGATCGACGGCAAGGTCGATCGCGTCCACTATGACCAGAGCGCGCGCCACGCCATCAACAACGACGTGCCCGGCGCCCTGCCCTGGGAGAAGGGTCCCACGTATAAACCCGAGTACCTGCCGAAGGTGAAGGAACTTTTCACCAACGAAAGCAAGGTCGATCCGGTGTTTTATTGCGAAAAGCCCGGCACCCCGCGCATCGGGTCGCCGCGCAAGATCGTTCAGCTTCCCACGGAGACGATCTTCTTCTATGAGGACATTTCCGGCAACACGTTCCGGATCATTCCGACCGACGGCCGCAAGCACGATCCCCGAGCCAATCCCTCGGCCTACGGCGAAGCCATCGGCACCTGGGACAAGGACGTATTTGTCGTGGATTCGGTCAACTTCGTGGATGACACCTGGTTCGGCGAAAACGGCTACATGCACTCCGACAAAATGCACGTGATCGAGCGCCTCTGGCTGTCGAAGGAAGGCAACCTGATCTATCAGGCAACTGTTGACGATCCCGAAGTTCTGGTTAAGCCCTGGACGAACTACGCTCGCGTCATCCCTCCGGATAATTCTCCGCTCGAAGAATCGCCGGCATGCCGCGAGGACGATGCGCACCGTCTAATGAATTCGGATCATCATCTGCAGCGGTAAAGTCCCGTCTCACCGATTTAACGGGACCAGCGGGATCATCTGCTGGTCCCGATTTTTTTGACTTCGGCCGCATACTTCCCGGCCGCAATAATGGAGAAATCATGAAGTTTGAAGCAGGTCGAATTCTGACGGCAGGATTGTGTCTGGCCCTGGGCCTCTCGCCACTTTACAGCCAGACCGCGGCGGCACCCAAGCCGCCGGCAGCAACAAAGCCGCCGGCACCGAAAGCCTCGCCCGCAACGGCCAGCCCGTCGTCGGCGGCAGGCAAAGCGGCTGCGGCTACTGACAAGCCTCTGATGGCGGAAGACGTCTTCACCAACGTAAAGGTGCTCCGTGGAATTCCGGTCAACCAGTTCATGGAGACCATGGGCTTTTTCTCGGCCTCGCTCGGCTATAACTGCACCAATTGCCACGGCAACGCCGTTGCCGGCAACTGGGAACGTTACGCCGACGACATCCCGGTCAAGAACACCTCCCGCCGCATGGTGACCATGGTGAACGCAATCAATAAGGCTCAGTTTGGCGGCGCGCAGGTGATCACGTGCTACACGTGCCACCGCGGCGGGCCCACGCCCAAGTCGATTCCAAGTCTGCTCGAACAGTACAGCGAAGCCTCGCCGGAAGATCCGAACGATGTGGAGCGGAGTTCGCGCGCATCGTCCGCTCCGAGTGCGGACGACATGCTGAACCGCTACCTCAATGCCATTGGCGGCGAGCAGAAGCTTGCCACCCTCACCAGCTTTGCCGGTACCGGCCACTACGAAGGCTTCGACAGCTACCACGGCGGAGTCAAATTCGACATTTACGCCAAAGCCTCCGGCGAACACAGCGTCAACATTCACACGCAAAACGGCGACCAGGTCACGACGTACGACGCGCACAATGCCTGGATCATGGGTCCGGATAAACCGGTTTCCGTACTCCAGCTTGTTCCCGGCGGCGACATGGACGGCGTGAAGCTCGAATCCGCCCTCGCCTTTCCCGCCAAACTGAAGCAGGCGCTCACCAGGATGCGCACCGGCTTCCCCACCACCACGATCGACGATAAGGCCGTGGACGTACTTGAGGCCACCGCCGGCGCCAGCCGCGTTAAGCTGTTTTTCGACAAGGAATCCGGTCTGCTGATCCGCATGGTGCGCTTCAGCAAAACCGTGGTCGGTTCCGTTCCCGTTCAGGTGGATTACGCCGACTACCGCGAAGTCGCCGGCGTGAAAATTCCGTTCCAGTGGAATCTCACGTGGACCGACGGCCAGTCTATGTTCAGCCTCGAAGACGTGAAGCCGAACGTGGCGATCGACGCAGCGAAGTTCGCCAAGCCAGTGGCGCCGGCCAAGCCCGCCGTGGCGCCGGCCAAAATCACAAAATAACCGTACATCGCCAATGCGCCATCGGCTCCCGGAAAGGGATATGATGGCGCATTGGCAATTTTTGCAGACGGAGGAAGCACGCTGTGACGAGATGGCTGCTTTTGATTCTGATCGCCACAACGGCGCAGGCGCAGACGCCCCTCGACGGAGCCACCCGCGCCGACTGGCCCCATAACGGCGGCCAGCAATCCGCCTGGCGCTACTCGGCGCTCGATCAGGTCAACACCTCCAACGTGCGTGGCCTCGCTCCCGCCTGGCTCTTCCAGACGGGCGACTACGCCGACAATCTCCAGGCCACGCCAATCGTCGTCGACGGCGTGATGTATCTGATCTCCGCGCGCGCCCAGGTGTTCGCCCTCAACGCCGCAACCGGCGACGTCATCTGGCAGTACAAATACGGCGAGCCGCGCTCCGGCACGCCCGGCACTCACGCCGATTTCATCCTCAACCGCGGCGTCGCCGTCGGCGGCGGCAAGGTCATCTTCGGCACCAAAGACAGCTACCTCGTCGCGCTCGACCAAAAGACCGGCCGCGAGGCGTGGAAGGTCGCGGTCGACGATCCCCGCCAGTGTGGCTGCAACCTCGGTGCCGCGCCGCTGATCGCCGGCGACAAAGTCATCATCGGTGGTAACGGTGGCGAGATCGCTCATCGCGGCTACCTCACAGCCTTCCACATCAGCAACGGACGTCTCGCCTGGCGGTGGTATGTGATTCCCGGCCCCGGCGAAAAAGGCAATGAAACATGGAAGGGCGACAGCTGGAAGTTCGGCGGCGGCGCCCCCTGGATGACCGGCTCGTTCGACGCCGACCTCAACACCGTCTATTGGGGCACCGGCAATGCCGCTTCCGACTTCTACGACGGCGATCGCTCCGGCGATGCCTCGAAGTACCCCAACCTCTACACGGCCAGCATCGTGGCGCTCGATGCCGACACCGGCAAACTGAAATGGCACTACCAGGAGGTCCCCGACGACCTCTGGGATTTCGACTCCGCCTATGAAGTCATCCTCATGGACCGCGTCGTTAAGGGACAGCCGCGCCGCATCCTGGCGCACATGAACAAGAGCGGTCTGACCACGGTCCTCGACCGCGTTACGGGCGAACACCTCGGCGTCTTCAACGTACCTGAAATGTCCACCTGGATTGCCGGCGTCACCGAAGACGGCAAACTCATCGGGCGCAAGGACCCGAAACCCGGCACGGTCGTCGACGTCTGCCCCAGTTCGGTCGGCGCCAAGAGTTCGAACGCGATGGCTTACTCGCCGCAAACCGGCTATCTCTACATCCCGACGGTGGAAACCTGCAACGCCATCAGTTCCACCGATCTGCCGCCCGAAGAGGGCAAGCGCTATATGAACGGCGGACACCCGCTGAAAGTCGCGCCCGGCCACAGCGACGCCAGTCACATCGATGCGTGGGACCCGGTTACCGGCAAGCGCATCTGGACGGTGCCGTACAAATATCTGCTGCTCTCGTCTATGCTCGCCACCGCCGGCAATCTCGTATTTACCGGCGACCCCGACGGCTACTTCTTCGCGCTCGATGCCCGCACCGGCGAGAAGCTGTGGAAGTTCCAGACCGGCGCCGGCAACCGCGGCGCGGCCATCTCGTATTCGGTCAACGGCCGCCAATATGTTGCCGAAACAACCGGCTGGCAGCAGGGCATCACGGGCGGCTTCGCGTCCAATCTGTTTCCGGATCAGAGCTGGCGAAACGGTTCCACGCTCGTTGTCTTCGCGCTTCCGGAGGCCACAAAATGAACCGTCTGCCGAAGACGCTGCTGCTGATCACGCTTCTTGCCGGCCTTCTGCCCGCGCAGGATCTCGCCACTGTTCTGAAAAAGGGCCAGGCCGTCTATGCCGCCACCTGCACCGGCTACTGTCACGGCGAGTCCGGTGCGGCCGGCAGTGCGCCGAGGCTTTCGGGAAGGGGCTTCGATCAGGCCTACATCACCGGAGTCGTCACGCGCGGCGTTCCGGGGACATCAATGCCGGCATTCAACAGCGGAATTTCGGCGGCGGACCGCGCTGCGGTGATCGCCTACGTGGCCTCGCTCAACGGCATCGTGAGCCCGAGCCTCGGCGCCGCGGTCAGTTCAACTCCCGCCACTGCGAAGCTCACCGGCGAAGCCGCCCGTGGCCGCGCTTTGTTCTACGACGCCACCCGCTCATTCGGACGCTGCTCCACGTGTCATGAAGTCGACGGCGTCGGCATCCCCGTCGCCGCGCCCATCGCGAAGATTCCGGCCGACGTTTCGGCGCTGCGTGCGCTCGCCACGCCGAATGTTCTCAACGTCACGGTGGCGGGAGAATCCATGCCGGCTCTGATCCTGAGCCGCAAAGCGCAATCCGTGGTGTTTTACGATCTTACGGTTGCCCCGCCCGTGCTGCGCACCGTTGCGGCCTCAGATATCCGCATCGGCGAAGCTTCCCCATGGCGCCACGCTTCCGCAATTGCCTCGTATAAAGATAGTGAACTATCACCCATCCTTGTGTGGTTCCAGGCCTCCAGAGCTGCGAAAAACTGAGCGTATATCGATAGCTAACAGTTATACTCAGTTACAGATGACCCCGCGTCCACGTACCGGTACGCTGCCACGCCTCGGCACGCTGATTCTTGCTTTGTTCATTACTTCTGTCCCGGGCTTTGCCAGTCTTCTCTATACCTGCGATCCGACCATTGGCACGACAACCTGCGCAGCCATCAACGGTTCCTCGGTTTCCGGCATCTACAGCAGCATTTTCACCAGTTCCATGTCGGCCGACATCTATATCACGTACGGCAACACCGGGGTTGGACAGAGCAGCACGCCGCTGACGGCAATTTCTTATTCGACGTATTACAACGCCCTCGCCGCGCACACCGACGACCCGACCGCGCTTGCCAGTCTCGGCAGCAGCGGAGATCCGCTCGGAGCGCAGAGCGATAACACCGTCAGCATCACGCCGGCTCTGGCCAATGCGCTCAGCATCCACACAAGTGGCGCCAATACCGCGGGAATCCAGGCAGATGGCGCGACGAGCTGCGTGCTCGGCAACTCGGGCTGCTACGACGGCGTGATTACCATTTCCAACACCGCCGGGGCGTTTTATTTTCCGGATTCTCCAACTTCGCCGCCGCCTTCCGCCCCGCCATACCAGATTGATTTTTATTCGGTCGTGGAACATGAGACCGACGAAGTACTCGGCACCATTTCCTGCATCGGCACCCGAAGCAGTGCCGCCTATGACCAGTGCAGCCCGCTCGGCACCAACGCATCTCCGGCCGACCTGTTCCGCTACTCCGCCGCGGGCGTCCGCAGTTTCCTGAATGCCGCCAACGGAACCTCGGCGTACTTCTCCATCAACGGCGGCGTGACCGATATCGCCGACTACAACAATTCGCCGAATGGTCAGGACTACGGCGACTGGCTGAATCTCTACCCCTATCTGGTGCAGGACGGGGAAGCCTCGCCGGACGTAACGCTGGATATTTCGACCGACGTCGGCACGAACGGCAATGCTTACCCGAGGCCGGAAGTCGCTGTCCTGAACGCCATCGGTTACAACCAGATTGTGGCGCCGGAGCCCGGGACGTTCGGTCTGCTCGCCGCGGGCTTCGTATCTTTCGCGGTATTCGGAAAGCGTCTCCGCGGAAAGCTCTGACCGGGAACATACACCGGTTCCGCATTGTCCTGAAATGGAAGCCAATCCTGGCCGGTGCCGGGCCCGGACTTCAAACCCGGCGTGCGGCTGATTTGCCGCGGGTGGGTTCGACCCCCACTGGCTTCCGCCACATTTCATTCGCCTTTCCATAGATTTTGCAGTATTACAACCGCATGCCATAAACTGGAATCCGGCACTTCATTTTGCTGGTGTCACGCGGCATGCAGGCAAATCATCGGGCTGGAGACATTTCGTACTACGAAGAACTTGGCGTGAGTCCTGAGGCCACTGCCGAGGAGATCCGCGATGCCTTCCGCGCCCTCGCCCGGATGATGCATCCGGACCAGCAGACCGACCCCCACCTCAAGAGCATCGCCGAGCGACAGATGCGCAAACTGAACCGCATCTATTCCGTGCTTTCCGACCCGGAACGCCGCCGCCGCTACGACGAGATGGCGGAGGACGTACCGACCGCCCTCATGGTGCGACCCCACCCCGTCATCGTTCAGGCGCAACGGTCCAGCTACGGCGTGTGGCTTGGCGCCGTGTTTGTCGGTCTCGCGCTGCTCGGCTTACTGTGGTGGGACAACGCAAATTCCCTGCAGAACCGGCCGCGCGAGGTGATCCGCGAAGTTGTCCGCGAGCCACGGGACACGTACGAGGATGCTCATACTTCGTACGATCGCCTTCCGCCCGCCCGCGGCGACTCGCTTGAAGTCTCCCGCCTGCGCGCCGACCTCCGCGCCATGGAGGTCGAACGCGACGCCGCCATCCGGGAACTCGACAATCTTCGCAGCGCGCGCGCCACGCGTTCCGAATCCACCGCCCCCGCACAGCTGCCTGCACATGCGGCTTCGGCCTGGCCCTTTACTTCCGCCACGGAACTGCCGGCGGTCGCTCACGTCGCAGCCGCCCCGGCGCCCGCCCACGCGCTCCCGGTTGCGGGGAGCACGGCTAAGCCCGCGCTCCCGCCCGGCCTCGCGGGCTTCTGGTTTTATGTGAGGCCTTCCATGGGTCAGGAGAACAAGAATCAGGAGCTCTATCCTCCCGAATTTATTGAAGCCACCATTGTCGAAGCAAACGGAGTGGTGAATGGACGGTATCGTTCCCGGTTTCAGATTGTCGACCGCGCCATTTCACCCGACGTCAATTTCACTTTCCGCGGTCCGGCCGGGTCCGCCGGCCCCTACACGTGGGTCGGCGTGGGTGGCGCCAGAGGTGAAGTGACGCTGAAGCTGACCAGCGAAAATCAGTTACGCGTGGAGTGGACCGCCAGCGAACTCGGCAGCCAGCAGGGACTGGTCTCCGGCACCGCCGTCCTGAAGCGCCGCATCGACTAAACTTTTACAGCGCCGCGGCTGCCGCTCTGTCCAGAAACCACTCCGTGCGCGCTGCCGCAATTTGGGAGGGGAAGCGCAACGGATCGGACTCGCCCTGCAGTACGCTTTTCAGCGGCCCCGCCTTGTCAGCGCCACAAGCAAGGCACAGCGAATGCCGCGCCGCCTCCAGCACCGCGGGCAAGAGCGTTACGCGATGCTGCTGCATGCTTTCCGCCCAAACTGCCGCCACCACTCCCGCGCGATCCGCAATTAAAGGCTCACCGGGAAACAAACTCGCCGTGTGCGCATCGCCGCCCATGCCCCGATGAATCACGTCGAACACCGGAATCTCACCGGCTCCGGCGCCGAGTACGTGACGGATCTCGGCCTCATATTGTGAGGCGCTCACAGCTGGCTCAGCCTCGCCGGCAATCCGGTGCACCTGCGCCGCCGGAATCGCGGCAGCATCCAGCAGCGCTTCCCGCATCATCCGGTAATTGCTCAGCTGATGATCGGGCGGCACGCAGCGCTCATCCACCTGAAACAGTTCCACGCCGCTCCAGTCAAAGCCCTGCCGCGCCATCCATTCGAACATCATCTTTGGCGTGGAGCCTCCCGATACCGCCAGAAACGCCCGCCCGCGCCGCTTCCGCGCACCTTCGAGCAGCCGGAAGATTCGCGCCCCGCACGCCTCGGCCGCGGCCAGCGGAGTTTCGGAGATGGAAAGGTTGGACGACATGAGGCCTCCGCCCCCAGTATCCGATGAGCCGTTTGCTTTCGGTTGTGGTGCGCCGCGCGCCGCGGTATTGTGCATCGTTCGTGCGGCATTGTGCATGATGAGTAAGGATGTTCGTCATCGCCGCACGCCTGGCAGGAGCCCTTTCGCTCGCCATCTGGATCTTCCTCGCCCTCTTCCGCGGCCGCTTCTGGCGACTGCGCGAGCGCCTCGCCGTGCCCGCTTCGCCTCCCGGGCCCGCCCGCATCACCGCCGTCATTCCCGCTCGCGATGAGCAGGAGACGATCGGCCTGACCGTCAGTTCCCTTCTCCGGCAGAATTTCCCCGGCAGCCTGCGAATCGTCGTTGCCGACGATGAGAGTTCGGACCGCACCGCCGACGCCGCCCGCGCCGCCGGCGCCACCCTCGTCATCCGCGTGCCGGCGCGCCCCGACGGCTGGAAGGGGAAACTGTGGGCCGTCGCCAACGGCATTCACTCCGAGCCAGCCGCGCCTGACTACTTCCTCCTCACGGACGCCGACATCGAGTACGCCGATCCGCGCCTCCTCGCCGCCCTGCTCGCCAAAGCCGAATCCGGCTACGATCTCGTCAGCATCATGGTGCGCCTCTCCACGGCTTCGTCGGCCGAAAAGTTCCTCATCCCGGCTTTCGTGTTTTTCTTCTTCAAGCTCTATCCGCCTGCGTGGGTCGCCTCCGGGCGCCTCGCCGCCGCTGCCGGGGGCTGCATGCTCATCCGCGCCGATGCTCTCTCCCGCGCGGGCGGCATCGAAAGCATCCGCAACGCGCTGATTGACGACTGCACGCTCGCCGCCCGCATCCGCGCCACCGGCGGCCGCCTCTGGCTCGGCACCACGCCCATGGATCTCGCCAGCATCCGCTCCTACGGGCCCGCCCGCGAAATCCGCCGCATGATCGCCCGCGCCGCCTTCGCGCAACTCGATCATTCGCTGCTGCTGCTTGCGGGAACCGTGCTTGGGATGCTGGTCACCTACATCGCGCCACTGCTCCTGCTGTTCAGCGGCGACCGCTTCTCCGCCTCGCTCGGCTTTTCCGCATGGCTGCTCGGAACTATCCTTTTCGATCCCGTCGTTCGGGAATACGGGGCGCCGCGCTGGACCGTGTTTTGCCTTCCCGCCATCGCGGCCTTCTATCTCGCCGCAACGCTGGAATCCGCATGGCTCTACAAGACCGGCCGCGGGGGCCAGTGGAAGGGCCGCGCGCAGGACGTATGACGGCAGCCAGTCGGCCGCCTCAACCGCTATGATGGTATTTCCGTGTCAGGCGTATATATTTCGTGGCCGTTTTGCGCGCAGAAGTGTACTTACTGCAACTTCGCGTCCGGCGTAATGCCGAAGCATCTCGAGTCGCAATACGCGGACTCGCTGATCGCCGAAATCGCAGCGCACGCCTGGCAGTGGCCTCCCGAGACGCTCTACATCGGCGGCGGCACGCCAAGCTCCATCGACCCCGCCACGCTCGCCGCCATCGTGCAAGCCCTGCCCGCAGCGGTCTGGGCCGAAGCAACGCTCGAATGCGCCCCCGGCACCATCACGTCTGAACGGATCGACGCCTGGCTCGCCGCCGGCTTCAACCGCGTCAGCCTCGGCGTTCAGTCGTTCGTGAAAGCCGAACTTGCCCGCACCGGCCGCCGCCATGACGCAGCCATAGTCGCGCAGGACGTCGCACTGCTCCGTTCAGCCGGCATTGCCAACATCAATCTCGACCTCATCGCCGGCCTCCCCGGCCAGACCGAAGCCAGCTGGCGCGAATCTCTCACCGCCATTGAACAACTTGCGCCGCCGCACGTCTCCGTCTACATGCTCGAAGTCGACGAGGATTCGCGACTCGGCTCCGAACTGCTGCTCGGCGGCACTCGCTATGGCGCTTCCGATGTCCCCGGCGATGAGCAAATCGCCGCCTTTTACGAACTCGCCGTCGAACACCTCCATCGCATCGGCATTGAGCGATACGAAATTTCCAACTTCGCCCGCACCGGCTACGAATCGCGCCACAACCTGAAATACTGGCGTCGCGAACCCTACATCGGCTTCGGCGCCGACGCCCACTCATTCGATGGCGTCCGCCGCTGGCAAAACGCCGAGTCCGCCGCCGACTACCTCGCCCGCCACCTGCGCGGCGAGTCCGTCCGCATCGAAACCACATCCGCCGTCGCCACGGAAGAGAAGTTCTTCGTCGGCCTCCGGCTCTCCGAAGGCGTCCATGCCGACGTTTCCGACTGGGACCGCTTCGGCCCCGCCTTCCATCGCTTCCTCGATGGCGGGCTCATGGAACGCGTCACGATCAGCGATCAGGACCGCCTCCGCCTCACGCCGCGCGGCATCATGATTTCCAACGAAATATTCGAGGAGTTCGTCGCATGAACGACGCAGCGTTCCGCATTCCCGTTACCCCCCGCCCCATTGACCTGCGGAGCGACACGGTCACGCGTCCCACGCCGGCCATGCGCCGCGCCATGGCCGAAGCCGAAGTTGGCGACGACGTGTATGGCGAAGACCCCACCGTCAACCGTCTCGAAGCCCGCGCCGCCGCCATCATCGGCAAGGAGGCCGCCGTCTTCGTCCCCAGCGGCACCATGGGCAACACCATCGCTATCAAGCTGCTGACGAAGCACGGCGAAGAAGTGATCTGCGACTCCCGCGCGCACCTGTTCGACTGGGAACTCGCCATGTCCGCCTGGTTCTCCGGCTGCCAGTTCCGCGCCGCCAACACCGAGGACGGCATCCTCACCTGGGACGCGATCGAAAAACTCCTGCGCCCGGGCAGTGCCTTCGCCACCCGCACCGGCGCCATCGAACTGGAAAACACCTTCAATATGTCAGGCGGCCGCGTATATCCGCAGGCCGTGCTCGATGAAGTCTGCGACCGCGCCCACGAACGCGGCGTCAACGTGCATCTGGATGGCGCGCGTATCTTCAATGCCGCCGAAGCCACCGGCCAGTCCGTCGCCCGCATCGCCCAAAAGGCCGACACCGTGATGTTCTGCCTCTCCAAGGCGCTCGGCGCTCCGGTCGGCTCCATTCTCGCGGGTCCGCAGGCCCTGATCGATGAGGCCCGCATGCTGCGCAAGCGACTGGGCGGAGCGATGCGTCAGGTCGGCGTTTTGGCCGCGGCCGGCCTCGTCGCGCTGGAAGAAAGTCCTAAGGGGCTCGCCGCCGATCACGCCAATGCCCGCCTGCTCGCCGAAAAGCTCGCCACCATCGAGGGCGTTCGCGTCAGCCCGGTCGAAACCAACATCGTGATTTTCCATCTGCCGGCCGGCGTTTCCCCGCGCGAAACTTCCGATGCTCTGCGCGCCCGCGGCATTCTGGTCAATCCGGTGAACAACGCCTTTCTGCGCGCCCTCACCCACTACGACGTCAGCCGCGACCAGTGCCTCGCCGCCGCCGCCGCCCTTGACGAAGTGCTGCAAGGCGTGCGAGTCTAAGCCGTTTACCCAGGTTTTTCCATGGTTCCGCAAGTGGCCCCCATTTCGAAGCAAGACGGCAGTCCGGCCGGCGCGCGCCCGGTAACCGAACTCGAGATCCTTTCGCCCGACGGCCGCAGCCGAACCATTCAGCTGGCCAGCGAGCGCTTCGTGGTGGGCCGCGCTCCTTCCGTGGACCTCAGTTATCCCGACGACAACGGCTTATCCCGCCAGCACTTCTGCTTCGAAAAGGATTCCGCCACCGGCGAGTGGTTTGCCGCCGACCTCGGCAGCAAAAACGGCACCACGCTGAACGGCGCGCGTCTGGCGGAACGAACACGGCTTCAGCCAGGCGACCGCCTCACCGCCGGCCACCTCATCCTGACCTGCGGAGACGGCACCGCGAAACCTCTCAACCCCGTCGTAGTCTTCGATCCTCTGGAAGCCAGCGCCACGGCCGGCGCCACCATAATCAGCAACGTTCGCGGTGACAGCGCCGCCGCCACCGCCGCGCTCGCCGCCAATCATATTTCGGCCCTCATCCGCGCCGGCAATGAACTGGCCGGCAACCGCCCGCTGGCGGAACTGTTCCCCTTCATCCTCGATCTCGCCATTAAAGCGGTGGCCGCCGATCGCGGCGTGCTGCTCACCGTGGATAACGGCGAACTCACCATCCGCGCCCATCGCGGCGAAGGCTTCCGCATCAGCAGCGCCGTGCGCGACCGGGTCCTCAACACCGGCGCCTCCGTCCTTGTCCGCGACACCGCCTTCGACGACGCCCTCCGCGAGCGCCGCAGCATCGTGGAACAGCACATCCGCACACTGATGGCCGTCCCGCTGCAGACGGCCGATCAGATCATCGGCATCATCTACCTCGATTCGCCGTCGCTGATGCGCGAATTTACCCGCGACGACCTCAACCTGCTCACCGTCATGGCCAACGTCGCCGCCATCCGGATCGAACACACCCGCTTCGCCGAAATCGAACGCGCGCGCCAGTTGCTCGCCCGCGATCTCGAACAGGCCGCCGAAATCCAGCGCGGCTTTCTCCCCGCCGGCCCGCCCGCGGTGCAGGGGCTCGACGTCGCCGGCCACAACGCCCCCTGCCGCACCGTCGGCGGCGACTATTACGATTTTTTCCCCTACGAAAACAATCACCTCGCCATGGTCCTCGGCGACGTTTCCGGCAAAGGCATGCCCGCCTCCCTGCTGATGATGGGCCTTCAGGCGCGCGTTCAGGTTCTCATCGAAGAGCCCAAGGACCTGGCCGACGTGATGACCCGCCTCAACCGCATCACCTCCGCCAATTGCCCGCCCAACCGCTTCATCACGCTTTTCTTCTGCATTCTGAACGCAGAAACCGGTGAGCTGACCTTCTGCAATGCCGGCCATAATCCGCCCCTTATCGTTCGCGCCGACGGCAGCCACGTGCAACTGAAGGGCGGCGGACCGGTTGTCGGCATCCTGCCGTTTATTGAATACAAACAGTTTCAGGCCAATCTCGACGTTGGCGACACTCTGGTTATTTACAGTGACGGCGTCACCGAGGCCACCAACCCGGCCGGCGACGAATTCGATATCGACGGCCTCGCCGCCGTGGTTGCGGCGCACCGCTCCGAGCCCGCCGCCAACATCATCAATGAAGTCAACGCTGCCCTGAAGGTCTACACCGCCGACGCGCCCCCGGCCGACGACGTGACCCTCATCGTGGCCCGCCGGGTGTCCCCCTGAGCGGTTGCTCGCTTTCCGCCGCCTCCGGTGTAACTTTCGGCACTCCCACGGGTTATATTCTTAAGAGATTCATGCGTCCCCTCCGGTTCCTGGCATTCGCAGCCCTGTTCGCGGCACACCTCTGCGCGGCGACATTCGGAACGGTTGTGGCCAACGGCGCCAACTACAGCGACATTGTTCTGGATAATTCCCGGAGCCAGATTTATCTGCTCAACAATGCGCTGAACCGGGTCGAGATCTACAACATCAGAACCAGGGCCTTTCTTCCTTCCATCACGGTCGGCGCCGGGCCTGAATCAGCGGCGCTGTCGCCGGACAGCCGCTTTCTCTACGTCAGCGCCTACACGGGCTCGGCGCTCGACGTCATCGACCTCTCCAAAAATATTGTTTCCAACGTTGTGACGCTGCCCTCCAACCCGGAAGGCGTCGCGGTGGGCAACGACGGCCGTGTGCTCATTTCCGCCATTGCCACGGGGAACAACTCCACCAATACTCTGCTCATCTATGACCCGGTCGCGGGATCTCTGAATTCTGTCTCCGTGGTGCCGCCCGCTCCCACTTCGCCCGTGCTGCCGGCCCCGAGCAACGTGGTTTACAATTCGCCGCGCGGCCGCCTGCTCGCCAGTGCCGACGGCAGCATCATCGTTGGCTCCAACGGCACGTCGAACACGGCTAAAGTCGTGTTCGTCTATCAGGTGGCTTCCGGTACCGTGCTCGTCAGCCGCGCCGTCACCAATCTTTCGAGCACGCTTGCGATTGCTCCGGACAACTCGAAGTTCATGGCCGGGTCCACCCTGTTCAACACAAAGACGCTCCAGGTCATCGCGCAGGAGAATGCCGCCAACGCACCCTTCGCCTTCCCCGCCGGCACGGCCGGCAACTTCAATACGCAGAACAACCAGGGCGGCAGCGTGTTTACGCCGGACGGCTCGGCCATCTACGCTGCATTCAATATGGCGCCCGTCGGCAGCGCCACCGGCACCCACACCGTCGAACTGCTGGTGAACGATCCCGATAATCTTCTCATCAAACTCGGCATTCAGCTGCCCGAAAATCTTTCCGGGAAAATGGTCATCGATCCCGCCGGCGCCACCGTCTACGCCCTTTCGGCATCCGGCATGACGATCCTGCCGGTTTCCACCATCGCCAACTCCCCACTCGCGCAACCCAACTCTCAGATCGTCCTGCTGACGAACGATGCCTGCGGGGTCTACGCAGCCCAAGCCACGGCCACGGACACTCTGAATAATGCCGGTAAGGGCCGGTTCACTGCCAGCCTCCAGGCCTACACCGGCAGCACGCCAACGGCCACGACCGGCGGCATCACGGGCATCCCCGGCCTCGGCGGTGGCTTCGGCGGCATCACAATCGGCGGCTTCGGCGGTCCCGGCGGCGGCATTGTTATTCCTGTTCCGGGTGGCGGCGGTATCGTCATTCCGGTTCCGGGCGGCGGCGGGGCGACCGGAGGAGGTGCGGCAGGTGGTGGCGCAGTCGGAGGAGGTGCGGTAGGCGGAGGCACCACAACCACGGCTGCCGCGGCCACGGCCAACGGCCCCATCGCTTCCGTCAATAACGGAACCAGCGCCGTCACGCTCAATTTCCAGTACAACTCCAAAGCCGCCACCAGCCCCGGCACCGTTGGACCATCGGATTTCACCGTGCTCTCCACCGAGGCCATTAATATTCCCGGCAACGTTCACGTCTATCAGAACAACCGCTCTTCCGAATCGGCCGGCACAATTGTCCCCATCGCGCTCAATGCCAGCGCGGGCGAAGGTCTCACCGACATCATTTTCGATGCCACCCGCAAAAAGGTCTACATGACCAATTCCGGCATGAACCGCATCGAAGTCTACGACACGCAGGCCGGCCAGTTGTCCACGCCGATCAAGGTCGGCCAGTTGCCTCACGCCATGGCTCTCAGTTCCGACGGCGTCACGCTCTACGTGGCCAATAACGGTGGCGAGTCCATCAGCATCGTCAATCTGGATAAGGGCGTGCAGACCGGCACTGTCGTATTTCCCGCCCTGCCGTTCAACGCCTCCGTCACGCTGAGTACGCCGGTTGCCATAGCCGCCGCCGGCCGCGGTCCGCAATTCGTCATGTCGGACGGCAGTATCTGGAAAATCGACGGCAACCAGGCCATTCCCCGCACCCTCAATCCCGCCGTATTCGGCGCCACGGCCCGTACGGTGTCGGGCGGCAATCCTGCCACCTGGAGCATGGCCGCCACACCCGGCGGTGAGTACGTCATGCTGATGACGGCAACCGGCAATGCTTATCTCTACGACGACGCGGCGGACGATTTCACCGTTGCCCGTGCCGTTCTCACCGCACCCCTCACCGGCTACATCGGCCCGGTAACGGCCGGTCCCGGCGGAAAATACTTCGCCGTGGGCGGCGTGCTGCTCGACGCCTCGCTCGGACCGCTGACCAACACCGGCACCAGTTCCTCGTCTCCCCTGGGCCGCCCGGTGGCCGCCGTGTCCGCCGTGTCGGCCAACTCAGTCGCCATGTTCTCCCAACCGGTCCGGACCAGCACCACGGCTGCCGTGACGGACGCCGGACAAATCGAACTCTACAATTTGACGGCCGGCTCACTCACCGGCATTGTCTCCACACTCGAGGGAGCGCCCTCCACCGTAACGGGCAACGGACGCACTACCGCATTCGCCCGCACCATGGCGATCGATTCCGCCGCGGCAACGGCCTACGTTGTCACCGCATCCGGACTCTCTGTGATTCCCGTCGTAGCGGCGGCCGCGATTGGCGCGGGGGGTGGTGGCGGTGGATTTAACGGTGGCGGCTTTAACGGCGGCGGAATTGCAGGCGGACTGGCCGCGGCCAACGCCACACTCCCTGCGGTTAATACGGGCGGTGTCGTCAATCTCGCCGATTACACGAAGCCACTGGCGGCTGGCGGCTACATGACCATTTTCGGCCGCAACCTCGCGACCTCAACCGCAACCGGCGTCGCTCCGCTGCCCACCATCCTCGGCGGCGCCTGCGTCACGCTGAGCAACCAGGCGATCCCGCTGACGCTTGCCTCCACCGGCCAGATCAATGCTGAGATTCCGGTAACGCTCGCTGCGGGCAACTACTCGCTGGTGGTGCACAATATCGCCGCCAGGTCCGCCTCTGTCGCCACGAGCGTCAGCGTGGCGAAGGTCGCGCCGGCCGTGCTGATCGGCAACGGCGGGCAGGCGGCAATCGAGCACCTCGATGGCGCATTCGTCACCCCGGATAACCCCGCCAGCCGCGACGAAAATCTGATGATCTTCGCCATTGGCCTCGGCGCCACCACGGGTGGCAAAGTGACCACGGGAACCCCGTCGCCTTCGAGCCCCCTTGCCACTCTTTGCACGGATCAGATCTCCTGCGAAAAGGCGGGCGTGGCCGTGTATTTCGGCCCCGTCGGCGACACCCGGTCGCCGGTAATCGTCGAATGGGCCGGCCTTGTTCCGGGCCTCATCGGCGTTTATCAAATCAACGTGGACATCCCCGGCACTCACATCGCCGGTAAGGCGGTGCCTGTAACGATTAAAGTTGGCACCGTCTCCAGTTCGACCACCGGTCCCGTGCCTCCCACCGTGGCCGTTAACTAGCTGCCGTTTCATTCACAGCGGAGCCACCGCAGTACTCCGGTACCGGAACGCGGCTGTACCCCTGTTAACTTTCTTCATCGCGCAACGCACGGGATTTGTAGGACAATGGAGTTGCGTAACACTATGCGATATCTGGTATTGGCACTCATTTCCCTCTCGCTGATCTCCTGCAGCCGGGATCCCATCTACCTGCGGCAAAAATATCTCGACAGCGGCAACAAATACTTCGAAGCCAAGCGCTACAAGGAAGCTTCGATCATGTACCGCAAGTCCATCGAAACCGACCGGAAATTCGGCCCGGCATATTATCACCTTTCGCTGACAGACCTGCAGCTCGGTTCCATTCCGAATGCGGTGCCGGCGCTGCGCCGCGCCGTGGAACTGCTGACGCCCGGCAGCGCCGATTCCGATGACGCCACGCTCAAGCTTTGCGAGATCATGCTGATGGCCTCGCAGGGTCAGAACGCAAATCCTTCGGTAATCAAGGACGTCAAGGACATGGTGGCCGGCCTGATGAAGCGCAAGCCGAACGGCTGGGAAGGTCACAAACTGACCGGCGATCTCGACATGCTGGAAGCCGGCTCCCTCTATCGCAACAAGCAGGGGCCCGAAGGCAAGAAGACCGTGGAAGCCGCCATCGCCGAATACCGGACGGCACTTGCCGCCAAGCCCGGCGATTCGACCATCACCATGGCGCTCGCCCGCACGCTCGTCGTGGACGGCGAATCGGCGGAGGCCGAGACTCTGTTCCGCGGCCTTGTCAACAAGGACAAGACGAATCTGAACGCCTACTACGAGCTTTATCGGGTCAACCTTTCGCAGCGCAAAATTCCCGAAGCCGAAGGTCTGCTCAAGGAAGCCATCACGGCCAATCCGAAGAACCCGCAGCTCCGCCTCACTTTGGCGCAGTTCTACTTCAGCACCAATAAGCGCGATGAGCTCATCAAGCTGCTCAACCAGATGAAGAGCAACCTGAAAGACTTCCCCGATGCCTATCTGGAAGCCGGCGATTTCTATCTGCGCGTCGCCGATTTCGACGATGCCCTGAAAGAATACGAGGAAGGCGTGCAGAAGGATCCGGCCCGCCGCAATACATATCTGAAGCACGAGATCGAAGCCTACGTTCGCGAAGGGAAGGCCGATCAGGCGTACGCCAAAAACGAGGCCATCCTGAAGAACGATCCAAAGGATCCGGAAGCGCGCGGACTGAAGGCGACCTTCATGCTCGACAAGGGCGACGTGAACCAGGCGATGACCGAACTCCAGTCCGTCGTCACCGCCAAGCCAAACAACTACGTGGCGCGCTTCAATCTGGGCCGCGCCCACTTCGCGCGCGGCGAATACGAACAGGCGCGCCAGGAGTTCGATGCCGCCATCCAGCTCCGCCCGGATTACGTTCCGGCCCGGCTTGCCGCCACACAGGTGGCCATGCTGCGCGGCGACAACGATGCTGCGCTGAAATCGGCCGACGAGACTCTCAAGATCTCCCCCGGAACCGTGCAGGCTCGCGTTATGAAGGCCGCGGCGCTGCAGCGTCTGGGCCGCATCGACGAGGCCCGCACCATGCTCAACGAGGTTCTGGAGAAGAATCCGAAGCAGGTCGAAACGCTGCTTGAACTCGGCATCCTCAACCTCAGCCAGTAGAAGAGCAAGGAAGCGGAAGACCTGTTCCGCCGGGCCTTCGAAGCGGATCCGAACAATCTTCGCGGCCTGCTGGGCGAATCGCGCGCTTACCTGATGGAAGGCCAGCCGGATAAGTCCGTGCAGATCATCCAGGAGGAGGCCAACAAGCATCCGAACCGGCTCGATCTGATTCGCGAACTGGGCAATGCCGAGGGTGCGGCCGCGCAGTACGACAAGGCAGTGGCGACCTTCCAGAGCCTGCAGGGGCGGCTGACCGATCCCCGCTCGCTGGCCGATCTGTGGACGCGCATCGGCGAAGCTTACCTGCACAAGGGCGACACGCAGCAGGCCATCAACTCGCTCGAAAAGGCCCGCCAGCAGGACATCAACAATCCGAACATCGACACCAACCTCGCGATGCTCTATGAGATGCAGAACAAGATGGATGTGGCGCGCAAGTACTACGAGCTGGCCATCAAGATCGATCCCAACAATCCGCTGGCGCTCAACAATCTCGCCTACCTGATTTCGGAATCGAACGGCGATCTCGACGTGGCGCTGACCTATGCCACGCGCGCCAAGCAGCGTCTGCCGCAGCATCCGGAAGTCAACGACACGCTCGGCTGGATCTACCTCAAGAAGAACCTCACCGACAACGCGCTCGACACCTTCCGCAACCTGGTGGTGCAGGCTCCGCAGACCGCGACCTACCACTACCACTACGCGATGGCGCTCATGCAGAAGGGCGACCGCGAACACGCCCGTAAGGAATGCCAGGCCGCGCTTGCCGATAAGCCCGACAAGATCCAGACCCAACAGATTCAGGGTCTGCTCGGGCGCATCGGTTAGTAGCCCGAGCAACCGGACAACAAGACCAGCACAGACAAAAAAAGGAGGGTGCCCCGTGCACCCTCCTTTTCGTTTTGTGCTTCCTGTCAGTTGGCTCGCGGCCTGTAGCCCGGCCTTGCCCGCACGCGATACTTCTTGCCCGCGTCGGTCACGATCTGAATATCGATCTTGCGAAAGCCTTCGTTCGGATTGGCAGCCGGATAGTAGGTAACGGTATAAGAGTTGCCCAGGTCCTCGCGGATCGATTCGAACGCCTCCACCTGCTTCTGCCACGTCTTCGCCCAGTACGCCTTGCCGCCGGTCCGCGTGGCGATGCGCCGGAAGACGCTGCTCGAAATCGAATCGCTGCCCACATCGTTCGTCGAAATGACGTAGATCGGAATGCCTTCATCTTCCGCCACGGCCCGCACGTCGTCAGGCGCCACCATACTGGCGTTGTCGGGCCCGTTGGAGAACACGATCACCACCTTGCGCCCCGGAACTTTGGCCGCATCGCGCAACGTGAGCAGCAGGCCGTTGTAGAGCGCGGTGCTGTCGCCCGCCACCGACTTGCGCAGCCCGAGCAGCGCCTCGCCGCGATCCTGCGTCAGTTCGGCGGCGCGGGAGAGGTTGCGGCTGAAGGTATAGACGGCCACCGAATCGGCGCGGTCCAGCCCCCGCACAAAGTCGGCGATGGCGTCTTCGGCATACACGAAGCCCTTGTACATGAAGTTGCTGGTATCGAAAAGAACGAAGACGTTGGTGCCAACGAAGGCTTCGCTGGTGCCTGCGGCGAGTTTGGCGGCCTCCGGATCGTTCGGCAGCAGCGGTTTCATGGAGCCATCGGCGGCGATCTGCATCGCCGGCCGGTTGCCCTCGGAAAAGGTGGAGATCTTCTGACGAATGCCGTCTTCCAGAATCCGGAAGTCGGACGGCTTGAGGCCGTTCACATACTTGCCCTTGCTGTCTGTCACGGTGAAGCTGAGCACCACAAGATCGACCGAGGCGCGGAACGTGGCATCCTGCGCCAGCAGCCAGCAGCCGCCGCCGAGCGCGGCCAGTCCGCCGGCGATCAGGCCGCCGCGTGCCACTCTTCTGAAGGCTCCTCCGAACATATTCAAAATCCTTTCTCCCGCGCCGCCGCCGGATTGCGAAGCTCCTCACCCACCGAACGAAGACTTTTCAGCAGCGCCGGCCAGTCCTCCAGATGCGATGCGAAGATCCGCTCAACCACGCTGCGAGTCCACTCCGGCACCAGCACATTGAGGCGGGGCGGTGCGATGCCGGCCTGATCCGCCACGTCCGCCCAGTAGAGCTGACTGGATTCCCAGCCCTCGGCCATGATGCGGCTGGAGTAACCCATCAGCGTTGGGAAGGTGCGGAGGCTGAGCAGTTCGGGACGCCACGAGTTCGCCAGCGTCGGCTTGGGCGAACCCCAGGCGCGCGAGATGGCAGACGCGCTGACCTGGTCCGGCACGCCGCGGGCGAGGCGCGCGATTTCGGCGGCCGAGGGATCGTCGGCCGCGCTTTCCGCACTTCGAACAGCGAGCGAATACATCTCGGCGGGCGTGAGCGCGCTCAGGGCGGCGGCCACGTCCGCATCGGCAAGATAGCGCATCACGGTGGCGGTCCGGTAGGGATTCGAAGCCTGATCGATCAGCTCCGCCAGTGCCGCGCGGCGTGCCGGATTCAGCGCGGCTTCGGCGAGCATGGCTTCGGCCTGACGCATGTGCAGCCCGACCCAGTGGACCTGCGCCGGCGTCACCGTCCAGAACCGGGGCGTGCGGGCCGTGATCAGCATCTGCGGCACGAGGTCGCCCCAGATCAGAGCTTGTGTGTGAGTCGGGACGAGGAAGTTTTGCTCGGCCTCGGCAAGCGCATAAGGGAGGCCTTCGAGCGAACCGATCAGGCGGCCGCCTGCATTGGCCGGCCAGCCGGTGCCATACATCTGCGCCGCCTTCCAGCTGTGATTACCGTCCTGCGAGCCGATAAAGTCGTGACCGCGAACGAACAGCGGATTGGTGAGAAGAATCTGCGCGCCGGGCGGAGCGTAGTGGACGTAGCTGAAGCCGACGATGGTGTCACGCAGCGCCTGGGCAAGCTGGCCGCGGATATCTTTCAGCTTCTCGGGATCTTTGGCCGCCTTCTCGATCAGGGCCCGGAGGTTCACCTTGCGTTCGTCGTCAATGTGTTTATCGACCCAGAAGCCGAACGACATGGCGTTCTTTTCGGCGCCGGACATGGAGTTGCGCGGCAACTGGATGTCGCCGACGCGCGCGGCGAGCTTCTGCGCGAGGGCGGCGTTGAACTTTTCACCTTTGGCGACGCCGGTCAGGTTGTCGGAGAGGTCGAAGAGCAGGTCGAGCGCGAGTAAACGCTGGCCTTCGAAGATGCGCTGTTCCTGCGCGACGACTTCGGCGCGCTCGGCGGAATCGTCGGCAACTGGTCCGCCCGCCAGCAGCGCCATCATACGTTGCTGCGGGTTGGCTCCGGCGGCCGTGGCGGTGGCGCGCAGCAGCACGGCGATGCCGCCGCGGCCGGCATCGAACAACTCGCGGCTGTTGCGAACGGTGGCAAAGGGCATGGCGAGCGACGCCAGCGTCTCGTCTGCTTTGGCGGGCGCGATGCTGCCCTGGCGGCAAAAGATCTGCCACAGCGACGTCAGCCCCTGCATCGTACCGACGACGTCCTGCCGGAACGAGACATCACGAAGCGTGTCGATGGCCTGCGCCGTATCGAGCCACGCAAGGATGGTCTTATCGGAAACGGATGGCGCATCGTTAAACACCGAGATCTGCGCGCCGTAAATGTTCCACCCTTTGATCAGTCGCGCGACAGTGGCGGGCGCGAGCGGCTGGGCGCGGTTGCGGTCGATGTCGGTGAGCGCCATGAAGATGTTCAGCGGCTCATTGTCGGTCGGCTTGCGGCTGAGCGCGAAGAGAGCTTCTACAACATCGTCGGGCGCTTTCCAGGACGGGGCTTCGCGGCTCAGGCGGGGATCGTACTTATCTTTCGGACTCTTTGCGAACAGATCCTTCCAGACGTCGAGACCGCCGGGGAGATGAGGACGGCCGTCGGGATCGAGATGGAGCCTGGTGGTGAGCAGCATCATCTCGGCATTGGAGCGGAAGACGGGGCGCGCCGGGCCGGGCGTGCTGATGCGGCCGCGGATGGCGGCGTAGAAGCGCTTGAGCCGCGCGGGTTCGGTGAGGTAGTCGCGGACCGGGCCATCGATGCGGGACAGCGCATCGAAGAGACTGGCGAGCCAGCCGTCGTCTTTGGCCAGCAGACGGTCGAAGAACTGAGGACCGGTTTCCGGCCAGGCGCCGGTGAGTTCGGCCCACGCGGGGGCGGCGCGGGCTCCGCCGGGCACGATGGCATGGCCGTCGCGGATCTCAAATTCGCTGCCGAAGAAGTCGAGCGTTCCGGCAAAGGCGCGGAGCCGGGCGGGCTGCACCGCATCGCGCAGCGCGGCGGCGGTGCCGGGGTCGAGCTTCGACATCGCGAGATAGAAGCGGCAGAGGCCCGGGTCGCCGATCATGGCATCGAGAAAGTCGCCGCCCTTGTTGTTCAGCCAATAGTTGGGTCCGAAGACGACGGTGGCGGAAGATGGGCGGTAGTCGTACGAGAAGGGCTTGTCGGCGCGGAGCGACTGTTCGAGTTCGGCGAGGGGAAAGCCGGAATCGGTGGTGATGAACGCGCGCGCCGCGTTGACGGTTTCCAGCACGAGCTCACTGCCGCAACTGCCGCGGATACGGAAGCCGAGGACGCGCAGAAGGTCGTTGGTCTGCGTGGATTCACACGTGGCGACACGGATGATCTTATCGGTGCCGGCGAGCCGTTCGAGTTCCCGCGCCTGCGCGACGTAGCGCTTGATGAGCTTGAGGTACTCGGTGGGCTCCAGTTCATCGCGGCCGCGGGCGGCCTGGTAGCCGTTGGTGACGATGTTGCGGGCGAGGGTGGTAAAGAAGTCGTCCGCCGTGGCATCCGGATTGAGGGCGGCCATACGCGCAAAGGAGCGGATGGGGCCGGGGATGTTGACCGAGACCGCCGCGGGCCGGGAGGAAATTTCCGGCAACTGGAGATCGGCGCCGCCGAGTTGGCGATAGGCGGCGAGGTCGGTTTCGGCGGCGCTCCGGTCGGAGGCGATCAGGTCGAGCAGCACGGCGCGGCGCAAAGCTGCGAGTGCGGCGGGAGCGTGACCGGCCGCGCGTTGGGATGCCGAGGCGCGGCGCCAGGCTTCGCGGGCCTGCGGATCGCGGAAGCGTTCGAGGAAGGCCGCGTATCCGCTGAGGGTTTCGGCGTCGGCAGCCGGAAGCGCCGCGGAGTAAAGCTGGCGGGCACCCGCCAGGTCGCCCGCATCTTCGCGGAGATGGGCGCGATCGGTTACCTCGTTGGCCACCAGGGCAGGTGTCACCAGGTTGGCGACTGCGAACAAGAACAACGACGTGAACCGCACGGTCATCGAAGCCTCGCTTGTTCAGCCACTCTAACATGTTCGGCGCGCAAGAGGGGGTGAAAATACACCCCGGCCGTCGGCGCACGGAAATCCTGCAACTGGCCGAAATCCACCAGCGGCGGTGGTGAAGCGCGAGCAGGGCGTGGATGGATCCCGCGGCAATCAGCGTTTTTTCAACTACTTGCATTTTGGAATCTGCGTTGCAATCCGGAAGGTCGCAAGGAGGGTTCGAAGATGAAAACCAAAATGATGGTGGCAGCGGCGATTCTGGCGGTGAGCCTGGCCGGGACGGCGACGGCCGGCATGCGCGTGGGGATTGGATTCGGCTTCGGCGGGGTATATCCGGGTTACCGATACTATGCGCCCGCGCCGGTCTATTATGCGCCGGCGCCTGCCTACTACGCGCCGACTCCGGTTGCTGCTCCGGTGGCGGTCGCTCCGTATGGCGTTGCGCCCGAACCGGGGATGGTTTGGGTCGCGGGCGGATACTATCCCGCCGGTGCGAGCTACGCATGGCGCGGCGGTTACTGGGCGCGTCGGCCGTTCGCCGGAGCGGTCTGGGTGGGACCGAGATTCGTCGGCGGACGCTACATGGCGGGCTACTGGCGCCGGTAGCGGCCACTCCGCATAATTCCGGTGGCGCGCAGAGAAATTTGCGGCCGGTGAGAGCGCATTTTTCGGGAGAAAGCGGGTCAAAAAGCACTACACTGGGGAGTGCATGGCTACGACAACTGCGCCCGCACTGACCAATCACGACCGATTTCTCATTCAGAAGTGTGAAGACGCGATCCGCGACGGGATCACGCTGGAACAATGGTGTAAAAGCGGCGGCGGAGCCCGCCAGGAGTTCGCTCTCTCGCCGGGAGTATTCAAACTGAAGAATCGCGCCGAGGGATACTTCGGCAACATCATGCTGAACGGCGAAGGGCGGACGGTGATGGGCTGCCGTCAGTACATCGACTTCGCACGGTGCGACCACCCGCGCGCGGCTGAACTGCTGCAGGAGTTCGTGCTGGGGCAGTTTCTCACCCTGGCGCACTGGAAAAACGAGGACGGACACCCCGGCGGTTTCGGCATCACTCACAGCCTGTACAAAACCGTGGACGGCGAGTACGGCCAGACGCCGAAGACCGAACAGGCGGGCGCGATGGACTGGCGCGACATGGGTACAAAGTACCGGTGGATGATGCTGACCGTGCTCATCAATGACTTTTCGCTGAAGATGGGCCCGATGAAACAGTACCTGAACGAGGCGGCGTGCGTAGTACCACTGCCCGAGTTCATGCACGTGGTGAAGAATCCGACGCCGGAGTACGTGCTGGAAGTCTCGATCGGGTATCCGTTTATCGACTACGCGCCGATCCCGAATTTCTTCGGCTACGGGCCGGGCAAGTTCGGCATCGCGGTGAAGCTGTATTCGTTCTTCCTGACGGCGGACGGCCAGATCAAAGTGGTGATGGAGTTTGCCTCGGCGCCGCGCGCGGAGAAGGTGTTCGACCTGAAGGGGCTCGACCCCGTCTACGGCCTGGCCGATCTGATGCAGAAGCTGACGCTGGGAGCCTTCGATTCCCGGTGGCTGCACGACATGATGGATACGACCATGCTGAACGAGCACTGCTCGGTGCACCAGTTGCTGATGGACGGCACCTCGACGGTTTGGCAGAACTGGATCGCCAAGCAGCCGGCGTAACGAACGCGCCGGCTGCGCGCGCCGCGCCTAGCCGGCGGGCAGGCGCGGGTTGGCGAGGATCGTGCGAATCTGCCCGTGATGGCGCTGCTCGTGGGCGGTCATCAGGCTGAATATTTCCACAACATTATTGTTGCCGAGCACCGGGTGAGAGACGGTCATCTCGCTCAGGCGCGCCGGTATGTCCTGTTCAAAAATGGCTTTGGTGGCGTCGAGCGAGGAGATCAGCTCGGCGCGAAGAAGCGCGATATCCCTGCGCGCCGGGTCAGTGTTGCTGGGGTTGATGGCGGCAATGAGCGGGAAGCGGATCATGGCTTCGCGGAAGGCGTGCGGGATGAAGGGATTCATCATCCGCAGCGGCGTTTCAAACAGCGGCATCACGTCGCGCGGAATGGGTCCGACGGACGGATTCATCTCCTTCATGGAAATGCTGAGGGAAGTGGCCTTGCCCGCGCGGGCGAGTTCGATCAGGCGCTGCAGCTGCGAGCGGTAAGCCTGCTCGGTGAGCAGCAGATGGTCGAGAACTTCAGCGATGCACCAGGCGCCCGGCGCCGGCTGGAAACCGGCCTGCGCGGAGGTCATGTTGCAGGCGAATTCGAGCGTGCGCTGGCGGACATCACTGAAATTCCGCATGGCGACCGGGAGTTCCTGCCCGGGCGCGGGACCGGGCGTCACCAGATCGCGCACGACGCGGGAGATGACGCCATCGATGGCATGAAGCAGAGCGCTGGTCTGGGCCAGGGTGCCGGTCTGCGTGCGAACTGCCGGCTTCACGGGTAAGTTACTCATGTAGTCCTCGATAAGCAAAGAGCGTGGCGACGCGGTGGTGGCTGAGCAGGTCGGGATAAGTCTCCGCGAAGGCGCGGAGCGAGGGGATGGCGACGCGATCGTTCCAGAGATGGTCGTCCGCATCGTTTGTTGAGGCGAGCCGCAGGTAAGGCGGGAGGAACGCGGCGTCGGCGGGGACCATATGCTTCCAGACCATGAGGGCAGAGGTGATGCCGTTGATGACGGCCTCGGGCATGGCGATGTCGCGCGTCGAGCGGAGCAGGTTCTTCAGCACGGCGGCGTGGCGAATGTTGACGAGCGCGATGGCCCAAACGAGTCCCGCGACAGCGTTGTGCCGGGCTTCGGGCGTGGGCGCTTCGGCGAGCGCGGACTGGATGGCGCGCGCATGCGCGGAGCCGAACGTGTTGAAATTGCTGGGGACGAAATAAAGCGAGCGGCCGACGCCGTGCCAGAAGAGATTGCACGCGCGGGGGTCGACGGCGGCGACCGCGTCGCTCATCGGGCCGAGCAGGTGCGGATGCATGCTGCGGACGCCGAGGCCGAGCGGTTCGACGGCATTCTCAAACCACCCGGTGCGCGAGTTGATGGCGCAGAAATCGAAATACCGCCGCACGGTATCGTGCAGCACGGCGGCGCCGGGGGCATCGGGCATCTTATCCAGCAGGAAACCGGCGCAGGCTGTGCCCATGCCGGCGTGCATCGGGACCATGGAGGTCTCCGGAATTTCGGGATCGGCAAGCATACCGGAGACGTGTTCGCGGCTGGCCAGCAGCGTTTCGGTGTGGCGGTGGGCAATGCCCTCCATGGCCCAGATGGAGCGGTAGGCGCCGAGCGCGGAGGCGCGGCGAATCATGGCGGGAAGCGCTTCGGTGCGGTCCTTCGGAAGATTCAGTTCCTCATCGACAAAGGCGAAAAGGCGGAAGGCTTCAATCTTGTTGCGGGCCTCCTGAAATTCGTGGCCGGGAAG
Source organism: uncultured Acidobacteriia bacterium (assembly GCA_903828455.1). Taxonomy (GTDB): domain Bacteria; phylum Acidobacteriota; class Terriglobia; order Bryobacterales; family Bryobacteraceae; genus BOG-234. The sequence continues at coordinate 43,906 of CAIKMJ010000008.1, read as the reverse complement.
GAACTGCGCAGCGAGTCCTGCGCTGCGCTGCATGACGTCGAGAGCCAGGCCGAAATTTGCGCGTTGATCCACGTAACCAAGCTAGCGCACCGGAGGGCGAACCTCCAACTTTGCCGGGCGCCAATTCGTTCGGCAAGCGGGCGGAAGCGAACTCAGGCCGGCGGGCTGTCGGAATCGGCCGGCGCGCGGTGGAGGCTGCGGCGCGAGGGCGTAAAAGGTTCCACGGCGGGCGGTTTGCCGTTGAGCACCTCCCTGCCCCGGAAGATGCTCTTGCGGCGCGGCAGCATATCGTCGAGGTTGGCCTGGACAATGTGCTGGATGTAGTCGCTGAAGTTCTTCATCAGGCGGTCGTTTTCCAGATCGGAAGGGCCGAACTGATCCACAGGCACCGGCGGCAGGATGCGGACGTGCCACTTGGATGGCAGCGGCACCGGCGCGAGCGGAAACGGCGGCGCAATGGGCAGATAGGGCCAGCCGAGTTCCTTCACAACGAAACCGGAATCGATGCGGCCGACGATCGGAAAGATTTCAGCGTGACCGATGACGGCACACGGAATAATGGGCACCTGATGCTCGATGGCCATACGGACGAAGCCGCTCTTCGAAAAATTGCGCAGCCGGTAGGTGGTCTTCAGCGGCGAGAAGGTGCCGCGGATGCCTTCGGGAAAGATGCCGATGAGTTCGCCCTGGTCGAGCAGACGGTCCGCGTTTTCCTGGCTGGCGACGACGCCGCCGAGCTTGGTAAGGAAGTTGGAAAGGAACGGCATCCGCAGCAGCGAATGGATGATGAGGAAGCGCGGAACCCGCTGGCGGTGGGTGAAAATCAGCGACAGGTGCATCACCGCGTCAAGCGGCATGAAGCCACGGTGGTTGGAGACGAACAGGGCTTTGCCGGTGGCGGGAATGTTCTCCATGCCTTCGTGCTCGATGCGCCAGTAGATGTTGCGAAGGAAGGCGAACCACCAGCCCCAGGCGCGAATGTAATCGACGCCGAGGCCCCAGTCGTCATAGCGGTCTTTCAGCAGACCGGGGTTGGCGCCGGGCTTTTTCGCGAGGAATTCGCGAAGCGCTTCGACGGTGGTTTGTTGCGGGCGGAAGCCGAGTTCGCGTTCGGCGCGATCGCCGGAGACATGCCAGTTGAAGGCGAACTGTTTGAGTTCGCCCGTTTCGGGCAGGCCGATGCCGCGCGTTCCGGCGGCCTTGAAAGCTTCCTTCAGCGGAACGGCGCCGGGGCAGGCGGCGTTGAAGATGCCGGGGGCACTTGATTCGGCAGCGGCGACGAGCGCGCGCGCGGCATCCGCGAGGCCGATGAACTGCAGATTGGCGTCGCGGCCGGCGGGCCGGGTCGCGATGGAAGCCGAGAGCTTCCGGATGATGAGATCGCCCTCGCCGGGGTCGGTCACATTGGTGAGGCGGATGGCGGCCCAGTTGGGATGCGCGGCGGCGGCCTCTTCGGCGCGAAGCCAGCGCTGCGCCGGGTCGCCGGGAGGGAGCAGCGAGATGCGGCTCTCATCCATGTGGCCGGGGTTTTTGGGATTGGAGCCGTAGGCGTAGGCGTGGCTGCGCACGACGAGGCGCGGCAGATCGGGCCGCGCCGCCAGAGCCTGCAATTCACCGAGGTCGCCGGGCAGGAAGATGGCGGCATCCATGTGCCAGCCGGATTTGGCATCCACCACGGAATGCCCGCGCAGCTGCAGTTCGACGCGGACGGCGCGCGAAAGAGGCCCGTCGAATCCGGCAACGGCAATATTCATGGCAACACCCTCCTGCGGCGATGCGGCGGCTACGGCTTAATGACGCCGTGTAAAAAAGTAGCACACATGTGCTTCAGGAGTCTTTCATCGTCCAGCGTTTCCACCTGGCGGCCGCCGTAAATCTCGTAAGTGACAAATGTACCGGTCAGCCCGGCGAGAAAAATCGCCGCGGCGACTTCGATATCGATGTCGTCCCGCAGTTCGCCGACCTCCTTGCGGACGCGCAGAAATTCGGTAAACAGCAGCCGGCCCTGCACGATAAAGGTGCTGTAGAAGAGCGCGCCCACCTTGGGATCGGTGACCGTCTCCTGCAGCAACTTCGTCATGAAGGGGAGCCGGCGGCGGTACTGGTCGAGAATCACGCCGGCGACGACGTGGAGCTCATCGGCAAGCGTTTCACCGGGCAGACGCAGCTCAGGCGCCTGGGCGGCGGCTGCCATGAGTTCGAGCTCGCGCTCCAGCACGGCTTTGAGGATGTTGTCGCTCGAATGAAAATGGCGAATGATGTCGAAGGCAGGCACACCGGAGGCTTTGGTCAGCTTATCCAGCGTGATGTCTTTCAGGTCTTCTTTGGCGAACAGCTGGAGGGCGGTATCCAGAACCTGGCGCTGACGGTCGGAATCGAGCGGCTTCATTTATTCACTCCGTGGTGTTGACTCTCTGCGGCATAGCCGGCGCGGGCTGAGGAATTAAAGCCGAAGTATTGTTCGGCGAGGTCGCGCCCGCTGTCGCGCCCGGTCAGAATGGCGCGGGCGACACGCTGGGCGGAAACGATGACAGGGGTGATACCGCCGCCAGGCTGCGTCCAGTGGCCGGTCAGGTACAGGTTATCGACGGGCGTATAGATGGGCAGACGGCGCGGGCCAAGCTGATCGGGCGACATCTCCCAGCCCAGCATCGCGCCCTGGTAGTTGTTGGTGAAGCGATACGACGTGTGATGCGAGGCGCTCGATGCCGTCACCACGTGGTTTTCAATTCCGGGCAGGCGTTCACGCAAACGCGCCATCGTGCTTTCGTGGACTTCGGCCTTATAGGCATCGTAATCGGCAATATCGACAACGCGTTTGGGCGTGGGACGCTGCACGATGATGATCTGGCAGCCGGGCGGCGCAATGGAGGGATCGAACCGCGTGGGCACGAAGATCTTGAAGACGTCGCGAACGATGTTCTTCGGGTCGAGCGTGTTCCAGTAGTAGCCTTCGGCCTCTTCGAGCCGCCTGGGATCCATGCCGCGCAGGCCAACGTGCGTCAGAAAGCAGGCAAAGGAGGGCTTGAGCGAGCTGAGATGCTGGAGCATCCATTCGCTGCGGTGCTCCTCGCCGAGCAGGTCGCGGTAGGTGTGCAGAGCGTCGGCGTTGGATACGACGACCGGGGCGTGAAAGTCGAAATATTCCGGCTCGCGTTTGGTGACGGTGTGGATGCGAACGCCCGTGACTTTGCCGTTCTCGGTGAGGATGGCGTCGGCCGAAGCGCACTTGAGGATCTTGCCGCCGCGCTCGGTAAAGGCTTTACCCAGATCGTCGGCAAATTTCTGCGAACTGCCCATCGGGTAATAATTGCCGAGGAAGTAGGACAGCCGCAGCATGGCGTCGAAGACGTACGACGTGGCATCGGGCGAAGAGCCCCAGTGCGGGGCGTCGCCCATGAGGATGACTTTGAGGCGCTCGTCGCGGAAATGCTCGTTCAGCTTATCGAGCATCGAGTACTTTTCGAGGCGCTCGGCCTGATCGTTGGATACGCCCTTGAAGTAATAGAGCAGGCCGTACATGTAGGCCTGACGGAGTTCCTGAAAGTAGTTATCGATGTTGGCGGCTTCGTCGGGAAACCATTGTTTGAGCCGTTCCACGTACGGGCCGAGTTCGGCGGGAACGGTAAAGGTGGGCAGTCCGGGGAGATGAAACTGGTCCACCGGGTCCATGCGGGCCCATTCAGTTTCGACGCCGAGTTCCTTGCAAAGCTTTCCGGTGAGAGTGGTGGGGTTGCCGAGCAGCGGATAGAAGTGCGTGGCTGCGTCGAAGATGAAACCTTTGCGGCGGAAAGTGGAGCAGAAGCCGCCGAGCATGAAGTGGCGCTCAAGCAGCAGAACCTTCATCCCGCCTTTGGCGAGAATGTTGGCGCAGAACAGACCGGCGATGCCCGCGCCGATGATGATGGCGTCGTAACTGCGGGGGTATTCGCGTCCGAATATAGTGTACGGACTGTCGCTCATAGGTGCTCGACCGTAAACGCTATGTTAGACCGCCATCCATGTTCCAGACCTGCCCGGTGACGTATGTGGTGTCGTCGCCGGCGAGATACAACGCCAGCTGCGCAACATCGCGGGCGGAGCCGGCGCGTCCCATGGGGATCTGCGCGTAGAGCTTTTTGCGCACGGCTTCGTCGATGGAAGCGGTCATGTCGGTTTCGATGAAGCCGGGGGCAATCGCATTGACGCGAACGCCGAAGCGAACCACCTCTTTGGCCAGCGCGCGCGTGAAGCCGATGACGCCGGCCTTCGATGCGCTGTAGTTCGATTGGCCGGCCATGCCGGTGACGCCGCTGGTGCTGGCCACGTTGATCACCGAACCGCCCGTGCGAACGAGCGAGCCGATAAGCGCGCGCGTGTAATTGAACGTGCCGGTGAGATTGGTATCGAGCACATCCTGCCACGATGCCGGATCCATCTTCATCAGCGGCATGTCCTTCTTGATGCCGGCGTTGTTAACGAGCACCGTGATCGGCCCGAGGGCGTCCTGCACTTCCTTCACAACGTCGCAGGCGCGCGGGAAATCGCGGACGTCGGCAACCAGTCCCAGTGCGGAACCGCCGGCGGCGGCGATGCGGGAAACGACTGCGTCCGCCGCGGCCTGATTGGAAGCGTACGTGAAGGCGACGGAATATCCGGCTTCGGCAAAACGCTGTACGATAGCTTCGCCGATGCCGCGGCTGCCGCCGGTTATCAGGACAACTTTCTTTTCGCTGGAGTCACTCACCTGGTTTCCTCCGCCGCAGCCGGGCGATTGCGGCCATAAAGTTCGTGGGCGCCGACAAACTCGCCGGACGCGATGGCGCCGCCCATGGAGACTTCGCCTCCAAGGATGGCGGCGGCGACGATTTCGGCCAGCTTGGCGGCCTTGCCCGCGCCGTGGCAATCCATAATTTTCAGGGCTTCGCGCTGGGTGGGAAGACCGGTGCCTCCGCCGACGGTGGCGACCGAAAGAGCGGAGAGCGTGGTGCTCACGTAGAGACCCTTCGGATGCGGCTCAAAGATCGTGGCGGCGCAGGAAGAGTTCACCACGTTGGCAACGTCCTGCCCTGTGGCGATGAAGATCGCGGTCAGTCCGTTGGCGGCGTGTCCGGTGTAGCCGATGGCGCCGGCCTGAATGTTGCCGACAATGGTCGACTGCCAGAGCCGCCACATCTGATCGGCCGTCGTGTGCAGGTAGAGGCGCAGCACTTCGTGCGTCAGCAACGCTCCGGCGGTGACGCGCTTGCCTTTGCCGCGCGACATGAGGAAGCCGCTCGCGCGCTTTTCGCCGCACATGCCGCTGAAGAGGAAATACGTGAGGCCGGGGTGGCTCGCCTGAATCCACTTACAGCAGGCGTCGGTGGCGCGCACGATCATATTCATGCCCTGCGCGTCGCCGGTATGGAAACCGAAGTTGACGATGACCTGACGTCCGGTCTGGTAACACTTGAGGCTGGTCAGCCTGCCGTGGCGCGTGGTTTCGGCGGCGGCGCGGCGGAGATCATCCATGTGGGCGTCGAGCCATGGCGCGAAAGCGGCGGCCTCGGCGGTGTCGTTGAAGAAGAATGCCGGCGCGGTCTGATTCTCATCGGCGAGAAGCGCCGTCTGCACGCCGCCGGATTTGGTGAGCGCCACCATGCCGCGCTCGTAACTCCGCAGCAGCGCGCCTTCGGTGGTCGCCATCGGGACGTAGAAAAGTCCATTGGCGTTCAGGCCGTTAACCAGCACCGGGCCGGCGACGCCCATAGGCACCTGCGCGACGCCGATCGGGTTTTCAATATTACCGCGCATCATCTCCGAATCCCAGGAGATGCTGCCGATATGCGTCAGTTCGGCAGAGGTCTTGCGCTCGATCCAGGCGCGGCGGCGCGTGACGCGCTCCGCGTCGTAACCGTTGTCGCGCAACCGCGGGAGAAGGTCGTCCGGCCCGATTTCAACGGGCCCAGGCGGCGTTACTTTGTCCATCTGCGAATCACCAGAGAGGCATTGTTGCCATCGCAGCTGAATGCGTTCACCAGCGCGTAATCGCCACTGAAGGGCTGCGCCGAGCCGGAGAGCCGCAGGCCGAGCGACGAACCGGTGAAGCCCGCCGTGGGCGGCGCTTCCTGCCGCAGCAGCGCCAAACCGCCCGCGATAGCGCAGAATGCGCCCGAGCCGCCCATCACTTCACCGGTAGCGGCCTTGGGAGCCGAAACGGGGATGCTTTCGAGCAGCGAGCCGAACACCGCGTGCAGCGCTTTCGCTTCCATGGCATCGCCCTCGGGGCTGCCGCTCGCGCCGGAGATTATGCAGGAGATCTGCTCGGGGCCGATGCCCGATTCTTCAAGTGCCTGCCCGATGGCGGCCGTGGCCCCGCTCGCATCCGGGTTGAAGCGAATGCTGTCGATGGCATCGTGAGCCGAACCGAAGCCGCAAACTTCGAGGATGGGCGTTGCACCGCGCGCCGCCGCAGTCTCTTCTGTTTCGAGCATCCAGAGCGCAGCGCCCTCTCCGGCAGCAGTGCCATCGCGGCCATCGGCAAACGGACGCACCGAACCGCTGGCGGACTGCAGGCCGAGCTTGCGGAAACCGAGCGAGGCCTCGTCGCAAACCTCTTCCATGCCGCCGGCCATCAGGTAGCGGGCACGATTGAAACGCAAAAACTCCGCCGCATAGCTGATGGCTGCCAGGCCCGAAGCAAGCCCGGAACAAATGGTGGAGTTAACACCGCGCAACTTGTGTTTAATGGCGGCCTGGCCGGCCGGCGCATTGATCACGGTGTTGGGGAACTCCATGGGGCTGACCATGCTGGGGCCTTCGGTCAGGCCGCTCATGTCGAAGGTCGCGATGCTGTGGATGCCGCCGAACATGGTGCCACAGACGAGGCCAAGCATGGCGTCGCCCTGACTGGCCGGGTCCTGAAGCAGACCGGTAGAGTCGAGCAGCATTTGCGCCGCCACGCAGAGGAAGCGTGTGCCGCGGTCCAGTATCCGGACGCCCTTGTTGCCAAGCCACGGAGCGGGATTGAATTCCTTGAATTCGGCGATGTGACTACCCGGAAAGCGTTCGCTGGCGGCGATGGCGGAAGTGCCGCTCCAGAGAGCGTCGGCGAAGGCGTCGGGGCCGGCGCCGAGCGGCGAAATCACGCCGGTTCCGGTGACGACGATGCGCGGAGACAGAGAGTTTGTAGGCATGGCGTCGTTAGTTGGAAAAGCGTCCGAGACAAAGCGAAGCGTTGTTGCCGCCGAAGGCGTAAGCGTTGTTGAGAAGCACGCGCGGATTGGTCTGCCGGGCATGATTCGGCACGATGTCGAGGCCGCAGTCCGGATCCGGCTCTTCGTGATTGATGGTGGGCGGAATCCAGCCCGTATCCAGAGCCAGCGCGCAGGCGATGGCTTCAATCGCGCTGGCCGCGCCCATCGTGTGCCCGAGCATCGACTTGATCGAGCTCATCGGTACCTTGGGCGCGCGTTCGCCGAACAGCGTGCGGACGGCGAGCGATTCGATGCGGTCATTGGTGGGCGTGCCCGTGCCGTGCGCGCAGAGATAATCGATGTCGTCGGTGGTAACGCCGGCGTCCAGCATCGCGGCGCTCATGGCGCGGATAGGGCCGTCGGCATCGGGATGCGCGGCCGTCATGTGGTGAGCATCGCAGCTGACACCATAGCCGAGAACTTCTGCGTAGATTTTGGCGCCGCGGGCGAGCGCGGTATCGAGCGGTTCAAGGACCAGCATTCCGGCACCTTCACCGGGAATCATGCCCTTGCGGTTCTTGTCGAATGGCTGGCAGCGCTCCGGAGCGATCGCTCCGAGCCGGGCAAAGCCGAGATACGGGATGCGGGAGAAGGCGTCGGCCCCACCTGCAATCATCAGATCGGCGCGGCCGGTGCGGATGAGGTCGAAGCCGTAGCCGATGGCATAATTGCCGGCGGCGCAGGCGGTGGGGATCATGATCGAAGGCCCCTGCAGATCGAACTCAATCGCCACATGTGCCGGCATCACATGACACGGGTAGCGGGCAAAGCAGTGTGCGGGCACAGCGTCCGGACCGCCCGCGTGCAGCTTATCGTTGTACTCTTCCACAAAGAGCGGTTCGCCCGACGTGGTGCCCATCGAAACACCAATGCGGCGGCGCGGGATGCCCCCGAGGTCAATGGACGAATCGCCAAAGGCAAGGCGGGCGGCCGCAATCGCCAGTTGCGACGCGCGGCCCAGATCCTGCGGCTTTTGCTTCGTGACGTAAAGCGCGGGATCGAAATCCCGCACCTCTCCGCCAATGTGCGCCGCATAGGCCGTGCTGTCGAACGCCGTCACGGGCCCGATGCCGGACTTCCCCGTCATAAGCGCGTTCCAGAACACGTCTTTTCCCGTGCCGACGGGGGAAACGACTCCAACACCCGTGATAACGACTCGTCGCATGGATTCAGCTCGCCCGAATCAGGCCGACGCCTTGGCCAGCCACTGCTGCACCAGCGCGACGGATTCGTTCACATTCGTGGCTTTGCTGAACTCTTCTTCCGGAATATCGATCTTGAACTTCTTATCCACGGCGATCATCACTTCCATCGCCATCAGGGAATCGACGCCCAGTTCCTCGCTGAATGAGGCGGTGTCGGAAACCTCCTCCGGCTCGCGTTCGGTCACGTTGGCAATGAGGCGCTTCACCTCGGCGCGAATCTGATCTTCTGTGTAAGTTTCAGCCATGGTAATCTCCGTATTCTTCTGTTAGTTCGTCAGTGGCCTGATCAGGCGGAGGGCCGGTCTGACGTTGTACTGATCGAGATACTCGCGATGTTCCGCGTCGTTCGGATAACGCTCCTTATTGGAATAAGGATAAGCGCTCATGCTGTGGAATGGAAGCGGTTCCACAGATTTCGGGAAGGCCGTATTGGCGTCGGCATCCTTGGCCCAGCCGTCGACCAGAAGCAGGAAGTCGCGCTTCCAGCCGGCTCGAAGCGCGGGCAGGGCGGCTGGATCGAAACGCAGGGTAAGTTCGTCGCCCGAACCCATCAGAACCATCTTGTCGTCGATGGCGCCGAGCAGCGGGCGAACGTCTCCATAACGAGTGTAGTTACCGGGCGTGGGATTCCACGTGGAAGTCGCTGTGACCTGATCGTAAATAAAGTCCTCCGGCTGACGGCGCTGCGGATGGATCACAGGTTTTGAAAACCCTCGGAAGTGAAGGTCTGCGGTCTGCGCGTCGAGAGGCGTCTGAATCGTTTCGGGCTTGCCTGTCTGCTCGCTGAGGAAGATCTCATCCCAGTACACACAAAGATTCGTCACGATGCGGACTTCGCGGGAAGAAGAAAGGAACTTACCGGTAAGATCCACCGAAATAGTCTTCGGCTTGCCTGCCGGGATGCCCATATCCTGAATCACGGTCTGCCATTCGCCCTTTGCATTTTTCACCTGCAGGTACGGCATGATAAGACCTTCCTTCGTCTCCTGCGAGCGGGCGAGGAACGTGCTGCCATCGGCCCAGTCAACCCAGCCGCTTAGAACGAGGACGGCGCGATTGTCGCGGGCCACGTTGCCGAAATCGAGATCCAGATGATGGAGTGCGGCGGTGCCGGTGAAGTCGCGATCGAAGCCATCGGGATAAGTCTGGTCTTTCTTCAGCAGCTTCGGCAGAACGTCACGACCGGAATCGTCACGCGCGGTTTTCGGGTGGATGGCGTTCGTTACTCCGAACAGGCGGAATTCGGGAAACGGCGGCGACTTGAACTTATCGTTCGTATAGAGAGCCGCCCCGGCCGGATGATCGACCGCGATTAACTGAATACGGTCGAGATAAGATACTTCGCGCAACTCTTCAGTAATGCGAATCTCGTACTTACCGTCCTTCTGCTGCATGGCTTCACCGGGGATCTGCACATACTCATCGTGATCCACCGGGAAGTAATTGCCGTCGCCGGAACTGGCGCCGAGCGGCGCAACACCAAGCACGTCCGTCAGGAATTGGAAGCCATGACCGTTCCACGTAAAGATCATGGGGCAGGATCCGGACAGGCGCTGCGCTTCCTTGTAAGTGAAGGCCTTGCCCGCCGCCTGGTGGACTTCGTTCTGGATCAGTCCATTCGGCCACGTAATGCGGACGGTTTCCGTCTCCTTATAACCACGCATGCCGAACACGAGCGGCTGACCGAAGTAAGTCAGCTTCTGATAATGCGCCCCGGCCTTGAGTTCGATCTTCGCCCCATAGGCCAGTTTGATATTCTTCACGCCCTGCAGCGTGGCGCGCAGCCAGGGGTTGGCGTCGGTATCGTTATGCAGGAGCGTGACAACACCGTCTTTGCCGACGGCGGCGAGATCGCTGCGGCCGTCGCCATCGAAGTCGAGCGCCCCGAGCACCACTGAGTCACCAATGCCGGCGGCTGACTGAGAAGAGAACTTACCGAGGCCTTCATTGCGGAAGATCGCGGCGGAAAGCGCCACGTCTTCAAGCCCGCGGTTTTCGAGATCCACCAGCGCCAGCGCGCCGTTGGCCGAAGCGAGGGGAGCACCCTTTTCGAGCGTCCCGCGGCGATTGAAGATCGGGTAGGCGCCGGTCGTTGTGGCAACAATCAGATCGGTAGCGGCATCGTTATCGAGATCCATCGCCGCTATCGACTTTGCGCCGGCCCCCAGTGCCGGCAGATCCTGCGCCACGTAACGTCCGCCGAGTTTGTCGACATAGATCACGCCGGCGCGATCAGAGTACGCAACCACGAGATCCATGCCATCGGTATCCGGAACCAGATCGTAAAGCGTGCCATCAACGGCCTTACCGCTGACAAACGGGAACGTGTCGGAAACGTCGCTGAATCCGGCAGCGCCGTTGTTGCGCATGAGTACGGACTTATCGCCGAGCAGAAAGAGATCGAGATCGTAGTCGTGGTCGTAATCGATCCAGACCGCCCTGGCGTACTTTCCCGCAGGCAGCGTAACTGCCGACCTCGAGAACTTACCCTTGGCGTTGACCCAAAGTTCGGCGCCGGTTTTCGTAATGATCGCAAGATCCGCCAGACCGTCGTTATTGAAATCGCCGGCCGTGACCGACACGACATCTTTCACATCGCCGAGGCCGGCATCGACAGCCGCCGCCGCGCCGTTCTTATAGATGACGATTCCCTTCTCCGACCACGCGATAAGTTCCGGATTCCCGTCGCCGTCAATATCCGCCGAAGTCATCCCGGCGGTTGCGGCGTCGAGTCCCTCGCCAAGCTTCTTCGCCGTAAGTTTGATCGGCTTCGCCGCCACCGCTTCAGCTGCAAGACCGGCATCGGTTACGTCGTATATTTCGGCGTAAAAGCTCCATTCCAGATCCTCGGGAACGGCCGCGCCAACCTGCGCCTTCTTGATGTCCTGAAACACCTGCTGCTCGCGATTCGCGTCATCGGTGCGGCCGGCGGCGCGATATGCGTTGTAAAGCTGAAAGTGAGGACCCGCGAGCCGTGGATTCAGCTTTGAACTGACCTCGAACTCTTTTACCGCTTCGTCGGCTTTACCCGTCAGCTTGTAGAGCACGCCGAGATTGTAGTGAGTAATCGGCTCATCCGGCACCAGTTTGGCCATGCCTTCGAACTGCGCGATGGCCTTGTCGTACTCAGATGCCTTCTTATACTGGATGCCTAGATTGAACCAGGTGTGCGGAATCTTCGGATCCTGCTGCTGCGCCTTCTGCAGTTCCGCGATTCCTTCGGCCGTCTTCGCCGCATGAATCAGCGCGAGGCCGTAGTTGACGCGCTCCCGAGGCGAGTCGGGCGCCATATCGAGCGCCTTCTTGAACTCGCCCACAGCCTGCGTCTGCGTGGTGGGGTTTTCAAAAAACGCCTTCCCCAGATTGCGCGCCTGCTGCAGCGCGTCCTGCTGTGCCGTGGGTCCGGTTTGCTGGAACCCATGCAGCACAACGGCCGCCAGAAGTCCGGCGACGCCGGTGGCAGCGACTACGGCAAAAGCGCGCGCGGGTTTCATCAGTGCTGCAGGCCCTTTCCTTCAGTCACCTTGTTGAGCTTGTTCATCGCCACGTTGGTGATCTTTTCCTTGGCTCCGCTCGGCCAGTGGATTTCGACCGAGTCGATCTTCGTCGCTTTGCCGATACCAAAGTGCGCGCGGCGCATGCTCTGCCCGGCATAACCGTTGCCGCCGTTGATTTCCTGAATCTGCGTCAGTCCGCCGGCCGTGATCGAGATGCGCGCGCCGATGGCTTCGCGATTCGACTTCGTTCCGGTCAGCGCAAACTGTACCCAGTTGCCGGAGCCCTGCGTGTTGTTGTGGTAGAAGATCGGCAACTGGTCGGCATTGCTCTGGAAGAAATCCAGTTTGCCGTCGTTATCGAAATCACCCATGGCGAGCCCGCGGCCATCTTTGTCATTATCGACACCGGCTTCGGCCGAGATTTCCTTGAACGCCTGGCCGCCGAGATTGCGGAACATCTTCTTCTTCTGATAACCGCTCCAGCTCATCTCACCGATGTTCGGCCACAGACGCACGTCCGTGAAATCGACACCCGGTTGCGTGATGAGATTGACCAGCACCGGAATATAGTTATCCTTGCTGCCCGAGCGCAGTCCGTTGACGACGAACAGATCCTGCCAGCCGTCGTTATCGAAGTCGCCGAACTTTGCCGCCCAGCCCCACAGCGTTTCGCAGGTATTGGTTTCTTTCGAAACGTCGGTAAAGGTGCCGTCATGGTTGTTATGCCACAACATATTGCACTCTTTCATATATTCGTCGGTAATGTTGGTGACGTAGATATCGAGCCAGCCGTCGTTGTCGTAATCGGCAATATCGACGTTCATGCCCTTGCGGGTGTCGAAGCCGATGGCGGTCTGGGTCTTCTCGGTGAAAGTGCCGTCGCCGTTGTTGAAGAAGATGCGGTCGGTGCCATAGTCGCACGCGAGATACACGTCCTGCAGACCGTCGTTATTGAAGTCGCCGTGGCCCAGATCGAGCGTCCAGCCGGTGTGCTTGCTGAAGCCGGCCTTTTCGGTGACGTCAGTGAACGTTCCGTTGTGGTTGTTATGCCAGAGCGTGACGCCGCCGCCATTCACCGCATTGTCCAGATCGTTGGGCAGCACATGCGGATCCTTCAGTTCGAGCAGATTGACGGGCTTAAAGTAATTGCCCAGCATGATATCGACATAGCCGTCGTTATCGTAATCGAAGGCAATGACCGCAATGGTGTTGCCGAACTTATTCAGGCCGGATGCGGCCGAGACATCCTTAAACTTGCCGTGACCTTCGTTGTGATAAAGGATCGGCGTGCCGAAGCGGGCGACCAGCAGATCTTCCTTACCGTCATTGTCGTAGTCAAGCCAAAGCGCGTCGGCAACAATGGTATTGGGATCGTTTCCTTTCGCCACGCCGGCCTGCACGGCGACGTCGGTAAACGTCATGTTGCCGTTGTTATGGAAGAGATGGTTAACCTTGCCGTTGTCGGAATCGGTAACGAAGATATCGTCGAGGCCGTCGCCATCGTAATCATAAACGGCCGCCGAAGCGCCGCCCGAGGTGAACATCCGCAGCACGTCGGCATTGGGGCCATTGAAGCGCCGCGTGTGGTGCTGCACCTGCGTGCCGGATTTTGCCGAGACATCCTCGAAATGAATCTTCGCTTCAATTTCTGCGAAAGCCCAGACGCTGAGCGGGAGGGCGAGCGCGGCTGCTATTACGGACTTGCGTGCTCGTGTCACTGGCCGGTGCTCCAGAGTTCGCGCAGATCGGTATCGACGCGCTTATTGGGGTCGAGCACGTTATTGATGTAGGTGGCGAGATCGTCACCCTGCCGTGCCAGGCGGTCCTTCAGCGGCTGGCTGTTGGGAAACGCCGCCAGACCTTCCTTCCACATGGCGGTCGCCTTGTCCATCTGGTCCGTCTTCCAGTAACCGTCGCCCAGCGAAATGTAGACGCGAACGTGATAGCTCTTCTTGCTGTCGGCCTTCTGCATCGCATAGGCTTTTTCCAGATCGGACACACCGAGCGAGGCCCGCCCGAATACCTTCGGCCAGTACAGATAGCTGTTGCCGCGCGTATAAAGCGCAATCCAGGTCGGCTTCAGTTCAATCGATTTGGAAAACTGCGTCAGCGCCGTGTTAGCAAGGATCACCTGCGTGATGGCGCCTGCGGCCGGAATCTTGTCGACGTAGGAAAATCCAAAATTGAGATAAGCGTTGGATGAGTTGGGATGAGCGGCGACCAGCTTTTCAAAGAATGAAATTTCGTTATCGAAATCCGCCACCGCGCCTTCGGTTTTCGGGTGCGCGGCCATACTCATTTTCACCACGGCCTGCCGGAGTTCGCTGGCGTTGCGGAGGCTTTCCGGATCGCCTTCCACCGCGGCCTGCAACAGCGGGATTGCGCCGTTGAAATCCTTCGACGCCATCGCCTGCGCCGCTTTGGCGTAGGACTCATCGGCAGTGGCCGCCGCGGCCGGGGACAACGTCCCGACGCACAGCAACGCACCAGCTAAGAACAGGCCTGAAGTGACACCCATAGAGAAGATACGCTTCCGAAAACTCATTTGACCGGTTTACCGCTCCCTTCAACGATTTTGTTCAGTTTGTCCACGGCAATGCCGGTGAACACTTCACGCTGTCCCGTGGGCCAGCGCACTTCAATCTGATCGACCTTCGCCACCTCGCCCAGACCGAAATGCACACGGTTGGAAGACTGGCCCGCAAAACTATTTCCGCCGCTGATAAACTGCAGCCGGTTCATGCCGCCGGCCTTGAGCCGCACCTGCGCCCCGACCGCCGACTTATTCGACTTCGTGCCGCGCAGCGCAAACTGCACCCAGTGATTCCGCGTGTTTTCCGTATTGCGATACAGGAACGGCTCACCGTTGGCATTAGCGACGAACATATCGAGACGCCCGTCGTTATCGAAATCCGCAATCGCGATGCCGCGGCCGTCACGGACCGAATCGACGCCGTGCTTTGCCGCTTCGTCTTTAAAGATCTGCCCCTTCTCGTTATGGAACAGCTTCTTCTTTTCGTAGCCGCTCAGACTCTTGTTCCCCATCGGCGGCCAGTTACGGGCGTCGGCAAAATCAATGCCGGGCCTTGTAACCATCTCGAAGATATCCGGCACGTAGCTTTCCTTACCCGCCGAAACCCAGCCGTTGACAACATATAAGTCGAGCCAGCCGTCGTTATCGTAATCGAAGAACTTTGCGCCCCAGCCCCAGCCGGTCTCGGCGGTGCCGGTCTCGCGCGATACGTCGGAAAACGTCAGATCGCCGTTGTTATGCCAGAGGAAGTTACCCTCGCGCATATAGTCGTCGGTGATGTTAGTCACGTAGATGTCGAGCAGTCCGTCGTTATCGTAATCGCCCCAGTCGACATTCATGCCCTTCTTGGAATCGAAACCGATCGCCTTCTCGGTGATATCGGTGAAGGTGCCGTTGCCGTTGTTGTGGAAGAAGCGGTCCGTGCCGAAATCGCAGGCGACGTAGAGATCGTCGAAGCCGTCGTTATCGGCGTCGCCGTTGCCCAGATCGAGCGTCCAGCCGCTGGTCTGCAGACCGGTCTTCGCCGTCACGTCGGTGAAGGTGCCGTTGCCGTTGTTGTGGAACACCGTCACGCCGCCGCCATTATTCGCGGTTTCGAAACTCTCCGGAAAGAATCGCGGCGACTCGGGATTGAAGATATTGATCGGCTGAAAGTACGAGCCGACAAACAGATCCACCTGACCGTCGCGATCGTAATCGAATGCCACCGCCGTGATGGCGTTCATATAGCGCTCGAGTCCGGCCTTCTTCGTCACGTCCCGGAACTTACCGCCGCCCAGATTTTCGAATAACTGATTGCGGCCGAAACGAATGACGAGCAGATCCGGGCGTCCGTCATTGTTGTAGTCGAACCAGAGACAATCGGCCGTGGCATTATTCTCATCGTTGCCGTTAGCCACGCCGGCCTGTTCGGCAACGTCGGTGAAGGTGAAATTGCCGTTGTTGTGATAAAGGTGATTCTTGCCGCCGAGCTTGGAATCGGTGACGAAGACGTCTTCCAGACCGTCGCCGTCATAATCCGCCGCGGCCACCGACGCTCCGAGCGCCGTGTAGCCCGCCATAATCTTGGCGTACGGATTGTTGAATTCGCGATTTGTATGCTTCGCCGCGACCCCGGCCTTCGCCGTCACATCCTGAAACCAGCGTTCGGACACCTGTTCCGCGGCAACAGCTGCCACCGCCGCGAACGCTACCGAACCAGCGGCAATCGCGATGGCGCGCTTCACTTTTTGGCCACCTTCACCGCCGCCTTCTGGACCGGAGCGCCATAATGCTTCTCCACAATTTCGTCCTTGCCTTCGGTGATCTCGATGATGCGCTGCCCCGCCACATTGTGGAAGGTCTGCGTGATGCCGGAAGCCGGCCACTTCACCGTGAGTTCCGCCGCCGACTCCGCCTGGCCAAGACCAAAGTGCTGCCGCAGCGAATTCTGCGATCCGTAACCATCGCCGAGCGTCACTTCGCGCATCTGCAGCTTGCCGCTGGCGTCTTTGATCGTGACGCGCGCGCCCACCGCGTCGCGATTCGAACCCTTCGGATTCGTCTTCGACTTCGAACCCACCAGCTCCACCTGCAGATAATGGCGCCCTTCGCCGACCACATTCTTCAGCAGCGCATGATTATCGGTCGAAGCAGAAACCGCAATGTCCATCACACCACGATTCCAGAAGTCGGCCACCGCCACGCCGCGCGAATTGAGCAGCAGATCGTTCCCCGCCGCGCGGCCGATCTCATCGAACGTGCCGTCGCCGCGGTTCCGCATGTAGCGGTTATGTTCCCAGCCGTGCCACGACGTGTGGCCGAAATGGGCGGGGTCGAACAGGATGCCGGTCTTATACAGCTTCTGTTCGCTCACCACGTTATTGAGGAAGTCGAGTTCGATCTCAGTGTCGCGGTCGTTGTAGACCCAGCCGTCGGCCGCGTAGATATCCTGCCAGCCGTCGTTATCGAAATCCGCGAAGCTCGCGCCCCAGAACCAGCCCACCGGATTGGCCCCGTTCTTCGCCGTCACATCTTCAAAGGTGCCGTCGCCCTTGTTGTGCAGCAGATTGTTGCCGGCCGCCATTTCCTTGAACACCTTCACAAAGTCGAAGCCGGATTGCCGGAACACCTGCATATAGAGCGGCATGTCGGTGACCCACACGCCCTGTCGCCATGAGTTGATCATGTAGCGGCCAACAGTCGGCCACTCTGCATACCAGGCTTCTTCGGAGCGGATGTTGGTGACGTAAATATCCAGCTTGCCGTCGTTGTCGTAATCGCCCATGCTGGCATTCATACCGGCGCCGTAGGCGAGCGTGCCGGATTCCACCGTCACGTCGGTAAACGTGCCGTTCTTGTTGTTCCGGTAAAGCGTCTTGCGTCCGAAGTCGTTCACAACGTAGAGATCGGGATAGCCGTCATCGTTGTAATCGCCCCACACGTTGCCGAGGCAAAGCCCGACTTCGCCCACGCCGGCCTTCTCGGTCACGTTCGTGAACGTCCCGTCGCCGTTGTTGTGATACAGCTGATTCGGCAGCCCGTTGCGCGCATAGAACGTCGTCGGAATGTCGAGGCGCGGGTCCAGATAGCGGCCCACGTACAGGTCGAGGTAACCGTCGTTGTCGTAATCGGCCCAGGACGCGACCGTAGTGCAGCAGTCTTCCCCGATGCCCGATTTCGCCGTCACATCCGTGAACGTGCCGTCGCCATTGTTATGGAAAAGCTGATTGTGCTTGAACGTCCGGCTGACGAACAGATCCTTCTGGCCGTCGTTATCGTAGTCCGCGAAAAGCGCCACGCTCACGCCGTCAAGTCCCGCCAGACCAGCCTTCGCCGTCACGTCTTCGAACTTCCCGTTGCCCAGATTGTGGAACAGCTTCGATTCCACGCCGTCCGGAATGAAAAGGTCGTAAAGTCCATCGTTATCGTAATCCGCCGTCGAAATACCGGCGGGACCGTAACGAATCATCGCGAACTTCAGCTTCTGCTGCAGGAACGCCGGGTAGTACTGATTCTTGAAGCCAACGCCCGCTTCGGTCGCCACATTCACGAAGTGCGGCTTGTCGCCGATCGAGCGATCGCCCGAATCGAGCTTCGTGCCGGTAATCTTGATTCCCTTATCGTCGCCGCGGAAGGAAAAGATAAAGTAGCCGCGGTCGATGCCGGAATACGCCGCGCCCTTCGGCTTGCCAATCAACTCGAAGCGAACACGGGCTTCGAGGTCGTCGCGCGAACTCCACTTCGTGAGCTTGTCGATGTGAAGATTCGCCTCTTCAATCGATTCAAACCCGCCGAGGTACGCCTTCCACTCATCCATGGCGGCATTGCGCGTCGGCGCCTCGCCGCTGCTGGCAAACACCAGCTTGTGGATGCCGTCGCGGGACTCAGTTTCCTTGAGTGTCGCGATGCCCAGCAGCGAACCCTTGTAGTTCTCCGCGTAAAAACCTTCGATCGCCGAATAATCCTTCGCCTTCACCGCGTGGGCCAGGCTGCCCAGCGTGGAAACAATTTCCTTGCCGGTCCCGTAAAACTTCAGGCCCGTGGAATTCAGCCAGTACATTCCGGCGAGGCTCACCCCGACGAATATCGCCAGCCCGATCAAAAACCCTTTTACCGACGCTCCCGACCTTTTCGTCATAATCCGACCCGATCCCCGCAACATGTTGTGTTTTGAATCAATTCCAGCATCCCTCTCAGTCGATAGCGTTGAGAAACAGCTCCAGTGCCGGCAGTCACCGCAAGTATTGATGAAACAGATTTCAGTGATGCACCGGAACGAACAAGGACCCGGCAATCGACATCCGGCGAACGCGCCCGCGCCATGCTCGCCGCGCGAAAAATACAGCGTTCCGCTTATGGCTTTAATTTTACAGGAACTACCCGCACCATTGCGGTTTTTTTTAGCCCCGCAATGAAAACCCCTGCTCCATGAGAGATTTCGTACAAATGCTAGTGACGCCGTCCAGCGGATTGTTTCACGCCATTACGCGGGGGGAATAATTTTTTTTGCGCCGCGCCCTTCGGTCCACAAATAGCTGCCTGGTTTCAATCCGTTGACAGTCTCCCGCAGCCCGCCCGGCCACTCCACCACAACCCGATCCACCCCGGTGTTTTCCCCCAGACCGAACGTCACCGGCAGCTCGGACTGCGACAAATAACTCGACCCGCCCTTCACCACTCGCGACGCATAATGACTGCCGTAATAGATCCGCACCACCGCCCCGATCGCGTCGCGGTTCGACTGCACGCCAGCCAGCTGAAACCGGATCCAGTTGCGCCTCCGGCCCGTCTGATCGTTCCTGTACAACGCGGCCGAGGCGTGGTTCGATGTGATCAGCACATCCAGCGTGCCGTCGTTGTCGAAATCGCCGTACGCCGCGCCGCGACCCAGTTTCGGCTCGGCAAACCCGCCTCCCACCGCGCGCGCCGCGTCATAAAAGCCGTCATATCCGCTGCTCTCCCGGCCCGTATGAATCAGCAAATTCGGCGGCTGCTCATACTGCGCGTCGCGGTTAATATTCCGCACCGTATCGTCAATATGCCCGTTTACCACCAGCAGATCGAGCAGCCCGTCCAGATTGGCATCGAAGAAGAAACAGCCAAACCCCAGACTCCGCCGGCTGATCCGGCCTACAGCTGTCGTCAGCGCCAGATCCCGGTAAATTCCCTGCGGAGTCCCCCGATAAAAACCCAGCATTTCGCCATCGAAATTCGTCACCGCCAGCCCCGGATAGCCGGAATTTTCAAAGTCCGCCACATCCACACCCATTCCCGCCCGCGCCTTGCCATCTTCGCTGAACGCCACCCCCGCCTCAATCGCCACATCGCGGAAGCTCCCGTCGTGATTATTCCGATAGAGCTTATTCGGCTGCGTATCGTTGGCCACGAACAGATCGGGCCACCCATCGGCATCGTAATCCAGCATGGCGACCCCAAGCGATTTCGACGAACTGTCAAAAATACCGCTCTTCGCCGTCACATCCTCGAACGTGCCGTCGCCCCGATTGTGAAACAGCCAGTTGCTCTCCCCCCGATACGCTTCCGGCGTGCAGTACGACTTGTGTTTACCGTCCAGGCTGCAAAATACGTCCTGATCGGGCGACCATTTCACGTAATTGGCAATAAATAGGTCCAGCTTGCCGTCGCGGTCGTAGTCGAACCAGAGCGCCGACGTGCTGAACCCGTTGTGTCCCCCGAGGCCCGATTTTGCCGTCACGTCGAAAAATCCGCCCGCGCCGTTGTTCTGGAACAGGCGGCTCTGCCCCACTGCCGTGATCAGCAGGTCGGGAAAACCGTCGTTGTTGAAATCCCCCGCCGCCACGCCCATTCCGTACATCTCCACATCGAGCCCGGCGCTTCTCGTCACATCCGTAAACGTGCCGTCATGATTGTTCCGATAGAGCGCGAGCGTCGTGCGCCGCATCCGGTGTCCCGGCCAGTCGGCGCCATTGACCAGCAGAATGTCCTGCCAGCCGTCGCGGTCATAATCAAGGAAGGCCGCTCCCGAGCCGAGCGTTTCCGGCAGGTATTTCCCTCCGAAAGCGCCATTATTGTGGCGAAAAGCGATGCCGGCCTTAGCGGTAACGTCGGTGAACCGGATGCCCGGGTCGGGCCCGGGAAGCGCCGCCGCCCAAAGCACTCCCAGCGACGCCAATATCAACGGAACAAATGCCAGCGACGCCCCACCGGCCGACACAAGACCCGCGCGGGAGACGAGCGAAAGCGGCCCGCCGCCCCTCATGACACCTGCGCGATGCCGTGCCTGACCGCGTACATCACCAGTTCGGCCGTTTTGTGCAGGCCCAGCCGATCCATGATATTGGCGCGGTGAACCGCCACCGTATTCACGCTGAGGTCGAGCAGCGTGGCGATTTCACGCGTCGATTTGGCTTCCGCAATCAGCTGCAAAATCTGCCGTTCGCGCGGCGTCAGCGGCGATTCGCCCTCCGGCTCCATCTCGAACGGGTGCGTGAGCCGCTCATCGATCACCTTCCGGCCGCGCGCAATCGAACGGATCGCCGCCGCCAGATCCACATCCGATGCATTTTTCAGCAGATACCCGCGAGCCCCCGCGCGCAGCGCATTCCGCACGTAGTTCGCCTCCTCGTACATGCTCAGAATCACGATGCCCACGCCCGGCAGAAATTTCAGGATCTCGATCGTCGCCTGCGTGCCGTTCAGTCCGGGCATCGACATGTCCATCACAATCACGTCCGGACGCAGCTTCCGCGCCTGATCCACCGCCTCGGCGCCATCGCAGGCCTCTCCCACCACCTGAATGCCCGGTTCGTCTTCGAGCAGCCGGCGAAATCCCTTTCGCACCAGGGAATGGTCATCGGCAAGCAAAACCCGGATATCTGTCGTCATGCGGCGCTGTTTGCGACTCCATGGGGCGGTGCTTCCGCCAGTTTCACCGGCACATCCGGCGGCGGCAACGGCATGGTCAGTTGTACCAGCGTACCGCCCCCGTCGGGCCGCAGAAACTCGATCGTTCCATTCAGCAATTCGGCCCGTTCCCGCATCCCGATGATCCCCATGCCGCGCCGCTCGCCCAGCCCGTCTTCCGGCTGCAGACCAATGCCGTGATCCTCGATCCCCATCTCCAGCCGGTCCTGCCGGAAGCGAACGCGCACCCGCGCCGTCCGCGCCCCGGAGTGCTTGGCCACATTGTTCAGCGATTCCTGCAGTACGCGGTACACGTGGATCAGGCGGTCCGGCCCCATATCCCGCCCGGTGCCCGATTTCTCCAGCGCCACCGCAATTCCGGTCTGCTTTTGAAACACCTGCAGGTACCAGTCCAGCGTCTCTTCAAAGCCGGCATCGTCCAGAATCGAAGGATGCAGCGATTGCGTGAGGCTGCGCGTCTTGTCGAGCGCCTGCTGCGCCACCGCGCGGATTTCGTCGAGGTCGCCGGTCAGCTGCGGCGGACAGTGCTGCTTTCTCGCCCGCGCCAGCATCGCCCCCACCGCCGTCAGCATCTGGCCGAATTCGTCATGCAGTTCGCGCGAAATCGACCGGAACATCTCCTCCTGCACCGTAATCAGCTTCTGCGCAAGCGCGCTGCGCCGGTCCGAAAGCGCCCGCATCGCCTGAAACACCGTCCGGTTCGCGCGAATCAGCATCAGGCTGGTCCCGGTGATGCAGATCAGCGCCGCCGCGATCAGCCAGTAGATCTGCCGCTCCACCCTGTCGTAAATCTCCGCCACCCGCGCCGCCGTTCGCTGCTCGGCATCGCTGTTTTCCACAAGCAATCGCGACACCGCGCTCACCAGCGCCGTCTGCTGCGCTTCAAGCGAGGTCCGCACCAGCGCACTCGCCTCGTCCGTCTTGCCCTCCCGCGCCATCGCAAACATCTGTCCCGCCGAAATCCAGAACTGCGCCAGCCCCCGTGAAAACCCCGTCCGGTCCGACCCGTGCAGCGAGGGCGACAGCGCCCCCTCAATCCGCAGCGCATCGTCCATATCTTTATGAATTCTTTCGAATTGCGCCGACCACGCGTACAACGGATACGGCTCGCCGCCCGTCATCATGTCCCGCATCGCGAGGCCCAGCGCACTCAGATCGTTCTGAATCCGCAGCAGTTGCAACGAATCCCGGCGGTCGCGGTCAATCGTTTCGTTCTGCATCCGCCGCAATCCGCCAATCTGGTACAGCGTATAAAAGCAGAAGGCGGCCACGATGCCGAGCGTCACGGCGAGGCCCGCGATCAGTGGTCCGGTCGGCGATGGAATTCGCTTTGCCAAAATTGCGATCCAATTGCGGCTAAAAAGGAATTATCGCAATTCTTCGCACCCCGCGCCCGCGGAAATTGCGGCCGGATCCGCTCCCCCGCCCCGGCTCCTTCCGCATCCGCCGCCTGCGGGCTAGTGGTTTTCTAGTATTGATGGGTTTTCCCGCCAGTCCGTAGACTGAATACTATCCCGCTACCTTGGGGAAATTACGCCAGCGTGCGTTGCAACAACGACGCAACTGGCCACACTGAATAAACGGAGCCGACATCCGGCCCGCGAATGAACCGGTTCGGGGACTGAAACTGCCATGAAAAATTACAGCCTGCAAAAGTGGATCGCGATCTTCTTTATTGTGCTGCTGGTGAACACCGCGTATATCGCCTCGTTCCCCACCGCCACCGTGTTTTACATGGGCAACGTGATGATCCACCTCGCGCTCGGCGCGGCGCTCGCCGTCGCCGTGGTGCTCACGCTTGGCCAAACCGGACTGGCCTCGGCCGTGCCGGCCTCACTCGGCTTTTTCCTCGTCTCGGTCGTTTTCGCCGGCGCCATCACCTGGCTCGGCAACATCCACGCCAACGCCTGGATGCTCTGGACCCACATCGGCGCCTCGATTCTGGGCGTCCTGACCCTCATTCCCTACGTCTGGAAAAAGGCCGCCGCCGCCGTCAACAGCATGAAGGAGAACGACGGCTGGCTCGAATTCCGCACCCGCTTCAGCCAGGCCCTGGTCCTGCTCGTGGTGCTGCCCGCCCTCGGCTACATGTGGCGCAATGCGGTGCCGCATCCGGAAGACAAGATCGTCAACCCCACCGTCGTCCCCACCTCCATGCAGGAAGAGGGCGGCGGACCGAAATCCCCGTTCTTCCCCGCCTCGGCGCAGACCAACGTCGGAGGCATCATCCCGTCCAACTTCTTTATGGACTCGGAAGCCTGCGGCGAATGCCATAAAAAGATCTACGAAGAGTGGAAGGCCTCTTCCCACCACTACGGATCTTTCAACAATCAGTTCTATCGCAAGGCCATCGAAGTGATGCAGGACGTTCAGGGTTCGCCCAACGGCAGCCGCTGGTGCGCCGGATGCCACGATCACGCCGTCTTCTTCAACGGCCGCTTCGACAAGCCGATCAAGGATCAGATCGATACCCCCGAAGCCCACGCCGGCCTCGCCTGCACCTCCTGCCACGCCATCACCCACGTCGACAGTTCCATGGGCAATAACGGCTTCACCATTGAATATCCGCCGCTCCACGAAATGATGACGAGCAAGAACAAGGCCGTCCGCACCATGGTGGACTTCATGACGTATCTCAATCCGAAGCCGCACAGCCAGACGTTCCTGAAGCCGTTCATGACGGCCCAGTCCTCGGAATACTGCTCCACCTGCCACAAGGTCCACCTCGACGTGCCGGTCAACAACTACCGCTGGTTCCGCGGCTTCAACGATTACGACAACTGGCAGGCCTCCGGCTTCGGCGAAGGCGCCCGCTCGTTCTACTATCCGCCCGAAGGCAAGACCTGCTCGGGCTGCCACATGCCGCTCGAAGACTCCACCGAACTCGGCTCGAAGAACGGCAAGGGCCACTCCCACAGCTTCCCGGCCGCCAACACCGCGCTGTCTTATTCGAACAAGGAGCAGAAGCAGTTTGAAGAGGAGCAGAAGTTCCTCACCTCCGGCTTCATCACCGTCGACATCTTCGGCGCCCAGCCGGTCGAAGACAACGGCAAACAAACCAACATGGTTCGCCGCGCCGCGCAGGGTCCGCAACTGAGCACCGGCGGCGCCATCGGTGAAGAAGCCGAACAGTCCACCGAAACCGTAATCCGTGACGTGGGTCAGGTGGCCGGGCCCATCGATGTGGCGAAGCCGAAGCTCGTCCCCGGCAAGTCCGCCCGCATCGACGTCGTGGTCCGTACCCGCAAGATCGGCCACTTCTTCCCCGGCGGCACGCTCGATTCATTCGACATCTGGCTCGAACTGGAAGCCACCGACGCCACCGGCAAGGTGATCTATCTCAACGGCGGCGTGGAAGACAACGGCAAGGGCCCGGTCGATCCCGGCGCCCACATGTACAAGGCCTATCAGCTCGACGCCGAAGGCAACCAGATCGACAAACGCAATGCCTGGCAGGCGCGCAGCGTTTTATACGTGCATGCCATCCAGCCCGGCGCGGCCGACACCGTACATTATTTAGTGCGGATTCCCAAAGATGCCAAAGGGCCCATCACGTTCAAGGCGAAGCTGAATCACCGCAAGTTCTCCTGGTATTACACGCAGTTCGCCTTCGCCGGCCAGCCGAAGCCCGGTCAGGATCCCTCGCTGGTCGATGTCAACCACAACAGCCTCGAATACAGCTTCGATCCGAAGAACATTCCGGCCAACGTATCGGCCGAGTTCAAGCACGAAGTTCCCTCCACGCCCATCACCGTGCTGGCTTCCGCCGAGGCCTCCGTCGACCTGACCAACGACCCCAAAGAACAAAAGTGGGAACAGGTCACCAACAAGAAAACCCGCGAACGCTGGAACGACTGGGGCATCGGCCTCCTGCTGCAGGGCGACGTCAAAGGCGCCGAATACGCCTTCACCAAGGTCACCGAAGCCGAACCCGGCTATGCCGATGGCTGGCTGAACGTGGCCCGCGCGCTCATCCAGGAAGGCGAGACCGAGCGCGCCAAGCCTTTCATCAAAAAGGCGCTCGAAACCGATCCGAAACTCGGCCGCATCTACTACTTCAAAGCCCTCACCGAAAAGGCCGACGGCGATTACGACGCGGCATTAAAGTCGCTCGCCATCGTCACCGCCAAGTACCCGCGCGACCGCGTCGTCTGGAATCAGGTGGCGCGTTTACTCTTCCTCAAGCGCGACTACAAGGGCTCCATCGACGCGCTCCTGAAAGTCAACGCCGTCGATCCGGAAGATCTCCAGATGCACTACACCGCCATGCTCGCTTACCGCGGCCTCGGCGATAAGGAAAAGGCCGACCGCGAACAGAAACTCTTCCAGCGCTTTAAGACCGAAGAGTCGGCGCAGGCCATCACCGCCAAACGCCGCCTGCTCAGCCCGGAAGACAACAACGAGCGGCAGAATATTCACGATCACGAAAGCGCCCCGCTGAACGGCAAAATCACGCCGTCTCCGTCGCCGCTCAAAAATGTTGCAGCCACACCCGGCACTGCCTCAACAAAGACTGCATCAACAAGCACAGCCACACCAAAGACTGCCTCACCAAATACAGCCACACCAAAATCTACGCCGGTCGCCCGCAACAACAGCCAGGGCTACGCCGCGGGGGGAAATTAAATGAAGTTGTTCTCGGCACTCACCGGAGTCGGAGCCATCGGCGTCACCGCGGCCCTGCTCGCCGCCGTCGGTCCGGCCAATCCCGTTACCTTTACCGATGCCACCGCCGCATCCGGCATTAAGTTCGTTCACAACGCCGGCAAGACCGGCAAGAAGTACCTGCCGGAAACGCTCGGCGCCGGTGCCGCCTTCATCGATTACGATGGCGACGGCTGGTCGGACGTCGTCTTCGTCAACGGCAAGGACTGGACGCCCAGGGGCCGCCGCACCACCGCCACCCTTTATCACAACGATCACGGCAAGTTCGTCGACGTCACCAAAGGCTCCGGTCTCGACGTGGAAATCTACGGCATCGGCATCGCCGTCGGCGATTTCGATAACGACGGTAAAGATGACATCTACATCACCGCCCTCGACGGCGATAAGTTATTCCACAACGAAGGCAACGGTAAGTTCAGGGACGTGACCGCCGGCTCCGGCATTAATAACGCCAGCTTCGGCACCAGCGTTGCTTTCCTCGATTACGACCGCGACGGTAAGCTCGATATCTTCGTCGCCAACTATGTTCAGTGGACGCAGAAGGGCGACATCTGGTGCTCGCTCGACGGCAACACCAAGTCTTACTGCACCCCGGAATCCTACAAAGGAACGCAGAGCAAGCTCTACCACAACCTCGGCAACGGTAAGTTTGAAGATGTTACGGCAAAAGCCGGCATGGGCGACGCAACAAGTAAGTCGCTCGGCGTTTCCATCGTCGATATCGATGGCGACGGCTGGCCCGATGTCTTCGTCTGCAACGATACGCAGCCCAATAAGCTCTACCACAACAACCGCAACGGCACGTTCTCGGAAAACGGCATGACCGCGGGCGTCGCCTACGGCGAAGACGGCGTCGCGCGCGGCGCCATGGGCGTCGATTCCGGCGATTACGACCGCACCGGCCGCGCCCATCTGCTGGTCGGCAACTTCTCCAACCAGATGCTCGGCCTCTATCACAACGAAGGCAACGGCCTCTTTGTCGACGAAGCCCCGCTCTCCACCGTCGGCCGCGAAAGCCTTCTGTCGCTCGCCTTCGGCGTCTTCTTCTTCGACTACGATCTCGACGGTTACCCCGACATCCTCACCGCCAACGGCCACATTGAAGAGGAGATCGGCAAGGTTCAGCCCAAGATCCACTATGAGGAACCGCCGCTGCTGTTCCGCAACCTCGGCTCGAAGAAGTTCGACAATATGTCGACCAAAGTCGGCGCCGACTTCACCAAGCCCATCGTCGCCCGCGGCGCGATCTACTCCGATTTCGATCATGACGGCGATCTCGACGTGATCCTCACCACCAACGGCGGCGCGGCCCATCTGTACCGCAACGACGGCGGCAACAAGAATCATTGGGTCTCGTTCCGCACCAGCGGCACCAAATCCAACCGCGACGGCATCGGCGCCGTGGTTCGCATCGAAAGCGCCGGCGGCAAGCAGTGGAGCACCGTCCGCAGCGGATCGAGCTACGCATCGCAAAGCGATCTGGCGCTGACCTTCGGACTCGGTGCCGATACGGTCGTCAAGACAGTGCAGGTGGAATGGCCGAGCGGCACGAAGCAGAGCTTCAATAACGTCCCGGCCAACCAGCGCTTCACCATCGACGAAGCCAAGGGGCTGATTCCGGCGGCGAAGTAGCGCAGTGATACGCGGGGCCCAAACGCCCCGTTCGCTTCGGCAAACAATAATGGCGGCGCCAGTCTGCACGATGGCGCCGCCATTTTAGTCTCCACTCCGCGACCTTCCGCCCCCTCTACCGGCCCGCACCGCAACCCCTCCCTCGCATCGTCGACCCTCGCATCGCCCTCCCTCGCATCGTCGACCCTCGCATCGCCGCCGCGCAGCGACTCTCCTCGTCCGCTGAGCGACTCCGCCGCCTCGTCCTCTCCACTACCCAAAAGCAAAAAGGCTGCGCGAACCATGTCCGGTCCCCGCAGCCTTCTCACTTACCTTTGCTGACTTACAGTCGTCTGACTTACAGCGTCGCCCAACTACCGGTATTGCCGCCAGTCTCTGCCGGCGGCAACCGTTGAAACGATTAGCAGCCGCCGTTGCCGGTCGTCCGCGGCAGTGCCGGAGCCGACGGCGTCGAATTGCCGCTCACATGGTCGGCCGAATCGTGGCCGTGTGCCGCGGCCGAATGGCCCCGCATGAAGCGATACGAATAGCTCGCCAGCCACACATAGTCGGCAAACGCCGCATCGCCGTGCCCGCCCGTCAGCACATCCGGCACGCTGTGGGTGCGGTCGCGGTAGAACGCCTTACCCATTTGCACCGTAAAGATATGCCCGCCGTGCGCGTACTGCACACCCGGCTCGATGGAAATCGCAAAACCAGGCCGCCGGAATCCGAGGTTGCTTCCAGGGAACAGGTTGCGCGCCGGCGCTCCTTCCATGCGCGGTCCCACCGTCACGCTCAGTCCGTTCACCTTCGGCACCGCATGCGCAACGCCGGCCTCCAGCAGATACTGATCGGAAATCGAGTTGTACTGCGTCAGCGTCACCGGATTTACCGTAGCGCTGCGGATCGTATGCATGTTGATGCTCTGCAGCATCGCCGTGTAGTTGCCGTTGAAATACAACTGCGTCGACCCGACGTTTACAAACGACTGCCACTGGAACGGGATGCCCCAGCCTCCCTGCCCCGGCTGAATCGAATAATCCACTACCACCGGATGCGGCCCCTTCCCGTCATACGCGTCCACCGTGTTCGCCAGGTTGTTCCGCCCCGTCGGCAACAGCAGTCCCGCGCCCAGCTGCACGTTACCGCGCGAGTTTTCACTGGTATTGAACACCCAGCCGTTCGCCATGAACGCAATGTCGCCAATCCCCTGCGTCGTATAAACGATCGGCGAGTTATTCGTGTGGCGGCTCGCCGTCAGCAGCGGCATATCCGCACTTACACTGAACCGGCTCGTCAGCTGATAAGTCACATTGAAGTTCTGCAGGTTGATCTTATTCTCGACCTCGTTGCCCAGCACCTGACGCTGTGTCTGCTCCGTCGGTCCGACAAAGTGACGGAACGAAAACTGATGCCGGTAGGAATCGCCCACCTGAATGTCACCCGGCGACATGTAACCGCCATCGCTCGCCGGACCGCCCACCTGCCCGTTCGAACGCGAAATAATACAGCCCTGCCCGAATACCGGCTGCACCGACGCCACACTCAGCAGCGCCGCGGCCGCCGTCAGCAGGGGCCGTGAATAAAATGAAAATCCGAATTTCATAACTTTGTCTCCGTTGTCAGTCAGGACTTCGGGGCGCAGCGCCTCGCACTACTGGCCCTTTAATCCATCCTAGGAAACAATGTCGGCACCGGACAATAACAGAAATCCATTACAACGCCGGCCGCCCGCGCGCAGCTAATTCAAAACCATTAGTGCGAATACAACCGCTTTTGCGTTCTGCGCACTTACGGCAGATTGTGTAACAACGGCTTCGGCGACGGTTTGGAACGGTCGCCCGTCATCCACTCCAGCCGCTCCTCCAGCTCCGCCCGGTGAATCTCACCCTGCACGCGCAGAAGCACCACGCCGTCGGTATCCACAAACGCCGTATCCGGCACCGCCTCCCCCATCCCCAGCTTAAAGAGGTCGTCGCCCGACGTGCCCGTCCACACCGGAAAATCAATCTGATACTTCTTCACAAATTCCGGAATGTTCTTCTGCGTCTTCTTATCGTCCAGCGACGCGCCAATGAAAGTTACGCCCTTCGCCGCCCACTTCTTTTCCAGCTCAACAAACACCGGCATCTCTTCCTTGCACGGCCCGCACCACGTGGCCCAGAAGTTCACCACCACGATCTTGCCCCGAAGATCCTTCAGATGAACTTTCTTGCCGTCCAGATCCGTCAGATTCAGCTCCGCCGGCGTCGCCTTCTTCGGCGCACCGAAAACCAGCGCACCGAAAACCAGCGCACCGGCCATCGCGGCAACAACGAACCCGTATGAAATTACTTTTCGTAACATGACACTTACCTCGCGCAGATTTCTAAATTCTACTTATCGCACAACTACTTCTTCGCCCGCCCCCGCGCACCCGCGCCCCGCGCCGCCGCTCGCCCTGTGTTAGTTCTGGATCGTGCCTGCCCGCTCTCCACGGCCGCTTCTCGTATTCGACGGCGACTGTTCCTTCTGCCGCCTCTGGGTCGGCTACTGGAACAAACTCACCGGCGACGCCGTCGACTATCAGCCGTTTCAGAAAGTCGCCCCGCGTTTCCCCGAAGTGCCGCCCGAAGACTTCCGCCGCTCCGTCCAGTTCTTCCTCGAAGACCGTCGCTACAGCGGTGCCGAAGCCGTCTTTCACCTGCTCGCCCTCGTCCCCGGCCTCGCCTGCCTGCTCTGGCTTTTCTCGAACGTCCCCGGCCTCGCCCCGCTCTCAGAATTCGTCTATCGCCGCATCGCCAGCCATCGCAACGCCGGCTACAAAATCACCCGCGCGCTGTGGGGCCGCCACGTCGAACCGCCCTCGTACACTCTTGCCTCGTCGCTCTTCTCCCGCGCCGTCGCCTTCATCTACCTGATCGCCTTCGTCTCCTTCGGCCAGCAGGTGCGCGGACTCATCGGCGCAAAAGGCCTCCAGCCCGTCGCCGAAACGCTCGCCGCGCTCACCCGCCAGATCGGCCCGGCCGCCATCTGGCGCGTCCCCACGCTCTTCTGGTGGGCCCACAGCGAATTCGCCCTGCTCTCGCTCGTCTGGGGCGGCGCGGTCCTCGCCTTCGTCGCCGCCATCGCGCGCCCGCACACCGCCGGGCAAAAGGCCGCCTTCATCGTCCTGTTCGTCTACTACCTGTCCGTGGTGAACGGCGCACAGGTTTTCATGTCCTACCAGTGGGACTATCTTCTGCTCGAAGCCGGCTTCCTCGCCATCTTCCTCAAGCCCTCCTGGCCGCGCGTCTGGCTCTTCCGCTGGCTGCTGTTCCGCCTCATGTTCCAGTCCGGCGTCGTCAAGCTCGCCAGCGGCGACCTCACCTGGCACAACCTCACCGCGCTCAGCTTCCACTACATGACGCAGCCGCTCCCCACGCCGCTCGCCTGGTACGCAGCGCAGCTCCCGCTCTGGTTCCAGCAGCTCTCCACGCTGATGGTCTTCGTCATCGAACTCATCCTGCCCTTCTTCATCTTCGGCCCGCGCCGCTGCAAACAACTCGCCGCCGCCGGCTTCGTCTTCCTCGAAACCCTCATCCTGCTCACCGGCAACTACACTTTCTTCAACCTGCTGACCATCGCGCTCTGCCTGTTCCTGCTCGATGACGCGCTGCTCTCCCGCTGGTTCGGGCCCCGTGTACCAAAATCCGGAGCGCCCGCCCGCCGGCTCTGGCGCGAACGTCGCGAGCCGAAACCGCTGCGTGCCAACTCACTTGTCTCCGCCGTTCTGGTCACCGTCATCGTCGCGATCTCGCTCCCCATGGTCGCCTCCTCCTTCGGCGTCGAAACCCCGCCCGCCGTGCACGAAGCGCTCTCCTGGCCCGCCACCTACGGCATTGTCAACGGCTACGGTCTTTTCGCCAACATGACCACCACCCGCCCGGAAATCTCCCTCGAAGGTTCCAACGACAACGTCACCTGGACCCCCTACGTCTTCCGCTACAAAGCCGGCCCCCTCGAACGCCCACCCTCCTGGGTCGCCCCCGCGCAGCCTCGCCTCGACTGGCAGATGTGGTTCGCCGCCCTCGGCTCCTATCGCGAAAATCCCTGGCTCATCCGCCTCATCTCGCGCCTTCTCGAAGGCGAGCCGCGCGTCCTCGAACTGCTCGGCGTCAACCCCTTTCCTGGCGGCCCGCCCAAATACGTGCGCGCCATGATATACCAGTACACCTTCACCACTTACGACGAGCGCCGCCGCACCGGCAACTGGTGGAAGCGCCAACTGCTCGGCGAATACTTCCCTCCCGCCAGTCTTCAGGGAAAACAATAGCCGTCGCCGATAATGTAGGGAACGACAGCGACGAAAACGTTTTCGGAACAACCGTCATGCCTCTCAACCCCCTTGCAGGCCGTCCGGCGCCGCCCGAACTCCTCATCGATACCGCCGATCTCGAACGCCAGTATTACGAGCGCCGCCCCGACCCCGCCAACCCCGCGCAACTGGTCTCCTTCGGCACCAGCGGCCACCGCGGTTCGCCCCTCAACGGCACCTTCACCGAATCCCACATCCTCGCCATCACCCAGGCCATCTGCGACTATCGCTCGCGCAACGGCACGCTCGGCCCCGTCTTCATGGGCAAGGACACCCACGCCGCCTCCGCCGCCGCCGAGCGCACCGCCCTCGAAGTCCTCGCCGCCAACAACGTCGAAACCATCATTCAGGAAAACGATGGCTGCACCCCCACGCCCGTCGTCTCCCACGCCATCCTCACCCACAACCGCCACCGCTACGGCAATCCCGGCGCCGCCCTCGCCGACGGCATCATCATCACGCCCTCGCACAATCCTCCCGAAGACGGCGGCTTCAAATACAATCCGCCCGATGGCGGCCCCGCCGACACCAGCGTCACCAGCTGGATCCAGAACCGCGCCAACGATCTTCTTCGCGATGGCTGCCGCGACGTCAAACGCATCCTCCACGAGTGGGCCCTGCGCGCCCCCACCACCCACTCGCAGGACCTCATCCGCCCCTACGTCGACGACCTCGCCTCCGTCATCGACATGGAAGCCATCCGCACCAGCGCCCCCAAAATCGCCGTCGACCCTCTCGGCGGCGCCTCGCTCGCCTACTGGGAACCCATCGCCGAACGCTACGGCCTCGATCTCACCATCGTCAATCCGAAGCTCGACCCCCGCTTCGGCTTCATGACCGTCGATCACGACGGCAAGATCCGCATGGACTGCTCCAGCCCCCAGGCCATGGCCGGCCTTGTCCACAAAATCGCCGGCGCCCAGGCCCCCGGCGCCGCGCCCGACCGCTACGACATCGCCTGGGGCAACGATCCCGACGCCGACCGCCACGGCATCGTCACCCGCTCCTCCGGCCTCCTGAATCCGAATCACTACCTCGCCGTCGCGATCCAGTACCTGCTCTCCCACCGCCCCCACTGGCCCGCCTCGGCCATGATCGGCAAGACCGTCGTTTCGAGCAGCGTCATCGACCGCGTGGTCCGCGACCGCCACCGCATCCTCTGGGAAGTTCCCGTCGGCTTCAAGTGGTTCGCGCCCGGCCTGTTCGACGGCAGCTGCTGCTTCGGCGGCGAAGAAAGCGCCGGCGCCAGCTTCCTCCGCCGCGACGGCACCGTCTGGAGCACCGATAAGGATGGCCTCATCCTCGGCCTTCTCGCCGCCGAAATCTGCGCCGTCACCTCGCGCGACCCCGGCGAACACTGGCGCGATCTCGTCTCCCGCTACGGCAACGTTTTTTACACCCGCATCGACGCACCGGCCACGGCCGAAAAACGCGAAGCCCTCAAGCGCCTCACCCCCCAGGACTTCCCCGCCACCACCCTCGCCGGCGACCCCATCACCGCCACCCTCACCCACGCCCCCGGCAACCACGCCTCCATCGGCGGACTCAAAGTCGTCACCAACAGCGGCTGGTTCGCCGCCCGCCCCTCCGGCACCGAAGACATCTACAAGCTCTACGCCGAAAGCCTCCGCTCCCGCGCTCATCTCAATGAGATCGTCGCCGAAGCCCAGACTCTCCTCGGCCGCGCGCTCGGCCGCTGACCCGCGCCGCCTCCGCGCTCCCGGCGTCGCGCACCAATCCCTATACTGGACTTGTGCCGACCAGTGACCGTTACGACGCCCTCCTGCTCATCTCCTTCGGCGGGCCCGAAAAGCATGAGGATGTCATCCCGTTTCTCGAAAACGTGCTGCGCGGCCGCAACGTGCCCCGCGAGCGCCTCCTCGAAGTCGCCGAACACTACTACCATTTCGAAGGCAAAAGCCCCATCAACGAACAGTGCCGCCGCCTCATCGACGCGCTCGAAGGCGAATTCACCGAAAACGGCACCTCGCTTCCCGTCTACTGGGGCAACCGCAACTGGCACCCCATGCTCGCCGAAACCGTGCGCCACATGCGCAACGACGGCGTGAAGCACGCCCTCGCCCTCGCCACCTCCGCCTTCGGTTCGTATTCCGGCTGCCGCCAGTACCGCGAGGACATCGAAGCCGCCCGCGCCGCCGTCCCCGATGCGCCGCGCATCGACAAACTGCCGCCCTACTGGCAACACCCCGGCTTCATCGACACCATGGTCGACCGCGTCCGCGTCGCCCAGTCCCGCCTGCCCGGCGCAACAGTCGTCTACACCGCGCACAGCATTCCCATTTCGATGTCGGACGGCAGCCCCTACGTGCAGCAACTCCGCGCCGCCTCCGCCCTGGTCAATCGACGATTGAATCTCGGCGAGCCCGAACTCGTTTGGCAGAGCCGCAGCGGTCCGCCCACCCAGCCCTGGCTCGAACCCGATATCTGCGATTACATCCGCGCCACCGACGCCAAACGCCTCATCGTCGTCCCCATCGGCTTCTTATCGGACCACATGGAAGTGGCCTGGGATCTCGATACCGAAGCCGCCCAGGTCGCCGCCGATCGCGGCATCGCCTTCGAACGCGCCGGCACCGCCGGAACCCACCCGCTCTTCGTCAAAGGCATTCACGACCTCGTGCGCGACGCCCTCCGCGACGGCATCCCCAACCCCTGCGCCGAAGGCTGCTGCCCCCGCATGGTCCGCCCGCCGGCCCCGGCCCGCTAAACGCCGCGGCCGAAAAAGGTCGGCGCCGGTAACCACGCGCCAGCCAGGCGTCCGTTCAGATGCCCGCGTACCAGGCAAACCCAACGCTCGGCGCCGATGAACCGAGCCCATTGCCAACGTTTTTCAGACTATCGGTCACCGTGAGCCGCACCAGGTGCTTCACGTTCTTATAGCCCAGCTGCCTCGGAACCTTCATCCGCAGCGGCGCCCCGTGCGGCTCCGGCAAATCCTCGCCGTTCATCTCATAGGCGATCAGCGTCTGCGGGTGCAGCGCTTCGGCCATATCGATGCTGTCCCACCAGTGCGGCTGATGCGAGTAATAAACCACGTACCGCGCCTGCGGCTTCACCCCTGCCAGTTGCAGCAAGTGCGATAACCGCACCCCGCTCCATTCCGCAATGTAGGACCAGCCCTCCTCGCACGCCTGGTGCGTAATCTGCGTCGCGCGCGGCATGCCCTTCAGCCCGGCAACCGAGTGCGCCCCCGGCCGCTCCACCAGTCCGTCCACAATCAGACGCCACTCCGCGAACTGCCCCGCCCGCAGCCTCCCGAACTCCTCGTCCCGCGGCGGACCCGCGGGGTAATTGACATGCGGTTTCGCCGAAATCCGGCTGCGCTCGAACTCCCTCGCCGCCGAGCCCTGCGCCATTACAAGCCGCTGCGTCGCATACGTGAGCGACTCTCCGATCCCGTAAACGCCACCGCTATCGGGCGGCATGAGCCCGTACCGGCTCGCAAGGCGCGCGGCCACCGCCAGCCCCGCCGCCCCCGCCACCGTACTCAATCCGGCCGTGATGATCCTGCGCCGCGAATAGTCGCTCATCCCCGCTCCCTTCCTCTCGTGCCGCGCCCCGTAATCATCGCCCGCAGTTGTTTCGTGAAACCGGTCAGCCACACCATCCCGACGTGGCCCACCAGGAACAGCACCAGCGCCGACGCCACGAAAAAGTGAATCGTGCGCGCCGATTGTTGCCCGCCCGGCAGATTCACCAGCACCGGAAACACCGACGTCAAAGCCGGCGACATCGCAAAACCGCTCCAGATCAGCACGGGAAACAACACGAAAATGACTCCCGCATACGCCAGCCGCTGATGCACGTTGTAAGCAAGCGCATCCTTCGCCTCCCTCCGCATGCGCAGTTCGCTGACGAACGCCGTCACCGAACTCCACGTCAGATCGGCCCGCGCCGGCAGCAGATTCCTTCCGAAGTGCCGCGTCACCAGACCGGACGCCACATACACCAGCCCGTTCACCACGCTGAACCACGCCGAAAGAAAGTGAAGCGAGCGGCCCCACCCGTTCTGGCCTTTCAGCACAAACGGCAGCGGCAGATCGATCAGCGAGCCGGTCTCCACGCTCCCCGTCTCGCCCCAATACAGCCGCGGATGCACCAGCAGAATCGCGATCCCGCTCACCAGCAGTCCGATGAAGCTGATCATGTTGATCCAGTGCGTGATCCGCACCGCCGCCGAATGCACGACGGCGTCCTCGTCGTCCCCCTTCACGTCCGGAATGTACGCCGAGCTCGCCATATTTTCCTTCCGGCCCCTGGCCCGCTACCGCTTGACCAACCGCATTCAGCCGCGTCGCCCGCGCACCGTCTACCGATACCCGTCCATCGCCTTCTTCTGCAGCGAATCCGCCGGATATTCCAGCAGCTCCAGCCGCACTCCGTTCGGATCGGTAATATTCGTCAGCGGAGCCTTGCTGCCGCCCGTATGCGGATCGGCCACCGTCAC
Source organism: uncultured Acidobacteriia bacterium (assembly GCA_903828455.1). Classification (GTDB taxonomy): domain Bacteria; phylum Acidobacteriota; class Terriglobia; order Bryobacterales; family Bryobacteraceae; genus BOG-234. The sequence continues at coordinate 7,486 of CAIKMJ010000008.1, read as the reverse complement.
CCCGCGCTGCCGCAACCGCGCCACCGTCGCATTCAGATCGTCCACCCGGATCCCCACATGATTCACCCCCGCCGGATTCGCCGCCGTGGCACGCGAAATCTCAATGAAATTCTCTTTGCTCATCTGCACGTAGGACGTCGTCACGTTGCCGTCCTTGTCCTTGAAATTGAACGCTTCTTTGAAGCCCAGCGTCTTCGTGTAGAAATCGATCGTCGCGTCCCAGTCCTTCGCCGCAACGCCGTAATGATTCAGCCCGATGCCCGTCAGCCGCGTGTCCTGCGCCTGCGTCGGCTGCGGCAGGAAATGGCCTGCCACAAGGCCCGCCGCGAATAATGCAAGGCTGTGGATGAGTCTGCGCATGTGATTCTCCCCGAATCACATTATCAGATTGCGCGGCAACGCAACGCCCGCTTATCCGGTAATCGAAAAATACGTCATCATCGCCGTCAGCACCAGCATCACCGCCGTCATCGCCACCGCGATCACGTTCTGCATCCGGCCGTTCTTCATATCGCCCATCAGCTTTTCCCGGTTCACCAGCTTCAGCATGAAGATCAGCACAAACGGAATCAGGATACCGTTGGCCACCTGCGACAGCAGAATCACCTTCAGCAGCGGAATATGCGGAATCAGCACCGCCCCCGCGCCCAGCAGAATCAGGCACGTGTACAGCGAATAGAAAATCCGCGCCTCGGAAAAGCTCTTGTCGATGCCCGATTCGAAGCCCATCCCCTCGCACACGTTGTACGCCGTCGCCAGCGGCAGAATCGCCGCCGAAAGCAGCGACGCATTCACCAGCCCGATGCCGAACAGCAGCGCCGCAAACTGCCCCGCAAACGGCTTCAGCGCCAGCGCCGCCTCCGCCGCGTCGTTGATCTCCCCGTGCCCGGATTTAAACAGCGTCGCCGCGCACGCCACCACAATGAAGAACGCAATCACGTCCGTCACAATGCAGCCCAGCACCACGTCCCAGCGCGCCAGCCTGTAGTCTTTCTTCGTCGTGCCCTTTTCCACCACCGAAGCCTGCAGATAAAACTGCATCCACGGCGTAATCGTCGTGCCGATCAGCCCCACCATCATCGTGATGTAGCCGGAATCGGCCCGGAACTCCGGCACAAACGTCTGCACCAGCGCCGCGTGCCAGTCCGGATGCGCAAAGTACGCCGATACCGGATACGCGAAATATATGAACGAGAAAATGATCAGGATTCGCTCTACCGGCTTGTAGGAGCCCTTCACAATCACGCCCCACACAATCGCCGCCCCGATCGGTACCGCAATATACTTCGACACCCCGAAAATGCTCATCCCCGAAGCAATCCCGGCAAACTCCGCGAAAATATTCCCCAGATCCGCCAGCGCCAGCACGATCATCGTGAAGAACGTCACCCGCAGCCCGAACTCTTCGCGGATCAGATCCGACAGCCCCTTGCCCGTCGCCACCGCCATCCGCGACGCCATCTCCTGCACCACAATCAGCGCAATCGTCGTCGGAATCAGCGTCCACAGCAGCGCATAGCCATACTTCGCCCCGGCCTGCGAATACGTGAGGATCCCGCCCGGGTCGTTGTCCACGTTCGCCGTAATGAAGCCCGGCCCCAGCACCGCCAGCAGCGCCATCAGCCGGAACCGCACCATGCGGAAGGAAAATGGCCGTCGCGGTTTTTGCGGGCGTGTCGCCGGGGTGTCGTGTCCGGTATGTCGGGTCATGTCAATGGCTGGCCGGAAACGAGAGCGTTTCCCTGAAGCGTGAACGGAATTCTCTATTCTCGCCCCCGCGAGGCGGACGTGTCCATACCCGCCGCCCGCAATTCACCGCCGCTGAAACCGTTCCGTAACCAGATTCAGCCGGCCGCCCTTCAAACCGCCAGCAGCGCCGCAAAGAATCCGTCGCCCGCCTCGCGCCCCGGCAGCCGCTGCACCGTCCGCAGCACCCGCGCCCCGCTCGCCGCCACCACGTCTTCGTTCTCCTCGCGCTCCAGCGAACAGGTCGAATACACCAGCCGCCCGCCCTCCGCCAGCGCCCCCAGCGCATTCCGCAGAATCCGCGCCTGCCGCCCCGGCAGATCGGCCAGATCCTCCGCCCGCAGCCGCCACTTGATCTCCGGATTGCGCGCCAGCGTCCCGGTCCCCGAACACGGCGCGTCCACCAGAATCCGGTCGAACTTCGCCCGAAACGGCAGCGCCACCGTCGCATCCAGCGTCACCACCGGAATCCCCAGCTCCCGCAGCCCCCGCGCCCGCGAATGATGCAGCTCGCACGCAATCGCGCTCGCCGGATGCCGCTCCAGCGCCTGCGCCGTCTTATTCCCCGGCGCCGCGCACACATCCAGAAAGCGCTGCCCCGCCTCAATCTCCAGCAACGGCACAATCGCCTGCGACCCAATATCCTGAAACCGGTACCCGCCCGGCTCGCCCGCCGCCAGCTCGTAGCAGCCCGCCACCTCCGTTGCCACCGCACCCTCCGGCGGCACCCGCCCCTCCGGCACGCGAATGTACCGCGTCGGCGCCTCCAGACTCGCGTGCGCAATCCCCGCCGCCGCATCTGCCCCGAACTGCCGCCTCCACCGCTCCAGCAGCCACCCCGGCGTCGCCGCCGCTTCGCCAATCTCCACCGGCTCCCGCAGCGACCGCCGCAGCACCGCGTTCACCATCGCCGCGCCCGACGCCTTCCCCGCCCGCCGCACCAGCTCCACCGCATCGTTCACCGCCGCATGCGCCGGAATCCGGTCCAGAAACCGCATCTGGTACAGCGCCATCCGCAGCGCAATCCGGATCGGCGCATCCATCTTCGCCGCCGGCCGGCTCGAATACGCATCGATCAGCGCATCCAGCTGCCCCTGCCTCCGCAGCGTCCCGAACACCACATCGGACGCCAACCCCGCATCGCGCGGGTCAAGTTCCATCGATTTAGCAGCCAACGCTTCGGCCGACCACGCGCCGCGATCCACGGCGAGCAGTGCGGCAAACGCGGCCTTACGGGCAGGTGCGAGACGCAAGCCCCAGTTTATAGCCTGAACCCCAACCGCCCCGCCGCGCATCCCACAGCGCAGAGGTATCCGTGTCCCAAAATCTCGCAGACCAGTCCTGCCCGCCCTGCACCGCCGCCACCCCAAAACTCACGCCCGCCGAGATCGCCACCCTCGCCGCCCAGCTGCCCGATTGGGAAATCGAGCCCGGCCCCCGCCTCCGCCGCGCCTTCGCCTTCCCCGACTTCCTCTCCGCCCTCGACTTCGTCAACCAGTCCGCCCTCCTCGCCGAAGAGCTGGCCCACCACCCCGACATCCTCCTCGCCTGGGGCAAAGCCGAATTCACCATCTGGACCCACGCCATCGGCGGACTCAGCCTCGCCGACTTCATCCTCGCCGCCAAAATCAGCCGTCTCAACCCCGGCGCCTGACCACCAGCACCACCGGCCCCGCCCCCGCCACCGGCCCCGCCCCCAACGAACCCTCCTCCTGCGCGGAATCAATCATCCCCCGCCGTCCTCTTACGCCATTTCGCGCGCTAGTTTACTACTGCGGTAGGCTCCTCGGCTAAATCATGCTAAAATTAGTTCACATGACAGATCGTCAGGTAATCAACAGCATGTACTACTGCGGTCGAGTTCAGAACGACGCCCGCATCTCGGTCTTCACCGGGAATTCCTACCTGGTGGCCGAATACAGCGAACGAAGCGGCGAAACCAGATGGCAGCGCGTCGTCAATGCTGCGCAGAAGGAAGGCATCCACGACTGGTTGCGCAAGAACTTCCCCCCGCAGACCGCGCCCGCCGCTGCCGCGCCTGCGCCCAAGGCCGCCCGCAAGGCCGCCGCTGCTGCCCGCTAACCGGCGAAAAAAATCAGTTCACCATGCGAAAGACACCGGCCTCGCCGCGTGATACGATCTTTACGCATGTACGCCCGAAGCGCGCTTCTACTCTCCGTTTCTCTCAGCCTCTCCCTGTCCCTGGCCTTGCCCCTGGCAGCCCAGCAGAGCGGCGCCTCCCCTTCCGGGGTGTCGAAGAACATCTCCCTCGTCGGTCATAACGACCTCAACGGCAAAGGCGACGGCGGCGAAGGTCTCGCCATCCAGGTCACCCCCGACGGCCACCGCATCCTCTACCTCGCCCACGAAGGCCAGGACACCTGCATCAGTATTCTCGACGTCACCAAACCCGAAAACCCCGTCCTCCTCAACCAGCTCCCCGTCCCCACCCCGGGCATGACGCGCTGCAACTCGCTCGGCCTCTCCGGCAACGTCCTCGTCATCGCCAACCAGACCCTGCAGGTCGGCCAGAAGACCGCCGGCCTCTGGATCCTCGACGTCTCCGATCAAACCCGCGTCAAACAGGCCAAAAAGCTCGACGACCTCAAGCTCTCCTTCTTCGACACCTCCGGCCCCTTCTCCCGCGGCGTCCACTGCGTCTGGTTCGTCGACGGCGAATTCGTCCACATGGCCACCGGCTCGGCCGACTTCGAACCCAGCCACCCCAACGACTATCAGTTCTACATGATCGTCGACGTCCGCGACCCCAAAAACCCCAAAGAGGTCGGCCGCTGGTGGTATCCCGGCACCCGGAAAGGCGACGCCTGCCTGCCCGGCTGCGCCCCGCCCCGCCACCCGCAATTCGACAGCGGCTACCGCCCCCACCAGACCGAAGTCTTCCCCGACCATCCCGACCGCGCCTACGTCGCCTACATCGAAGGCGGCGCCTTCATCTTCGACATCTCCGGTCTCGCCGACGTCAAAGCCGGCCGCGCCAAATCCTTCACCCCGAAGCCCCTCGGCCACCTGAACACTTCGCCGCCCTACACCGGCTTCACCCACACCGTCGAGCCGACTTTTAAGAACGGTATCGCCTGGATGTCCGACGAAGACACCGCCGACAACTGCAAGGACATGCCGCGCATCCTCTGGCTGCTCGACATCCGCTCCGAAGCCAACCCCATGGTCATCGACACCGCCCCGCTCCATCCCGATGACGGCAACCTGTGCAAGGCCGGCGGCCGCTTCGGCGCCCACAACGTCAGCCCCAACTTCCCCGGCCCCCAGTACCGCCGCCTGCAGAACACCACCGTCGGCAGCTGGTTCAACGGCGGCGTGCGCATTTACCGCGCCGCGCCCGGCCCCGCCGGCATCCCCAACATCCCGCCCCACATCGAGGAAATCGGCTATTACACCCCCCCGGCGCTGCCCAAAAACCCCGGCGGCATGCCGCAGATCAATCACGCCATCGTCGATGAAAACGGCCTCATCTACGCCAACGACCGTCACAGCGGCGGCCTCTACATCCTCCGCTACACCGGCTCGGTCCCGCTCGACTGATGGCGCTCAACCAACCACCGGCCACGCGCAGGAAAGCCACTCCCGCTTGATCGACGACCCGGTTCTCTTCTTTTCCGATGACGACGCCGCCCGCGTCCACAGCGACGACGCGGGCCACCTCGCCGACCTCTTCAGCGAACTCGCCCTCGCCCTCGACGACTTCCGTCTCGATGAGAAAATCCGCGCCTCCACCCCGCGCGACCTGCTCGTCGCCCTCAAGTTTCTCGCTCAGAAGCTCGACGATCAGGCCAACCTGCTGCGTACCGACGAGGTGCTCGCCCTCTGGCCTTCTCTCGAATCGGATCTCCGCACCATCCGCGCCGCCGCCGCCGATGCCAAGGTGCAGTTCGGCCTGCTCAACCACGCGCCCGCGGCCATCGCCATCGCCACCGCCGCGCTCTCCGCCGGCATGTCCATCACCGCCGAAGCCGCCAGCCCCGCCGCCGTCACGCTCGCCGCCGGCGCCTTTGCCCGCGCCGCCGCCATCGTCAATTAGACCCGGCCGCCGCCCCTACTGCAGCATCAACTGGCCCACCGCCGGCCGCCCGTACGGCCCCGTCGTCACCGACGCCACCGTGAGGTCCACGGCCTTTTCCGCCGCCCGCGCCACCCGCTTCGCCTCCGCCGCGGCCGCCGTCGCCGCCGCCAGCGCCTTCAGGTCCTTGCTGCGCCGCTTGTTCGCATACATCCTGCGATCGGCCTCCGCCAGCAGCGTATCCGCATCCTGGTCGCCTTCCGACGCCAGGAACAACACCGCGCCCACGCTCAGCGAAAGCCCCGGGAAGCCCAACTGCACGCCCGTCAGCTCCACCGCCGCCCGCAGCCGCTGCAGATTCTCTTCCAGCCCCTCGTGCTCGGTCTCCGGAATCAGCACCACAAACTCATCGCCGCCCATCCGCGCCACGTAGTCGTAGGAACGACACACATCCTTCAGCGCCACCGCCACCGCCTTCAGCACGCGATTGCCTTCCAGATGCCCGTGCTCGTCGTTGATCCGCTTGAACCCGTCCAGATCGCACAGAAACACGCCCAGCCCCACATCGCGCCGCCGGCACCGCGCCATCTCCGAATCCAGATGCAGAAACAGCGAGCGCGAATTCGGCAGCCCCGTCAGATAATCCGTCACCGCGCTGTCCTGCGCCTCGCTCAGCTTGCGCCCATGGCTCAGCGCCGCTCCCAGCCGCGGCCCCAGCGCCTGCAGAATCCGCAGATGGTCCCGGCTGAACGCATTCTTCTCCCGCGAATACAGCGTCATCACGCCGATCGCGCTGCCGTCTTCCTCAAGCGGAATCGCCAGCGCCGCCTTCAGATTCGTAATCACCGTCGGGTCGTTCAGATACCCCGGCTCCACCGCCGGATTCCCGTTCGCCACCGACGAATTATTCTCCGCCACCCAGCCCGAAAGCCCCTGCCCCACCGGAATCCGCAGCCCCGCATACAACTGCTGCTCCGCTCCCGAAACAAACGTCGGGAACAGCACCCCGTCGCGAATCGTGTAAATGCACAGCAGATCGTGCGGCAGCATCACCTTCAGCTTCGAACCGAAGATCGCCAGCGTGTCCGTCAGGCACATCGAATTGCCCAGATCGCCCGACAGCTCGAACAAACTCTGCACCTCCTGCCGCGCCGACGCAATCGACGTCAGGAAGCCCAGCTTGTCGCTTGCCGACGCATCCGCCCGCGTCTCCTGGAACCCCGCCGCTGGCCGCTCCCCGCGCGCCACCGGTCCGCTTTCCGAAAGCGAAACCACCTCCACCGGACTCTGCCGCGCCTTCGCCTCCAGCTCCACGTAACGCCGCTTCAGGATCGTCACAATCGCCGGATCGAAACTCCGGCCCGCCTGCGCCTCCACCTGCCGCATCGCTTCATCGAGCGGCAGCGCCTTCCGGTACTGCCGGTCCGACGCCAGCGCATCCAGACAATCCACCACCGACAAAATCCGCGCCCCGATCGGAATCTCCTCGCCCTTCAGCCCGTCCGGGTATCCCGTCCCATCCCACTTCTCATGATGCGAACGCACAATCGGCGCCACCGGATACGGAAACTGCACCCGCTCCAGAATCTCCGCCCCCACCACCGGATGAATCTTCATCTTGTCGAACTCTTCCGGCGTCAGCTTGCCCGGCTTCGAAACAATGTGTTCCGGCACCGCCAGCTTGCCGATGTCGTGCAGCATCGC
>CAIKMJ010000007.1 GCA_903828455.1 uncultured Acidobacteriia bacterium | reverse complement strand
ATTTAATAGGGATAACACAGCGCGCGGGCCCCCGGCCACGCGATTCGCGGACCCTCCCAGTTACAATTGACCTCAGTGGCCCTGCCAGTCGAAGAACAACTCACTTATCTGCGAAAAGGTCTCGCCGAAATCATCCGCGAAGAAGACCTGCGCGACCGCATTCTGCTGCGCGAAAAACAAGGGAAGCCCCTGCGCGTCAAGGCCGGCTTCGATCCCACCGCGCCCGATCTCCACCTCGGCCACACCGTCCTGCTGCGCAAGATGAAGCACTTCCAGGACCTCGGCCACCGCGTCATCTTCCTCATCGGTTCGGCCACGGCCATGATCGGCGACCCCAGCGGCCGCAACACCACCCGTCCGCCGCTCACCATGGAAGAGATCGAGGCCAATACCGAAACCTACAAGTCCCAGGTCTTCCGCATCCTCGATCCCGATAAGACCGAGATCCGCTACAACAGTGAATGGCTCACGCCTATGGCGTTCCAGGACATCATCCGGCTCTGCGGCAAGTACACCGTGGCGCGCCTGCTGGAACGCGACGATTTCAACAACCGCTTCGCCAAAGGAATTCCCATCTCCGTCCACGAACTCCTGTATCCGCTCGCCCAGGGCTACGATTCGGTGGCGCTCGAATGCGACGTCGAAATGGGCGGCACCGATCAGAAGTTCAACCTGCTGGTGGGCCGCGAACTGCAGAAGGACTACGGCCAGCCCTCGCAGATCGTCGCCACCGTGCCGATCCTCGAAGGACTCGACGGCGAAAAGAAGATGTCGAAGTCGCTCGGCAACTACATCGGCATCACCGAAGCGCCCGAAGTCATGTACCGCAAAGTGATGCAGATTTCCGATTCGCTCATGTTCCGCTACTACGAACTGCTGACCGACGTCAGCATGTCGGAAATTTCGGCCATGCAGGAGCGCATCGCCCGCGGCGACCTCCATCCCATGTCCGCCAAGATGGAACTCGGCAAACTGATCGTCGCCGACTTTCACTCCGCCGCCGACGCCGCCCGCGCCGCCGAAGAGTTCAACCGCGTCGTACGGCAGAAGGAAGTGCCGTCGGATATCCCCGTCGTCGCGCTGCCGGACGGCGTTCGCGTGCCAAACGGACTCAACGTGGAAAAACTGCTCGCCCGCACCGGCCTTGCCGACTCCGGCTCCGATGCCAGCCGCAAGCGCAAAGCCGGCTCGGTGGAAATCAACGGCGTCCGCGTCACCGACCTCGTCATCCCGGATCCGGGCGGCGAACTGCTCGTCCAGGTCGGCAAGCAGTGGCGCCGCGTGACGCTGTAATCGCGGCGCTGTAAGCCGGGCTCCGGCAGCCCATAATCGTCATATAATTAACTGACGGGCCCGATGCTTGACACTCGTGACATCCACTCGCTGACCGATTTCCTGCGCAATCACAAAGCGCACCTGGCGCGGCTGAAGAAGTCGCGCGCGCCGGAAGTCCTGACGGTGAACGGTAAGGCCGCGGTCGTGGTGCAGGATGCTGCCAGCTATCAATCCATGCTGGACAGTCTCCATCATCTGGAAACCCTGGCGGCCATTCAGGAGGGTATGGCGAGCGCGGAACGCGGCGAACTGAAACCCGCGGCGCAGGTTCTCAGGGAGATGCGGGCCAGATATGGCCTGGCGCGTTAGTCTCGCCGGACCCGCGGAAGCAGACGTCTACGCGGCCTTCGAACGCACCCGCGAGGCGGCTCCTCTTCACGCCGAGCGGTGGCTCACTCGGTTGTTCGACGCAATTTTCAGCCTCGGCGACAATCCCCTTCGTTGTCCTGTCATCTCCGAAGCCGAAGAGTTAGGTTATCCGGCCCGACACTTGCTTTTCGGCAAAGGCAACGGCGTTTACCGCATTATCTTTCACGTTTCCGATGAGGACCGCCACGTGCGCGTGTTGCGCGTCTGGCGCGCGTCGCGCGACGCCATTGGCACCGCGGATCTGGAAGCGTAAAGCGATCCGGCGCGGGAAGAGCCGCAAGGCCCCTGTCCCTTACCGGGCCCTCCGCCGCTCCATCCGTGTCACACTGGTAGATACCACCTCGGCGCTGTGCCCCTGGTACGCGCCACAACAAATGAGCAGAAAAATATACTACTGGAAGCTGCGCGAGTCTGAATTGCAGCTGGGCGAACGGACCCTCATCATGGGGATCCTCAACATCACGCCCGACTCTTTCTCTGACGGCGGCCGTTACCTCGACCCCGACCTCGCCTACGCACGCGCCCTCGAACTCGAAGAGCAGGGCGCAGACATCATCGATATCGGCGCCGAATCCACCAAACCCGGTTCCCGCCGCATTTCGGCCGACGAAGAATGGCAGCGCCTCGTGCCCGTGCTGAAGCGCCTGCGCGGCAAGATCAACGTGCCGCTTTCCATCGACACCTATAAAGCCGAAATCGCCGAGCGCGCCATGGAGTACGGTGTACAGATCATCAACGATCCCACCGGCCTCACCTTCGACCCGGAGATCGTCAAAGCCGCCGCCAACGCCAACGCCGGCCTGATCCTCTCCCACATGCGCGGCACGCCCGAAACGTGGGCCAAGCTCCCGCCCATGCAGGATCCCGCCGGCGCCGTCGTCCGCGACCTCGATGCCACGGTCAACCGCGCGCGCCGCGGCGGCGTCGATAAGGCCCGCATCGTCATCGATCCCGGCCTCGGCTTCGGCAAACGCAAAGAGCAGAATTCGGAACTCATCGCCAACCTGCGCCAGTTCGTGCAGCTCGATTGCCCCATCCTGATCGGCCCCTCGCGCAAGCACTTCCTCGCCCAGGAGACCGAAACCGGCACGATGTTCGCCACCGCCGGCGCCGTCACCGCCTGCATTCTGTACGGCGCCCACATGGTGCGCGTGCATGACGTGAAGGAAATGCTGCCGGTCGTTCGGCTCGCCGATGAAATTGCGGCGATGCCCGATATCGCGGCCCGCCACGCCGAAGCTGCCGCCGAACGCGCGGCTGAAAGCAAGGCCGCGCGCGCCTCCCGCCAGGGTTCGCCGATGCATATCGAAGAGCCGAAGCGACGCCCCATGCGTCCTCCGCTGGCCCGTCCCGTGGTCGCAGTGGTGCCCACGGCGGAAAGCGCAACTTCGGAGACACCGGAGACCGCGCTGCACGAAGCTGCGGCATCGGTCACATCAGAAGCCTCCGCCTCCGCCTCCGCAATTTCCGCATCCGCAACGCCCGATTCGGCAACGTCCGATTCGGCAACGCCGCTCGCGGCTCCCGCCCAGTCGCATGAGCAGATCGCCGCCGATGCCCAACCGGCCTCCGGCGCACCGGCCGAAGCAGAAGCGCCGGGCGAAAAAATCCTGCGCCCCGCCGCGGCCGCTAAACCGTACGTCCGCCGCGAACCCCGCGAAAACGCCCGCGACGGCGCACGAGAAGATCGCCCGTATAGCCGCGAGCAACGCGGACCGTCTGATCGCTCCGGCGATCGCTACGGAGATCGCTCCGGCGAACGCACCGGCTGGGGACCGCCCGTCCGCCGCGATTCCGATTCAGGCCCGCGCAAGCCCTATTCCCGCCCCTTTGCCGCTCGCAGCGATAGCCGCGATGACCGCCCCGCGCGTCCGCCGCGCGACGGCGATTTCCAGGGTGGCGACCGTCCGCCGCGCAAATCTTTTGGACCCCCGAGAAGCGGTGCGCCGAGAAGCGGTCCGCCCAGATCCGGCCCGCCCAGATCCGGCCCGCCGCGCTCGGCCGACGGCAAATTCGCTCCCCGCAGGTTCGACGACCGCGGAGGCCCGCCCCGCCGCTCCGATGGCGACCGCCCCGCCGGCCGCCCCTATCCGCCGCGCCGCTTCGACGATCGTCAGGATGACCGCCCCGCTCGTCCGCCCCGTGGCGGCGACTTCGAGGGTGGAGATCGTCCGCCGCGCAAATCTTTTGGAGCACCGAGAAGCGGACCCCCGAGAAGCGGACCCCCGCGCGATGGCGCCCGCCCGCCTTTCCGCCGCGACGGCGACGCCCCGCGTGGCGACCGTCCGCCGCGCACGGACCGTCCGCCCTCCGGCAAATCCTTCGACCGGCCCGGCGGCGATAAGCCGGCCTACGGCAAGCCCGGCGGTTTCAAGCCCGGCGGTTTCAAACCCGGTGGTTTCAAATCCGGTGGCGGCAAACCCTTTGGCGGCAAGCCCGGCGGCCCGCCGCGCCCCTTCCGCAAACGCCCGTAGCCGCAGTTGAACTGAACGCCGCAAAGTGCGCCCCTCGCCGGGCGCATTTTGTATTCTGGATTCTGGTATGACCATGCACCCCGAGAGCCGCATCTTTGTCGCCGGCCACCGTGGCCTCGTCGGTTCCGCCATCTGCCGCCGCCTCGCCGCGGACGGCTTCACCAACCTCATCCTCCGCACCCGCGCCGAACTCGATCTGCGCAACCAGCAGGCCGTGGAAAGCTTCTTCGAAGACGCGCGCCCGGAATACGTCTTCCTCGCCGCCGCGAAGGTTGGCGGCATCGTCGCCAACAGCACCTACCCCGCGGAATTCATCTACGACAATCTCGCGCTCCAGACCAACGTCATCCACGCCGCCTGGAAGTACGGCGCCAATAAGCTGCTCTTCCTCGGCTCATCGTGCGTCTACCCGCGCCTTGCGCCTCAGCCCATCGAGGAATCCTCCCTCCTCACCAGCGCCCTTGAACCCACCAACGAGTGGTACGCGGTCGCCAAAATCGCCGGCCTCAAACTTGCCGAAGCCTACCGCGTGCAGTACGGCTTCAACGCCATCAGCGCCATGCCGACCAACCTCTACGGCCCCGGCGATAACTTCGATCTCCGCAACTCCCACGTCATCCCGGCCCTGCTCCGCAAATTCGGCGAAGCCCGCGCCGCAGCCAGCCCCGAAGTCGTCATCTGGGGCACCGGCGCTCCGCTGCGTGAATTCCTTCACGTCGACGATCTCGCCGGCGCCTCCGTCTTCCTCATGCGGCACTACAACGACCGCGGCATCGTCAACGTCGGCACCGGCCAGGACGTCACCATCCGCGACCTCGCCGCCACCATTCAGCGCATCACCGGATACGAAGGCCGCATCGTCTTCGACCATTCCAAGCCCGACGGCACGCCGCGCAAACTGCTCAACATCGGCAAACTCCTGTCGCTCGGCTGGCAACCCTCCGTTTCGCTCGAAGACGGTCTCGCCCAAACCTGGCGCTGGTACTGCGCGCAGCAGCACTCCCCCGCGTCGCTTTGAACGCCGCCCGCCGCTCTCCCATTACGTTGGAATTCAACGACTTCGGGCGGTTCCGATTCGCCACCCCCCGCCCGCCCCGAGTGCTACATTAGATACTGATTCCGCCCCGGTCGGCGGCCGCGCGGAACAACAGGAGCCATCGTGTCGCTACTCGAAATTTGCCAGTGGATGGAGAACCTCGATTGGGCCGTCGCCCTGCGGGAATCCCAGATCGTCTTCCCTGTCATCGAAGGCGCCCATCTGCTCGGCCTCGCTCTCATGATGGTCCCCGTCCTGATGTTCGACATGCGCCTGCTGGGCCTCATGTGGGCCGATGAGCCGGCCTCGAAGATCCGCAATCAGTTCCTTCCGGTCACCATTGTCGGCGGCTGCCTCATGGTTGTCACCGGCTCCATCCTCTTTGCCTCCGAAGCCGTGAAATGCTACGGCAGTAACTACTTCCGCGTCAAAGTGCTCATGCTGTTTCTCGCCACCGTCAACGTCATCGTCTTCCACTCCACCATCGACCGCCGGATCGCCGAATGGGAGAACGATTCCCCTCCGCCGCCGCGCGCCAAGCTCGCCGGCATCGTGTCGATCCTCGTCTGGACCGGCGTCATCTTCGCCGGCCGCTACACCGCATACAATCTTTTTTGATCCGAGGCAGCAACCCTTATGGACCTCCATGCTTTTTTTGAATGGTGCGACACAACCGCTCTGGGACTCGCCATCCGCGGCAACAGCTGGTCTTTTCCGCTCGTCGAAACCATCCACATTCTCGCCATCACCGTCCTGCTCGGCAGCATCCTCATGACAGACCTGCGGATGCTCGGCCTCGCCCTCCGCGGCATTCCCGTCGCCCGCCTGCAGCGCCAGCTGGCGAAAAGCATCGATATCAGTCTGCTGCTCGTCGTGCTCACCGGCATTCCGCTCTTTCTTTCCGAAGCCGTCAAGCTGGATGACAACATTGCCTTCCGCCCGAAAATCATCCTGCTCGTCCTCGCCATCGTGTTCCATTACGGCGTCCACAACCGCGCCACCTCGAGCGACGCGCCCGCCGGACCCGCCTGGGGCAAGCTCGCGGCCGTGGTCTCCATCGTTCTCTGGTTCGGCGTCGGCGCCGCGGGCCGCGCCATCGGCTTCGTTTAGTCCGCTCCCGCCGGGCCCGTCCACCGCCTCCGCCAACTGTGATAACGTGGCCTGACGCTCATGTGGTCGCAAAACTACACGCCCGTCGCCGCCAGCCTGCCGCTCTCCGCCCTCATCGCCGCCATCCCCATTTTCGTTCTCCTTTATTTGCTCGGCGTCGCCCGTAAGCCGTCCTGGATTGCCTCGCTCGCCGGCCTCGCTTCCGCCCTCGCCGTCGCTCTCTTCGCTTATGGAATGCCCGCCGGCCTCGCGCTCAGCAGCGCTCTCTACGGCGCCGCCAACGGCATGCTGCCCATCGGCTGGATCGTCTTCACCGCCATCCTGCTCTACCGCCTCACCGTCGAGACCGGCAAATTCGAAATCATCAAGGATTCCGTCGCCAGCCTCACCGGCGATCAGCGCGTCCTCGCCCTCCTCATCGCCTTCGCCTTCGGCGCGTTTATCGAAGGCGCGTCCGGCTTCGGAACTCCCGTCGCCGTCGCCGCCGCCATGCTCACCGGACTCGGCTTCCAGCCCTTCTACGCCGCCGCCATCTGCCTGCTTGCCAACACCGCCCCCGTCGCCTTCGGCTCCATCGGCACTCCGCTCATCATGCTGCAGACCGTCACCGGCCTTCCCATAATGTCGCTCTCGGCCAACGTCGGCCGCATCTGCGCCCCCGTCTCGCTCTTCATCCCCGCCTACATCATGCTCGTCATGGGCGGCCGCAAAGCCCTCCGCGCCGTCTTCCCCGCCGCCCTTGTTTGCGGAGTCGGCTTCGCCTCCGCCCAGTTCTTCGTTTCCAGCAACCTCGGCCCGTACCTGACCGACATCCTCGGCTCCATGGTCGCCATGGGCGCGCTCGTCCTCCTGCTCCGTTTCTGGAAGCCCGCCGATTCCGTCGCCGCCACGCCCCACGCCCACACCGCCCGCCGCGTCCTGCTCGGCTGGATGCCCTACCTCTGGCTCGTCGTCTTCGTCCTGCTCTGGGGCAACGACGCCGTCAAAGCCGTCCTGAATCAAGCCACCATCGTTTTCGGCTGGCCCGGTCTGCACAACCAGATCCTGCGCATCGCGCCCGTCGTCGCGAAGCCTTCGCCCTATGGAGCCAGCTACTCGCTCAATCTGCTCTCGGCCTCCGGCACCTCCTGCCTCTTCGCCGTCTTCGCCTCCGCCATCGTGCTCGGCGTCTCCCCGGCGCGCCTCGCCCGCTTCACCGCCACCACCGCGAACCAGCTCGCCCTGCCGCTCCTCACCATCGCCAGCGTCGTCGGCCTGGCGTATGTGATGAACTACTCCGGCGCCACCGCCACGCTCGGACTCGTGATCGCCGGCACCGGCTCGCTCTTCCCCTTCTTCAGCGCTCTGCTCGGCTGGCTCGGCGTCTTCCTCACCGGCAGCGACACCTCGGCCAACGCCCTGTTCGGCGCGCTCCAGACCATCACCGCCGTCAGGCTCCACCTCAACCCCGCCCTGATGGCCGCCGCCAACTCCAGCGGTGGCGTCATGGGGAAAATGATCAGCCTCCAGAGCATCGCCGTCGCCGCCGCCGCCACCGGCATGAAGGCCGAAGACGAAGGCAAACTCTTCCGCTTCACCCTGAAACACAGCGTTTTCATGGCCACCGTCATCGGCCTGATCACGCTGTTTTATGCCTACGTCATGCCCGGCTGGGTCAAATAGCCCGCGCGCGAAGTCCATCAACCCACGCCGATCAACCCACGCCGATCAACTCAAGCCCATCAACTCAAGCCCATCAACTCAAATCCATCAACCCAGGCCCGTCAACTCAAGCCCATCAACCCAGGCCCGTCAACCCACGCCCGTCAACTATACGTATATTCGAGTTTTCGAATATAATGATTACAGATGAAGGAATCGCTCCGTCGCTTTAAAGCCGAAGTCTTCCAGGCCCTTGCCCACCCCACCCGCATCGCCATCGTCGAGGCCCTGCGCGACGGCGAACTGCCCGCCGGCAAGCTCATCGAAAAACTCGGCCTCGAACAGGCCAACGCCTCCCAGCACCTCGCCATCCTTCGAGCCAAGCGGATCGTCGTGAACCGCAAGGCCGGCAACCAGGTCTTCTACACACTGCGCGACCCGGTCCTGATCGAAGTCCTCGACGTCCTGCGCCGCTACTTCTACTCCCACCTCACCGACACCCTGAGTCTTCTCGAAGAGATCGGCGACGAGTCCGGCGCCATCGCCATCAAAGCCGAGGTCCCCGCCAAATGAGCCCCGCCGAACAGCGCTGGCGTCGCTTCACCCCCCGCCTGTTCGAGTGCCTCGCGCAATACTCGCGCCGCAACTTCTTCGCCGACCTCATCGCCGGCATCACCGTCGGCCTCGTCGCCCTGCCCCTCGCCATGGCCTTTGGCATCGCCTCCGGCGTCACCCCGCAGGCCGGCATCTACACCGCCATCGTCGGCGGCTTCTTCGTCTCCCTGCTCGGCGGCTCGCGCATCCAGATCGGCGGCCCCACCGGCGCTTTCGTCGTTATCGTCGCCGGCATCATCATGCGCCACGGTCTCTCCGGCCTGCTCATGGTCACCATGATGGCCGGCCTCATTCTGATCTTCCTCGGACTCACCGGCCTCGGCAACGCCGTCAAATTCATCCCGCGCCCCATCGTCATCGGCTTCACCAACGGCATCGCGCTCCTGATCGCCCTCACGCAGGTCAAAGACTTCTTCGGCCTCGCCGCCCGCGACGTCCCCAGCGAATTCTTCCAGCGCGTCCGCGTGCTCGTCCAATATCTGCCTACCCTCGACGCGGCGACCGTCACGCTCGGCCTCCTCTCGCTCGCCGTCATCCTGCTTGTGCCGCGCTGGCTGCCGCGCGTCCCCGGTTCCATCGCCGCGCTCCTTGCCGGAACCGCCGCCGTCTTCGCCCTCCATCTGCCGGTCGCGACCATCGGCTCCGCGTTCGGCGGCATCCCCGCCGGCCTGCCGCACTTCGCCGTCCCGCAGTTCCGCCCGGACCTGATCCTGCCGCTGCTGCCCTCGGCCCTCACCGTCGCAATCCTTGCCGCCGTGGAAAGTCTGCTCTCCGCCGTCGTCGCCGACTCCATGCTCGGCGACCGCCACAACTCCAACGCCGAACTCGTCGCCCAGGGCGTGGCCAACCTCTTCACTCCGCTCGTCGGCGGCATCCCCGTCACCGGCGCCATCGCCCGCACCGCCACCAACTTCCGCAGCGGCGCGCGCTCGCCCGTCTCCGGCATCGTCCACGCCTTCACTTTGCTGATGATCCTGCTGGTCTTCGCGCCGCTGGCGAAATTCGTTCCCCTTGCCACGCTCGCCGCCGTGCTCTTCGTCGTGGCTTACAACATGGGCGAATGGCGCGAAATCGGCGGCATCCTGCGGCTCGACGTCACCGACATCGCCGTCTGGCTCGTCACCTTCGCGCTCACCGTCATGGCCGACCTCACCGTCGCCGTCGAAGTCGGCATGTCCCTCGCCGCGCTGCTCTACATCTACCGCGTCTCGCAGACCACCACCGTCGCCACCGTCACCTCGGAATACATCGCCCAGGGCCGCCCGCACATCCTGCAGGACAAAGACGTGCCGCCCTACGTCACCATCCTGCGCATCCACGGACCGTTTCTCTTCGGCGTCAGCGACAAACTGGCCGACGAAACCGCCGACCTTTCCCGCTTCGCCCCCATCGTCATCCTGCGGCTGCGCAACATGACGGCCATCGACGCCACCGGCCTGCACGCGCTCAAAGTGCTCCACGACCGCCTGAAGAAATCCGGCCGCACGCTTCTGCTCTGCGGTGCGCGCCGCCAGCCCGCCGCCTTCCTCGCCCACGGCGATTTCGTCGCGCACGTCGGCGCCGACCGCATCTTCCCGCACGTGGAAGCCGCGCTCCGCCGCGCCGCCGAAATCCGCGCCGAGAAGAACGCCGAACCGTCACCCGCCGCTCAGCCAGCCCACCGCTGACCGCCCGGCTCACCGCTTAGCCCCGCCGCCGCGCCCTAAACGTACTGGTAAGCCTTCAGCGTCAGAAACTCGTCGAAGGTCGGGCTCGTCATCATCTGCCCGAACAGCGTCGCCGCCAGTTCGAACTTCCCGCCGTCGAACCGCGCCGCGCCCAGCATCTCGCGCAGCTTCGCCAGTTCTTCCCCGATCGTCGTGCGCACCAGTTCGTTCGTCACCGTCCGCCCGTCGTTCAGCTTCGCGCCGTGCTTCGCCCACTGCCAAACCTGCGCGCGCGAAATCTCCGCCGTCGCCGCGTCTTCCATCAGGTTGTAAATCGGCACGCACCCGTTGCCGCGCAGCCAGGACTCCAGATACTGCAGCCCCACGTTGATATTGAGCCGCAGCCCCGCCTCGGTAATCTCCCCGTCCGGCACCGCCACCAGATCCTTCGCCGCGATCTTCACCTCCTCGCGCTTCACGTGAATCTGGTTCGGCGTCTTCATGTATTCGTTGAACACCGCCAGCGCCACCGGCACCAGCCCCGGATGCGCCACCCACGTCCCGTCGTGTCCCGCCTTCACTTCGCGCAGCTTGTCCTGCCGCACTTTTTCCAGTGCCGCTTCGTTTGCCGCCGCATCGTTCTTGATCGGAATCTGCGCCGCCATCCCGCCCATCGCGTGAATGTTCCGCTTGTGGCATGTCTGAATCAGCAGATGCACGTACGAACTCAGGAAGTGCCGGTCCATCGTTACCAGCCCCCGGTTCGGCATCACGAACTCCGGCCGGTTGCCGAACTTCTTCGTGAAGCTGAAAATGTAATCCCAGCGCCCGCAGTTCAGCCCCGCCGAGTGGTCCTTCAGCTCCCACAAAATCTCATCCATCTGGAACGATGCCAGAATTGTCTCGATCAGCACCGTCGCCCGCACCGACCCCTGCGGCACCCCGCAATAATCCTGCGCGAACACAAACACGTCATTCCACAGCCGCGCCTCCAGATAATGCTCCATCTTCGGCAGATAGAAGTACGGCCCCGAACCCCGCGCCAGCAGCTCTTTCGCATTGTGAAAAAAGAAGAGCCCGAAGTCGAACAGCGCGCCCGACATCTGCTGCCCGTCCACCAGGAAATGCCGCTCCATCAGATGCCAGCCGCGCGGCCGCACCAGCAGCACCGCCGTCTTCTCGTTGAGCTTGTATTGCTTGCCTTCCGGACTCGTGTAATCGATCGCGCGCCGCACCGCGTCCCGCAGATTGATCTGCCCGTCCAGGTTGTTGTGCCACGTCGGCGAATTCGAATCCTCGAAGTCCGCCATGAACACGTACGCGCCCGAGTTCAGCGCGTTGATCACCATCTTGCGGTCCACCGGCCCGGTGATCTCCACCCGCCGGTCCTGCAGGTCCGCCGGTATCGGCGCCACCGTCCATTCCTTCGCCCGAATCTCCGCGGTCTCCGCCGGAAACTCCGGCAGCCATCCGGCGTCGATCTTCTTTTGCACCTCGACGCGCGCCGCCAGCAGCTTCACCCGCGTCTCGTCGAACCTGCGGGCCAGCGCGGCCAGAAACGCCACAGCTTCGGGCGTGAGTACAGTTTCAAACGCGGGCGTCAGATCGCCGAGGATCTCGATCCCGTCGCCAATGCGGTTCGCGGACGTGGAGGACATCCCTCTATCCTACGACGCAGCCGCCCCGTCCTGCGGCCTCTACTTCGCCCCGCCGGCCGCACTCCTGCCGAGCGCCCAGAAGCGCTCATAACCATCGTGCGCCTCCATTTTGATCGTCTCGTTTTCCTGCAGATAGGTCATCTTCGCGCCCGGCAGCGACATCGCCTGCATCTGCTCGCGCGCATTCACCGTCATGTAGTACGCACGCCCCGCCGCCGCGTGCAGCGAATCGGCCACCACCACCTCGCCATGCCCGCGGATCGTCACCGCGTTCCACTTGCCCAGCGTGTGTCCCAGCGCCCACCCCAGATCCTGGCTCGTGATCGACATCTCGCCGTCCGCGCTGCCAATCCTCGGCTCGAAGTTCGGCACGTTCAGCCCCAGAAACGCCCCCATGTGCGACACCGCCTTCAGCGGAATCTGCGCCACCGTCATCGCCACAATCTCCGGCGAGTGCCCGTGTACCACCGCCTTCACGTCCGGCCGCGCCTTAAACAATTCGCTGTGGATGAAGCGCTCGTTGTACCCCTTGTAGTCCGTCTGCATCACCGGACTCGCGTCCATCCCGTATTCGATGATGTCCTGCGCCGTCACCAGCCCCGGCGCAATATTCCGCGCCAGAAAAAAGTGGTCCGGATGCCGCGAACTCCGCACGCTCACGTGGCCGTACGCATCCAGCACCCCCGCATGGCTCAGAATATGATTCGCCAGCACCAGCTCTTCGATCTCGTCGAGGCTCGCCGCATCCGCCGCCGGCAGCGTCACTTTCGCCGGTTCGCTCGCCGCCGCTGTTACTGTCGCCGCCGCTGTCGCCGCCGCCTTCTTCCCCTTCGCCGATTGCGCCAGCAACGGCTGCCCCGTCACCGCAACGAATCCCGCACCGAGAGCCAGCATCGCCCCCGCCGCGCCGAGCAAAATCTTCATGGTTGTTCGTACGCCTTTCCGCCTACTGCCGATAAACGCCCGCCGCCGCAAAATCGCCGGCCTTCACAATCGACACCGCCCCGGCGTCCACATGTTTGCGGAACGCCGCATTGATCTGCGCCGCCGTGATCGCTTCAATCTTCGCGTCCAGCTCCTCGTCCCACTTCATCGTCCGCCCGAACTCATCCCGCCGCGCCAGCAGCTGCGCCAGCGCCGGATCGCTCGACCGTCCCACAATCCGCTCATCGCGAACCGCCTTCTTCGCCTCCGCCACTTCCTTCTCCGTGAAGCCCTCCGCCAGCGTCTTCGCCAGTTCGTCTTTGAAGCTTGCTTCCACCTTCGGCGCATTCATCGGATTGCAGATCGCCGTCAGCCGGAACATCGCCGAATTGCCCACCGTCGGCGCCGTAAAGCCCGAATTCACCCCGTAGCTCAGCCCCTCGCGATTGCGAATCCGGTCCGGCGCCCGTCCCGCGATCGACCCTCCGAACATGTAGTTCGCCATCACCATCGCCACATAATCGTCATCGGTGTCGCGCATCGCAAACGTCGTGGCCGCCGCAAACAGCGCGTTCTGCTTATCCGGCGTTTCAATCTTCTGATTCGCCGCATTCACCTTCACCCACTGTTCGCCAATCGGCTGGAACGCCACCGGACTCTTCCACGCCCCGAACAGCTTCTCCGCCTCGGCCTTCACCACCGCCGCGTCGAACTGCCCCACCACGCTGAGCTGCCCGGTCGAAGCGCCATAGAAATCTTTGTGGAATTTCCGAATCTCTTCCAGCTTGACGCCGTTGATCTCTTCAATCTGCTCATCCAGCGTTCCCATGTAGCGAATATCCGTCTTCGCATAAGGATGCAGACCCCGCTCCAGCGCCAGCGCCGCCAGCGACGTCGGCTCGGTCCGGCTGTTCTCCAGCGCCGCCACACGCTGCTTCCGCACCAGCTCCAGTTCGCTCTCCGGGAAGGAAGGCTCCCGCAGAATCTCCGCCGCCAGCTCCATCGCCGGCAGCAGATTCTTCTCCGTCGTCTGAATCGAAGCCGTCGCCCGGTTCACCGACCCGGCCACCGTAATCCGCGCGTCCAGCTTCACCATTTCATCCTGCAACTGCTGCCGCGTATGCTTCGCCGTCCCGCGCATCAGCATCGATCCGGTCAGATCTCCCGCCGCCCGCCGGCCCGTCAGCGACTTCTCATCGCCGAACTGCAGCGTCAGCGTCGCCGTTACCGTCGCCCCGCGTGACTGCTTCGGCAGCAGCATCACATGCAGTCCGCTCGTGAGCTGCGACCGCTGCACGCGCTTTTCGATATTGGCCGGCGAAGGGTCGAACGCCTCGCCCGGCGACATATCCACGCTGGTCTGAAAATTCTTCAGCGAGCTTTCGATTGCCGGCGACTCCGGCACCTCCGTGCGGTCCGGCGCGGCTTCGGTAAT
>CAIKMJ010000006.1 GCA_903828455.1 uncultured Acidobacteriia bacterium | reverse complement strand
GAAGAGAGGCTCGAAGCGAAGAAGCAGGCTTAGGCTTCCTGAAACTGCCCGCAGGTTGTGCAGCGTTCATCGGCTTCAGATAACGGCAACTAACGAAAAACCCCGCGCAGCCCTTCCGGGCGCCGCGGGGTTTTTCTTTTTCCCGATTTCGCGGAAAGCTATTTCTTCTTCGGCGGAACGATCGCGTCCTTGGCGGCCTTGGCGACGCGGAACTTTACGACCTTCTTGGCCGGGATTTTGATCGCCGCGCCGGTGGCGGGGTTACGGCCCATGCGGGCCTTGCGGTCCACGCGCACCAGTCTGCCGATACCGGGCAGAACGAATACGCCGTTCTTCTTCACTTCGCTCACTGCGAGGCTGGAAAGAGTATCCAGAATCGCGCGAGCCTGTTTGTTCGTCACTTCGCCTGCTTCGGCGAGATTGCGCACGAGCTGTGTCTGAGTCAGTCTTGTTGTCGCCATCGAACCTCCCTGTTAGATCTGTGGCCTGAATTGCCGGATTGCGAACGCCGGAAGTGCGCCGGAGGCCCGTTTTTAAAGGCTCCAAAGCATGTCTCACGTTCGCGAGTCGTTACAATCATACGGAACCTGCGGGTCGATGTAAAGCGGAAAAAGGCGGAAAAACGGGGTTTTTGGCAGGTTTTTTGCCTTCCGGGCCGTTTTTTCCGCCAAAACAGAGCAAAAGGAGAATGTTTCGGGGCCGGGGAGGCGATCCGGGGCGTCAAAACGGGCCGGCCGTGAAAACAGGGGCGCGGCAAAGTAGACTGGAAGTTCATGCCTTTTGAAGAAACAGTTGAGGCCGAAGGCCATCTGATCGATTCCCACGTGATGGAGCAGATCTTCGACAAGGTGGTCGAATCCAACGGCCGCTTTGAAGTGGAACAGTTCCGGATCGGCAAGACGAACGGCGACCCGTCGTATCTGCGGCTGCGCCTTGAGGCGCCGACGCGCGCGCAGATGGAGCATCTGCTGGCGCAGCTGCTCGAACTGGGCTGCGCATCGGCGGACCTCGGCGACGCGGCGATGAAGGAAGTGGAGCGCGACCGTTGCGCGCCGGAGGATTTTTATTCCACCAGCAATCACCACACGCACATCCGCCTGAAGGGCGACTGGGTGGAGGTGCAGAACCAGCGCATGGACGCCATGATTGTGGTGAAGGACGGCGTGGGTTACTGCCGGCGTCTGCGCGATCTGAAGGCGGGCGACATGGTGGTGACCGGGATGACCGGGATTCGCGTGACGCCGGAATCGAAAGAGCGCGACCGGCTGGCGTTTGCCTTCATGGCGAATGAAATTTCCTCCGAGCGGCAGGTGGAAACGGCGGTGCGGCAGACGGCGGCGCTGGCGCGGCAGGCGCGCGAGCAGGGGAAGAATATTGTGGTGGTGGCCGGGCCGGTGGTGGTGCACACGGGCGGCGCGGTGGGGCTGTCGCGGCTGATCCGCGGGCGCTGGGTGGATGCGGTGCTGAGCGGGAATGCGCTGGGAGTACACGATATTGAGTCGGCGCTGTTTGGCACGTCGCTGGGCGTGCGGATGGCGGACGGGCGGCAGGCAGAGCACGGACACCGGAACCACATGCGGGCGATCAACGCGGTGTATCACGCGGGCGGAATCAAAGGCGCGGTGGAGAGCGGACGGCTGACGCAGGGCGTGATGTACGAGTGCGTGAAGAACGACGTGCCGTTTGTGCTGGCGGGGAGTTTGCGGGACGACGGTCCGCTGCCGGAAACGATTACGGATATGAACGCGGCGCAGGATGCGTATGCGGCGCTGCTGAGGCCGGCGGGGCTGGTGCTGTGTCTGGGGTCGATGCTGCATTCGATTGCGACCGGTAATATGCTGCCGAGCTGGGTGAAGATTGTGTGCGTGGATATCAACCCGGCGGTGGCGACGAAGGTGAGCGACCGCGGGACGGGGCAGGCGGTGGGCGTGGTGACGGACGTAGGGCTGTTCCTCGATCTGCTGTCGCGCGAGCTGGCCGGCGGGACGGCGAAATAAAAGACAGCCATGAGCAAAGCCTACACAGACGAACATGCGGCAGCGGGGGTGGACGCGGCGCTGCCGGAGATTGAAACCTGGCCGAATCAGTTCCGCAATTACGAAGTGGAATTTTCGGTGCCGGAATTTACGAGCGTGTGCCCGAAGACGGGGCTGCCGGATTTCGGCACGATCACGATCCGCTACGTGCCGGACAAGCTGTGTCTGGAGCTGAAATCGTTCAAGATGTACACGCTGGCGTTTCGCGAGCTGGGCATTTTTCAGGAAAACGTGGTGAACTGTTTTCTGCGCGACATTGTGAAGGCATGCAGGCCGGTGCAGATTACCGTGACGGGCGATTTCACTTCGCGCGGCGGCATCAGTTCCCGGATGACGGCGAGCTGGAGCAAGGCGGGGGCGAAGAGCGCACGGAGTGCGAAACGCAGTGGCCGATAATTCCGGGGCGGCGGAGCAAAAAGTCGCCGAGCTGAGCGCGATCATACACGCGGTGCGGGACCGTGTGCGCGCGCGCTATCCGGAGCCGGGGAACGGGGCGAACGGCGAGGGCGGGCAGCAGCCGCCGATTCAGGTTGCGCTGGCGGATCTGCTGCCGGCGGTGCATGCGCGGGATGCGGCGCAGGCGAAGATTGCGGCGATCGGGAGCGTGAATCCGCGGGCGGGCGGGCCGGTCAACAACCTGATTCAGGCCGTGAAGCGCAATATTGCGCGGGCGCTGCAGTGGTTCGTGCGCGATCAGGTGATTTTCAACCGTGAAGCGGTGGCGGCGGTCGAGGCGCTGATTGAAGCGCTGAACGAGCAGAACCGGGCGCTGGCGTCGCTGGCGGGGCAGACCAGCGAGCGTCTGCATCAGCAGAACCGGGAGATCGAGGCGCGGACGCGCGAGCTGAGTCAGCAGATCGACGTGCGGGCGGCTGAACTGGCGCAGCACTTCCAGCCGTTTCTGGATGCGCTGGGTCCGCTGCGGGAAGAGACGCGGGAGCTTCGCGACATTCGCAGGCACTGGGCGGAATGGCGCGCCGAATGGGAGCGCAAGGTGATGCTGAACGAGGTTCAGTTCCTGCGGGCGGCGGCCGATCTGCAGGGGGCGTTCCAGCATCGCGTGACGCAGGTGGAAGGGAACTTCCGCGAGATTGTGAAGGCGCAGCACAGCGATTATCTGGGCGCGCTGGAGCGCACGACGCTGGATATTCAGAAGAAGCTGTGGGAGGACTTTCAGCGGGTTCGCGGCGAGTACGACCGGATGATTCACAGCGAACTGCGGCTGATCCGCATGCGGGCTCCGGCGGCGGTTGCGGCGGCGGCCGCGAGTGCCGCGCCCGAAGCGACGGTCGCGGTGCAGGCGGCGGCGCCGGTGGCGAACGACTTCGACTACGCGCGTTTTGCCGAGCGGTTTCGCGGCGACGAAGAGTACGTGCGGAAGAATATCGCGTTCTATCGCCCGTTCTTCGAAGGGCGTGAGAATGTGCTGGATATCGGGTGCGGGCGCGGTGAGTTTCTCGAGATGATGCGCGGGATGAACGTGCCGGCGCGCGGGATCGATCTGGGTGAAGAGTCGGTGGCGCTGTGCCGGCAGAAGGGACTCGCGGCGGAGGTTGCCGATTTGTTCCCGTATCTGGACGGGCTGCCGGAGGGTGAGTTCGACGGGATGTTCAGTTCGCAGGTGGTGGAGCATATCGATCCGGCGCGGCTGGGCGCGATGATCCGGCTGTGCGCGTCGCGGTTGCGGCGCGGCGGGGTGCTGGCGATTGAAACGCCGAACCCGGAGTGTCTGGCGATTTTCGCCACGCATTTTTATCTGGACCCGACGCATACGCGGCCGGTGCCGCATCCGCTGCTGGCGTTTTACATGGAGGAAGCGGGGCTGGGCGCGATTGAAGTCCACAAGCTTTCGCCGGCGGTGGAGACGATCCCGGAGCTGGCGGAACTGCCGGAAAATCTGCGGAATCGATTATTCGGTGGCCTGGACTACGCAATAATGGGTCGCAGGTTGTAGAATGGTTTCAGACGCATTCGCGCCGGTCCGGAACACGGGACTGGCGGCGGATGAAACCCTGTGCTGGGACGTCGTCCAACGGTAGGACTGCAGACTCTGACTCTGCCTATCGGGGTTCGAATCCCTGCGTCCCAGCCAAACTTCCTTTGACTCAGCGGCAAAATCCGGACGAGGCGGCCCTCAGTTCCTTGTTGTATTGTTGATCTATGACACTGCGTGTGCTGGTCATCGACGATGACCGAATGATGTGTCAGCTGCTGACCGAGTACCTTGCGCCGCATGGTTTCGAGGTCGTCTCTTCGCATACCGGCGAAGAGGGCGCTGCGCGAGCCTTGTCGCCCGGAATCGACGCGGTTATTCTCGATGTGATGCTGCCGGGGATTGGCGGCTTTGAGGTGATCCGGAAGATTCGCGCCCGGTCGGCTGTGCCGGTGATGATGCTGACGGCGCGTGCCCAGGAGCATGAGCGGATTGCGGGACTCGATGCCGGCGCTGACGATTATCTTTCCAAGACGTTTTCCCACCGTGAACTGCTGGCGCGGCTGAATGCGCTGGTGCGGCGGACCAAGGCGAAGGACAGCACGGAGATTGCCGAGGGCGGCGGCATCCACGTGGATGCGGGCAAGCGCGTGGCGAGGCGGGGCACGGTGCAGTTGCACCTGACGCCGGCCGAATTCGACATTCTGTTCGCGCTGATGAAGGCCAACGGGCGCGTGCTGACGCGGGAGCGCATTCTGCAGGCGTGCGAACGGAGCATGGATGTCACGGACCGCGCGGTGGACGTGCACATCTCTTCGCTTCGCCGGAAGCTGGGTGAGGATGCGGCCGTGATCGAAACGGTGCGCAGCGTGGGTTACAGGTTCGGGGTAGCGGAGCAGGAGTGAACCGGTTCCGCATCGGCGCCCAGATCGGCATCACGCTGGGGATCAATCTGGCGCTGCTGCTGCTGTTGCTGGCGGCATTTCTGAGCAACCAGAACCGGAGCGGCATTGAATCGCTGTGGTTCGCGCCGGCGCGGGAAAATATCCGCGCGCTGGGCAGCCTGGTGGAGGCGCAGTTCCCCGGCAAGACGCCGGCGGAACGGTCGGTGATACTGGAGACGCTGCAAAAGCGGTACCGCGTGACGCTGGTGGTGTACGAAGATACCGGCCGCCTGATTGGAGGACCGGATCTGCATCCGCCGACGAGCGTGCTGCAGGAGATCCGCCGTTCGCCGGTGGGATGGTCGGCGCCGGCGCCGCCGGAGGAGCCGACATTTATTCCGCCGCCGAAGCCGGCCGTGCGCGCGATGTTCCTGGTGAAGGAAGACGATCCTTCGCGCTACTGGATCGGGGTGAACACGCCGATTGCGTGGTCGACGGGGGCGCCGCCGGTGCGTCATGCACTGGTGGTGGTGACGCCGACGCTGCTGTCGAGTCCGCTGTTCATCGACTGGACGCCGTGGATATTCGGCAGCGCGATTGCGCTGCTGGTTTCGATTCTCTGCTGGTATCCGCTGGTGCGGCGCGTGACGCGGTCGATTGACGCGATGCGGGTGGCGGCGAGCCACATCGCCGAAGGGCGATTCAAAGTGGATGTTCCGGCCGGGCAGGGGCGGGATGAGCTGAGCGAACTGGGCGGTTCGATTGCGCGCATGGCCACGCAGCTTTCGCAACTGGCGAACGGGCAGACGCGGTTTCTGGCGGATATCGCACACGAGCTTTGTGCGCCGATATTGCGGATTCAGCTGAGCGCCGGGATTCTGGAGCAGCGCGCCCCGGCGACCGATTTGCAGCATGTGCAACGGCTGGAGCGGGACGTGGAGCACATGTCGGCGCTGGTGGCGGATCTGCTGTCCTTCACCAAGGGCGCGGTGCGGACGCCGGATCTGAAGCCGGTGGCGCTGGCGGAGCTGGTGAAGGCGGTGGCGGACCGGGAGAACACGCAGCAGGCGAATCTCACGGCCGATCTGGATGAGTCGATTGCGGTGATGGCCGATCGCGAGTCGCTGGAGCGGGCGGTGGGCAACGTGGTGCGAAATGCAATCCGTTACGCGGGGTACGCGGGGCCGATTCACATCGGGGCGGAGCGGTATGCGGGGTCGGATGCAACTTCGCATATCCGGCTGACGGTGGAAGATTGCGGGCCGGGTCTGCCGGAGAAAGAACTGGAAGCGGTCTTTGCACCTTTCTACCGTCCGGATGCCTCACGGGCGCCGGGCACGGGCGGCGCGGGGCTGGGACTGGCGATTGTGCGGAAGTGCATCGAGGTCTGCGGCGGGAAGGTCAGCTGCAGTAACCGGCAGCCGCGCGGCCTGAGCGTGGATATTCACCTGCGCGAAGCAGAGTCCGTTTAGTCCGAACGAAACGGAAACAGGCCGGGTCCGCCGCAGTAGCGGGTGCATTTCTGCGGGACCACGTACTGATCTTTAAGCTTCTTCCTGATACCCGGGTACATGGTCTCGGGGCCGCCGAGAATGGCGTTCACCGGGATGTTGTAGAGCTTTGTCATTTCATCGACGAAAGGGTTTTTGCCGGGCAGGAAGTGCGGGACGACGCCCTCATCGACGCCCTCATTGCCCTGGATGCAGGGCAGGCCGGTGGAGCGGAGCGGGGGCACGGGACGGAGCAGGAAGACGCGGGTCAGGTAGAAGGGTTCGGTGAGGTAGGCGGGATCGTCGATGCGGATGGCGACGGTGAGTACTTCGGAGTGGCGGAAGAACTGCATCGTCATGGTGGCCTGATCGCTGGTGGGCACGCCGTTGCGGCGGAGAAAGCCGGCCTTCATGTGGGTGGTGTAGGTGGTGAGGACGTCGTTCTTCCAGACGCCGGTGGTGAAGCCGGAGTTGTCGTGAGGCGCGAAGGCGGAGGGATGCGGGCGGCCGTCCATCCAGATGGTCATGGTGTCGCGGCCTTCGGAGGCGCCGATTTTCCAGGCGATGGTGGTGCCGTTGCGGGGTTCGGTTTCGTTCCAGATGCGGAGGCTGAAGGGCGAGATGGCGATGTAGGTGGGGGCGTAGAAGGCGCAGATGCGGTCGGGCATGGACATCTGGGAAGTGGAGAAGGTCAGGGCGCGCTCGCGGGCGAAGTCGTTGATCGGGATGCCGCCGAAATCGACGGGGCTGGGGCCGGGACCGGGGCGGTTCATGATGGCGTCGATGTAATTGCGGGCCGACCACATGCCGGCGAGATCGACCTGCGCGTGAAGGGGAAGGCTGACGGCAAGCAGGGCCAGCAGCGGAATGAGTTTCGCGACGGCGGCGTTGGGATTCGGGAAGGGCCTGGTGGGATGCATGGCGATTTACCAGCGGGCGGAGCACGGCGTGGGGTCCCAGCCGGTGGCGTCCGTCTGCTTTTTGAACTGGGCGGTGAGGATCAGAGGATTGTCGAGGTACAAGGGATCCTCCACGATGGTGGTGACGAAGAGCATGGGCGAGCCGCCGGCTTCGGGGGCGAAATCGTAGTACTCGGTGAGGACGGCATTTTCGCTGTAGGGAACGCCGTTCTTCCGGACGTAGCCGGAGAGCATGCGGGTGGTGGTGACCTTGAGGTACTTCGACTGCGCGTTGCTCGGAGCGATTTCCGCGCCGCGGTGCGCTTCCCAGGCGGCGACGGAATCGCCCTGCCAGGAAGGCTTATCGGATGGAGCCGGTTTGCCGAAGTGGAAGAGGCGGGTCTGGGTGCCGGCGTCGATATCCATGCGCAGCGTGTTGTCGTCCTGCCAGGCGATGTGCAGGCGTTCGGGCATGTACATGATGTTGGCGGCCCCGTAGGCGCGGCACTGGAGGCCGGCGGCTTCGTCTTTCGAAGGGTCCCAGTCGTCGGCAATCTTCTTTGCCGCGGGGGTGAGCGGCAGACCGAGATAGTCGCCTTTGGCGGGAGTGAACATGCGCAGACGCCAGTTCTGCGTGATCATGGAGACCCAGTAGCCGGAGGGGTCGAAGGGAGCGGCGGCTTTGCCTGTTTGCGGCGTGGCGGCCTGTCCGCGGCCACCGCGGCCCTGCTGCGCTTCGGCGCGGAACGGCAGGAGCAGCAGGGCGGCGAGCGCGAGGCCGGTCGAGAGGCCGGTTACGAGACGAGACGCGAGGCGAGATGAGAGGTGGTGCATCCTATTTCACCTGTCCCTTCGCGGGTTGCTTTGCCGTCAGGCTGCGGTAGATGGCTTCGACGAACATCTTCGTGGTCCACGGGCCGGACGTGGCGCCGAAGACCGGTTCATAGCCTTTGGCCGGAGACGCGGCCTCGATTTGTTCGAGCGTCAGGCCGCGGCGGATCATGTCCTGGATGACGTCGCGGACGGTGACGATCATGTCGCGGTATTCGACGACGTCATCCTGCGTGTAGATGTGGCCGTGGCCGGGGATGATGAAGGTGCCGCCATCCTGGAAGGGCAAGGGCATGGGGCGGATGGCCATTTCGAGGATGCGGTTGAGGGCGTCGATTTCTCCCTGGACGCTGCCGCCGCGGTCGACGTCGATGACGGGAAAGCGGGTGGCATCGATGATGTCGCCGGCGACGATGATGTCGGAGGCGCGGAAGAAGACGATGCTGTCGCCATCGGTGTGGGCCGCGGGCTGGCGCAGAATGTCGATGCCTTCGCCGTTGAAGAAGAGCGCGCGCCGCTTTTCGGAAAAGGCTTCCGAGGGGAAGGTGTCATCCGGCAGCGGCGGTGTCTTACCGGCCGGAGCGCTGATGCGGCGCAGGACGTTTTCGGCGGCGAGAATGGAGGCGGCAAAACCATCGGACATGGACTTTGCCATGTCGCCGCCGACCGGTTCCACGCCCATGGCGAAGACGCTGCGGCCCGCTTTGGAGAGCTTGCCGTTGCCGCCCACGTGATCGGCGTCGGGGCCGGTATTGATGATGTAGCGGATGGGCTGATCGCTTGCCTTCGCGAGGGCGGCGAGCGACTGATCGGCGGCGGCGAGAGTGCCGGCATCGACGAGAACGATTCCGTCGGGACCGGTCATGACGCCGATGTTGCCGCCGGCTCCGGCGATCAGGTAAAAGTTTTTGCGGACGTGCAGGAGTTCGACGGCGGCGCTTTTCTGCTGGGCGCGGGCGGAGGGCACGCAGAGGCCGAACAGAGCGGCGATGGCCAGAGTGGTTCGCAGGAGCATGAGGCGGGAGCGGCGCAAGTTACTCCTCGTTGTCGCAGAAGTCTTCAACGATTTCGCTGTCGACCTTTTCGTAGTAGCGCGTGTAGGTGTACGGCCTGGCGAGGACTTTCGGGTCTTCGGCGGTGGCTTTGTACTCCAGATATTTTCCGTTCAGCAGGGGCCGGATGCGTTCGATCAGCCGGAGCTGTTCGCTGTGCGGAGCGCCTTTGTCGTTGAGGAACGTGCGGTCGTTGAAATCGTTGGTGTCGATGACGAGCACGCCATTGTCCCAGTGTCCGATGGAGTCGCCCTGCCAGGTGGCGTCGGGGAGTTTGACGTGATCGCGATCGAGACGAATGGTACGGAGCAGGCCGCGGGAGACGTCTTCAAACAGGATGGTGATCGAGCCGGGGATGGGCATGATCTCGATTTTGTTCTTCTCCCGCGCCATCATGCGGAAGGGGCCGATGGGCTGGCACCATTTGGCGGGATCCTGTTTGAGGTCGACGGTTTTGCTCTGCGCGAGCGCGGCGGGGAGCAGGGGGAGCTGGTCCGGCGAGCCTTCGTTCCTGTGGCCGTCGGGAGTGGTGGCCTTGTCCGGGAGCAGCTGGTAGACGCCCGTGATATCCGGCGCGGCGACGGGTTTCGATTGCGCCCGCAGGATACCGGCTGCGATCAGACCGAGGGCGAAGAAGAGTCGCGATGTCTTCATGGGATGTCGTTCCGGGCCGCGGCGGTTACGGTTCGCGCGAAGAGACCCAGGCGGTGATGGCGATCATGTCGTCCACGCTGAGTTTGGCGACGACGCTCTTCATCATTTTGGCGCCGGGACCGTTGCGCGTGCCCTGCTGCATGTCCCACAACTGACGCATGGTGTAGCTCGGCGAGCGGCCGGCGATGCCCGGGACGTCGCCGACGCCTTTCAGATCGGCTCCATGGCAGGCGCCGCACTTCACGGTTTTGCCGCCGCCGCCGGTGGTGACGAGCGCTTCGCCGGCTTTGAGACTGCCGACGGGGACGTAGGCAAGGAAAGGCGAGCGGGGATTGCGGAACTTGTCGGTGGCTTCCGGATTTTCGGGGACTTCCATGATGCGCTGGCCGAGCGGTTCGGTGCCGGCGCCGGCGATGGGTACGAACAGGCCGTTGAGGGCGGGTTTGACCTTTGGCGCGGTGGTGCTCTCAATCACTTTGACCCAGTGGGTAAATTTCAGCGACGCGAAATAGTCGGCGGCGGCTTTGGATTCGGCCGGGGTGAGTGCGCGGGCGATGGCGGCCATCTCGTTGGTGTTGGCTTTGCGGGGATCGGCGCTTTTGCGGAGGCCGTTGCGGAAGTCGTCAAGCTGCTTGAGGAAATAGCCGGGGGTGAGGCCGGCGACGCCGCCGTTTTCCATTTTTCCCTTGCCGTTGGGGTAGTGGCAGAGGCCGCAGGCGCGGACGCCGTCTTTTTCGCGGCCGTGGGCGACGATGTCGGGCATGGGCGGATGGTCGCCGGGATACCAGTCGGCGGGGGCGTAGTCGGCGGCGATCTGAGCGAAGGTGAATTGATTGGGGCTGCCGGGCTGAGAGAGGAGCACGCCGTCATCGGCGACCGGGGCGGAGGGGCGGGCGCAGCTGATGGGCTTTTCGTCGGCGCATTTGGGCGCGATATCGGCGGGGCTGAACGGCACCAGATATCCGTATGCCCAGCCGGGGGCGGCGGTTTGAGCAAGCGCGATGCAGGCGCAGGCAGTCAAAGAGAGGAGCAGGAATTTTTTCATGATGCCCGAGCGTTACCCCGTTTTCGAAACATTTCGAGTATAGGTCAGGGTGTCGATGGAGTGCAAAGATTTCTGCCGGAATGAGAGACACGCGGCGGCGGGCGTTTGGGTTGGGATGGCGTGGCGAGGGACTTATTTAAATCTTCATAAAAGACGCGGGATGCTTTCAAAATCTTAATAAACCGCCTATATACTGGGGCAAATCTGTTTTCAGTGAATTTTCAGGGAGCCCAAATGTATCAGATCGCAAAGACACGCCCCTCGATGCTGTTTGCCGTTGCCGTTATGCTGATTGCCGCTGCGGCCGGCTTACTTGCGCAGACCACAACATCCATTCTTTCCGGAACGGTGACGGATAGTTCCGGCGCGATCGTCGCCGGGGCAAAAGTAGAGGTCAGGAACGTCGGAACGGGAATCACGTCGGCGCTGACCACCGATGCGCAGGGGCGCTTCCGCGCGCCGGATCTGAATATCGGCGATTACGAAGTGCAGGCGTCGCGTGCGGGGTTCCAGACGGTGGTGCGGAAGGGCATCTCCACTTCAATCGGGGCGGAGGCGATTGTCGATATCATGCTGCCGGTCGGGCAGTCGCAGCAGGTTGTGACGGTGGACGCGCAGGTATCGCAGGTGGATACGACAACGTCCGCGCTGGGCAACGCGGTGACCAAGACGCAGATTGAAGAGTTGCCGCTGGGCACGCGCAATCAGACGCAGTTGCTTTCGCTGGCGCCGGGCGTGGGTTATTCGGCGCCGGTGGGCGGTTCGAACTACGGCCGGCAGGAGAATTATTCGATCTCGGGATCGCGCGCCAACGGCATTATGTTCCTGATCGACAACACGAATCTTCAGACTTACAACGGACATTCAACTGGTTCGGCGGCGACCGGCGCGACGCTGGGGATTGAGGCGATCGGGGACTATCAGACGCTGACCAATGCATACAGCGCGCAGTTTGGCGGCAACGGCGGGCTGGTGAACGCGGCGAGCAAGAACGGTACGAATGACATCCACGGCTCGCTGTACTTCCTGCTGACGAACACCGGAATGCTGGCGTCGCGCAACACGTTCGACACCACGATTTTCCCGGGCCACTCGGGCGCGACGGCGCCTCCGAACCGCCGCGGAATTTTCGGCGGCAGCTTCGGCGGGCCGATCAAAAAGAACAAGGCATTCATTTTTGCGAATTACGAAGGCGTGCGGCAGGCAGGTTCGGCATCGCAGATTTATACGAACCTTCCCGACGCGAACGCGCACAACGGGTACCTGCCCTGTGCAACGGCCGGCGCCAAGTACGGCTGCAATGCGGCTACGAATCTCGCTTATGTCGGCTTCGCGCCGCTGGTTCAGCCCATCATGAATTTGTTGCCGCTGCCTTCGACGCTGACCAGCGCCGGACTCGGCAATCTGACGATGGTGACGCCGAGTTCAGGCCAGGACGACTACCTGCTCACGCGTTTCGACTATACGTTCTCGAGCCGGGACAACCTTTTTGTCCGCTATGTTCGCGATACGGCGCTGGCATCGACCGTGGTGCCCAACCCCGGGACGATTCCGATTGCGGGGGAAGGGGACCGGACGGCGAATCATTTCGTGACGATCGAAGAAGACCACACCTTTTCTGCTTCGCTGATCAATCTGGCGCGCATCAGCTTCCTGCGGCCGTTTGAAAATGCCAGCACGACGACTCCGCCGATAGCGGCGCTGCAGGCGGTCAACACGCTGGGCGGCTCGCAGAATCTGGTGGCAATCAACGGGAACACGATCGGGCCGACCAACCTGGTCCCGTACCGGATGTCGGAGCAGAACTATCAGGTGATGAACGATGTGATCTGGACGCGCGGCTCGCACAACGTCAAGTTTGGCGGAAGCTTCGCCGTGGTCGCCGACTACACCAACCAGAACAATACCGGTGCTTACTGGACATTCGCCAGCGTGCTTGGTTTCCTCACCGGAGCGCCCACGACGCTGCAGGGCGGATTCCCCGGCAATCTGGATAACTTCCGCGATTCCGTGCAGAAGCAGTTCATGCCGTACATCAACGACGAATGGAAGTTCAGCCGCAAGCTGACAATCAACATGGGCGTGCGTTATGAGTGGCTGAGCAATCCGGGCGCGCGGCACGGGTTGCTGACCAACGTCACCAATCTGCAGACCAATACGAACTGGGTGCCGGTTCCGACGGTGATGCCGAATAACCCGACGACGAAGAATTTTGCGCCGCGGGTTGGTTTCGCATTCGATCCGTTCAGCGACCATAAGACCTCCATCCGCGGCGGCTTCGGTATCTTCTACAGCGAACTGACGGCCCATATCTGGCTGAATGCTTACTGGACGCAGGCGCCCTACATCAATGGCAGCGTTACGAATCCTTCATGGCCGGTGCCTTTCTCCGGCGGGGCGACGCCGCCGTTGCCGAACGCAGGACAGTTCGGCTTCAGCTGGGTGGACAAGACGCACACTCCTTACGCGATGCAGGAAAACCTGACCATCCAGCGCGAAGTGGCGCGGGGGACGATTTTCACGGTGTCGTACGTCGGGACCAGAGGCGTTCATCTGATCAGCCAGAAGGACTACAACTTCCCGCAGCTGATCAACGGTGTGTATGGCACGCCGCAATCGAACGGCGTGGCGTTGCCGAACGTGCGCCCGAACCCGAACTTCAATTATCTGGATCTGCGGAGCACGTATGCCAACTCGAACTACAACTCGCTGCAGTCGAGCCTGAATCACCGGTTCGCCAATCATTTCCAGCTGCAGGTGGCCTACACGTATTCGAAGTCGCTGGACACGTCGTCGGGCGACCAGGGGCCGGATAACGGCAATGGCAGCAACCAGGTGGCGATGAATCCGTTTAATATCGCGGGTGAATACGGCAGATCCAATTTCGATTTCACGCACGTGTTCCGGACCAATGCGATGTATGAACTGCCGTTCACCCGGAACGAACTGGTGAAGGGCTGGAGAGTGAGCAGTATTGTTTCGGCGCAGACCGGGCAGCCGTTTTCGATCTTCGACGGAATCGACCGGACCGGTGTGGGCGGCCCGAAGGCCATTCCGGCGCGTCCGAATCTGGTGCCCGGCGGGAATCCCGATCCGATCACCGGCAACATCAGCCAGTGGTACAACCCGTCGAATTTCGCCATCCAGCCGATCGGAACTTTCGGCAACCTGGGCCGCAACACGGCGGTGGGTCCGAAGCTGGTGCTGGTGAATCTGGCGCTGCTGAAGCGTTTTGCGGTTCCGCGTATTTCGGAGAAGTTCGCGGTGGAATTCCGGGCGGAAGCAGACGATGCCCTGAACCACCCGAACTACGCGCTGCCGAACAGCAGCCTCTTCATTGCGGGCGGCGTGAACGGTACGCCGAATCCGACGGCCGGCAAGATCACGACAACGCTGGGCGGGGCCGGAATCGGCAACCGTCAGGTGCTGCTGGCGATCAAGGCCAGTTTCTAAGCGGCAACATAGTTCAAGCGCAATACAGTATTGGTCGCCCGACTCAGGCGGCCAGCCACAAAGGCGGTCCGGAGCGAACCTGCTGCGGGCCGCTTTGTTTTTCGCGCCGGCGCCGGCGGGCTTGCAAAAGCTTACCCGAAAAACATTGCGCCGTCCGGAATGGCGTAATAGAGTTGAAGACTGGACAATGTTTTGTCCCGCACAGGGGCCGGTTTGCACGGATATTTCCGGCTGGCGCTCAGGTGATTTTGTAAGGAGCTCTTGATGAAGAACAACACGTCGCGAATTTTAGTTTTGACCGGATCGGCTGCCCTGCTACTCGCTGTCGGCGCCTCGTTTCAGGGATTTGCCCAGGGGCCGCCTGCAGGCAAAGAAGGAAAGGGCGGGAAGAAGGGCGGTCCGGAGCAGCCCGCGGTTGAGGTCGTGCGCCCGGCGTCCGGTCCCTGCGAGAGCGTGGTCAATGGTTCGCGGCCGGTTTCCGACGTGGTGAATCCGCAGTTCGTAACGCTGGATGGCGCGAACCTTGGCGGCGGCTACGGCGAAGGCGTGGGAGCCGGGGATATCGATGGAGACGGTTTCGTTGACGTGGTGGTCGGAATTCGCGGCAACACGGTTACGGGCGACAGCAAAGGTACGGTGCTCGTCTACAAGGGTTCGAAGGCCGGCCTTTCGACGACGCCCGCTTACACGCTGACGGGCACGCAGGCGAAGGAAGAGTTCGGCCGCACGCTGACTGTTGGCGATATCAACGGCGACGGCTTTGCGGACATCATCGTGGGCGCGCACGGCTTCGACGGCGGGAAGGGATTCCATCAGGGCAAGTTCTACGTGTTTCTCGGCGGACCGAAAGGGCCGGCTGCCACAGCGACGCAGGTATTTATCGGCGAGCACCAGAACGATGAGTTCGGCCGCTCGTTCAATGTTGCGGACGTGGACGGCGACGGGATCAACGATCTGTTGGTTGGCGCTTCGGGCTACAACGGCAACCTGGCGTATCAGGGCAAGGCGTACGTTTATAAGGGCACGAAGACGGGCCTGGCGACGGAGCCGATCTTCACCGCGGTGGGCGAGCACCCGAACGACGAATTCGGTTTCGCCATGGCGAGCGCAGACGTCAATAAGGACGGGATTCCCGACCTCATCATCGGTGCGGGCGGTCTGACGAAGGGCGGTTCGGCGTCGACGGTGCCGGGCGCGATCTATCTGTACCTCGGCAGCAAGAGCGGATTTTCTGCCACGCCGACGGTGAAGATCTCCGGCCAGGCGAACGGCGATCACTTCGGTGAAGCGCTGGCGGCGGTGGGCGATGTGAACGGCGATGGATATGCGGATGTTGCGATCGGCGCGCATGACTATTCGTGCGGCAGCGGTTCGGCGGGCAAGATCTATGTGTATCTGGGCGGACCCAACGGGCTGTCGGCGGACCGGGTGTGGACTGCGATCGGCAAGTCGGCGGGCGTGACCGGGGGCGTCAGCGGTCTGGGCCGCTCTATGGCTCCGGCGGGCGACCTGAACGGCGACGGCTACGCCGACTTCCTCGCGGCTGCGCCGGCGGGTACGAAAGATACGGGAGCGGGGGTGTACGTGTTCCTGGGCGGTCCGAAGGGCTTCACCGGCAATCCGGCGGTGCTGGCGGCAGACGGGCCGAGCGGCAATATGGGCCTGGGCTTGTTCCTTGCCGGCTCGGTGAAGGGTGACGGCTCGCAGACGATCATTGCGGGCGCGCCCGGGCTCGGGGAAAAGAAAGAGGGGCAGGTTCGCGTGTACTACGGAATCCCCCACGCGAAGGCCCCGGCGAAGAAGTAGAGCAGCGTTTGCGAGCGCCTGGGGCGGCGGGTGGATGCAGTCGCCCCGGGCTTCGTAATACTCATGGAATCCTAACACTTCGGTTTTCTCGTAGTGGTATATTCGCATTGTTCAGCGGCCCCGTATTTTTTCTAGGATGGTCTGAGGCTTCGGGGCGGCGAAGACTGTGACGCCGCAATTCCGGCGGTGACGTAAATTTCTGACGAAGTACCACAAGGGATCAAAAAATATGAAAAAGAAGTTCTTCACAAAGGCGACCGTGCTGCGCGCGGCGGCGGGAACGTCGCTGCTGGCGCTGCTGTTCGTCTCTTCCGCGCAGAAGAGCGGTGCGCACACCGCATACTTCAACTGGCGCCAGGATGCGGATTACTACTACATCGACGCCAACGGCATGGGCACCCACAAGATGATGGTGGGCATCACGGCATGGCAGCAGCAGGTGCCGATCCCGCAGCCGTTCACGGGCGACAACGCGTTCCGCATTCCGAAACATCCGATTCCGGCCGAGCATCCGGTCAACGTGCGTACCGCTCTGTACAGCGGCGCCATCGCGGTGGCGGTCAACGGCGTGCCGATCTTCAACGTGATCAAGAACGACGGCAAGACGGACACGTTCGTCGCCGGCGAACTGGATGACTTCGGCGGGCATTGCGGCCGCGCGGACGATTATCACTATCACATGCCGCCGTCGTTCCTGATCGATACGGTGGGCAAGGAAAATCCGGTGGCTTACGGTCTGGACGGTTATCCGATCTATGGCTTCACGGAACCGGATGGTTCGGCGGTTACGGGTCTGGACGATCTGAACGGTCACGAAAAGGGCGGTTCGTATCACTACCACTCGACCAAGACGTTCCCGTATCTGAACGGCGGCGAGCATGGAATCGTGAAGGTGCAGAAAGACGCGATCGTTCCCCAGCCTTTCACCAGCGGGATTCGCCACTGGCTGATGCCGCTGCGGGGCGCCAAGATTGTTGGTTTCACGTGGCCCGGTCCGAACAAGTATTCGCTGGACTATGCTGTTGAGAACAAGCACGGCTATGTGAACTACGAACAGAATGCGGACGGCAGCTGGACCTTCAACTTCATCGATGTGGATGGCAAGAAGACCAGCGAGACTTACACGCAGGCCAAGATGCGCCTGTCCGGCTACCTCAATGCCAACAACGGCGGCAATGTGAAGGTTGCGGCCGGTCAGGACGTGCTGTTTGCGTGGGGCAACACGATGGCGAAGACGGCCTCGACGTCGGTGCAGGTTTATAAGAGCACCAACAACGAGAAGCCGGATAACCCGGTTGCCAACGACGGCTGCGGCATCACCAGCGGTCCGTATGCGGCGATCAGCGGCAAGTTCGGCGCGGCGCACATCCCGGCCAAGGCCTGCCAGGCTGGCTACACCTACAAGTACACGATCACGCTCAGCGACGGTGAGAAGACCGTTTCCGACGATGCGATCGTGACCGTTACGAAGTAAGTCAAAGCAACGGCGTGCCCCGGTTCCGTCCGGGGCACATTCGTTCGAATCATCAGACTGCGCCGGTTATCCGGCGCAGTTTTTTTGTGCGCGACGATAGAGCAGACTGCACCATATCATGGAACATATGGAACCCGTTTACTTTTGCGATTCAATCCGGACCCCTGTCGGTCGTTATGGAGGCGTCCTTTCCGCCGTGCGCACGGACGATCTGGCGGCGGTGCCGATCAAGGCTCTGATGGATCGCAATCCGCAGGTGGACTGGTCGCAACTGGACGACGTGTTCTTTGGCTGCGTGAACCAGGCGGGCGAAGACAGCCGCAATGTGGCGCGGCAGGCATTGCTGCTCGCGGGGCTGCCGCAGGAGACTCCCGGCGTGACCGTGAACCGGTTGTGCGGTTCGAGTCTGGATGCGGCGACGCAGGCGGCACGTGCGATTGCTTCGGGTGAGATTTCGCTGGCAATCGCGGGCGGGGTCGAAAGTATGTCGCGCGCGCCGTGGGTTATCAGCAAGGCGGAGACGGCGTTTTCGCGCAGCCTGAAGATGGAAGATTCGACCATCGGATGGCGTTTTATCAATCCGAAAATGCATGCCATGTACGGCACCGATTCGATGCCGGAAACGGCGGAAAACGTAGCGGCCGAATACGGGGTTTCGCGGGCGGATCAGGATCTGTTCGCGCTGCGCAGCCAGCAGCGCGCCTCGGCGGCGATTGCCGACGGCCGCATGGCGGAAGAGATTGTTGCCGTGCCTGTGCCGCAGAAGAAGGGTGCGCCGGCGATGGTGTCGCGCGACGAGCATCCGCGCGCCGATACGACGCTCGAAGCTCTGGCCGCGCTGAAACCGAT
This sequence comes from uncultured Acidobacteriia bacterium, assembly GCA_903828455.1. Classification (GTDB taxonomy): domain Bacteria; phylum Acidobacteriota; class Terriglobia; order Bryobacterales; family Bryobacteraceae; genus BOG-234. The sequence goes on along the minus strand of CAIKMJ010000006.1, from coordinate 90,642 downwards.
TGTGGGCCCGAAGGGTACGGTGACCGCGGGCAACGCGGCCGGCGTCAACGACGGGGCGTGTGCGCTGATCCTCGCATCGGAATCGGCTGTGAAGAAGCACGACCTGAAGCCGCGCGCGCGGTTCGTGACGGCCGCTGTGGCGGGCGTTGCTCCGCGAGTGATGGGAATCGGACCGGTGCCGGCGACGCGCAAGGCGCTGGCGAAGGCGGGGCTGACGATCGGCCAGATGGACATCATCGAACTGAATGAAGCATTCGCGGCGCAGGGACTCGCGGTGACGCGTGAACTCGGCGTGGCCGATGACGCGGCGCATGTGAACCCGCAGGGCGGGGCGATTGCGCTCGGCCACCCGCTCGGTATGAGCGGCGCGCGGCTCATCAGCACGGCAACCTATCAGCTGCAGCGGACGGGCGGTCGCTACGGGCTCTGCACGATGTGCATCGGCGTGGGGCAGGGAATCGCGATGATCATCGAGCGCGTCTAGCGCGGTACGGGGCGATTTCGTGAAAGAACTTCGTACGCAGGTCGGGATCGTGGGCGCCGGACCGGCCGGTCTGCTGCTCAGTCAGTTGCTCCATCTGGCGGGCATCGATTCGGTGATCGTGGAGAACCGCAGCAGGGAGTACGTGATCGAGCGCGTGCGCGCGGGGATTCTGGAGCAGGGCACGGTGGATCTGATCCGTGAGATCGGCGCGGGAGAGCGGCTGATGCGGGAGGGACTGCCGCACGAGGGGATTCACATCCGCTTCGACGGCATGCGGCATCGGATCGATCTGGCGGCGCTCACGGGAGGCCGCCACATCACGGTGTACGGGCAGAATGAGCTGGTGCGCGATCTGATCGGGGTGCGCGAGGCGACGGGGCGTCCGCTGTTCTTTGAGGCGAGCGATGTGTCGGTGCATGACTTCGATTCCGCGCGGCCTTCGATCCGCTTTCAGGCGGAGGGCGAGGAGCAGCGGATTGCGTGCGACTTCATTGCCGGGTGCGATGGGTTTCATGGCGTGTGCCGGCAGTCGATCCCTCCCGCTGACCTGCGAATTTACGAACGCGACTTTCCCTACGCGTGGCTCGGCATTCTGGCGCAGGCGGCGCCATCGTGCGACGAGCTTGTGTACAGCCGTCACGAACGGGGCTTCGCGCTGTTCAGCATGCGCTCGCCTTCGGTGACGCGGCTGTTCCTGCAATGCGCGCCGGACGAGGATGTGGATCAGTGGCCGGACGATCGGATTTGGGAGGAACTCTGTACGCGGCTCGGCACAACGGACGGGTGGCGGCCGAACCGCGGGCCGATCCTGCTGAAAGGCGTCACCGGAATGCGCAGCTTCGTGGCGGAGCCGATGCGTCATGGCCGGATGTTTCTTGCCGGCGATGCGGCGCACATTATGCCGCCGACGGGCGCGAAGGGGCTGAATCTGGCGGCGTCGGATGTGCGCAATCTGGCGGCGGCGCTGGCGGGTTACTACCGGAGCGGCGGCGAGACGCTGCTCGACGAGTACTCGGGCAAATGTCTAAGTCGAATCTGGAAGGCGCAGCGGTTTTCGCTGTGGATGACGGCGATGCTCCACAATGCGCCTGGCAGCGATGCGTATGAGGGGCGCCGGCAGACGGCGGAGCTGGAATATCTGATGGGATCGAAGGCTGCGATGACCAGCCTTGCGGAAAATTACGTCGGCCTGCCGATGGACTGAAGCCGCGCCTTTTGGGGGCGCGGCCCCGCGTTTCAGCAGCCCTTGAATTCGGGCTGTCGCTTTTCGAGAAATGCCTTGATGCCTTCGCTCTTGTCCTGTGACGAGAAGGTAATCTGAAACGCTTTGCGCTCCAGTTGCAGGCCCGCGTCGAGGCTGTTGTTCATGCTGGCGAGCGCGAGTTCCTTGATCTGCCGCAGGCCGATGGGCGGCAGCGCGGCGAGCGCAACGGCCATCTTCAGGGCTTCGGAGGCAACTTCGGAATCCGGCACGACCTTGCTCACGAGGCCCGCAGCGAGCGCTTCCGCGGCTGAAATGAAGTCGCCGAGAAGCAGCATCTGCATGGCCTTGTACTTGCCGACGGCGCGCGTGAGCCGCTGCGTGGCACCGGCGCCGGGGATCAGGCCGACCTTCACTTCCGGCTGACCGAAGCGGGCGCCTTCGCCGGCGACAATGATGTCGGTCTGCATGGCCAGTTCACAGCCGCCGCCCAGGGCAAAGCCGTTGACGGCGGAGATGACGGGCTTCGGACAGTCGGCGATGGCGCGCCAGAGATTGGACGCATCGCGCTGGAAGATCTCGATGGTGGTGGCGTCGGCGTATTCGCGCAGGTCCGCGCCGGCGCAGAACACGGCATCGCTCCCGGTCAGGATGATGGCGCGAACCGAGTCGTCAGCCGAAAGTTCCGAGAAGATGCGCGCCAGTTCCTTCCGGACCACCAGGTTCAGAGCGTTGCGAACCTTGGGCCGGTTGAAGCGAACGAGCGCGACACCTTCCGCCGGATGTTCGAGAAGAACCGGTTGTTCGGCGATTTCTTCTGTCGATTGCGGCGATGACATTTAACGGCCCTCGAAGTTCGGCTTGCGTTTTTCGAACATCGCAGCGAGAGCTTCGTCGTGGTCGCGCGTGCCGTGGGCGAGCGACTGGTAGGTCGCGGCCTGCTCGAGCGCGCCATCGAGGCTCATGATGCTGGAATCGCGCAGCAGACGCTTGGTCCAGCGGGTCACCTGCGGCGGATTGGCGGCAATCCGTTCGGCGAGCGCGGTTGCGGCGGTCATCAGTTCGGCGGCGGGAACGACGCGCGAAACGAGGCCGTATTCGAGCGCCGTCTTCGCATCGATAGAGTCGCCCGTGAGCGCCATTTCAGCGGCGCGGGTCCAGCCGATGACGCGCGGGAGGAACCACGAACCGCCGTCGCCGGCGACGATGCCGACCTTAATAAAGCTTTCGGCAAACACCGCGGTTTCCGACGCCACGCGCAGATCGCACATGCAGGCCAGATCGAAGCCGGCGCCGATGGCCGGGCCGTTGACTGCCGCGATGATGGGCGCTTCCAGCCGGTAGATGGCCCGCGGAATGCGCTGAATGCCGTTGCGATAGTTCGACGCCAGTTCGGTGCCGGTGCCGCCGAACATGCCCTTCTTATCGCGCATGTCCCGCACGTTGCCGCCGGAGCAGAACGCCGTGCCGGCACCCGTGAGGATGACGGCACGGATGTTCAGATCCGCATTGATGGTGTCGACGGCGCGCTCGATGCCGCCGAACATATCTTCTCCGGTGAGCGCGTTGCGCGTTTCCGGATCGTTCAGCGTCAGGACGGCGATGTGGCCGCGTTTTTCAAAAAGCAGAACGTCAGCCATGGTTAGAGGCCCAGCACCCGCTCGGCGTTGCCGTGGAAGATGGCTTCCATGACTTCATCCTTGTAGCCGAGTTCGCCCCACTCCTTGAAGATGCGTTCATAGGGAAGGCTCGGATAGTCGCTGCCGAACATGATTTTGTCTTTCAGGCGGCTGCGTGCGTCGACCTTGAGCTGCGCCGGGAAGTACTTGGGCGCCCAGCCGGACAGTTCCCAGTAGACATTGCCCTTGTGGAGGGCGACGGCGGTCATTTCATCCACCCACGGCCAGCCGGGGTGCGCAGCGATGATGGTGAGGTTGGGGAAGTCGGCCGCGAGTTCGTCGAGAGCCGAGGGGTGAGCGTGGCGGATCTTGGCGCCCATGCCGCCCGGCATGCCGGCGCCCATGCCGGTGGTGCCGACGTCGATCATCACCGGCGCCTTGAGCGCGTTGATGGTTTCGAACAGCGGATAGAGCCGGCGGTCGTTCACCGCGAAGTGACCCATGATCGGGTGGAAGTGGAAGCCGAGCATGCCGAGGTCTTCGATGGCGTGCTTCGCTTCACGGATGGCCATCTCGCCCTTGAAGGGGTCGACGGCAGCCCACGACTGGATGATGCGCTTCGGATGCCGCTTCTGCATGGCGGCCACAAAGTCGTTCGAGCACGGCGGCGTGCAGACGGTGGTCTCGAGATCGAGAGCGACGAGCACGGCTTCGACGCCGGCTTTGGTGAACTCTTCGACGACTTCTTCTTCCTTCTTACCGGACCAGGTGCGGTTCCAGTATTTGGCCAGGGCGTCGACGTAGGGCTGCTGGCAGGCGATCCACTCGGCGGTGTTCGGGTAACAATGCAGGTCGATGATTCTCACGCGTTCCTCTTTTCGGGCTGGGCGGAGAACATCTCGACCAGCGCTTTTTTCGATACTTTGCCGATCGGCGACAGGGGAAATTCCTGCATGATTTCGAACCGCTCGGGCACCTTGTATTTTGCAATTTCCTTGCTCAGCAGGAAGGCCTTGAGTTCGTCGAACGTGAGCGTCTTGCCTTCATGCAGAATCACGCAGCCGCACATGCGCTCGCCCATGGCGGGGTCGGGCAGCGGGATGCAGGCGACGTTGCGCACGGAAGGATGGGAAAGGATGAGATTTTCCACTTCCTCGGCGCTGATCTTTTCGCCGCCGCGGTTGATGAGGTCCTTCTTGCGGCCTTCCACGATGTAGGCGCCGGAGGGATGCTGGCGCATCAGGTCGCCGGAACGGTAGAAGCCGTCCGGGGTGAAGGTGCGCTTGTTGTAATCCGGCACGCCGTAGTAGCCGCGCAGTGTGTACGGTCCGCGGCAGGCCATTTCGCCGACCTGGCCGAACGGGACTTCGTTGCCGTCGTCATCGATAATTTTGACTTCATCATCGGGGCAGACGGGGCGGCCGACGGTGCCCATCTTCACGTCTTCGGGATCGTCGAGCCGCACGAAGGTGAGCAGGCCTTCGGCCATACCGAAGTTTTCCTGAATGAAGGCGTTGGGCAGGAGCCGTTTGGTGAGTGCCCGCGTTTCGGGCTGCAGGCACTGGCCGCCGCTCTGGATGATGCGGAGCGAGCTCAGATCGTAGTTGCCGACGGCGGGATCGTTCAGCACGCGAATCAGCAGCGAGGGCACCACTTTGAGGTGCGTCACTTTGTTCTTCGCGATTTCCCGGCACATATCTTCCGGTTTGGTGCTGGAGCTGATGACGACGCGCGCACCGTGGAACATGAAGCCCTGAATGCCGGGGCAGGCGAGCGGCAGGTTGTGCGCGATGGGCAGAACGAGCAGCAGCGCCGAATCGCCGTCGATGCCGCAAACGCTGGCGGCGACCTTGGAGTTGTAGGCGTAGTCGTTGTGCGTCCGCGGGATGAGCTTCGGGATGCCGGTGGTTCCGCCCGAGAGCTGGAACACGGCGGGATCGGTGGGATCGATCTGAATTTCGGCGAGCTTCGATTCCGGCAGCGTTGCGGGTTTCGCGATCAGGTCCTTCAGGCAGGCGAAGCCTTCGCGCTGTTTATCGAGAATGATGCCGATCTTCAGATTGGGGCTTTGCTGGCGGATGCGTTCCACCATGTCGGCATGATCGAAGTCGCGCAGCGGGCCGGGAATCACGCACGTCGAGGCGCCGGAGAGCTGTACGAACTGGCTGATTTCGGCGTAGCGGTGGATGGCAAGAGCCGCGATCGGAATCGCGCTGATCTTCTGCAGCGCGAAGTACAGGATCACGAACTCAGCCACGTTGGGCAGCACCACGACCACGCGATCGAGCGGCTTGATGCCGAGTTCGAGCAGATTCAGCGCGAGGTTGGTCGACTGCTTATCGATGTCGCCGTACGTGAAGGTACGATCGCCATCGATAATGCAGTTGCGGTCGCGATACTGATTGAACACGACGGCGAACTCGTCGCGCAGCGACTTATCCTGCCAGTAACCGCGGTCCCGATACCGCTGGGCAAACTCGGGGGGAAATGGAACGACACCTTCGAGCATTTCTCAGGATTCTCCTCTTGGTGAACTGGCGCAGACTATGTGGAGGCCGCGAAGCCGCCGTCGATCACGATGATTTCGCCGGTGACGAAACGGTTGCTGGTGAGCAGATTGACCTGGACTTCGGCGACGTCTTCGGCGGTGACGCAGCGGCGCAGCGGGGTGGCCTTGGCGCGGCGGGTCATCAGGTCGTCGTACTTATCTTTCAGCATGCGCTCCATCCACTCGCCTTCCATCCAGCCGGGGGCGACGGCGTTGACGCGGATTTCCGGGCCGAGATTGAGCGCCATGAGCTTGGTGAGGCTGACGACAGCGGCCTTGCTGGTGGCGTAGGGCAGGGGTTGCGGACCGGGGCGCAGACCGACGATGCTGGCCGTGTTGCAGATGCTGCCGCCGGATGCCTTCAGCATCGGCACGGAGGCGCGAATGACCTGGAACATGCCGCGAACGTTGACGGCGAAGACGCGGTCCCATTCTTCGGCGGTCATGGCGTCGAAATCCTTCGGCCGGATGGTGGTGGTGGTGCCGGCGTTGTTGACCAGAGCGTCGAGCCGTCCGTAAACGGATTCCACGTGGGCGAGCATGGCGCGGACGCCAGCGTCGTCGCTGACATCGCAGCGGAACAGGGTCGTCTTTGCGCCCGCTTCCTCGGCGAGCCGCGCGGTTTCCTTCGCGCCGGCTTCATTGCCGCTGTAGTTGATGGCTACGTCAAAACCTGCTTTTGCCAGGGCAACTGTGGCTGCCCGGCCGATACCCGAGGACGCTCCGGTGATGAGCGCGACTTTTTTGGTTTGCGACATGGTCTCTCCAGGAAAAAATGAACATGTCCATATTCTGATCTTTAGCTTGCTTTGTCAAGCCCCAAAACGCATACAATGAGAAATCGCCATGGCCGGTACTCCTCAAACGCCCGATTCGGCCACTCCAGGCCTTCGGGAGCGCAATAAAGCCGAAAAGCGGCAGCGAATTCGCTCCGCGGCGCGGGAGCTGTTCGCCGAGCATGGATACGAAGAAGCGACCATGCGGCAGATTGCGCGCCGGGCCGGCGTGGCGCTCGGTACGCTCTTCCACTACGCGCAGGATAAACGCGACCTTATTTTTCTTATATTTAACGAAGAACTGGCGCTGGTGACGGAGCAGGCGCTGCAGGCTCCGCAGCCGGATCAGACGTTCCTCGATCAGCTCCTGGCCGTTTTCGCCACTCACTACTACTTCTTTGGCCGCGAACCGGTACTTTCACGGATCCTGTTGCGGGAATTGCTCTTTTATTCAGAGGGTGTGCAGGCGGGCGAGTTTCTGGGTATTCGCGGCCAGTTGATGACCGGAATTACCGAAGTGGTACGGTCGGCGCAGGCCGCCGGCTCGATCGTTCGCGATCAGGATGCGGGACTCATCGCCCGCAGCATCTTTTTCGTATTTTCCGGCCACATCCGCTGGTGGATCGCCTCGCCGGTGCCGCGTCCCTTTACGGGACTGGCTGACCTGAAGCAGATGCTGGGGCTGCAGATCACCGGTCTGCAAATCTGACCTGCCGGCGGAATAATGAACGCGTTCGATAATTAATGCGCGGGAGGTTCAGGCCGCGTCCGGCGCCTGCTGCTTTCGTCCCCCGATAATGCTGTTGGCGATAAGACTGAGCAGCGGCTGACCGTGCTGGTTGAACGCTTCGAGCCGGGTTCGCACCACGCCGCGGTCAGACTTGTTGCGCGACGGGATGCATTCGAGCGTGGTGGCCCGCAGGTGGAGCGTGTCGCCGGGCCGCAATGGATTGGGCCAGCGGATCTCGTCGATTCCGGGCGAGGAAAGGCTGGCCGGGGCGGAGAGGTAACCATCCACGAACAGGCGCATCGCGAGGCTGCAGGTGTGCCAGCCGGAGGCGATCAGGCCCTTGAAGCGTCCGGCGGCGGCCTTTTCCGGGTCGACGTGCATGTCCTGCGGATCAAAGCGCCGGGCGAATTCGAGAATGTCCGCTTCGGATACCGTGACGCTCCCGAGGTCGTAGGAGAGGCCAGCCTGATAATCGCCGAAATAACGGTCTTCCCGCGGCACGGAAAACTGAGAAAAAGTCATCAGCTTTATCGTAGCGGGAGGATCGCGCGCGGCCTTTATTTCTTCGCCGGCTTTACCGTGTAAGAGGTCGCGATCTCGCCCTGCTTGTGTGCGGCTGTCTCGTCTTTCGGCAGCCAGGAGCGAATGTAGTCCACCTTGACGTTGTCCGGCGATACGGTGACGCGAAGGTGGCCGGAGTTGGGGAGCACCTCGCCGGAGCGGTAGGCGTCCTTGTTGAATGCCGTATAGCTGAAGTCGGCGGGATTGGGCGTTTCCTGGTAGATTACGCCGTCCTTTTCCTGATGGGCGTAGGCGTGATCGTGGCCCTGGAAGAAGATGGTGACGCCGTTCTTCACCATCAGCTGATGAACCGGCATGGCCCAGCCGGGACGCATTTTGTCGAACTCCCACTGGCCCTGCTTGTTCTTGCCGCCCCATTCATAAAGGTCGGCCAGTTCCACGCCGCCGCGTCCGGTGCCGAGCACGTGGTGGGTGAAGATGAACTTGTACTTCGCTTTGCTTTGCTCGAGTGTGGTCTTCAGCCACTGGTACTGTGCGTCGCCCATGCCGGAGGCCCAGCCGTCGGCCTTCTGCGCGCCTTCTTTGCGCGCGGCGTGTCCGCCGATGCCGGCATCCACCTGACCGGGTGAGTGCCAGTAGGGGTCGATGGTGACGAAGAGGGCGTCGCCCCAGGTCCAGGCGTAGTAGTCGCGGGGCAGGCCGACGAACTCCACCGGATCTTTGTCGCCGGTGTAGAAGCTGTCCGGCGCGGGCAGGGGGAAGTAGGTGGTACGCGCGATACCGGAGAGCACCGCCGCGCTGTTGGGTGTGCCGTCCAGCAGGTGGCCGGCGGCCTGTTCGTGGTTGCCGTTGACGAGGAACAGCGGGCTGGCGCTGCCGATGATGCCGAGGTAGTTGCGCTGGTTGATGTAGAGCTGCGCGATGGATTCGGTGTTGAGGTTGCCGCTGCCGAACAGGCCGTCGACGTTGAAGTCGTCGCCGAGCGTGACGTAGAAGTCGGGATGTTCGGCGCGCACGGTCTGCATGGTGCGCAGGTACAGGTCGGCATTGAACATCTGGTTGGTGCGTTCGGGATGGGAATCGCCCTGCACGCTGAAGGTGAACGTGCTGCCGGCGGGCCGCTGGGTGTGGAAGGAGTTTTCGGCTTCGGCGGTGAACTGCGCTTCGCCGGACTGGCGGTGCTGCAGGCGGTAGTAATACCGGGTGTCCGGCTTCAGCTGGCTGAGCGTCAGCTCGGCCGGTTTCGCGGCGGCGATCTTCGTTATGGCCGTCTTGCCGGTGTACCGGCCAGCCGCTTCGCCGTATTCGACGAAGGCTTCGAGGTCGGCCGGGCCAAGGACGCTGAGGGCGATGGAGCGATCTTCCGGGCGGCCCAGAATCTGCGTCAGCCTGAGTTCGGCTTTCGGCTGGGCTTTGCCTTTTTTACCGCCGTCCTGTTGAGCGGGCGATGGGCTGATCCAAAGGGCGAGCGCGAGGGCGATGGAGCCGCTGAGGGCGCCGAGTCGGAAGGGTCTGGTGTGAAGGTTGGGTTTCATAGCCGCAGCGAGCCAAGTTTAACAAGCCCGCGGGTGCGAATCTTTCGCAGGATGAAGCGTGAGGGCAGAAGCGTGCCGGGCGAAGCGAATGCGCGCGTTGCTGTACGGGCAGCTTCCGCCATGCGGCGGTGAGGCGTGCGACGAGGCGAAGCGCGTGAAATTTCTCACTGGCGAATCGGGGGGGAGGCAAGGTAAGATACCCAATTGCGTATTCGCCGGGCGCGGGTTCGGCGGTGCGCGAGCGTGATTCAGGAAGGTGACAGCCGCCTGGAAAAGAGAATGGCGCCGGGAACCGGTGTCGCGACCGCTCCAAAGAGGACAACGAAATCAATGAGCGATAAGCAGAAGACAAAAGCAGTCCAGAACGGCGACGCAGGCGCGCCACAGGGTGAGCAACCGGGCAGCGCCGCTATCGCGATCGCGATGTTCTGCGTGCTGCTCCTTTCCTACACACTGATGGCGGGTGACAGGTACCTGTTTCCGGTGCTTGCGGCGGATATCCGGAAGGCCTTCGGATTTTCGATCAGCACCACAGGGCTGCTATCCACCATCTTCACGCTGGGGCTGGGGCTGGGCGGACTTCCCACGGGCTACCTGCTGACGAAGTATTCGCGCAAGACGGTGCTGATGATCGGCATCGTGATGTTTTCGGCGGCCACCGGGCTGACGACGGTGGTGGATGGCTTTCTGACGATGCTGATCTGTCTGGCGCTGCAGGGCATCGGTATGTCGATGCTGGCGACTTCGATGTTCGCGCTGGCCGCCAACTATTTTTCGCGCAATCGCTCGGCGGCGATCGGATCGTGCAACTTCTGCTATGGCATTGGCGGCTTTCTGGGCCCGTTCCTCGCCGGAATTCTGCGGACCACTTACGGCACGTGGCATATGCCGATGCAGGTGTTTTCCGGATTCGGCTTCGTTATGGTCGTTGTGATCGCGGTGACGGTGCGGCCGTGGTTCAGTGAGACGATCCATGTTGCCAAGGCGCTGGCGGACAGCAGCGGCGCTGCCTCGCTGAAGAACCGCAACACGATCATCCTGACGATTCTGAGCCTGATTCACGGGCTGAGCATGTACGGGTTCCTGGGGCTGTACCCGACGTTCCTGCGCGAGGACCTGCATTACACGCCGGCGGACGCGGGCAAGGTCATCGGCTTCTTCGGCATCGGTGCGCTGGGTTCGATTCTTGGCGGCTGGCTGGGCGAGCGGATGTCGCCGAAGCTGGTGCTGAGCGGCGCGCTGGTTTCGGTGGCAATTCTCGGTTACGTCTTCTATCTGCCGGATCTCAGCATGGAGGCGCGCGAAGCGTTGACCTGCGTCTATGGCGTGACCGGCAGCTCGATTCTTTATGTGAACCTTGCCGGATATCACGTGAAGGCGCTGCGGCGCAGTCTTTCCAGCCGCGGATCGGGAATGTTCGTCACGAGCCTGTACGCGGGCGCGGCGTTCGGCGGGTATCTGCTGGGCGCGCTCAAGACGGCGAACGGGTGGCAGTTTGCCAGCCAGATCGAAATGTCGCTCCTCTGCGTTGTTGGCGCGGTGCTGGCGCTGGGACTGCGGTCGAGCGAAATGTCGGTTTAGCCGCGCGGCGGGCGGGTTTCAACAGCAGGTTCGAGGCAAAAGAAAATCCCCCCAAACGGGGGGATTTTTTATTGCTCGATTGTGCGGGTCCGGATCTGCCCGCGGGTTAGACGGCCGCCGGAGCCGGCTGCGCCTTCCTGCGCGACTTCGGCACGGACGGCGCCGCAGCCGGAGAATCCTGCATCGGGATGCTGTAACGGCGGATGCCGTCGAACGCGTACAGCGCGCCCGATACGGCCGGCGCCGTGGGCACGAGGCCGATTTCACCCGCGCCTTTGGCTCCGTAGCCGCCGACTTCGTCCGGCACTTCGATCAGGATCGGATCGATCTGCGGCGTGTCCTTGGCCTTGACGATGCCGAGGTCGCGCAGCAGCAGCGAATCGGGAATGCCGTCGGTGCTGGTGAAGTTTTCCGACAGCGCGTAGCCGAGACCCATGTGGACGCCGCCTTCGATCTGGCCGGCGCAGGCCTTCGGGTTGAGCGCATGGCCGACGTCGTGAGCCGCCACCACCTTTTCGACCTTGCCTTCGTCGTTCAGAATCACCACCTGCGTGGCGTAGCTGAAGGTCATGTGGGTGGTGGGATTGGTCAGCGCTTCCGGAGTGCCGGGGCGCGTCGTGAAATTGCAGACGTAATCGCCTGTGTACTCGCGACCCACCAGCTTGTCGAGCGACGAAGCCTTCATATCGACAGCAAGTTTCGCCGCCGCTTCCCGCGAGGCCGCGCAGCTCAGCGTGGTGCCGCGCGAGGCCCAGGTTTCGCCGCACTTCCGGCCCAGTTCCTTGTCCCACACCACGGAGACCGCTTCGGCCGGTAAGCCCGTTTCTTCGCAAACCGTCTGCCGGATGGCCGTAAAGATGCCCTGGCCCATTTCCTGATAGCCGGTCAGCACGTCGACCTTGCCGCCTTCGCGGACGCGCACAATGGCGTGGCCGCTGTCGATGGTGCCGTTGCCGATGCCCGTGCTCTTGATGCCGCAGGCGACGCCGGCGTATTTCGCGCTCTTATAAATGTCCTTCACCGCTTCGAGCGTCTGCTGCACGCCGCAGCTGTCGCGCATGATCTGGCCCGTGCCGAAAGCGTCGCCCGGGTGCAGGATGTTGCGGATGCGGATGTCGTACAGATCCACGCCCACGCGTTCGGCGAGGATGTTCATCACGCTTTCCATGGCCCACTGGGCCTGGTTGCTGCCGAAGCCGCGCATGGCGCCGCTCACCGGGTTGTTGGTGAAGACCGCCGTGGCTTCCACATCGACGTTGGGAACCCGGTAGACGCCGCAGGCATGGCAGGCCGCGCGCAGCAGGCACTTGCCGCCGGTTCCGGAGTAGCCGCCGGTATCGCCGATAATCCGCACCTGGACTGCCTGCAGATGCCCTTCGGCATCGGCCGCGACCTTGTAGTGCAGGGTCATGGGGTGGCGCTTGGGATGCAGCTGGCTCGATTGTTTTCTGGTCAGAACCACCTTCACCGGGCATTGCAGATGGAAGGCGGCAATCGCGGTCTGGGCCTGAATGGAAAGTTCTTCCTTGGCGCCGAAAGCGCCGCCGGCCGCGCCGAGCACGATTTCGACCGATTCCAGCGGGATGTCGAGAACCTTGGCGATCTGGTTCTGGTCGTAGATGGAACCCTGGCTCTGCGTGTAAACTTTGATGCCCTTGTCGGCGGGCATGGCGAGGCAGGCTTCCGGTTCGAGGAAGGCCGGCTCGATGCGCTGCGTGCTGAAGGTTTCGTCAATGATGATGGGCGCACTGGCGAAAGCCGTGTTGACGTCGCCGCGGGCGTACGCGGTGGTTTCGAGCAGATTCGGATGCTCGTGCAGATTGCCGGCCGCATGCACCTGCGGGGCGCCAGGCTTCAGCGCCTCCAGCGGATCGGTCACCGGCGGCAGAACTTCGTAATCCACCACCACTTTTTCGGCGGCCTTGCGGGCCTGGTACATTGTGTCCGCCACAACGAGCGCAAACATATCGCTCACGCAGCAGGTGGTTTCGCCGACCGCCACGAACACCGGAAGATCCGGCATGGCGATGCCGGTGCCGCGCAGGCCCGGAACATCTTTCGCGGTGAAGATGCGCTTCACGCCAGGCATGGCGAGAGCTTCTTCCAGATGCAGCCCAAGCACCTTCGCGCGCGGATGCTGAGTGAGCACCGGAGCGCCGTGCAGCATGCCGGGGACGCGCATATCGTCGACAAACGGGCGCTGGCCGAAGGCCTGCTCCACTCCGTAATAGCGCGACGGAGAGCTGCCGACGCCGTCTCCGTTGGCGGGCCGCACGTTGGCCGGATTGCGCTGCATGCCGTACTGTTCGCCGAAGTAATTCGGCCGCCGCGGATGCTCTTCGCAGGCGCCGTTGCCGTTGCAGGTTCCGGCCTTGCGGGCGTGGTATTTTTCGCCGGCCGTCTGGATCGCGTCCATGATCCGGGCATAACCGGTGCAGCGGCACAGATGGCCGTCGAGCGCCTTGGCGATTGCGGCGCGATCGCCCGTCTTGCTCTGCTTAATCAGGCCGGCGGCGCGCATCACGATGCCGGGAATGCAGAAGCCGCACTGGACGCCTCCTTCCAGCACAAACGCTTCGCCGAGCGAGCGGCGCAGATCTTCTTCCAGACCCTCGATGGTTACGACCTGCCGGCCTTCCATCTGTTCGGGTTTCCGAAGGCAGGAAAGCGCGGGCTGCCCGTCGATTTCGACCATGCAACATCCGCACGCTCCTTCGGGAGCACATCCGTTCTTGGCGGACACAACACCGCGTTCTTCGCGGAGGACTTCGAGGAGGGTCATTCCGGGCTCGTAGGGAGTCTCGGCGGACACTCCATTGACGCTAAATCTGGTCGTGGGCATCGACTCCAGCGTAACAAAACGATTTACGGATTCCAATACGGTCCGGGCGGCGCAGCGGTCGTCCGGTTGCCGCGATCCGCCGTGTCGTTAGAGTGCGACGGTTTCCTTCGATTCACCACCGGCGGAGCGGTCATGCCATGCGACAATTCAATTGATTCGCTTGCCGACCGCGGACGCCGCGCATTCAGCCTCTGCGCCCGCTGCCCGGCCCGCTGTAAAACTACTTCTTTAAAGGATATTTCGCGATGAAAGCCTTGGTGCTGCGTGGACCTTCCACGATGACCTGTGACGACCTGCCGATTCCCGCCTCCGAGGCCGGTCAGGTTCTGGTACGCGTCACGCATTCCGGCGTCTGCGGGACCGATCTGAAGATTTTCCAGGGCACCATTCCGACGAAGTATCCGCTCATCATGGGCCACGAAATGGTGGGTGTGATTGCGGATGGTCCGAAGAAGGGCCAGCGCGTCATTATCGACCCGGTGTTTTTCTGCGGCGCCTGTTTCCACTGCCGCGCGGGTCAGCCCAATCTCTGCCCGCAGGGCGGACTGATCGGCCGCGATATGAACGGCGGTTTTGCCGAATATGCGTCGTTTCCCGCCACGCAGGCGTTCCCGCTGCCGGATTCGATCCCGGGCGAGACTGCCGCTCTGATCCAGGTTGCCACCACGTGTCTGCACGCGCAGCGGCTCACGCCGATGTTTGTGGGCGACACCGTGCTCGTCATGGGTCTCGGTATTTCCGGTCAGCTGCATTGTCAGATCGCCAAGGCCCGCGGGGCCAGCAAGGTGATCGCCATCAGCCGCAGCGCCTACAAGCGCGAACTGGCCGAACAGCTGGGCGCCGATGTCACGATCAATCCGGGGCCCGACGCGCACCAGCAGGTTCTGGACGCCACCGAAGGGCGCGGCGCCGATATCGCCATCGATTCGACCGGCGTGCTCTCGCAGCTTTCCGAAGCCATCCGCCACGTGCGCTTCGGCGGCAAGGTTGTCATGTTCGGCATTGTCAGCGCGAAGGAAGGCTCGCTGCCGTTCTACCAGCTCTACTTCAAGGAACTCACGCTGATCAACGGCCGCGCGGCCAAAGCCGAAGACTTCAGCAGCATGATCAGCCTCGTCGCCAGCGGCGCCGTGAAGCTCGATCCGCTCATCACGCACCGCATGCCGCTCGAGCAACTGGAGCAGGCCATCGGGATGGTGGAAGACGGCGACGACCGGCGGCTCAAGATCATCCTTGACCACGCGTAGCACGGCACATATACTCTCTCTGGATGCCCGCAAGCGGCGTCCCAGGGGATCAGAGTATGAAATTCGCGCAGTCTAAAGCGGCCTGGTACCGGCTGGCCGCCGGATCGGCCTTTGCCGTTGTATTGCTCCTGGCGCTGCCCCAGCGGGGCGCGGCGCACACGTCGTTTTTCCGCTGGCACACGGACGAGGATTTTCTCTACATCGAGTCCGACGGCATGCCGACGCACAAGATGATGGTCGGCATTACGGCCTGGCAGCAGCAGGTGCCGCTTCCGCAGGACTACTCCGGCGACAACTCGTTCCGCATTCCGCGCCATCCGGTGCTGGCGGATAAGCCGCTCAACGTGAAGTCGGCGCTGTTCAGCGGAGCGATTGCGATTGCCGTCAACGGCATCCCGATCTTCAATCCGATTAAGAACGACGGCAAGACCGATACCTATATTGCCGGCGAGCTCGACGATTTCGGCGGCCACTGCGGGCGGTCCGACGATTATCACTACCATCTGGCGCCGCTGTTTCTTGTCGATACGATCGGCCGCGAAAACCCCATCGCTTACGGGATGGACGGTTTCCCCATTTACGGCCTGACCGAAGCCGACGGTTCGGCTCCGGTGGGACTCGACGAACTGAACGGCCACAAGGACGCCAAGGGCAACTATCATTACCACTCCACCAAAGGCTTCCCGTACCTGAACGGCGGGCTGCGCGGCCGCGTCAAACTCGTGAAGGATGCCGCGGTTTCCCAGGGACTCACCACTGCCATCCGTCCCTGGCTGCAGGCGCTGAAGGGGGCGAAGATCGTCGGTTTCACGTGGCCCTCGCCGAATCACTATTCGCTCGAATACACCATCGACAACAAGAGTTCATTTGTGAACTTCTGGTGGGATGAGAAGAAGAACTACACGTTCGAATTCGTGGATCCGGCCGGCAACAAGCGCACCGAAACCTATAAGGGGCGGCCGACCAGAATCTCCGCTTACGTGGAGGCCGACCACGGCGGCAATCTGATCATGAAGCCGGGCCAGTCCGCGCTGTATGCGTGGGGCAGCACGAGCGCCACCAAAGGCGAGACGAACGTGCAGATTTACAAGAGCACCAATAATGCGGCGCCGGAAAATCCTGTTGCCACGGATGCGTGCGGCGCCAGAAGCGGACCATTTAAGGCGATCTCCGGACGGACGGGTTCGGCGCACCTGACGGCTTCGGCCTGTCAGGCGGGCTACACGTACCGCTACACCTACACTGCCTCCAATGCCACGCAGGGCGCCAGTGACGACGTGTTCGTCACGGTGGCCAATTAAAGGAATCGGGGAACTTTCATGCGGATACCTAACAGCACGCTTCCGGCGATTCTCATCCTTGCCGCGGCTTCTCCGCTATTTGCGGCGGGCCCGTACGCTTACATTGCCAACCGCGACGCCGGCACGGTGACCGTGCTCGACACGTCTACCGACAAGGTCACGGCGAAGATCCCGGTCGGGGCTTATCCGCACGGCGTGGCGGTGAATCCGGCGGGCACGAAGGTGTACGTCACGAACGACAATTCCAACTCCGTATCCGTCATCGACGCGGCATCGCTCGCCGTGGTGAAAACGATCACC
This sequence comes from uncultured Acidobacteriia bacterium, assembly GCA_903828455.1. Classification (GTDB taxonomy): domain Bacteria; phylum Acidobacteriota; class Terriglobia; order Bryobacterales; family Bryobacteraceae; genus BOG-234. The sequence continues at coordinate 73,956 of CAIKMJ010000006.1, read as the reverse complement.
GTGGGCAGCGGGCCTTACGGCGTGGCGGTGAGTCCGGATGGATCGAAAGTTTACGTGGGGAATCGCAACGCCAATACGGTTTCGGTGATCGACGCCGGAAAGAATGCTGTTGTGGCGACCATCCCCGTGGGCGATTTTCCGCACGGCATCGCGGTCAATCCGGCTGGAACCCGGGTTTACGTTACGAACAAGAATCCCAACACGATTTCCGTGATCGATACGGCGACGAATGCCGTGGTCTCCACACTCACTGTGCCCGTTGGGAACAATCCTTATGGCGTGGTGGTGAGTCCGGACGGCAGCCGGCTTTACATCGCCAATCAGGGCTACGGCAGTCTTGGCATCGTCGACGTGGCGACGGGCAAGGTTGGGCAGGCTCCGACTCCCTGGCGCAACGTAGCCGGGGTGGCGGTGAACCGAGCGGGAACGCTGGTTTACCTGGCCAGCGAAACCGATGAAAACGTGGCGGTCATCGATACCGCGACGAACAAGGTGAAGACTACGATTGATCTTGCGGGTTCGCCCATCGGAATCGCCCTGAATGCCGCAGGGACCAAGCTCTACGTGACATGCCACGGGTCGGGCAAGGTAGCCGTGATCGACACCGCGACAAATAAGGTGACAGGCACGGTTCCGGCAGGTGCCACGCCGTATTCCTTCGGCCAATTCGTCGCCCAGCGGTGAATCGCCGCGGGTGGCCGCTGACCCGCCCTCATCGATTCTTAATATTTTTTGAATAGAATTGCTCAAAGTCCCAATTGGGCATCTGATGTGTGGCCGAAGGCTGCTTTGCGCACTCGGCATCACGCTCAGGCACCACGGGGCAACAGGGTTTAGAGGAGTTCTTTAAATAAATGAATCGAAACGTGAGACGGATCCAGCAGCATCTCGCCTCGGTCACTGTGCTGTTCGCGCTGAGCGCGAGTGCAGTTTTCGGCCAGACCGCATCATCCACAATTTCCGGTACCGTTACCGACATGTCCGGCGCAGCTGTTGTTGGCGCCAAAGTGGCGGTTAAAAATCTCGACACCGGCGTAACCGACAGCCTGACGAGCGATGCTTCCGGTCGCTACCGCGACCCGGAAAAAGTTCTGGGCAACTATGAAGTCCGCGCGGAACACCCGGGTTTTGAAACCGTGGTGCGCTCCGGCATCAAGACGATCGTCGGTGAAGAAGCCGTCGTCGATGTCAGCCTCCCGGTCGGCCAGGCCAGTCAGGTGCTGACGGTGGACACCGCGATTTCGCAGGTGGACGTTTCGACTTCGTCCCTCGGTACGGCGTTCGACCAGCAGCAGATCGCGGATCTGCCGATGGGCACGGCCCGTAACTTTATCGATCTCATCAACCTCGCGCCCGGTGTGGCCTCGGTGGCCAGCGGCGGTAACAATCTTTATGGTTCGCAGGCGAACTACTCGGTTTCGGGTTCGCGTCCGACCGGCCTCGGCTTCCTCATCGACAGCACGAACCTGACGACCTTCAACGGCAAGGGCGCTGGTTCCGGCGCTACGGGCTTCTCGCCCGGTATCGAAGCGCTCTCTCAGTTCCAGGTGCTGACGAACACGTACACCGCGCAGTTCGGCGGCAACGGCGTCGTGATGAACGCGGCCAGCAAGTCCGGCACTAACGGCTTCCACGGTTCCGCCTATTCGTTCCTCTCCAACAGCGCACTGAACGCCCGCGCGATTCAGGACACCGCCATCCGGGCAGGGAACACCACCGCCACCGTGCCCCCCTCGCACACGCTCGTCGCCGGTCTGAGCCTCGGCGGCCCGGTCAAAAAGAACAAACTCTTCTTCTTCGTGAATTACGAAGCCGTTCGCAGCGCTTCGGAAGGCACGGCCGTTAACCAGAACCTCCCCGATGCCGCGGCGCACAACGGCCAGTTGCCCTGCGCGGTCCTCGGCGGCACGACGTATGCGACCCAGTGCGGCGCCGGCACCAACGGCAACACGCTGATCAACGTCGGCTTTGCGCCCGGCATTCAGGCCATCATGAACATGTTGCCTGCAGCGACCGTGGAAAGCATCGGCAATGCGGGGCCCGGCAAGGGCTTCAATACCGGCATCGGTACCGAGACCCAGCTGAACCCCACGGTTACGCATGACAACTACACGCTCGGTCGTGTCGATTACACGATTTCCGATCGCGACACCATCTTCCTTCGCGCCATCGGCCAGCAGTCTTATAAGACCGTTGCTTCGTCCGGCATTGCAAATCAGTTCGAGCGGGACTCCACCGATAACTGGTACGCAACTCTGGAAGAGCGGCACACGATTTCGCCGAGCATGATCAACCTTGCCCGCGTCAGCCTGTTGCGCCCGCAGGAAATCGGATCGCAGAACAGCGTGAACAATCCGGCGCTGCAGCTGATTCCCGGCTCCCCGGTGAACGGTCAGTTCACCATCGCCGGCGGCGCGCGCGGCATCCTCGGACCGAATCAGAGCATTCCGTTCAACATGACGCAGGACGGCTACCAGGGCATGGATGACGTGATCTGGACCCATGGCGCGCACAACGTCAAGTTTGGCGCCGCCGTGACCTTCACCCAGGACTTCACCAACCAGGTGAGCGCTCCGGGTGGAACCGTGACGTTCAACTCCATCTACACCTTCCTGACCGGCAGCCCCAGCCAGTTGCAGGCTCCGCTTCCGGGGCTTGCTTATTCGAATCGCGACATTCTGGAAAAGCTGGTCACCCCCTACATTCACGATGAATGGAAGGTTTCCCGCCGCCTGACGCTGAACATCGGCATGCGGTACGAATGGGCCGGCAACCCCGCCGAACGGCGCGGGAATTTCTATAACTTCACCAGCCCGGCGACCAACACGACGTGGGTTCAGGTTCCGCACGCGTTTGCCAACAACCCCACCAATAAGAACTTCGCTCCGCGTTTCGGTTTTGCCTTCGATCCGTTCAAGGATCACAAGACCTCCATTCGCGGCGGCTTTGGTATCTTCTATGACGTCATGACGGGCCACATCATTCTGCCGTCGTACTTCGGCAACTATCCGACGGTTGCGGGCAGCGTGACCAATCCGGCGTGGCCGAATCCTTACGCTTCGTTTGCGGCCAATCCGCCGGCGCCCTCCCTTACCCAGGGTCTGGTTTATGGTGGCGGCAAAGTCAGCACGCCGTATGCGATGCAGTTCAACGTCAATGTGCAGCGTGACATTTACCAGGGCATGATTCTGTCGGTGGCGTACGCGGGTTCGCGCGGCGTCCATCTGCTGGAATCGATCAATCAAAATCCCTCGCAGTACATCAACGGAGCGTTTGGCACCCTGGCATCCAACGGAAACACGACGCCGAACCCGGCGATCAACCCGAAGCTCGGCCAGCTCACCATGCGCGCCACAGTCGGCAGCTCGGATTACAATGCGCTCCAGGTCAGCCTGACGCGCCGCTTCGCCAATCACTTCTCCAGCCAGGTTTCCTACTCGTATTCGAAGTCCATGGATTACGGCTCTTCGTTCTCGCAGGACACCGCGGTCGGCAACAACGTCTCGGTTGAAGATCCGTACAACACCAGCCTCGATCGCGGTCGCTCCACCTTTGACCGTACGCAGGTGTTCCGGACCAACACCGTTTACGAACTCCCGTTCACGAAAAATGACTTCGTGAAGGGCTGGAAGCTGACGGCCGTGTTCCAGTACAACACCGGCGCTCCGGCGACCATCTACACCGGTTTTGCGCGCTCCGGCCTCGCTGCCAATTCGGGTGGCGCGGATCGCCCGAATGCGGTGGTTGGCTGCGACGTTTACGCGAACCCCAATCAGGTTCACGACCAGTGGTTCAACCCGGCCTGCTACACGCTGCAGGCGGTCGGTACGTTCGGCAATCTGGGCCGTACCACCGTGGTTGGTCCTCAGTTCTACAATCTCGCGCTGGGTGTTCTGAAAGACACCCGGATTCCGAAGATCTCTGAACTGTTTGACCTGCAGTTCCGCGCCGAAGTCGCCAACCTGACGAATCATCCGAACCGTCAGATGAACGTCAACGGCCCGAACAACGGCACCTCGCTCTGGCTCAACGGCGGCACTGTGACCAACGGTGTCATCGGTGCGCCGACGCCGAATCCGATCGCCGGCCTGCTGTCCCCCAACCAGCTGGGCTCGGGTCGCGCGATCACGCTGGCGCTGAAGGTGATCTTCTAGTCGGAAGATCATTCGACAGCGGCCCGCAAGGGTCATCAGTAAATGGACGGTGCGGTTCCCCCGGGGATCGCACCGTTTTGTTTTAGCGCCGCTTGTTTTAGCGCCGCGGCAAAGATGCCGGGCCACCGGGTTCTGCGCCGACATCGGTGTGAATTTTCAGCGGGTCTAACTCAATCTTCATATCGCCCGCGTAAACTGAAAAGTTTGACTGGCGAAAAATAGCTGCGTATCCGGAGCTGACATTCGCGCACGCAGCCAGTTCGTTTGCACTGATTTCACAGCTCGGAAAGAGGCACGCGCAGCAGAGTGAAATGGGCCTCCAAACAGTACCTGGGAGGCTTTGGCGCAGTCCCGGAAGGCCATGGACTACAATTTAATGTATGGAGCGGTGCCGGGTCGAAGAGCATGCCTGTGCGTGCGCGTATCGCCCGACAACGTGAGAATGGGTCACGTCCAGACGTGGATGTCGAACGAGGAAAGCTCAGTTGATGGAGCCGGCGTGACTGCCGATTTCCGGAGCCTTCCGGCGGCGCATCCGAAGCAGGGTTCCCGGTCCTAGCGGGAAAAAAGCCGGTCGTTCTTTCCCCTGGCTGAACGGCGCAATCTACGGCAGGGAGAGGTTCTTTTTCAAGATATGTCAACAAGCGTACTTCCTACAGATTCCGCGCGCGCGGCAACGTTGCCGCCGCCGGTGATAAACGATTTCTGTATTCAGGTAGCCACCGCGAACGGGTCCGGCAGCCAGACCTCGAACAATGTGATGATGCGCGGTATTTTCCAGATGGGAATACCGGTGTCCGGGAAGAACATGTTCCCGTCGAACATTCAGGGCCTGCCCACGTGGTTTACGATTCGTGCCAGCAAGCACGGCTACGTCGGCCGCAAAAAAGAGGTAGACGTCCTCGTGGCCATGAACCCGGAGACGGCGAAGGAAGATGTCGCCAAGCTGGACGCCGGCGCGGTGGTCATTTACGACGAACCCCTCGGTCTCAATCAGCAGCGCTCCGACCTGCACTTCTATCCGGTTCCCTACGACAAGCTCGTCGGTCCGGTCTGCCCCGAAGCCAAGCTGCGCAAACTCGTGCGCAACATGATCTACACCGGCGTCGTTGCCTGGGTCCTTTCCATCGAAATGGAAGAAATTCACCAGGCCCTCTTCCGCCAGTTCGGCGCGAAGAAAAAGAAGGCGGCCGAGCTCAACTGGGGCGCCTGCCAGGCCGGCTACGATTACGCCGCCAAAACGTTCACCAAGACCGACCCGTTTAAGGTCGAGCGCATGAACGCCACCGCGGGCAAGATCATCGTGGAAGGCAATCAGGCCGCGGCGCTTGGCTGCGTGTTCGCCGGCGTGACCGTGATCGGCTGGTATCCGATCACTCCGTCGTCGTCGCTGATTGAATATACCATCGGTTTCCTGAAGCGTTTCCGCAACGACCCGGAGACGGGCAAGGCGACTTACGCCGTTGTGCAGGCCGAAGACGAACTGGCCGCCGTCGGCATGGTGCTTGGCGCCGGCTGGGCGGGAGCTCGTTCCATGACTTCCAGCTCGGGTCCCGGCATCAGCCTGATGAGCGAATTTGTCGGCCTCGGCTATTACACCGAAATCCCCGGCGTGATCTTCGACGTGCAGCGCGTGGGCCCCTCGACCGGTCTTCCCACCCGCACCGCGCAGGGCGACCTCATGTCCACGGCGCTGCTCTCGCACGGCGACAAGAAGCATCCCATGCTGATCCCGAGCTCTCCCGAGGAATGCTTTGAAATGGCGATGGCGGCATTCGATCTCGCCGAACGCTATCAGACTCCGGTGTTCGTGATGCTGGATCTCGATCTCGGCATGAACTCCTGGATGGCCGATCCGTTCAAGTATCCGACCAAACCGATCGATCGCGGCAAGGTTCTCTCGGCCGCCGATCTGGACCGCCTCGGCGGCTTCGCCCGCTACAAGGACGTGGACGGCGACGGCGTCGGTTACCGGACGCTTGCCGGCACCCCGCACTCGCAGGCTGCGTACTTCACGCGCGGCAGCGGTCACAACGAAAAGGCGCAGTACAGCGAACGCGAAGAGGACTATGTGAACAACATGGACCGCCTGACGCACAAGTTCGAGCACATGCGCGGGGCTCTGCCGGCGCCGGCCGTCGATATTCGCCAGGGCGCGAAGATCGGTCTGGTGGCCGTTGGCACGTCGGATTATGCGATCGGCGAAAGCCGCGATCAGTTGCGTGCCGAGCACGGCATCGAAACCAGCTACCTGCGGCTGAAGGCGTATCCGTTCTCCGATGAGCTGCGGAAATTTATCGCCGATCACGATCGGGTTTACGTGATTGAGCAGAATCGCGACGGCCAGTTGCTCGGCCTGATGAAGCTCGACTACACGGGCGAGGAAATCTCGAAGCTGCGCAGCATCCGCTACTACGGCGGCTTGCCGCTTGATGCACGAACTGTTACCGCCGATCTGATCCGGCAGGAGGGCAAATGAGCACCACCGTTACACCAGCACCGAAGAAGGTCAATCGGATTGGCCTTGAAGTAATTCAGTACAAGGGTTCCAAGACGACCCTGTGCGCCGGCTGCGGACACAACTCCGTTTCCGAACGTATCGTTGAATGTTTCTACGATCTGGGGATTCAGCCCTGGAGCGTGGCGAAGTTTTCCGGCATTGGATGTTCGTCCAAGTCGCCGGCCTACTTCCTTGGCCTTTCGCACGGCTTCAACAGCGTCCATGGCCGCATGCCGTCGGTTGCCACCGGTGCGATGCTGGCGAACCGCACGCTGCTCGGGCTCGGCGTCACCGGCGACGGCGATACGGCATCGATCGGCCTCGGCCAGTTCATGCACCTGCAGCGCCGCAACCTGCCGTTCATTTACATCATCGAAAACAACGGCGTTTACGGTCTGACCAAGGGCCAGTTCTCGGCCACCGCAGACATTGGCTCGAAGCAGAAGACCGGCGGCGTCAACGAAGCGCCTCCCTTCGACCTGTGCGCGCTCGCTCTGCAGTGGGGCGCAACCTTCGTCGCCCGCTCATTCTCCGGCGACAAGAAGCAGCTCCAGGCCATCCTGAAGGCTGCCATTTCGCACAAGGGCCTGGCCGTCATCGACGTCATCTCGCCCTGCGTCACCTTCAACGACCACGAAGGCTCCACCAAGAGCTACACCTACGTTCGCGACCACGAAGAAGCCATGCATGAGCTGGACTTCGTGCCGTCTTACGAAGACATCGCCGTCGAAATTGACGAAGGCACCACGCGCGAAGTGACCATGCACGACGGTTCCAAGCTTCTGATCAAGAAACTCGCCGCGGATCGCTATCCGGGCACCAAGATCGAAGCGCTCACCACGCTGCAGGAAGCCGAAACCGCCGGCGTTGTTCTCACCGGTGTGTTTTACGTGGAGCCGGAGAAAGACACCCTGATGGATCAGCTGAACATGGTGGATGAGCCGCTCGGCACGCTGCCGGAATCGCGGGTTCGCCCCGGTCAGGCGGTTCTCGATCAGGTGATGGAAGAACTTCGGTAGTTTCCGAATCCGAATTCCGGACAATTGAGGTGTGAAGGTGTGCAGATCAGGTATCTGCCGGCTTCACACCTTTTTTTTGCGCCTGTCTTTGACGATTACTTTTTTACGATTCCTTGCACGTTTGGACCGTGAATCTAACCGAATCTTTACACCAAGGCGATAGTCTTGTTAGGCGTGAAAATCGGCCGGTGCGCCAGGCGCGGATCGGTGCGGCCAGTCGGTGCGGTACGGCCAGTTGGTATGGATAAAACTCGAGGGAAAGGTATTGTTCGCACTGTTGGTGCCATAATTTGCGCCGTCGGGCGATCCCGCAGTTTGACGTCCTGGCAGGCAAGGTGATTAAATACGTTCTCGAAGGGCGAACTTTGTAATCATAGGGGAGTTCCTGCCCGCGCCCGGGGTAAAGCGACACGGCTGCCGATCAGCAATCCGGCGCTCGAAGCGCCACGTATTCGGCTCAGGGCCGATAAGGTTTTTCGGAATATGAAAGGGAGTAAACAGAATGAGTAAAAGTGCAGGCGTTGCCTGTTTTCTGCTAGCGGCTGTGGCCGCGCCACTGGTACACGCGCAGGCTCCGGTCTATAAGGTTGATCCTTTCTGGCCCAAGCCGCTGCCCAATAAGTGGGCCATGGAACAGATTGTTGAGGTGGAAGTCGACAAGCAGGATCACGTGTGGATCATCAACCGCCCCGATCCCAAGCCCGACGAAATGGGCGCTTCGACCACTCCGCCCCGCGCGGAATGCTGCGTCGTCGGCCCCGAGCTCATTGAGTTCGATGCTGCCGGCAACGTGATCAACTCGATCAGCAGCAAGGGTATTGAAGGCTGGCCGCAGCACCTGCAGAGCCTCCAGGTCGATAAGGAAGGCAACCTCTGGGTCTCGGGTACCGGCACTGGCGACAGCATCATCAAGCTCAGCCCGCAGGGTAAAGTTCTGTGGGACTTCGGTCATCGCGCTCCGAAAGCTGAAGCGGCGCATGGTGGCGGTAACGCAGCTCCTGCTGCTCCTGCCGCTGCGGGCGGTGGACGCGGCGAAGGTGGAGCGGCTGCGCCCGCGGCGGCCAATGCGGCTCGTGGCGGCGGCGGTGGCGGCGGCAATCGCCAGAACAACCAGCAGACCGATACGCTGAACGGCATCGGCGCCTTTGCCCTCGATGAAGAGGCGCAGGAAATTTATGTCGCCGACGGCTTCGTCAACAAGCGCATCCTCGTATACGACATGAAGACCGGCGCTTTCAAACGCGGCTGGGGCGGTCACGGCGTGCCTCTGAGCGAAATCAATAACGATCCCACGCCGGCTTACGACATCAACGGCCTGCCGCCGGATCAGCAGGAATTCGCTCCCATTCTGCACTGCGTCGTGCTGTCGAAAGACGGTATCGTTTACGTCTGCGAACGCGGCGCCGATCGCGTCTCGGCCTACACCAAGCAGGGTAAGTTCGTGAACAGCTTCTTCGTTCATCCGACCACCCAGGCCCGCGGCGCTCACTGCGGCGGCCCTTACGGGACGGCCGACGGCCCCTGCGGCACGGTTTTCCACCTGGCGCTCTCGACCGATCCGCAACAGAAGTACGTGCTGGTTGCAGACGGTACCAACAACATGGTCTGGGTGCATGACCGGAAGACCGGCGCGCTCGTGACCTCGTTTGGCGGAAATGGCCGCTACGCCGGGCAGTTGCACTGGATCGACGCCATCATCGTTGACTCCAAAGGCAACGTGTATACTGGCGAAGTGGAAGACGGCAAGCGGGTCCAGAAGTTCGTGCTGACCAATCCCACAAAGTAAACTGCGGTTGAGCCGGGAGGTCGCGGGATCTCCCGGCTTCATCATTCGACTGACAGCCGGAAAGCCGAAAGCGACCGGCGGAAAAAAGAAAGGTTGCAACGATGCGTTTTCTTGGCATATTTCTGATGGCCGGTATTCTCGCCTTCGCGCAGGAACCCGCCGGTGGTGGTGGACGCGGCGGCGGTCGCGGGGCTGCAGCGGGTCCTCCCGCCGGGACAAATCTGAAGATCCTCGCACCGAACACAGACATCCAGTTTGTGATGAGAAACTTCAATACTGCGCTGGGCGTCCAGTGCACCTACTGCCACGTAGCGGGCAACTTTGCCAGCGACGACAATCCGAAGAAGGACGTCGCGCGCAAAATGATTTCGCTGGTCCGCTCGATCGACCATTATTTCCCGGGTTCGACCGGCCAGTTCCCCGGTGGCGCGCATGAAGTCGATTGCGGCACCTGCCATCGCGGTCAGACTCATCCCGACACCAAGGCGAAGGTTCAGTTTTACAACCGCAATGAATCGCTCGGCAACACGCCGCCGGCTCCCACGCCGGGTGTGGCGCTGAAGGTTCTGCCGCCCGACACGCAGGTGCACGGCGAAGGTTCTGTCATGGAAGATTACCGCGATTCCCTCACCGTGGAATGCGCCTACTGCCATGGCGGCGGCAAGCCGTTTGAAGCCGACGTAAATCCTCGCAAGGAAATCGCCCGCCAGATGATCCTGATGGTTCGCGAAATCAATGCGCAGTTCCCTGGCACCGGCGTTTATCCGAAGGGTAAGCAGGAAGTCACCTGCTACACCTGCCATCGGGCCGCTGTTCACCCGACGTCGTGGAACGACATCAACTACGGACCGCCCGCGGCGAAGAAGTAGTTTCAGCTATCGCTTGATCATCGGCCCGGCCGCCTCAGCAACGAGGCAGCCGGGCTTTTCTGTTTGTCCCCGCAGTGCCCCGGTCGTTGCCCCGAATGGACTCTAATGAGGAACGTGAGTTCGCTGTGCGTACACCGTAAGCGCCCACGTGACGTCTCTGCGCTGTCCGCCGGCACATCCGGAAAACGCCGGCACGTACTGAAATCCGCTTCCGCGTCCTGAAAAAGAAAGCGCGGGCGCGCGTTCGAAAACGCTGCGCCCGCGCCAGGTTTCCCTCGCTGCGGGGAAGTCTACTTGCCGATTGCGAGGATCACAAACGTATCAGGCTTCACCTGACCGCGTCCGCGACCGCCCTTCTGTGCGTCCTTCTTTGGATCTGCGGCCGGTGCCGGCCCGAATTCAGCCGTCATCGTGAGGATGCGATTCGTCTTGCCATCCAGCGTCAGCGTCTTGGCGCCGTCAACAGTCTGCAGGTTCTGCTCCACCACGAAACTGGTCGGACTGTTTTCCTTCACGATCGTCAGGGTGCCGTTGGCGTGTGTGCTGAAGGCCTCCATCGTCTTCGGGTTGAAAACAGCGCCGTCCGAATTGCCGGCCAGCGGCAGCGACGTAATGACCTTGCCGGATTCCGAATTCAGAACCAGCATAGTGGGTTGCGCCGGACTGTCGGCCGCTTCCGCACCCTGGCCGCAGGCCGTGAACAGAACGTGGTTTTTCACATCCATCGCCAGTCCGTTGCAGCGGTTGGCCTTGCCCGTGAAATCGTAACGCGTCGTGACCTTCATGGTCTTCGCGTCGATCACCGCAATGTTCGCCATATCCGCAATTACAACGAACACGCGGCCTTTGCCGTCGGTAACGGCTTCTTCCGGAGCGCCGCCCAACTCTATCGTTCCTAGAACCGTTCCTTCCTTTGCGTCGATCACCACCGCCTGCCCGGTCTGGCGGCTGAAAATGTAAACGCGCTGATTATACGGATCGTCCAGAATACCGTCCGGCGCGATCTTCGGATCCACATCGATCTTCTTGATCACCGCCAGCGTTTTCGAGTCGAACATCGTGACCGGCTTGCTGCCGGCAAAGCCGTGTCCCGATTTCGAGTCCACGACCGCCCCGTTCGAGCTGACGCCCGGAATCTCACCGACCGGCGCCAGCGTGTCCAGATCGAACACGGTAATGCGCGCCGGAGCTGCATCGGCGCCCTGCGCCGCTTTACGTGGAATGTACAGACGGCGTCCGGCCTCGTCTGCACTGATGTAGTCGAAGGCGCCCAGGCCGCCGGTTTTGGCGGTCTGGACGATCTTGTAAGGGCCCTGCTGAGCCTGGCCCGCGCTGGCGAACATTGCAAGCCCAAGTGCGGAAGCAGCGTAAATTGATTTCAATGGTTTTTCCTCTGTTCAGACTTTTAGCGAAAGTTATCGCGCAGCCACTGCCGGATTGGTCTTTCGCGCCTTAATCGTGTAAGTGTCGGCGATCATGCCGTCTTTGTGCGTTGCATCTTCCTCGCGGGGAAGATACGTCTGGACGTAATCGACCTTCACATCGCCCGGCGAAACGCGGACGCGAATGTATCCGCTGCCGCCCAGGACCGTGCCGTGCAGGTAGTTGTAAGTCTTCGCCGTCGGCGAGGCATCGAACTTGCCTTCGCGGGCCGGCATGGGGCCTTCCTGATAAACCATGCCGTCCAGATCCTGCTTCGCATAAAGATGATCGTGGCCATGGAACCAGATCGTGGCGTTGTTGGCCACCATCAACGGATGCAGCGGCGTGGCCCAGCCCGGACGAGCCTTGTCCCAGCCCCACGTACCGTCGTAGTTGTAACCGCCCATTTCGGTGTACTTCACCGTTTCGATGCCGCCCCGCATGGAACCCTTCATATCCAGGCCGCCGATCAGGTTGTGCGAGAAGATGAACTTATAAGTCGCGTGGCTCGATTCCAGAGTCTTCTTCAGCCAGTCGTATTGTTCCTTGCCCAGCGTTGTTTGCCAGTCGCCCTTCGCCTCGGCGCCCTGCGGCTGATACCAGTACGGATCGAGCGCCACGAACAGCGCGTCGCCCCACTCGAAAGCGTAGTAAGCCTGCCGCAGTCCCACCAGCGGCTCCGGCTTGCCGCCGCCAGTGTAAAAACCGTTGGCTTCCGGATTCGGGATGTAGCGCTTGCGGGCCAGCGTGTCATAGATCGCCACGTTTTCCGGCGTGCCGTTCAGATTCCGGCCCCACTCCCCTTCGTGGTTACCCATCACCATATACAGCGGCACCGAATGGTTGATCAGATCGTAGTAAGAGCGAAGTAACTGCACGCGCGCTTCGACGCCGGTCTTCGTCGGCGGACGCATTCTGTCGGACTGGAAGTTATCGCCCAGATCGAACATCATGTCCGGCTTATCGGCCAGCATCTTCTTCAGCGTCAGCTTGTAAGCATCCAGATCGTTACCTGCCGCCAGATGCGGGTCGAACTGAGCCACGAACGTAAATGTGCTGCCTGCGGCGCGTGCCGTGTGGAAGGAATGTTCGGGGCGCACGGAAAATTCCTTCGCGCCGGGTTCCTTGTAGCGCACACGGTAAAAATATTCCGTGTTCGGCTTCAGTTTTTCGATCAAAACATTGAACGGCTCGCCGCCAGGGTGTGTAGCGGGAGTGGTCCTGGCCGTGTAACTTCCCGCCTTGGTGCCGTATTCGCAATAAACTTCCAGATTCTTGTGCGCCGCCAGATTGATGGTCATTGAGTCGCCGGTCGGGCGTCCCAGAATCTCCTGCGCAAAGAACAAGGGATCGATCGCGCCCAGCGTCTTGGGATCGTTGCCTTCGTAAGGGAAGCCGGCGCCGTCGCCATTATTTCCTCCGTCCGCGCCTTTTTCCTTTTTGCCTGCAGCCTCGCCCTTCTTGCCAGCGCCCACGTTGAGATTGCCCACCGGATGGTAGGACTCAATCACCAGCTTCGGGTCGGCAGCTTCTTTGTAAGCGAACTGCGATGTGTTTTTCGGATCGATTGCCTGCGCGCCTAAATATGCTGCGACACAGAGCACGCCGCCGGCTGCGATTCCCAGCTTCTGTCCATTTGTCATACCTGATAATTTCCTTTCTACTGTCGTTCCGGGAAGTACTAATGTGCCATCGCCGCGGGATTCGACTTCCGGGCTTTAATCGTGTAAGTATCGGCGATCATGCCATCTTTGTGCTTAGCATCTTCCTCGCTCGGCAGATAAGTCTGGACGTAATCGACCTTCACATCACCGGGAGATACCCGCACGCGAATGTAACCGCTGCCGCCGAGAACAGTACCGTGCAGATAATTGTAGTATTTCTGCGTCGGTGCCACATCGAAGAGCCCTTCCCGCGCGGGCATCGGACCCTCCTGATAGACAATGCCGTCGAGGTCCTGCTTGGCATACAGGTGGTCATGGCCGTGGAACCAGATGCTCGCATTATTGGCCACCAGCATCGGATGAATCGGCATCGCCCAACCCGGCCGCGCTTTGTCCCAGCCCCACGTGCCGTCGTAATTGTAGCCGCCCATCTCGGTATACTTAACCGTTTCGATTCCGCCACGCATCTGGCCCCGCATGTCGAGGCCGCCAATGAGATTGTGCGAGAAGATGAACTTATAAGTTGCGTGACTCGACTCCAGCGTCTTCTTCAGCCACTCGTACTGTTCCTTGCCCAGCGTGGTGGTCCAGTCGCCGGCCTGTTCGGCACCCTGCGGGCGGTACCAGTAAGGATCGAGCGCTACGAAGAGCGCGTCGCCCCACTGGAATGCGTAGTAAGCCTGCCGCAAGCCGACCAGCGGCTCGGGCTTGCCACCGCCGCTGTAAAAGCCGTTCGCTTCCGGATTCGGAATGTACCGTTTGCGCGCCAGCGTATCGTAAATCGCCACATTTTCCGCCGTACCATCCAGATTCCTGCCCCATTCGCCTTCGTGATTGCCCATCACCAGATACAACGGGACGGAATGGTTGATCAGGTCATAGTAAGAGCGGAGTAACTGAACCCGTGCTTCTACGCCGGGTTTCGTCGGCGGCCGCATTCTGTCGGACTGGAAGTTATCGCCGAGATCAATCATAAAGTCCGGGTGATCCGCCAGCATCTTCTTCAGCGTCAGCTTATAGGCATCCGTGTTGCTGTCTCCGCCCATATGCGGATCGAACTGAGCAACAAAGGTGAACGTACTGCCCGCGGGTCGCGCGGTGTGGAAGGAATGTTCGGGACGTGAAGCAAATTCCGCCGCTCCGGGCTCACGGTAGCGCATGCGGTAAAAGTATTCCGTATTCGCCTTCAACTTATCGACGAGCACGTTGAACGGTTCGCCCCCCGGGTGCGTTGCCGCCGTTGTTTTGGCCGTATAGCTTCCCGATTGTGTTCCGTATTCGTAGTAAACTTCCAGATCTTTGCGCGCCGACACATTGACCGTGATGGCAGAATCGGTTGGCCGCCCCAACATTTCCTGAGCTACGAACAGCGGATCGCGCGAGCCCATGCGACTGGCTTCGCCACCACCTTGCCCGCCGCCGCCCTTCTTGCCGGCGTCGCCGCCCTTTTTCCCTTCATCGCCGCCCTTCCCGGCACCCGGCGTAATGTTGCCTTCACCGTGATACGGTTCGATGACCAACTTCGGGTCCGCTGCCTCTTTGTAAGGAAACTGCGCCTTATTTTTCGGATCGATTGACTGCGCCCACATGATTACGGTAATGCCCAGCAGACTTCCGGTCACGACTCCAACTGTTTGTCGACTTGTCATGTGCTTTCCTCGGCAGATTGTATTAGCGGGCCTTGATTGTGTAAGTATCCGCAACCATGCGGTTCTTCTGCGTGGCATTTTCGAGTGACGGCAGCCATGTCGTCACATAGTCCACCTTCACATCAGCGGGCGAAACCGTGACGCGCAGATAGCCGGTGTAACCCAGCACGGTCCCGTGCGTGTAGTTATAAATTTTGGCGCGGTCGCCGAGGCCTGTCTTGCTTGCGCTCGGCTGGGGACCAGCCTGGTACACAAGTCCGTCCAGATCCTGCTTCGCATAAGTGTGGTCGTGACCGTGGAAGTAAATGGTCGCCTTGTTATCCACCAGTAACTGGTGAATCGGCTTGCCCCAGCCCGGACGAGCTTTGTCGAACCCCCACGTATCGTCAAGATTGTAACCGCCGTTTTCCAGATACTTCGCGACTTCAATGCCGCCGCGTGCGCCGCCTTCCATCTGGCGTCCACCGACGAGATGGTGCGAAAACACGAACTTGAATTTCGCGTTGCTCGTCTCCAGCGTCTTCTTCAGCCAGTCGTATTGTTCCTTGCCCAGCGTCAGCGACCAGTCGCCGGCCTGCTCCGGAGCCTGGGGTGCGTTCCAGTAAGGATCCAGCACGATAAAGAGCGCGTCGCCCCACGTCCAGGCATAGTTGGCTTCACGCACGCCGACAAACGGATAATCCTTCGTGCTGCCGGTGTAGAAGCCGTTGGGGTCGGGATTCGGAATGTACTTTTTGCGCAGCACCGTGTCCCACACGGCCAGGTTTTCCGCGGTTCCGTTCAGGCGGCGGTTGGTCTCGCCTTCATGCCCGCCCAGCGCGAGAAACATCGCAGTCGAGTGCGTCAGAATGTCGTAGTAAGAACGCTGCAGCTGAATTCGTTTCTCTACATTCTCTCTGGTCAGCGGGTTAAGTTTGTCGACGAAGAAGTTGTCGCCGTCGTCGATGATGAAATCCGGCTTGTCCTGCACCATGTTCTGCAAACTTAGTTTGTAAGTCGCATCGTCGGTGTTATCGTCCAGATGCGGATCGAACTGGGCCACAAAAGTAAACGTGCTCCCGGCAGGGCGCGCTGTATGGAAGGTGTGCTCGTCGCGCGTGCTGAACGTCGCGGCGGCGGCTTCGCGATACCGCATCCGGTAAAAATATTGTGTGTTCGGTTTCAGCTTGTCGACCAGAACGTTGAGCGGTTCGCCGCCGGTCGCTTTCGCTATCGCGGTCTTGCCGGTGTATTCACCCGATTTCGTGCCGTATTCGTAATAGACTTCCAGATTCTTAAACGACGACGCATTGATCGTCACCGTCGTATCCGTCGGCCGGCCGAGCATCTCCTGCGCGATAAACACCGGATCGTTCGTGGCCCGCGTATGCGTGCCGAGGCCGGTCTGTGCAAATGCCAATGCGGCTGCAAGCAGCGCGGCGCCTGCGGCGGTACAGCGTGTGGTCCTGGTCATAGGTATCTCGCCAGAATGTATCATAAATCGGGTTACGGGAGGCGCTTCGGCCGTGTAAAGTTTCGTCGACAAAACGTGGCGCATCCCGTTTCAGGTCAGTGTTTTGTATCATGTGCGAATGCGCATCATTGCACTCGAAGAACACATCACCACGCCCGATATAGCGGCCGCCGCGCGGATGCCCGGCACCCCGGCTTCCGATTACCTGCGCAGTCTCGGCGCGAAGCTTCTCGACGTGGGCGATGGGCGCATTGCCGATATGGACGCGGCAGGGATCGATCTCCAGGTGCTCTCTCTTTCCGCCAACACGGTGGACCGCCTCGATTCCGACGCTGCCAATGCGCTGGTTCGCGACGCCAATGACCGCATGGCCGCCGCCGTCCAGGCCCATCCCGGCCGCTTTGCCGCCTTCGCCACCGTGGCGCTGCACGAACCCGAAAAGGCCGCCGCGGAACTGGAACGCGCTGTCCGCCAACTGGGCGCCAAAGGCCTGATGCTCAGCGGAACCTTTAACGGCCGGTTTCTCGACGATCCCCGCTTCTCCCCGGTCTTCGAAGCCGCTCAGGCGCTCGACGTTCCGGTCTACCTTCACCCCGCCCCGCCGCCGCCCGCCGTCATGGAGGCCTATTACAGCGGACTGCCCGGCGCGCTCGGCTTCTTCCTCGCCACCTCCGGCTGGGGCTGGCACGTGGAGACCGGCATGCACAGTCTGCGTATGATTGTCACCGGCCTGTTCGATCGCTTCCCCCGCCTGAAAATGATCATCGGCCACATGGGCGAGAACCTGCCGTTCTCCATCGCCCGCGCCGAAATGGCCATGGGCCGGGGAAACCCCAGTCTGCAGCGCCGCATCTCGGAATACTTCTGCGATAACTTCTGGATCACCACCAGCGGTTACTTCACCAACCCGCCGTTTCTGTGCGCCCTGCAGGTGGTGGGCATCGACCGCATCCTCTTCTCCGTCGACTACCCGTTCAGTTCCAACGATCAGGGGCGAAAATTTCTCGACGGCCTCTCCATCAGCCCGGATGATATGGCGAAGCTCACCCACCGCAATGCCGAAAACCTGCTGAAGCTCTGACCGCCGGAAATGCAGCGAGGCTGAACCGGCCCGCAACGTCGCAGGTCGATTCAGCCTCGCGCAGTCCCGTTTCTGACTGATACTTACTGGTTCGCCTTGCCCGGCGCCACGGTATAAGCGAAGGCCACTTCGTCCTGCTTATGCCCGTTCTTCTCATCCTTCGGCATCCACGACCGCACGTACTCCACTTTTGCATTCTGCGGAGAAATCGTCACGCGGATGTGCCCGGCGGCCGGGAAATGATCGCCGCCCTTGTATTGGTTGTCATTCGGACTGGCGTAATTCGGATCGGCCGGCGTCGGCGTCTCCTGATACACCACGCCATCCTTCTGCTGCCGCACGAACAGATGATCGTGGCCCTGGAAGAAGATCGAAACCCCGTACTTCACCATCATCTGGTGAATGGGCAGCTCCCAGCCCGGGCGCTTCTTGTCAAACTCCCAAACGCCCTGCTGATTCTTTCCGCCCCATTCGAACAGTTCGGCCATGTCCGTGCCGCCGCGCCCGGTGCCGAGCACGTGGTGCGCGAACATGAACTTGTACTTCGCCTTGCTTTCGGAAAGCGTCTTCTGCAGCCAGCGGTACTGCGCTTCGCCGTGCGTGATCTTCCACTGGTCGCGAACCCGCGGCCCTTCCTTCTTCTGCCCGGCGTTCGGACCTTCGCCCAGCCGGTTATCCACCACGTCATCGGAATGCCAGTACGGATCGATGCCGATGAACAGCGCATCGCCCCACGTGAACGCATAGTAATCGCGCAACTGGCCGATGAACTGCACCGGCGGCTCCGCGTCGCCCGTATAGAAGCTGTCCGGAGCCGGATTCGGATAGTAACGGTTGCGCGCATTGCCTGCCCATACCGCAACATTGTTCGGTGTGCCGTCCAGCAGATACTTCGCCGCCTGTTCGTGGTTGCCGTTCACGAGGAAGATCGGCGTCGAACTGCCGTCCATCCCCAGATACTTGCGCTGGTTGATGTAGATCTGCGCCACATTGACCGGCGTCAGCGGCTCCTTCATTTCGTCCACGCTGAAATCGTCGCCCATCGTGATATAGAAATCGGGCTTGTCTTTCCGCACGCTCGCCATCGTCCGCGCATAAAGTTCGGCGTCGAACATACGGACCAGTCGCTCGGGGTGCGAATCGGACTGCACGTCGAAAACGAACGTGCTGCCCGGCGGCCGCTGCGTCTGGAACTCGTACTGCGTTCCCGTGGCGTAGGCACCCTTGCCGTTCTCGCGATAGCGCAGCCGGTAGTAGTAATGCGTGTTCGGCTTCAGCTTATCCATCGTGACTTCAACCGGAGTCTTTGCCTTCGATTTCGCCACGGCGCTCTTGCCCGAATACTTCCCGGCTGCCGTACCGTACTCCACATACGATTCGAGGTCGTTCGGAGCCAGCACATTCACCGTAATCGAGTGATCCGTCGGCCGTCCCAGCACCTGCGACAGTTCCGTCACCGTCGTCGCCGCGTCCGCGCTTTCCTGTGCCTGCTGCGCTGTCAGCAGCGCTCCACAAAGGCACGCCGCCACCGCGGTCCCGCCCGCGATCCGCCACTTCGTCTGTTTGGATATTTGCTTCATCTTGCGTCCTCGGAAAACTATCTCCTGCTCCTTACTGATTCGGCCGCGCCTTCACGCTGTAGGTGAAGTCCACCTGGTCCTGCTTATGCTCGGGTGTCTCATCCTTCGGCAGCCACGACTTCACGTAGTCCACCTTCGTCTCCGCCGGCGTCACACTCACACGCAGATGCCCCGAAGGCGGCAGAAGCTTGCCCGACTTATACGCATCCTGCCAGCCGCCATTCTGCGGATCGGTCTCGAACGGACTCGCCGGATTGGGCGTCTCCTGATACACCACGCCGTCCTTTTCCTGGCGGACGAAAACGTGATCGTGCCCCTGGAAGAAGATCGAAACGCCGTACTTCACCATCAGCTGATGAATCGGCATCTCCCAGCCCGGCCGCTTCTTGTCGAACTCCCACACACCCTCATGCGTCTTGCCGCCCCACTCGTACAGTTCGGCCATTTCCACGCCGCCGCGGTCGGTACCGAGCACATGATGCGCAAAGATGAACTTATACTTTGCCTTGCTCTCCGACAGCGTCTTCTTCAGCCACTTGTACTGCGCCTCGCCGTGCGTGATGTCCCACATGTCTTTGACCTTTTTGGAATCCTTGTCCTTGCCCAGCCCGTTGCCGGTGCCGAACATGACCTTGGAATGCCAGTACGGATCGAGTGTGATGAAGAGCGCATCGCCCCATGTCCACGCATAGTAATCGCGCGGCAGCCCAACATATTCAATCGGCTCCGCATCGCCCGAGTAGAACTTGTTCGGCGCCGGCTGCGAGAAGTAACGATTCCGCGACGTACCGGCCCACACCGCCGGATTGTTCGGCGTGCCATCGAGCAGATACCCCGCCGCCGACTCATGCCCGCCGTTGATCAGAAACACCGGCACCCCGGAACCGCCCATCCCCAGATACTTGCGCTGATTGATGTAGACCTGCGCCACCGAAACCGGCGTAACCTGCGCCATTCCCTGGTCGATGCTGAAGTCGTCGCCCAGCGTGATGTAGAAGTCGGGCTTGTCTTTCTGCACGCTCTTCATCGTCCGCATGTAGAGATCGGCGTCGAACATGTTCTTCACGCGCTCGGGATGCGAATCCGCCTGCACGTCGAACACGAACGGCGTATTGGCCGGCCGCGCCGTCTGGAAATTGTACTCGTCGCCGGCCGTGTACGCGGTCTTGCCCGTTTCGCGCGCCTGCAGCCGGTAGTAGTAATGAGTATTCGCCTTCAGCTTGTCGAGCACCACCTCAAACGGCGTGTGCGACTTCGACTTTGCCACCGCCGTCTTGCCCGTATACTTGCCCGGTGCCGTGCCAAATTCCACGTACGATTCCAGATCGTTCGGCGCCAGCACGTTCAGCACAATCGAGTGATCGGTCGGCTGCGCCAGAACCTGTGTCAGTCCCGTCACCGTGGTTGCAGCGTCCGAACTCTCCTGCGCCTGCTGCGCCGTGAGTAAAGCTGCGCAGAGGCAGACAAACACTGCCCCGCCGCCCGCTAGCCGCCATTTCACCTGGCTCGACAACTTCTTCATCTTGATAGATCCCTTCCGTGAGGAAACTGATTGATTTCCGGCCTGGCAAGGCCGCGCTTACGCGGTTTCGGACGACAATTGTGAGGAAATCGTTAAGCAAGAAAATACTAACACAACGCAGCAGCGGGAACTCGCTGGTTCCTGCGGCCGTTAGTCGGGGGAAGGGAAGTGAGGCGGAGAACTTAAGAGCTGAGAAGGAAAGACTGGAACAGCGAAGGAGGAGAATCCGGCCGCCCACGCTTACTCTTGCGCGCGCGGACGGCCGGATTTGAATTCGTTTAGTTCAGGCCCAGATGTTGCCGGTCCTTTTCATTTTCGTTGCAGTAGCTTTCGAGGATGTCCGAATCCGGCAGCAGCGTGTGCGTGAACTGAATCTTGAACGGCTTGCTGTACATCACCGGATCGTTCAGCGTCACTTCCACATCGAGGTGTCCGAAATCGCGGCGATGGTAGCGTTCGGTGACGTGCAACTGTTCGCTGTGCGAGTGCCCCGCCATGTCGAGCCATGACTTATCGTTGAAGCCCGCCGTTTCCACCACCAGCGTGTCGCCTTCCCAGTGTCCCGTCGAATAGCCCATCCACGCCGGAGACGGATCTTCCGGCAGTTTGCGCCCGTCGAGGTAAACCTGCCGGTAGGTCCCATCCACTTCGAACAGGATCATCAGAATGTTCTTCGCCTGGACGAATTTCGTCACCTCGTTGAACGTGTTGTTCAGCGGAATTCCCATCGGCAGACAAAACACTGAAGGATCGGCTCTCTTGCCATTTCCGGTGCGCGCCAGCCGAACCTTCTTTCCTGCTTCCGTTTCCGGAATTTCCTCCGGCTTAATGTCGCGGAAGATATTGGCGGTGTAGGACTCCACCGGCGATAAACCCTTCGTCTCCGCGCGCGCCGCAATATCGCGGGCCGTCCTCGCAATATGGTATGTGCCGGTGAGGTCGGGCGTATCCCACGGCGTGCGGGGCGCCTTCGCGGTCATGTCGGCCTTTCCCTCGGCCGTCAGCGGAGTTCCCGGCGGCAGATAACCCAGCCACTGCGCGTGCGCCGGCACTCCGGCAGCCGCCAGAACGGCGCAGATCATAAAGTTCCTCGTCAGGCCAGCTCGACTAACGATCCAATTCGTAACCATCACGTCTCTTCTCCCTGCAATTACTTACTCGGCGAAGTAGCCTTCGCGAGCCGTCACCGTCAGACCTTTTGGTTTGGCGGTGAGCTGAATCTTCCGGAAGCCCTTCACTCCTGTTTCCGGACTGAATCCAATGCTATAACGCTGGCGCAGTTCATCTTCAATTTGCGCGTAGATCTCGGTCAGCGGATGCTTCGCGGAAACCTCGAAGAATGTCCCGCCGGTCTCTTTGGCGATCCGCTGCAAAACCTGCCGGCCATTCACCGCCGCGCTGTATCCGGCATTGCTTGCTGCGGGGACGGGACCGGCAACTCCCCCAAATCCGCCACCGCCACCGCCACCGCCGCCACCACCACCGCGGCCTCCGCCACCACCTCCCCCGCCACCACCTCCCCCGCCACCACCTCCAGCGCCACCACCACCACCGCGACCGCCGCCGCCACCGCCGCCGCCGCGACCGCCTCCGCCGCCACTTTCTCCGCCGCCGCCGCCGTTTCCGGATCCGATCAGGACCCGATCGTCGCTAATCCCCTTCGATGCGCTGGCGCTCGCCGCGCTGGCCACCAGTGCGTCCTCGTAGAAGATCGAAAACACCGGTGTATCGGCGCGCTGTGCCGTCTCGATTGCCGTGCTAAGCGTTACTTTGCTGCCGCGATCCAAACCGTCGGAAAGGATGAGCAGCGCTTTCGTTCCTGTATCTCTCTTCGTGGTCTCCACGTAACGGTGCAGATCCCGCATGGCGTTCGCCGCCAGATACAGGGAATCGTAAAGCACGGTCCCGCCGCCGCCCGCGCCGGCCTGTCCGCCGCCGCCGCCCTGGCCACCGCCTCCGCCGCCGCGCTTACCACCACCTCCGCCACCACCGCCCGCGCCGCGTCCTCCACCACCACCGCCACCACCACCGCCACGCGTGGGGGCCGCCGTCGCCTTATCGAGTCCCGCATCCAGCTTCGCCAGCGACGGCGTCATGTCCTGCAGCAGTTCTGCAACGCTGTCGAAGTGCAGCTCAAACGCCTGATCGCGATCCTCGCGCAGCACGCTGTGAAAAAAATTGCGGCTGGCGGTGACTTCCTGATTCAGAATTCGGCCCACGCTCCCGCTCGTGTCCAGCAGCAGCCCGAGCGTCATCGGCCGGTCCGCGGCGCGCGAGAAGTAAGTGATCGGCGTCGCCTTGCCCTTCACTTCCAGCTTGAAATCTTCTTTGGTCAGGTCGCCGATAAATTTGCCGCTCTTGTCCCGTACCGTCGCGTCCAGGTTCACCACCTGCACTCCGCTCGAAAACGTCGGCGTGTCCTGCGATCGCAGCAGGCAGGCGGCCGGCAGCAGACAGGCCGCGGCAATCAGTAATCTTTTTCGGGTAAACGGGGTCATCGCGTCATTCAACTTCATCCATGCGCCTCTCTAAAAACTATAGCTTTCCATCCGCATCCGCCAGGCGCGTCAGAGCTGTCAATGCAGCCAGTCCATGCCGTCCGGCCCCCGGCCTGTCGGGATGTGCCCGGTTACTTCCAGTCGCTGCAGATCCACCACCGCAACGAAGTTATCGCTGGTCGCGGCGGCGTAGGCGTGCGATCCGTCGGCGTCGATCAGCAGTCCCGCCAGCCCGTGTCCCACGCGAATTTTCTTAATCAACTGGCGCGAGGCGACATCGAGAATCAACAGATCGCCGCTGCCCAGATCGGAAACCAGCACCCGTTTCCCGTCCGGCGTGAACTTCAGCCGGTTGGATCGCTCAGTTCCGACATGAATGGTTCCGATGACTTTCGCCGTTACCACGTCGACGATGGAAACCGTTCCGTCGTTTCCATTCGCCACCCACAATTGTTTTTCGTCCGGGGACAGATCGAAGCCCTCCGACCCGTTGCCCACCCGAACATTCGTTAAATGCCAGTCCTCGCCCGAACTTCCGGGCCGCTGAAAAATCGTGACGGAGCCGGATTCGGTATTCGCCGTAAAAATACGGTTCCGGTCGCGGCTCACCACGATCATGTGCGTGCCTTCCTGCCGGCTCTTCATCGTCCAGTCCACGCGGTTGGTCGCCGGATCGTAGCGGCCGATCGCCCCGCTGCCCTCCGCTGTAAAGTAAACCTTGCCGTCGGCGGCAAATAAGCCGTGCGGGCGGCTCAGCGGCGAGAGATCCACCCGGTGCACTTCTTTATGCGCTGCCGTGTCGATGACCGAAAGCGTTCGCCCCTCGTCGAAATTCGAGACCACCGCGTACTTGCCGTCGCCGGTTACCACCAACTCATGCGGCCCGTCGCCGGTCTTCGATTTTGCGACCGTTTTCTGGGTCGCGACATCGATGAATGAAACCGTGCCCTCTTTATTGAGTACGACCAGTTGCCGTGACTGCGGGTATGCCGTCGCCGGCATCGCCACCGCTACTGCCAGAGCGCAACAGCTTGTCGCAAGAACTCGACCGGTGAACCTGGTTCGCATGGATGACTCCCGCCGGCACTCTAAGTTGGCCGAACCATACTTGATGCCGACCGCAGTTTGGCACAGCAATGTTAGAAAGCGGTTAGATCGCCGCATCACGGTCCGTCGCGCGTTGCATCCCGCAGTCCGGCATAATACAGTGGTGATCCGTGCCCCCGCAGTTTTACGCGGTGTGCAGGCTCTCTGCAAAAGCGAGTCGAGATGACCGGATCCGGCAATTCAGGCAACGCGCGGCAGGGGAACTAATTCAGGAGAAGTAATGAAGCTGATTTCGAAACAGTTGAAATGGCGCATCGCAGGCGGCGCAGTCCTGTGTTTGTGTTTATGGGCGGCGCATTCGGTGGCCC
The DNA here is from genome assembly GCA_903828455.1 of uncultured Acidobacteriia bacterium. Taxonomy (GTDB): domain Bacteria; phylum Acidobacteriota; class Terriglobia; order Bryobacterales; family Bryobacteraceae; genus BOG-234. The sequence continues at coordinate 49,344 of CAIKMJ010000006.1, read as the reverse complement.
AGCAGGACGCCACCGATGTAGATTCGCAGACCACCGTCGACGGCATGACTCAGGTGCTCGGCCGTCCCACGGACCACTCCATCGGTCTCAGCGTTCTCGCTCCGAACGATCTGGAAGCTTACGTCGAATACGGCACCGCGCCGGGCAAGTACAACGGCAAGACGGCGCCGGTAAAGTCCAAGGGCCACACGCCTTTCGATGTCACCATCGATAAGCTCAAGTCCAACACTCTTTACTACTACCGCGTGCAGTATCGCGAAACCGCCACCGGCGCATTCAAACCGGCAGCCGAATACAGCTTCCACACGCAGCGCCCCCCGGGCAGCACCTTCACCTTCGCGGTGCAGGCCGATTCCCACCCCGAACGCAAGAACATGTTCGAGGCCAGCCTCTACGCCGCCACCATGGCCGAAGTCCGCAAGGAAAAGCCGGACTTCTACATCACCCTCGGTGACGATTTCAGCGTCGACCAGCTCAACAAGACCGTCACCCCGCAGGTGGTCTCGCAGGTCTACATCAATCAGCGCAAGTATCTCGGCATGGACGGCAGTTCCACCCCGATCTTCCTCGTCGCCGGCGGCCACGAGCAGGGCGGCCGCTATCTGCTCGATGGCACACCGAACAATGCCGCCGTCTGGGTTGGCAACGCGCGCAACCGTTATTACGAACTGCCCGAGCCCGATGGCTTCTACACCGGCGACACCGAGCAGGTTCAGTACATCGGCCACCTGCGCGACTTCTACGCCTGGACGTGGGGCGACGCGCTCTTCATCACCATGGATCCCTACTGGCACTCGAAGATTCCCGTCGATACCGTCCTGCCCGGCACCGGCGGCGGCATCGGCAAGGAACCGGGCGGCGGCAAGAAGAATGCCGAGGGCAAAGCTACAGCCGATGGCAAGAAGGCCGGCGGCAACCTCGGCGGCGACCGTCAGACCCGCGACATGTGGGACATCACCCACGGCGAAGAACAGTACCGCTGGCTCGTGAAGACGCTTTCGGAAAGCAAGGCCAAGTACAAGTTCATGTTCGCCCACCACGTTCTCGGCACCAACCGCGGCGCCGTCGAAATGGCCGACCAGTTCGAGTGGGGCGGCCGCAACATGCAGGGCGAATGGGAATTCGATAAGCGCCGCCCGGGCTGGGAGATGCCCATCCACCAGCTGATGGTGAAGTACGGCGTTTCCATCTTTTTCCAGGGCCACGATCACATCTTCGTGCGCCAGGAAAAGGACGGCATCGTCTACCAGGAAACTCCCAATCCCGGCAATCCCTTCTATGAGGACACCGCCGGCGGCTGGCGCAGTGCCTATAAGACCGGCGACTACCTTCCGGCCTCCGGCCACCTCCGCGTGACCGTCAGCCCCACCGGCGCCAAGGTCGATTACATCCGCTCCTGGATGCCGAAGGACGAAACTCCTGAGCACAAGCAGGGCGAACTGGCCTACTCGTACACCGTCAAGCCCGGCAAAGCGGCAAAGTAACAGCCGGCTTCAGAGACTCGAAACCGGGCAGCAGCAACAGGGCGGGTGCCCGTCGGATCAACATCCGGCGGAGCTCCCGCCCTGTGTGTTTTACGGGGTCCGCCGGCTGGTATTTCCGCCCTCTTTACCGGCCGTTTCTTCAGCTTATGTAAAGGTATTCAGGGGTTTTACCTGTTTCGGCGGATCTCTCACCAAACCCTAACATTGCCATCTTCCGGTGGTGTTATATTCGCTTTGTCTTGTGCAGCGCTGTGTGGTTCCCGAACCGGTATCCCGTTTCGGGGGTGCGACAGCAGAGACGCCGCGAATCCGGCGGCACGGGTTTATTTTTGGAAGCAGAATGAGGGATCACAACTTATGAAAAAACGCTTGTTCACCAGGGCGACCCTGCTGCGCGCGGCGGCGGGAACTTCGTTGCTGGCTATGCTGATCGTCGCCTCTCCTCAGAAGAGCAAGGCTCACACGTCCTATTTCAGCTGGCACGAGGACGCCGATTATTTCTACATCGAAGCCAACGGCATGCCGACCCACAAGATGATGGTCGGTATCACCGCCTGGCAACAGCAGGTGCCGATCCCGCAGCCGTACACGGGCGACAACGCATGGAGAATTCCGAAACATCCGATCCCGGCCGAACATCCGGTGAACGTTCGCTCCGCCCTCTATAGCGGCGCCATCGCCGTGGCCGTGAACGGTATTCCGATCTTCAACGTCATCAAGAACGACGGCAAAACGGACACCTTCGTCGCCGGCGAACTCGACGACTTCGGCGCCCACTGCGGCCGTGGCGACGACTATCACTACCACATGCCCCCGACCTTCCTGATCGACACGATCGGCAAGGAAAACCCCATTGCCTACGGTCTCGACGGCTACCCGATCTACGGCTACACCGAACCGGATGGCTCCGCGGTCACCGGCCTTGACGACCTCAACGGCCACACCGTGAACGGCAACTATCACTACCACTCCACCAAGACGTTCCCCTACCTCAACGGTGGCGAGCACGGCAACGTGAAGGTGGAAAAAGACGCCATCGTTCCCCAGCCCTTCACCACCGGTCTCCGCCACTGGCTGATGCCGCTGCAGGGAGCCAAAATCGTCGGCTTCACCTGGCCCGGTCCGAACAAGTACTCGCTCGACTACGCCATCGGCGCCAAGCACGGCTACGTGAACTACGAGCAGAACATGGACGGCAGCTGGACCTTTAACTTCATCGATGTGGCTGGCAAGAAGACGAGCGAGACCTACACCAAGGGTCAGTTGCGTCTCTCCGGCTATCTCAATGCCAACAACGCGGCCAACGTGAAGGTTGCCGCCGGTCAGGACGTGCTCTATTCGTGGGGTCACACCATGGCCAAGACGGCCTCGACGTCGGTGCAGGTTTATAAGAGCACCAACAACGAGAAGCCGGATAACCCGGTTGCTTCCGACGGCTGCGGCATCACCAGCGGCCCGTATGCGGCAATCAGCGGCAAGTTCGGCGCGGCCCACATCCCCGCCAAAGCCTGCCAGGTTGGCTACACGTACAAGTACACGATCACAGTCAGCGACGGTGAAAAGACCGTGGCCGACGATGCCATCGTGACCGTGACCAAATAACAAAGTTTTACAGTCGGTCCCGGGCCAAACCCGGGGCCGACAGCTAAACTGGAGTTGAGACTGCGCCGGAGCTGATCCGGCGCAGTTTTTGTCTGCACAGGAGTTTTTTCGCTTTCATGACCTTTTTCCATACCGCTCGCATCGGAATCTCGCTCGCCGCACTCGCTCTCGTTGGCACCTTCTCCGCATCCGCCCAAACCGCCCGGACCTCCACTCCCTGGACTATGCTCCGCCTGCCCGATACCGGCCAGACGACACGCTACACCCAGACTCCCGGCGAAGACAGCTTCTACACCATCAATCCGCCTTCCTACAAAGTGAACGGCGATGGCACCGTCAACGATCTGGTCACCGGCCTTCAGTGGCAGCAGACCGATGGCGGCGAAATGGCCTGGGCGGCCGGCGTGGCCTACTGCAAGGCTCTCGACCTCGGCGGCAAAAAAGACTGGCGCCTTCCCTACGTCCACGAACTTTTCAGCATCGCCATGCACGAAACCGGATTCCCGGCCATGGACACCACGGCGTTCACCAAGACCAACGCCCAATACTGGTGGGCCAGTGAAGAACGCGCCGGCAATCCCGAATACGCCTGGGCCACCAACGCCGGCGGCGGCGAAGGCGCTCATCCCAAGGCCGAAACCATCAGCTCCGGCGGCGACGCCCGCTACCACGCCCGCTGCGTGCGCGGCGCCGAACTCAGCAAGCCCGGCGACAAGCCTTACACCGATGGCGGCGACGGCACCGTCACCGACAACCACACCGGCCTGACCTGGCAGAAGACCGAAGGCCTCGCCGCGGCAACCTGGGAAGAAGCCCTGCAGTACGTGGCCACGCTCAACCTCGGCGGCCATAACGACTGGCGCCTGCCCAACGTGCGGGAACTCGAATCGATCTCCAGCGCCTACACCGTCCGGCCGACCATCGACACCGAGGCCTTCCCCGGCACCCCCAACGCACTCTATTGGACATCGACCTCGCTCGCCCGCCACGGCGAACGCGCCTGGACCGTCAGTTTTACCTACGGCGTGGTCAGTTACAATAACAAAACTGATAAACTTCACGTTCGTGCGGTGCGCGGCGGAACTGCTCCCGATGCCAGCCAGCATCGGTAAGCCAATCTCCGCGGCCGCCTGATTATCCGCCTTGCGAATTCCAACCATGCTTCGTTCACTGTTCGTTCGCTGCCTGCTGACCGCGGCGCTTCTGCTCGCCTGCGTTCCGGCCTCGGCCCATTCGGTCCAGATCACCGGCGTCTCGGTCAAAATCGAGAACAACAAAGCGAACGTTCTCGTCCTCGTTCACAACCCCCTGCTGAACGGCGCCGACCCGAAGGTCGCCATCCCGCAGCGCCTCAAGCTGCGCCTCGGCGGCAAGCCCTTTCAGCCCACCAACGTCAAGATCGAAAACGATCCCAAGCTCGACCTCACGACATGGACGGCCGAACAGGAGGGCACGCCTTCCTCCGTTCAGGTCGACAGCCCCGTCTTCCCGGAAGTTGAGGCCGACACCACCGTCGTGCTCGTCTATCGCGACGGCGTCCAGGTGGACCGCGCCACCCTCACTCCGTCCCATCCCCAGGCCGTTGTCGGCGAAGATCACTTCACCGTCGTCATCCGCTTCATCCAGATGGGCATCATGCACATCTTCAGCGGTCCCGATCACATTTTGTTTGTGATGGGCCTCATCCTCGTCGGCGGAACGCTGCGGCAACTCTTCACTGTGGTGACGGCCTTCACCATTGCGCACAGCATCACGCTGACGCTCACCGTTCTCGGCGTCTCCAGCATGGCGCCGCGTTTCGTCGAGCCGGTCATCGCGCTCTCCATTGTGGCCGTGGGCGTCGAAAACCTGCTGAAGCTCGGTTCGTATCAGGAGATCCGCGCCTGGATGGCGTTCAGTTTCGGCTTCTTCCACGGCTTCGGTTTTGCCGGTGCGCTGGCCGAAGTCGGTCTTCCGAAGCAGGCGCTGGCCTGGTCGCTCGCCTCGTTCAACGTTGGCGTGGAAATCGCGCAGGCCACCATCGTGCTGGCCACCATCCCCACCCTGAACTACATCAGCCGCCGCAATCCCGTACTCGGCGGCCGTCTGGTCAAGGTGGCATCGGTCGGCATCGCTCTTGCCGGCGCGGTCTGGTTTGTCGAGCGCGTCGCCAGCTATCATTACTTCTGATACGCGACTTCTGATACGCGACTTCTGATTCTTAACTTCTGATTCGCGCCGTCCGAATTGCGCAAACAACTTCTGATTTTCGACACACGCCTGTAACAGAGAGCGCCCGTTTTCCGTGCTATTCTGGCGCTTCGGAGAACCCACGGCCTGCGTGGGTTGCTGCGTTCTTTTCTGAACCGCAAGTCCAATCCTTCATGACCGCCGACCCCAGCGCCTCCAGCCCGCCCTCGCCAGCCCAAAAGACTCTGGAACTGGTCTTTTTCGACGCCGGCGGCGGTCATCGCGCCGCTGCCAACGCTCTCTCCGAAGTCACCCGGCGCGAAGATCGCCCCTGGGACATGCAGCTCATGAATCTCCAGGAGCTGCTCGATGAGATGGATGTCTTCCGCAAGCTCACCGGCATCCGTCTGCAGGATATCTACAACCTGATGCTCCGCCGCGGCTGGACGCTCGGCTCGCCCACCCTCGTCAAAGGCATGCACGCCGTCATCCGTCTCTTCCACGGCCAGCAGGTGAAAATGCTCCGCGATTACTGGAGCAAACGCCGCCCTGACATGGTGGTGTCCCTCATCCCCAACTTCAATCGCGCGCTCTGCGACGCGGCGCGAAAAGCCCTGCCCGGCGTGCCCGTCGTCACCATCCTCACCGATATGGCCGACTACCCGCCGCACTTCTGGATCGAACGCGAAAGCCAGTATCTGATCTGTGGCACCGAACGCGCCCGCCGCCAGGCGCTCGACATGGGCCACCCGCCCGAACGCGTCTTCCTCACCTCGGGCATGATTCTCAGCCCCCGTTTCTACGATTCGCTTCCCGCCGGCGGCGACAACGAAGCCGCCCGTGCCGACGCCCGCGCTGAACTCGGCCTCGATCCCGCCCGTCCCGTTGCTCTTATGATGTTCGGCGGCGAAGGCTCGCCCGTCATGATGCAGATCGCCCGCCAACTCGACGCCAGCGGCCTCGACATCCAGCTCATCGCCATCTGCGGCAAAAATGCGAAGCTCGAAGCCGCCATGCGCGCCGCCAAATGGCGCATCGGGATGCACGTTACCGGCTTCACCCGCGAAGTTCCCCGCTTCATGCGCCTCGCCGATTTCTTCATCGGCAAACCCGGCCCCGGCAGCATCAGCGAGGCCGTCGCCATGGGCCTTCCGGTCATCATTGAGTGCAACAACTGGACGCTGCCGCAGGAACGCTACAACGCCGTGTGGACCGAAGAGCAGGGCGTCGGCATCTCCGTGCGCAGTTTTAAGAAGGAAATCACCGCCGCCGTTCGCCGCATGATCGACCCCGCCGCCCGCGCCTCATTCGTCGAACGCGTTCGCGCGCAGCGCAACCGCGCGGTCTTCGAAATACCTGGTATACTGGATGGAATTCTGACGGGCCAAAACCCCGCGGCGCACAGTCCCGCCGCAGAGTGCCCCACAGAGTAAGGCACGGAGCAGAGCCATGAGCCACGCTGAAAATCGCCGCAGAGCGAGTCTTACCGAAAACGACACCCGGCAAAACGTCACCCTGAACGGCGTCACCCCGAATCCCGAAGGGCGGAACAGCACGGCGCCGGCGGCGTCGGAACCATCACCCGCTGTTGCCGAGGCACGCGTGACTGCGTCCGCGCCGCAGGCCGCCGAGCCGCTGCTGGACAATGCCATGCTCAACGACGCCATGCCCGGCGCATCGCCCCGTTTTGCCGCCCCCGATTTTGCCGGAAACGATTTTGCCGGAAACGACGATTTCGATTCCGAGCCCGACGACAACGGAGCCCTGACCCTCGAAGCCATCGATCACGCCATTGCCGCCCACGGCCGCTGGAACATCCGTCTCCGCTGCGCCATCGAAACCGGCCGCACCGTCTTCACGCCGGAGACCACACAGGCCGAAAAGTGCCCCATGGGCGCGCTGCTCAGCCCCACCTCCGTGCGCCACCAGACAATCCGCGAAATTCACGACGATTTCCATCGCGAAGTCGGCCGCATCCTCACGCTCGCCGTGCGCGGCCGCCGCGAGGAAGCGCGGGCGGAACTCGAAATCAATCCCGACTTCGCCATGGTCTCCGCCGCCTTTACCGGCCAGCTGAAGAGTCTGGCCCGTGAGATCACGCTCGCCGAATCTCCGGAACTGCTCGATTCGTACCGTTAATCGGCCGCGCGAAACGACATCCCGGCAAAGCTGACCACGCTCTGCGGGTCGATGTTCCACTGCTCGTACCGTTCCACCGTGCCCCGCGCCCGCGGCATCGTCTTCAGAAACGTGTAGAGCGGCGACGACCCGCACCACTTCAGCTCGTCGCGATTCTCCTGCACCATCCCCCAGAAGCCCGCCGCATCTCCCGCCGCCACGCGCTCCATCCGCTGCCGGTCGCGCCCGCCCACCGCCAGCATCTCCCCCGCCTCCGCCTCCGCGTCGAACTCATCCCCGTAGCGCCGCCCCATGTGGGCCATATCGATGCCCAGCACCCACAGCAGCCGGTCGCCCTCGCGCGCCGCCATCTCCCCCAGCGTGCCGAAAAACCGCTTCACATCGTCGTTGTCTTCCGGTTTGCCGCCGTAATAAATGCTTTTCGCGAACGATCCGCACAGAATCGGCAGCGTCCGGATCTTCGGCCCGAACAGCGACTGCAGGAACATCACCTGGAACTCAATCGAGTGCTCCACCGCATGGCAGTAGTCCTCTGTGCCGATCGCCCCCGGCGCCAGCCGCGTCAGCTCTTCCACCAGCCCGGTCGCGGTCTCCGCTGCCCCGAACGGCGTCACATACGGCTTCCGCGTCAGTCCGAACTTGTCCGCCGCCCCGTAATGCGACGTCCCCAGAATCACAAACGTGCGGTCCGCATACTCCTCGCCCAGCAACCCGTATGCCGCCCGGTACGACTCATATCCACCCTGCGGACTCACATGCGGCGCCGCAATCCCCACCAGTCCCGCGGCCGGCTTCCTGCTGCCCACCCATTCATCCATCACCTGCCGCAGTTCATCCGGCTGTTCCGGATAAGCCGACCCCGCGAATGCCGCCTCCCGCAGCGGCGCCTCCGCGAATGCCTTCTCGCTCGCCTCGCGCATCCGGAAGTACGTTTCTTCTTCCAGAAAGCCGCTCTCGCGCAGCGCCTCCGTCAGTTGTTCTTCGAGGTGCCCCACCTGCAGGTCGCCGGTGATCTCCACCAGCATGGCCCGCAGATCGAGGTCGCTCTGTTCGCCGTCGAAGCAGGCGAGGCACTGCACCAGCGGCGGCGGAATGATGAGGACCGAATCGGAGTAGCGGCGCGAATCGCGAATCAGCAAACCCGGCCGGTCTTCCACCGGCGATGGCATAAAATCCAGATCGCCGCGCAGACGGGGCAGGGGGGTGGACATCCGTTTATTTTATCGTGTTACCGGCCGGACGCCTCTGCCCGCCGAATGGTGCGCGGCTAATCGCGGCGCTTCAGCGTGGGCCGGTCTTCCGAATCCGTCTGCGGAGCCTTCTCGTCGCCATTGGCGTCGATCGTTCCGTTCGGATTGCGCCGCAGCGTGGGCCGCCCCGAGTTGGCGTCTTTAGAAGTATCCGCCACCTTGCGATTGTGCATCCCCAGCACGCGCGTCTTCACGTCCGCGAATTCGCTGGTCGTGACCACATACTCGGGCTTCGCCTTCAGCAGTTCCTGGATATTCTTCTGCGCCGCTTTGATGCGGTCATCGGTTGGCGGATGCGACGAAAACACCTTCGACATCGTCCCCGGCTTGCGCTTTTCCTGCGACTGCACTTTTTCGAAGAAATCCACGAAGCTGGTCGGATCATACCCGGCCTTGTACATGTACTCGAGGCCCAGCATGTCCGCCTCGGATTCAAAGCCGCGCGAGAACGTCAGGAAGCCCATCGGAATCGCGAGGCCCATGCTCTGCCGGATCGCATAACCGGTCCAGCCGCCGAGGAAGATCAGCGGAATCGAGCCGTAATTCACCAGTTCGCCGCGCGTCGCCTGCCGCGTGCCATGCCGCGCCGCCACGTGCGCGATCTCATGCGCCATCACGCCCGCCATCTCGGCTTCGTTGTCGGCATTCAGCAGAATTCCCGTGTTGACGAAAAAGAAACCGCCCGGCAGCGCAAACGCATTGATCTCATCGGAATCGATCACCTTGATCGTGAACGGAACCTTTGCATCCGAATTCCGCACCAGATTCTGCCCGACCCGGTTCACGTACTCCGCCACAATCGGGTCGTCCACAATCCGCGCCTGGCGCTCCACTTCCTGCGCCATCTGCTTGCCGAGAGCAATCTCTTTTTCGATCGAGTAGAAGTTCACGCCCTTGCCGACATCGCGATTGCCGATCTCGTCCGGGTCTTTCTTCTTATCCGCCGCCAGCGCCAGCGGAGCGAACACCGCGGGCACGAGCATCGCGCCGAGCGCAAGTCCGGCGGCGTGCCGGCGGCATCTGCGGATCGCGGTGAGCGGTGTCATTGAAGCCGTGTAACTCCTGCCTTCCAGTATAACGCTGCCGGAGGAAATGACGCGGGCCGGAAACGGCCCGTCGGTTAGCTGGACGCGGCCCGCCGGCACGCGGTTACAACCGCTGTTTTCAGGCTCCCGCCCGGCCTCACACGCGAATGCAGATCTTGCCGAAGTGCGCCCCGCTCGCCATATACTCGTACGCCTTCGCCGCCTCGTCGAATTCGAACACCGAATCCACCACCGGCCGCATCCCGCTCAGTTCCATCCACCGGTTCATTTCTTCGAACATGTCCCGCGAGCCAACAAAAATCCCGTGCAGCTTCAGTTGCCTGGCAAACAGCATCCGCGGGTCGATCTGCCCGCCGCCGCCCAGCACCCCGATCAGCGCAATATGCCCGCCCCGCCGCGCCGACTTCATCGAAAGCGGCAGCGTCGCCGCCCCGCCAACTTCCACCACGTGGTCTACGCCTTCGCCGCCCGTCAGCGCCCGCACCGGCTTGTCCCACTCCGGCGTCGTCTTGTAATTCACCAGCCCGTCGGCGCCCATCATCCGCAGCCGTTCCAGCTTCGCGTCGCTGCTCGACGTCGCGATCACCCTCGCCCCCGCCTGCTTCGCCATCTGCAGCGCAAACACCGAAACGCCGCCCGAACCGAGCACCAGCACCGTCTGCCCAGGCCGGAATTCGCTTGACCGGAACAACGCATTCCACGCCGTCACCGCCGCGCACGGCAGCGTCGCCGCCTCTTCAAACGTCATATGCGCCGGAAACCGCACCAGTCCGTCGGCGCTCAGGCAAACCTTTTCCGCCAGCATCCCCTGTATCGCGCCGCCCAGTGCCGAGGCGGCCTTCGCCTCATCCGGCGCCCCTTCCAGCCACTTCTGCATGAAGATTCCCGCCACCCGGTCGCCCGGCCTGACCCGCGTGACGCCTGCCCCCACCGCCACCACCTCGCCCGCGCCGTCGGAAAGCGGCACCAGCGGTGCCCGCACCCCGCCGCCGTACATCCCGCGCGCCACCACCAGGTCGCGATAGTTCAGCGAACAGGCCCGCACCCGCACAAGCGCCTCGCCCGGACCCGGCTCCGGCTCTGCAACTTCAACAATCTTAAGGTTTTCTAAACGAAATTCCTCGTCGAAACGCCATGCTTTCATTACGCAACCCTCCGCAGTTTGCTGCCATCCAAATGATATACTCGATAGTTCACCCCCCGAACACTATGCCGCTCAAACCGATTACCGCCAACACCAGCGGTGAAAAGAAGATTTACCTGCTGAAGCCCCGCGGGTTCTGCGCCGGCGTGGTTCGCGCCATCGACGTCGTCAAGATCGCCCTCGATCTCTACGGCCCGCCCGTCTACGTCCGCAAGGAAATCGTCCACAACAAGCACGTGGTCGACGAGCTCCGCAACATGGGTGCAATCTTCGTCGAGGAGCTGGAAGAAGTTCCCGCCGGCGCCCGCGCCATCTTCAGCGCGCACGGCGTCTCCCCCGAAGTGCGCCGCCAGGGCCAGGAACGCGATCTCGCCATCATCGACGCCACCTGCCCGCTGGTCACCAAAGTTCACCTCGAAGCCGTCAAGTTCGCCCGTGAAGGCTACACCATCGTCCTCATCGGCCACAAGAATCACGACGAAGTCATCGGCACCCTGGGCGAAGCCCCGTCGAAAATGATTCTCGTCGAATCGGTCGAAGACGTCGACGCCCTCAACATCGCCGACCCCACGCGCGTCGCCTACCTCACCCAGACGACTTTGAGTCTCGATGAAACCCGCGACATTATGGCGCGTCTGGTAGAGAGATTCCCCATGATCCGCGGACCCAAATCCCAGGACATCTGCTACGCCACCGAAAACCGCCAGATGGCAGTGAAAGGCGTCTCGCAGTTCTGCGACCTCATCCTGGTCGTCGGCTCCGCCAACAGCTCCAACTCCAAGCGCCTCGTCGAAGTCGGTCAGAACTACGGCCTGAAATCGTATCTGGTCAATGACTGGGGCGAAGTCAATCCCGCATGGCTCGAAGGCGTTACCAGCGTGGGCGTCACGGCCGGCGCGTCGGCCCCCGAGCACCTGGTCGAAGAAATCGTCTCCGCCCTCGGCGACCGCGGCTACAGAAATCTCGAAGAAGTCGAAATGGTGGAAGAAGACGTCCGCTTCTCCCTGCCGCCGGAACTGGCCGGCCGCGGACTCACGCAACTGCAGGGCATTTCACCCGCGCAGGCCACCCAGGCGTAATTCGCAAGCGTAATTTGAAAGATGAGTTCCGTTCTCCAGATCAGCGATACCCTGCTTGGGGCTGCACAAAATAAAATCCGGCGTGCCGCCGACCATCTTCTCTCGCTCCAGCACGACGACGGCTACTGGTGCGCCCTTCTCACCGCCGACACCACTCTGGAATCGGACTACATTCTCCTCCAGCTCTGGCTCCATCCTCCGGCCTCCGAAGGCCCCGAAGCCGGAGTCTGGAATCCGCCCAACCGCGCGCAGATCGGCCGCGCCGTCGATCGCATCCTCTCGCAACAGCTCCCCGACGGCGGCTTCAACATTTACGTCAAAGGCCCCAGCGAAATCAGCGCCTCCGTCAAAGCCTACTTCGCCCTGAAAGTCGCTGGCCTCCCCGCGGACGACCCGCGCATGGTGAAACTGCGCGACTGCATCCTCGAACTCGGCGGCCTCCAGTCGGCCAACAGCTATACCAAGGTCAACCTGAGCCTCTTCGGCCTCTACCCGCGTGAAGGCACGCCCAGCATCCCGCCCGAAGTCCTGCTGCTGCCCGGCAAACTGCTCTACCAGATGTCGAGCTGGACGCGCGCCATCATCGTCTCGCTCGCCATCGTCCACGCCCACGACCCGCAGCGCCCCGTGCCCGCCGGCTTCAATCTCGATGAGCTTCTCATCCCCGGCAAGAGCACCGGCTTCTCGGTCGAAGACTCCTGGCTCAGCTGGCGCCGCACGTTCATCAATTCCGACAAGATTCTCAAGCTTTGGGAAAAGTACGGCTACAACCGCATCCGCAAGGACGCCATCCGCAAGTGCGAGCACTGGATGCTCGAACGCATGCGCCACGCCGACGGCCTCGGCGCCATCTATCCGCCCATGCAGTACTCCATCATGGCGATGGACGTTCTCGGTTACGCCAAAGACCATCCGCTGCGCGTCGAAGCCATCCGCCAGTTCGAAAGCCTCATGGTGGATGACGGCAAAACGCTCTTCTTCCAGCCCTGCTTCTCCCCCGTCTGGGACACCGCCATCGGCGCCTACGCCCTCGGCGAAGCCGGCTTCGGCCACTCGCCCGCTCTCCGCAAGGCCGCCGACTGGCTCCAGGCCCGCGAAATCCGCCGCAAAGGCGACTGGTCCCAGAAGCGCCCCGATACCGAACCCTCCGGCTGGGCCTTCGAATTTCAGAACGACTGGTATCCCGATATCGACGACACCGCCATGGTGACGCTCGCCATGCCGCACATGACGGCCTCCGATCCGGCCGCCTTCGCCGCCACCCGCGCCCGCGCCATCGACTGGCTGCTCGCCATGCAGTCCTCCGACGGCGGCTGGGCCGCCTTCGACGTCGATAACAACTGGCAGATCCTCACCCACGTTCCCTTCGCCGATCACAACGCGATGCTCGATCCCACCTGCGCCGATATCACCGGCCGCACCCTGGAATCGCTCGCCGCCAACGGCTTCAAACGCGATCACCCCGCCGCAAAGAGCGCCATCGACTACCTGATCCGCACGCAGCTCGCCGACGGCAGCTGGTACGGCCGCTGGGGCGTTGCCTACATCTACGGCACCTGCTTCGCCCTGCGCGGCCTGCGCGCCATGGGCGAGGACGATCACGAACACTACATCCAGCGCGCCAACGAGTGGCTGCGTTCCATCCAGAACTCCGATGGCGGCTGGGGCGAAAGCTGCGCCAGCTACGATAACGACGTCTACACTCCCGCCGAAAGCACGCCCTCGCAAACCGCCTGGGCCCTCATGGGTCTCATGGCCGGCGGCGATACCTACAGTTCCAGCGTGCTGCACGGCATCGAGTATCTGATCGAATCGCAGCTCGAAGATGGCTCCTGGAATGAAGCGCTGGCCACCGGCACCGGCTTCCCCAAAGTCTTTTACCTCAATTACCACTACTACCGCCTTTACTTCCCGCTGCTGGCGCTGGCAACTTTCGTGAAGTGCCAGACCGCCGAGCGGCGGTAGGCAAAGAAGAGGCCGGCCGCAGTGAAGCCCACCCTCGTCACCGGCGCATCCGGCTTCGTCGGCTGGCACGTCGCGCGGCTTCTTGCTGAACGCGGCCACAAAGTCCGCGCCCTCGTGCGCAGCGCGAGCGTCATCCCTGAACTCGACGTCGAACGCGTCACCGGCGACCTTCGCGACCCCGCCTCGCTCGAACGCGCAGTCGCCGGCTGCGGCCTCGTTTTCCACGTCGCCGCCGACTATCGCCTCTGGTCGAAGAACCCCGCCGAGCTTTACGACTCCAACGTCGGCGGCACCCGCAACATGCTCACCGCCGCCCGCGCCGCCGGCGTCGAACGCTTCGTCTACACCAGCACCGTCGGCTGCATCGACATCCCGCCCGCCGGCGTCAACGGCGGCCTCGGCGACGAAGCCCGCCCCGTCTCCGCCGCCACCATGGCCGGCGACTACAAGCTCTCCAAATTCCAGGCCGAACAGGTCGCTCTCGAATTCGCCGCCTCCGGCTTCCCCGTCGTCATCGTCAACCCCACCGCCCCCATGGGCGATCACGATTTCAAACCCACCCCCACCGGGCAGATCGTGCTCGACTTCCTCACCGGCCAGATTCCCGCCTTCATCGACACCGGCCTCAACGTGGTTCACGTTGCCGACGTCGCCGCCGGCCATCTCGCCGCCTGCGAGCGCGGCCGCATCGGCGAACGCTACATCCTCGGCTCGGAAAACCTCACCCTGAGCCAGATCCTCCGCGAACTCGCTTCCCTCACCGGACGCAAAGCGCCCACCGTCGAACTCCCCTACTTCGTCGCCTGGACCGCCGGCGTTGTCACCACCGCTCTGGCCCGCCTCACCGGCATCCCGCCGCGCGCCCCGCTCGAAGCCGTCCGCATGGCCAAAAAGAAAATGTGGGTGACGCACGAAAAGGCCGCCCGCGAACTCGGCTACTCGCCTCGCCCCGCCCGCGCCGCGCTTGCCGATGCCGTCGCGTACTTCGAACAAACCCGCCTCAACCAACCGCCACCCGCGCACGCCGGAGGCCGCTCCGCATGAGCGCGCCCGCCCCGCTGCTTTTCCTCGCCGCCGAACCGCGCGAATTGACCCACTGGATCGCCCACTGGACCGACCTCCGCCCGCTCTCGCTGCCTGTCCACTGGTCGAGGGCAGGGAACTGGAACGGCCGCCCCGTCCTCGCCATCGCCAACGGAGCGGGCCCCGCACGCGCCCGCGCCGCCGTCGAAGCCGCCGCCCCCGTCTCCGCCGTCTGCAACATCGGCTTCTGCGGCGCGCTCGATTCCTCTCTGCATCCTGGCGACGTCTTCATCGCCACCGAAGTTCGCAACGGCGCGTCGGCCTCGGCTGCAAAGCGCCCCGCCGGCCCGCCCGCCCGCTCCGGCCCGCTTGCTTCCATCGATCACATCGCCCGCACCGCCCGCGAAAAGCGCGAACTCCGCTCCGCCGGCGCCCTTGTTGTCGAGATGGAAGCCGCCGGCGCCGCCCGCGCCGCCGCCGCGCTCAACGTTCCGTTCTACTGCGTCCGCGCCGTCAGCGACCTCGCCGGCGAAGATCTTCACAACGACTTCAACGCCGCCCTTCGCCCCGACGGCCGCTTCAGCCTGCCGCGCATCCTCGCCGGAGCCTGCGCCAGCCCGCTGCAGCGCTTCCGCGAACTCATCGTTCTCAAGCAGCGTACCGACCTCGCTGCAAAAAATCTGGGAGACTTTCTTGCCAACTGCACTTTCTGAAGTTCCAGCCAGCATGCGCGCCGCCGTCTACCGCGGCGAAAGCCTTGTGTCCGTCGACGAAGTCGCAACGCCCGCCATCGGCGACGGCGAAATTCTCATCCGCGTCGAAGCCTGCGGTGTCTGCCACACCGATCTCAAGAAGATCGAGTACAACCTCCTTCCGCCCCCGCGCATCTTCGGGCACGAGACCTCCGGCGTCGTCGCCCAGGTCGGCAGCCGCGTCACCAGATTCAAACCCGGCGACCGCGTCATCGTCTTCCATCACATCCCCTGCGGCGACTGCTTCTACTGCCAGCGCAAACTCTACGCGCAGTGCCCCGTCTACAAAAAGGTGGGCGTCACCGCGGGCTTCGAACCCGCCGGCGGCGGCTTCGCGCAATACGTTCGCGTCATGGACTGGATCGTCGAACGCGGCGTCGAACTCATCCCCGACGGCGTTTCCTTCGAAGTCGCCTCCTTCGTCGAACCCGTCAACACCTGCGTCAAAGCCGTTGAACAGTTCGACCCCCGTCCCGGCGACGTCGTCCTCGTTCAGGGCCAGGGCCCCATCGGCCTCATCTTCACGATGCTCCTGAAGCTGAAGGGCTGCACCATCCTCGCCACCGACACCATCCCGCTTCGCCTTGAACTCTCCCGCCAGTGCGGCGCGGCCTTCGCGCTCGATCCCCGCACCGACGACGTCGCCGGTACCATCAAACAACTCACCGAAGGCCGCGGCGTCGACATGGTCTTCGTCGCCACCAACGTCAAAGGCCTCGTCGAAGAAGCCATCCGCTGCTCCCGCCCCGGCGCGCGCATCATGCTCTTCGCCCAGACATCCGACAAGGAACGCATCGAACTCTCCGGCGCCAGCATCTGCGTCGGCGAACGCCAGCTCTGCGGCTCCTACAGCGCATCCGTCGACGTGCAGAAGGAAGGCGCCGACCTCGTCTTCAGCGGCAAACTCCCCCTCCACCTGCTCATCTCGCACCGCGTTCCGCTTGATAAGATCGACTTTGCCTTCCGCCTGGCCACGCACCCCGGCGAGTTCCCCGCCGAGAACCCGCTGAAGATCATCGTGCGCCCGCAGGAAGCTCAGGGGAAAGAAACGAACGCGTAACATGCCGGATCAGAACATGCTCGCCGCAGTCCTCTACGGCAAGGAACACGTTCAGCTCGAACGCATCCCCGTGCCCGCTCTCGGCCCCGGCGACATCCTCGTCCGCGTCCGCGCCGCCCTCACCTGCGGCACGGATGTCAAAGTCTTCCGCCGCGGCTATCACGCGAAGATGCTCGTCCCGCCCGCCGTCTTCGGTCACGAACTAGCCGGCGACGTGGTCGCTCTCGGCGAAGGCGTCACCCGCTTTAAAATCGGCGACCGCGTCGTCGCCAACAACTCCGCTCCCTGCCTCGAATGCTTCTGGTGCAAACGCGATCAGCCCAATCTCTGCGACGATCTCCTCTTCAATAACGGCGCCTACGCCGAATTCATCCGCATCCCCGCGCGCATCGTCGAACGCAACACCTGGCCGCTCGCCCCGCATCTCTCTTATCAGGATGCCGCCCTCGCCGAACCGCTCGCCTGCGTCGTCAAGGGCCTCGACGATACCGGCATCAAACCCGGCGACACCATCGCCGTCCTCGGCGTCGGCCCCATCGGCTCCATGTTCGTTCGCCTCGCCAAACTGCGCGGCGCCAGCGTCATCGCCATCGCTCGCCGCCGCGCCAAACTCGAATTCACCACCCGGCTCGGTGCCGACCATATCGTCGCCACCGAAGAATCTCCCGATGCCGTGGACGCCGTCCGCGCGCTGACCGGCGGCCGCGGTGCCGACGTCGTCATCGAAGCCGTTGGCCTCCCCGCCACCTGGCAATGGGCCGTCTCCATGCTCCGCCGCGGCGGTGTCGTCAACTTCTTCGGCGGTCCGCCCAGCGGCACCCACGTCGATCTCGACACCAACCTCCTCCACTACTCCGAACTCACCTGCCTCGCCAGTTTCCACCACACCCCGCGCGCCTTCCGCCAAGCCCTCGACATCATTGAAAGCGGCGGCGTCACCGCCAAAGACTTCGTCCACGCCGAAGAGCCGCTCGAAAATCTCCCGCAGGTCCTCCTGCAGCTCATGGAAGGCGGCGGCTCGCTCAAGACCGCCATCATCCCGTAGCCATGCCTGCCCCCGATCAGTTGCTGCCCCGGTTGATGCCCCGCGACTTCGTGCTCAACCCCGCCGCTCTCGCGCGCACCTGGTCGCACGCCGAAGCCGAAACCTACACCCGCTGGCTCGCCACCCACCACTACGAAAACTTCCACGTCGTCAGCTTCCTGCTGCCCAAACATCTGCATCAGGATTTCTACAACGTCTACGCCTACTGCCGCTGGGCCGACGACCTCGGCGACGAAATCGGCGACACCTCGAAGAGCCTCGAACTCCTCGCCTGGTGGTCGCGCGAACTCGACCGCATGTACGATCATGGCGAAGCGCAGCACCCCGTCTTCGTCGCGCTCGAGGGCACCGCAAAGCGTTACGGCATCCCGAAAAAGCCCTTCGCCGACCTCATCAGCGCCTTCATTCAGGATCAGACCGTCACCCGCTACCCCGACTGGGCCGGCGTCCTCGACTACTGCACCCGCTCCGCCAACCCCGTCGGCCACCTCGTCCTCTACCTCTGCGGCTACTCCGACCCCGAACGCCAGCGCTTCTCCGACGCCACCTGCACCGCCCTCCAGCTCGCCAACTTCTGGCAGGACGTCACCGTCGATCAGCTCAAGGACCGCGTCTACCTCCCGCTCGACCTCCTCGCCCGCCACAACTACACCGTCGACGACCTCTTCGCCCACCGCTTCGACGACCGCTTCCGCCTCATCATGCGCGAAGCCGTCACCCGCGCCCGCGACCTCTTCCTCGAAGGCCTGCCGCTCAACCGCATGGTCAACAAGCGCCTCGCCGTCGACCTCGAACTCTTCAGCCGCGGCGGCATGTGCGTGCTCGACAAAATCGAGCAGCAGGATTACGACGTCCTCTCCCGCCGCCCCCGTATCTCCAAAGTCGAGCGCGTCGGCCTTCTCCTCGGCACTCTCGCCCGCGTTGCCTTCACGTTCCCCCGCGCCGCATGACTTCGCTGACCGACTCCTACGCCCACTGCCAGGCCGTCGCCAAAGCGCGCGCCCGCAATTTCTATTACTCCTTCATCCTTCTGCCGCCCGAGCAGAAGAACGCCATGTGCGCCGTCTACGCCTTCATGCGTTACTGCGACGACCTCAGCGATGAACCCGGCGCCACTCACTCCGCCATGGATCGCTGGCGCGCCGCCCTCACCACCGCGCTCGCCGGCGGCCCCGCCAATCCCGGCGATGACCACCCCATGTGGCCCGCTTTTCTCGATTCCGTCGCGCGCTACAACATCCCCCACCAGTACTTTCACGACATGATCGCCGGCGTCGAGTCCGATCTCGAACCCCGCGTCATCCGCACCTTCGACGAACTCTACCGCTACTGCTACCAGGTCGCCTCCGTCGTCGGACTCACCACCATCCACATCTTCGGTTTCACCTCGCCCGATGCTCTGCCGCTTGCCGAAAAGTGCGGCATCGCCTTTCAGCTCACCAACATTCTTCGCGATGTGAAGGAGGATGCCGAACTCGGCCGCGTCTATCTGCCGTCGGAAGATCTGCAACGCTTCGGCGTCTCCGCCGATGATCTGAAGCAAGCTCTGCGCACCGAGCAATTCGGCCGTCTGATGGAATTCGAACTCGCCCGCGCGCGCCGTTACTACGACGAATCCGCTCCGCTCCTCCAGCTCATCGAGCCGCGCTCGCGCCCCTCGCTCTGGGCCTTAATTGAGATCTACTCGAACCTGCTCGATCACATCGCCGAAGCGCACTACGACGTGCTTCTGCGCCGTATCTCGCTCTCCACCACCGAAAAACTCTGGATCGTCTGCCGCGCCGCCATGGGCTGGATCTAGCCCTCTGCCGTCAGCGACCGGTACAACTCCACCAGCTCTTTCACGCTCAGCTGCTCGGCCCTCTGCCCCAGCCCGGCAATCTTCTCCGCCGCATAAAGCCCCGCCAGATTATTCCGCAGCGTCTTTCTCTTCTGCCGGAAGCACGCCGAAACGAACTTCAGAAACCCCTCCGCCTCGTCCCGCGCCATGCCGTCCAGCCCCGCCCCGTCAATCGGCGTCAGCCGGATCACCGCCGAGTCCACCTTCGGCGGCGGACGAAACGCGCCCGGCGGCACCGTGAACAAATACTCCGCCTTCGCGAAATACTGGCACTCCACCGAAAAGTAGCCGTACTCTTTCCCGCCCGGCTTCGCGCAAATCCGCTCCGCCACTTCTTTCTGGATCAGAAACGTCGCCGAACTCAGCTTCCCCGGTTCCCGCACATAACGCGAAATAATCGGCGTCGCCACATAGTACGGCAGATTGCCCGCCAGCACCCCCGCGCCCCACTGCGACCAGTCCGCCTCCAGCGCATTGCCTTCCAGCATCTCCAGCCGCGACTCCTCCGGACTCTGCTCCTGCCACCATCTTTCACGAAGATGCTGCGCCAGCTCCGGATCCAGTTCGATCGCCGCCACCCGGTCCGCATGCGCCAGCAGATGCTCGGTCAGCGCCCCGCGCCCCGGCCCGATCTCCACCGCCAGCGCCGTGTGTTCGCCGCACGCCGCCGTCGCGATCCGCTCCAGTATTTTTCCGGAAATGAGGAAGTGCTGCCCGAGCTTCTGCCGCGCCATCAAAGCTCAGCCATCATGCGGCATCAGTCTTTCACGTCCATATGCTGGATCTCCACCAGCATATTGCTGCTCACCCGCTGCCCGAACGCGCGGGCCGGAAGGAAAGTGCTGTACAAAACCAAGTTGCCGATCTGGCTCAGTTCATCCGCCGTCGCACGGCCCCGCGGCACTGAAAAGTCCGTCACCCTGCCGTTCTCATCCACCCGCAGCATCACCATCGTGTCCTTCTCGCCCACCGTGAACGGCGAAAGAGTTTCAATCGTGGCTTGCGCAAACAGAGCCGTCGGCACATCCTTCGCTTCGGCGGCATGCAGATGCAGCGTGTCCACAATCATCCCGAAACACAGGCAGGATGCCAGCACCCCGCCCGCCGCCGGCACCGCCAGCGGACGCAGAACGTTATCGAACGCCAGCCGCAGCTCGATCCGCAGCTCCTTCATCCAACCCGCAAAATCCATCCGCTGCAGCCGCCGCGCCCGCTCCCGCGACGCCACCACCCGCAACTGCGTCTCCAGCAGCGGCGACGGCTTCTTCGCCGGCAGGCTCTTCAGCCCCAGCCGCACCGAACGGTACTCCGCCCGCAGCCTGTCGCAGTCCTCACAATCGTGCAGGTGTACTGCCACCGGACCCCGCTCGGTCTCCCGCAGCGTCCCGGCCACGTATTCCCAAAGTCTGCCGCGTACGGAACGGCAATTGAGCGTTTGCATCATCGCTTTTCCTTGCATCGGGCCTGCCTTCATGGCACCGGCCCTCACCTAACGCGAACTCATTTGGCGCACCGCGGCGCCAGTTGCATTGCCGGCGCCGGACTCAGCCGCGTCGCCAGATACTTCCTCAGCCCTTCACGGCCCCGCACGATTCTCGACTTCACCGTGCCGATCGAAACCTCGAGGATCGCCGCAATCTCCTCGTAACTCATCTCTTCCACCTCGCGCAGCAGCACCGCCGCCCGATACGCCGGATTCAGCGCCGCCAGCCCTTCCTCCAGCAGCATCTGCGCCTCCCGGTTCATCGTGAACTCGAACGGCGATTCCGTCTGGTCCTGCAGCGCCCGCTCCCGCACGTCCGAATCCTCGTACGATTCCTCGATGCCCGTCTCCCCGCGCCGGTGCCGGAACAGCCACCGCCGCCGGTTATGCGCTTCATTGACGGCAATCCGGTAGACCCACGTCTTCAGGCTGCTCTCGCCGCGGAACGAATCCACATTCCGGAAAATCTTGAGGAACACTTCCTGCAGCACATCGCCTGCGTCCGCCGGATCGTTCAGCAGCCGGTACGCCAGGTTGTAAACCGGTGCCTGAAATCTCCGGATCAGCTGCTCATACGCGGCTTCTTCGCCGGCCTGCAGCCGGCACAGCAGACGGTGATCTTCCAGCGCCGCTTCCTGCTCGGAGCTCAGCCCCGTCAGCAGATGCAGCGAACCTGTGTCCAGCGTGTTTGAGCCGCTCAAGTTTTCGCCTTTGAACTGATCCCACATTATAGGACTCCGCGACGCGCCGGGAAGTTCCCGCCTCGTTCGTCCCGCCCCAGCAACCCGAACCCCGCCGGCCCGTGCCCGAACTCCCGCCCCGCCTCGCGCGCCACTTCCGCCATCCGCCCCAGCACCGCGCCCTGATGCTCCGGATCCAGCCACTCCATCCAGCCGTAATGCGCGCAGATCCCCGCCGCTGCCTCCCGCGTCGTCGCCCCCCGCTGCTTCACCGCCCGCACATGCAGCGGATCGGCTACCACCGCGCCCTCCGTCTCCTCCAGCGCCCGCCGCATCAGCCGCTCCGGATCGCACGGCAGCAGCGGCGCCAGCGTCGCCGTCACCGCAATCCCCGCCGCCCGCAGCGCCCGGATCGTCTCCCACCTCTGCGCCAGCGGCGCGCAATGCGGTTCGAAAATCCGCCGCACTTCCTCCCGATCCGTCGTCACCGAAAAACTCACCCGCAGCCGCGTCCCCCGCGCCGCCTTCTGCAGCAGCTCCACATCCCGCAAAATCAGCGGCCCCCGCGTCTGCACCACGAACACCGCCGGAGCCCGCTCCGCCACCGCCTCCAGAATCGCCGGCATCGCCCTCCCTTCTTCTTCCGCCGGCTGGTAAGGATCGGTCAGCGGTGAACAATAAATCCGCTGCCCCGGCCCCCGCCCGAGCGCCCGCCGCAGCAACTCCGCCGCATTGCTCTTAAAGGTCGTCCCCTCGCCCCAGTGCCGCCAGTCTTCCGGCTTCAGCCCCGCCTGCACCCGCATCGTCGGTACGTAGCAATAGCTGCATCCGAACGTGCAGTTCCGCGCCGGCGTCAGCGAGTGCGTAAACCCCGCCTCTCGCAGGAAGCCCGTCACCGGACTCAGTATCGACCGCGCCTCCGCCCGGTCAATCCTCCATCGCACGCGTCTCTCCTGTTGCGCTCTCCTGTTGCGCTCTCCCGTTGCGCTCTCCCGCTACGCGCCCGCTCCCGCCGCCTTCTTCCCCGTCCCGTACAGCGTCATCAGCACCGCCACCGCCACCGCCATCGCCACCGCCACAAAAATCCACTCCGTCGCCGAATGCGCCGTCTGCTGCAGCGTCCACACAAACTGCAGCACGCACAGCGTCGAAACGAAATACAGCACCTTCATCCGCGGCAGCACGCTCACCAGCCATGTCCCGGTCGGCGCGCCGAAAATCACAATTGGCCCCGCCGCCAGCCAGTTGTAAAACGCGTTCCGGTCAATGTCCCCCAGTTTCAGATGCAGCAGCGCCCCTTCAATCGACGCCAGCGCCGCCGCCGAAACCGCTGTCGGCACCGCAATCTTCAGATCGCTCCGGTACACCAGCACCATCACCGTGTACACCATCATCTCCACGCCCACCCCGATCATCGACGCGATCGTCCCCCCGATCAGCCCCGCCACCAGCCCCACCAGTCCCACCGACGCCCGATCCGGCACCCGCCCCTTCAGCCCGCAGATCTCCCCGTTCTTCGCCAGCGTCAGCAGCCCGAAGCTCATCCAAAGGCACGAAAACAGCAGCTTCACCAGCGGCTGCGGCACATGCGGCCCCAGCACGTACTGCCCGAAAAGGAAGCCCACCGCCGCGCCCGCCGTCGACCCCGCCAGCACCCGGAACGGCAGCGGCACCTTGCGCCCCAGTATGAAAATCATCGCCGACGTCATCCCCAGCGCCTGAATAATCAGCCCGAAATTCCGCGCATTCGCCGCCGGCTGCCCGAACACCAGCACCAGAATCGGAAACGCCACCGTCCCCCCGCCCATCGGCGTCGACCCCGCCACCAGCGACCCCATAATCATCACAATCGCCATCTGCCAGTGCGTCTTCACGCCCTCCCAGTGGCCGAACCCCGCCACCAGCACCACCCAGATCACCAGAAACGTGATGACATACGCCTTCCACCAGCGCATGAAGTTGATCCCGCCCGCCGCCTTCGTCGTTGTCTCGGTCGCAGTTGCCATTCGTTCCAGTGTCGGCGATTTACGCCGGAAATCAAAATGACGAACCGATCCGCGCCACCCCGCCCGGCCGGATGACTCCCCGCGCCGCCAGTCAAAAGCGGGCAGGCTGCGGCGGTTGACTCTCCCGAAGCCGAACCATACCATTTGAGTATGGATTCGGTTTCCGAAACATATCGTTACATCGTCCGTTTGCCGGACGTGCGCGGCGGCAACCCAATCGTCGAAAACACCCGCATCGCCGTGCACGACGTCATCGGCCTGCTTCAGAACGGCGAGACCATCGACACCCTCCAGGCGAACTGCTTTCCGCAACTCACCAGATCCCGGATTTACGAATGCCTCGCCTACTATGAAGATCACCGGGGCGAAATCGATCTGCTCGTTGCCCGGCAGATGGCCCCGGCTTCCGAGTGAAGTTTCTGCTCGATCACGACGTCCCCGATGATCTGAGCTATCTGCTGAACGAGCTCGGTCACGAAGTCACTTTGCTGCGTAAGTCCCTGCCTCGCGATTCCTCCGATGAAGCTGTTCTCTGCCTTGCGCATGAGACCGGCTCCATACTCCTGACCTGCAATCGCGACGATTTTCTTCATCTCGCCGCCACCCGCCCGCACCACGGCATTGTCATTGTCATCAGACGCCGAACCCGCGGAGATGAGCGCGTCGCGCTCCTTCGCCTGCTCGACCGCGCCGGCGAAACAGGTCTCAACTACAACATCACCTTCGCCTGACCGTTGATTTCGTCGCCCGTTGGCACCCGCCGTCGCCCTCTTCCGCCCCGCCTCGGTCTATCTCGTCCCGTCCCAACGCCCGTCGCCCCCTCCGCGCATCTTTCCGCCCCAACTCCCTCCAACTTCCCCCACCGCCCCCTCCGCCTCGCTGTACAATCTCTCTTTATGGCTAAACTCGGTTTCCTCGGCCTCGGCCTCATGGGCGCCCACATGGCGCGCAACCTCATGAAGGCCGGCCACGACGTCGCCCTCTGGTCCCACGGTGCCGGCAAAGCCGCCGCCCTCGCCCGCGAAGCCGAGGCCCTCGGCGCCGCCAGCGCCACCGACTGCTCCACCCCCGCCGAAGTCGCCGCCCTCTCCGACTGCGTCTTCCTCTGCGTCGGCGATTCCGCCATGTCCGAAGCCGTCATTCTCGGCGCCAACGGCCTCCGCGCGGGCGCCCGCCCCGGCCTCGTCATCGTCGACGCCAGCACCGTCAGCCCCTCCTCCAGTTGCCGCGTCCACGCCGAACTCGCCAAATCTGCCATCGACTTCCTCGGCGCCCCCTGCACCGGCTCCACCCCCGGCGCCATCCACGGCACCCTGACCTTTATGATAGGCGGCGATCCCGCCGTCTTCGATCGCGTCCGCCCCTTCCTCGAAATCATGGGCAAGAAGCTCTACTTCTGTGGCGGCCCCGGCATGGGGCTCCACGCCAAGCTCAGCCAAAACCTCATTCTTTCCAACCTGATGCAGGCCTTTAACGAAGGCATCGTCTTAAGCACCAAAGCCGGCGTCGACCCCACCCTCATGCTCGACATCCTCGCCAACAGCGCCGCCAAATCCGGCCTCATCGACTACAAAGCCCCCTACATCTTCCGCCGCGACTTCGTCACCAACTTTTCCGTAAAGTGGATGCACAAGGACATCGGCCTCATGCTCGAATCCGCCCAGGAGCTCAACGTCCCCCTCCCGCTCACCGCCCTCACCCGCCAAATCTTCCAGGCCGCCATCTCCACCGGCCGCGGAGAGGAAGATATCTGCTCTACAATCAAAGTCTTAGAGGATTGGGCCGGCGTCGAGGTCAAAGGCTGACGTACGTTATAGCCCGCATCCAAATTTTGGATACAGAATTTGGTTGATTCCAAATCCGAAATCTACTAGTATTGGAATTAAGCCGGGGAGGACATTAGTTACTCCCACCAAAGCGAGACTAACCTCTAAACTGAAAGACCCCTGAAGCAACCTCCCCGGCGCCCGCAAGGGTCTGGGTCTTTCGCAAAGTGACAGAGTTAAAAAGTTCTTCTTTCATCCTAAGCTCAAGTAAATCCTCGCCAAATCCAAGCTGAACCTCGTTGCGCCCGTGATATCATCGGGATGTTCCTGCCCTGCGACCATGCTCCTACGCCACCTCACGGTTCTCGGTTCCACCGGTTCCATCGGAACCAACACGCTCGACGTCGTCCGTCAGAACCCCGACCGCTTCCGCATCTTCGCCCTCGCCGCAGGGCGTAATATCTCTCTCTTAGCCAAACAAATAAAAGAGTTTAAGCCGGAAGTCGTCGTCCTCCAGGAAGCCGCCGACCTCGACCCCCTCCGCGCTCTGATTTCCGATTTTGGAATTCCTCTCCCCGAACTCCTCAGCGGCCCCGAAGCCCTCGTCCGCATCGCCGTCGCCCCCGAAGCCGATACCGTAATGTCCTCCATCGTCGGCGTCGCCGGCCTCGAAGCGACTTACGAAGCCGTCTGCCGCGGCAAGCGCGTCGGCCTCGCCAATAAGGAAGTCCTCGTCTCCGGCGGCAAACTCGTCATGGACGCCGTCGCCCGCCACTCCTGCGAACTCATTCCGGTCGATTCCGAACACAACGGCGCCCACCAGTGCCTCCGCGCCGGCCGCCGTTCGGAAGCCACCAAGCTCATCCTCACCGCCTCGGGCGGTCCTTTCCGCAACACGCCCGCCGAATCTCTGGAAACCGTGACTCCCGCGCAGGCCCTGAATCATCCAACATGGAAGATGGGCAACCGCATCACCATCGATTCCGCCACCCTCATGAATAAGGGGTTCGAAGTCATCGAAGCCTGCTGGCTCTTCGACTTCGCGCCCGACGATGTGGAAGTCGTCGTCCACCCCCAGTCCACCGTCCACGCCATGGTCGAGTACAACGATGGTTCCGTCGTCGCCCAGGTCTGCGCCACCGACATGCGGATGCCCATCCAGTACGCCCTCACCTGGCCCGAACGCGCCAGCGCGCCCGTTCCGAAAATCGATTGGTCGCAGGCCCGCCAATGGGACTTCGCCGCTCCCGATTACGCCAAATTCCCGCTCCTCGGCCTCGCCTACGAAGCCCAGCGCAACGGCGGCACCGCCACCTGCGTCCTCAATGCAGCCGACGAAATCGCCGTCGGGGCTTTCCTTGAAGGCCGCATCCGTTTCACCGCCATCGCCAAAGTCGTTCGCGAAACGCTGGACCGCATGCCCTATAAGGAGCCTTCGGGCGTCGGGGATATTCTGGAAGTTGACCGCGCCGCCCGCGAGGTCGCGCGCGGGGTGATGGATACACACGCAAAGCAGTTTGCAATGAATAACATCCATGTGTAACCACAATGCATAGGATGAGGATGAACGCATAACGATCGCGGGGGACGTATAT
Organism: uncultured Acidobacteriia bacterium; assembly: GCA_903828455.1. Taxonomy (GTDB): domain Bacteria; phylum Acidobacteriota; class Terriglobia; order Bryobacterales; family Bryobacteraceae; genus BOG-234. The sequence goes on along the minus strand of CAIKMJ010000006.1, from coordinate 22,216 downwards.
ATGGCACTCTCTTTTCTGCAGAACGTCTGGTGGTTGCTGGTTCTCATCGGCGTCATGATTCTCGTCCATGAGGCCGGCCACTTCTGGGCCGCCCGCGCCTTTGACGTCAAAGTCGAAGTCTTCAGCTTCGGCTTCGGCCCCCGCCTCTTCGGCTTCCGCCGCGGCGAGACCGACTACCGCTTCTCCGCCATCCTCTTCGGCGGCTACGTCAAAATGGCCGGCGAGCAGCTCGGCGACCCCGAAGCCGACGACCCCCGCAGCGTTCTCCGCAAGCCCCGCTGGCAGCGCCTCATCATCGCCGCCGCCGGCCCGCTCATGAACGTGCTCCTCGCCATCGCTGTCCTCACCGGCATGTACATGGTGAAGTACGAAAAGGTTGTCGATGAAGGCGGCGCCCTCGTCGGCCACGTCATGCCCAACTCGCCCGCCGCCAAAGCCGGCATCCTCCCCGGCGACAAAATCGTCCGCCTCAACGGCAAGGACAATCCCGACTGGGACGAAATCATCTCCGCCGAAATCTCCGGCGCCGACCGCCACCTGACCCTCACCGTCGAACGCGCCGGCCACCAGATCCCGCTCTCGGTCACCCCCGTCTTCGATGAGAAGGAAGGCCTCGGCTCGGCCGGCTGGGAAGGCCAGAATGAAATCCAGGTCGGCGGCGTCACCCCCGGCATGCCCGCCGCCGAAGCCGGCCTCCGCAAGGGCGACATCCTCGCCCGCATCAACAACGTTCCCATCCACTCCCGCTTCACCCTGCCCGAAATGATCCGCACCAGCGGAGGCAGGGAAGTCACCCTCGACTACATCCGCGACGGCGCTCACCAGACCGCCACCCTGAAGCCCGTCTACAAGAATCCCGACGGTACCGCCCGCTGGATGATCGGCGTCGAATCGAGCGTTAAGCTCAATATCCAGAGTCTGAAACTGTCTTTTCCTGATGCTCTGCATGAATCGCTCGTGCAGAACGGCCGCAACGCTTATATGATCGTCGGCTTCCTCCAGGGCATCGTCCAGCGACGCATGTCGGCGAAGAATCTCTCCGGCCCCATCGGCATCGCTCAGTACGCCAAACAGGCCGCCGACGAAGGCACCGGACCCTTCCTCGCCCTCATGAGCGTCGTCAGCCTCAACCTCGCTATCTTCAATCTGCTGCCCATCCCGATTCTCGACGGCGGTGTCATCGTCACCCTCCTCGTCGAAATGATCATGGGCCGCGACCTCAGCCTTCGCGTCAAGGAAGCCATGCTCCGGATCGGCTTCGTCTTCCTGATGATGCTCGTCGTGTTCGTTATCTATAACGACATCGCCAAGCGCTTCACCCCCGGTCTGCTGCTCCCCTCCGTCCGGATCAGCTCTTTACTCCGGTAAAATTTCCGAAGCCATCGCGATTTCACTTTCATCTGGTAACCTGACACAAGCCGCCGCCTGCAAACCGCCGCCTGCAAACCTATGGAGAGCACATGTCTGCGTCAGACAGAAGTCCCCGGTACGTCCAGGCTCTTTGCCGACCTCGTTTATAATTTCGACCGCGTCAGCGACCTCTACCCCCACCGTCCCAACAGCCTCGAAGCCGTCGCCCAGGCCGCCGCCTTCGAATTCCCCGACGCACGCCGCGCCGCCCTCGTCAGCGCCCTCGCCCCGCTCAACCCCGGCAACCCCTCGCTCGACCTTCTCGCCCGCCCCGGCACCGTCGCCATCATTACCGGCCAGCAGGTCGGCCTCTTCTCCGGCCCTGTCTATACCATCTATAAGGCGCTGACCGCCATCCAGACCGCCCGCCAGCTCTCCGAACTCGGAACTCCCGCCGTCCCCGTCTTCTGGATGGCCACTGAAGATCACGATTTCGCCGAGGTCAACCACGTCCACGTCTTCGGCGCCGACCACCAGCCCGTCACGCTCCGCGTCGCTGCCACCGAACCAACCGGCTCCCGTCCCGTCGGCGGCATCGTCCCCGGCGACCTGCCGATTGCCGAACTCCGCGCCGCCCTCGCCGGTCTGCCCTTCGCCGAAGAAACCGTCGCTCTCGTCGAACGCTCTTGCCAGGGCGAAGTCACCATGGGTTCGGCCTTCGCCCGCCTGCTCTCGGAAATCTTCCGCCCGTTCAACCTGCTGTTCGTCGACCCCATGACGCCCGCCCTCCGCGAAATCGCCGCGCCGCTCATGCGCGAGGCGGTCGAGCGCATGCCGGAACTCGCCGACTCCCTCATCGCCCGCTCAAAGGAACTGGTCGAACGCGGCTACCACGCCCAGGTCCTCGTCGACGCCCACACCTCTCTCGCCTTCCTCCTCGAAAGCGGTCACCGCTACGCCCTGCGCCGCACCGGCACCACCTTCGCCGCCGGCTCGCACAAATTTTCCGCCGCCGACCTCGCCGCCCGCGCCCACCAGCTCTCCCCCAACGCGCTCCTCCGCCCGGTCCTGCAGGACTACCTGTTCCCCACCGCGGCCTACATCGGCGGTCCCGGTGAACTCGCCTACTTCGCCCAGTCCGAAGTCCTCTACCGCAATCTCCTCGGCCGCCAGCCCGTCGCCATGCCCCGCGCCGGCTTCACCGTCCTCGACGCGAAGTCCGCCAAACACATGCGCCGCTACGGTCTCGCCGCCGCCGATCTCTTCGCCGAGGAACGCACGCTCGCCGACGCCATCTGCCGCCGCCTCGTTCCCCCGCCGCTGAAACGCAGCCTCGACCAGACGCAATCCGCCTTCACCGTCGCCCTCGACGCTCTCGAAGGTGACCTCGCGAAGCTCGACCCCTCGCTCGTCACCGCCCTCGCCAACAGCCGAAAGAAGATCGAATACCAGGCCGGTCGCATCGTCGCCAAAACCACCCGCCGCATTTACGAACGCGACGAGCAGGCCGCCCGCCACGCCCGCGAACTCAGCGGCTTCGTCTTCCCGGCCAGGCATTTGCAGGAACGCTACTACTCCGCGCTCCCGTTCCTCGCCAAATTCGGCATGGGCTTCATCGACGACATCTCTTCGGCGACGCAGCTTGGCTGCCCCGACCACCAGTTCGTCACCCTGTAATTCGTCTATTGCGGTGGCGCGCCGATGTTCTGCAGCATCCCCACGTCGAACCGCTGAAAATCGAAGTCTTTGATATGGACGTTCTGCCGCTCGCTCTTCAGCAGCAGCCGTGCCGTCACATGCTCTTCCGTCGCCGTCTGCAGCCACAACCCGTCGCCCACCGGCGCCTGCTCCACCGTCAGCTGTGAGCCCTTGCGGATGTTGCCGAGCAGCCCTCCGGCCAGCTTGTAATCATCGGCGACGTGAATTTCCACGCGCGCCACCTGCCGGTCCGCCCGGTCCACCCAGATCGTACCCGTCAGCTTCTTCGCCACATTTTGTTCGATGCCGTGCGCCTTTGCCCCCGGGTCGCCGGCAAAATCGAACTGCAGCGTCTCCCTGCCATGCAGCGTAATCACGCGCGTATTGGAAAGCTTCGTTACCGCCAGAATCTGGCTGATGAGACGCGTGCCCGTCCGCGTCGCCGGCGGCGGAGCCTTCATGTCGCTCTCCACCACTCTCTTCACCCGCGCCTGCTCCGCCTTCGCCTCCGCGGCGTTCAGTTCCGTGCCATTCCGCTTCAGCACGCGATAAACCCGCCGCCCGTTGACGAAAAACACTTCGCGATCCTCGCTCGTCACGCTGTGCACCGAGCCGTCGCCGTTCAGCTCTTCGGTCCGGATCGCTTCGTGGAACGTGAAATTCTCCCGGATCTGCTCCACCGCCTGCTGGTGCGCCTGCACTTCTTTGATCAGCGCCGCCGGATCCGGCACCGTCTGCGCCGCGGCGCAACAACAGACTGCCGCCATCGCCGCCGAATATCGCATTCCCCTCACCTGCCGATTACAGCAGGTCGCGCGCTCCGCCGCATCTCTGTTCATACCCGGCGGCTTTGCCATGCGCCGTGCTCGCCGCCGAAGGGGGCAAGCCGCCCGAAACCGTCAGGCACATCGTCGCGCTCTTCGCTCGCCGCTTCAACACCCGCGTCTGCTCCGTGATCTGCTCGAACCGGATCGCGCCAGCCTGCTGCTGGCCGCCATCGCAGTCCCGCGCCTCGGCCTTCGCTACGGTCTCGCCGGAAAACCGACGCTCGCGACCGCTAACGCCTGATGTCGCTTTGGCGTCGTTCTTTTCGCGCGGTGCGGCAATCCAACTGCGCGCTGGCTGCGCAATAATTTTCGTAACACTTTATTGCGGATCATGCTATCAGTGTGGTATCGTCCCTAAGTAACACGTTTTTGATATTCGTATTACCAGAAGGAACCTGTCCCGAATCAAGGCGATAGCTGTCGTGTCCGGTCGCTTTTTGGCGATCCGGCGCACCGGCGCCGCCCCTGGCCGCCGTGCAGGCCAGGCCGATCGATTCGCGGTAGAGACCGGTATCCGGGGGAAGTCTCCGGCCCGGCAAACCAAACGGCACCGGAGAAGCAACCAAACGGCACCGAAGAAGCAACCGAACGGCACTGAAGAAGAATGATATGCGAACTCTTTCTCATTTTCTGTTTGCGATGATGCTCACTGCGCTCCTGGTGAGCGCGCAGAACAAGACGCCGCTCGCCCCGAGCGATAAGCCTTCTCGTCCGTCTCAGTTGTCGGGAACGGTCGTCGATATGTCCGGCGCAGCCATTGCCGGAGCCGACATCAAGGTTCAGGGCGCGAACGGGACTGTGCTCACCACTGCCCAGTCCGACACGAACGGCACCTTCCGTACTTCCGAACTCCCCGCGGGCGATTATCGGCTCGTGGTCTCTCATGCCGATTTCGCTACCGCCGAACTCCCCGTCACACTGCGTTCCGCCGCGCCACCCAGCCCGCTGCACATCGCCCTCGCCCTGAGCGCCGTAAACAGCGCCGTCACCGTCCAGGGCCGTGAGGATGACCTGATCGGCATTGCCAATTCGGCTACCGAGGGAACAGTGGGCGCGAAGGAAATTGAGGATCGTCCCATTCTTCGTTCGGGCGAAGTTCTGGAAACGGTGCCGGGCGTCATCATCACGCAGCACGCCGGCGGCGGCAAGGCCAACCAGTATTTTCTTCGCGGCTTCAGTCTCGATCACGGCACCGACTTCGCCGTTTTCATCGACGACATGCCGCTGAACCTGCCGTCTCACGCGCACGGCGAAGGCTACTCGGACATGAACACCGTCATCCCCGAGCTGGTGCAGCGCGTCAATTACGAAAAAGGCCCCTATTACGCCGACGTCGGCAACTTTGGCTCAGCCGGCTCGGCCCATCTGGAATTTTTCAAGACGCTGCCCGAGAACTTCCTCCAGGTGGAAGGCGGCATGAATGGCTACGCACGCACCGTTTTCGGCGTCTCGCAAAAGCTCGGTTCCGGCAATTTGCTCTTCGGCGGAGAAGCTTTTTACGATGACGGCCCCTGGAAGAATCCCGATGGCTTCGCCAAATTCAACGGCATGACAACCTACAGCCAGGGCGACGACGCCAACGGCTTCAGCGTAACCGCCCGCGCCTACCACGGCAAGTGGAATTCCAGCGATCAGATTCCGGTCACCGCCGCGCCTCTTGTCGGCTTCTTTGGCTCGCTCAACCCGACCGACGGCGGCAACTCGGGCCGTTACAGTCTGCAGAGCGAATGGCATCGCGAACGCGGCAACTCCAAAACCAAGGTCACGCTCTACGGCTTTTATTACGACCTCGATTTATTTTCCGATTTCACCTACTATCTGGACGACCCAGTCAAGGGCGATCAGTTCGAGCAGCAGGATAAGCGTTTCGTGGCCGGCCTCGACGCACACCACACCATCGCCAGCCAGTGGTTCGGCCGCAAAGTGGAAAATACCTTCGGCCTGCAGGTCCGCAACGACTGGGTCCACAACGGCCTCTACCGCACCGAAAATCGCATCCGCACCAGCAAAAACGATATCAGCGCCTGCAACGACGATCCCATCGATGCTTGCGACTCCAATCCCAACCTCGCCGCCGTCCTGCCCGCCGATACCGATGTCAATAAGTTCACCGATACGATGGTCGGCTTTTATGTGGAGAATAAAATCCAGTGGGCGGAAAAACTCCGCTCCGTTCTGGCCATGCGCGGCGACGTGGGCCACGCCGACGTCACCAATGTGACGCCCTCGTACACCGCCACCGAACTGCCCGGTGCTCCTGTGGTCAACTTTGCGGCCGCCAATTCCGGTACCGTCACGAAGTTCCTGCCCGAACCGAAAGCCAGTTTGATTTTCGGCCCCTGGGCGAAAACCGAGTTCTACGTGCAGGGCGGATTCAGCTTCCACAGCAATGACGTGCGCGGCGCAACGCAAACGGTGCAGCCGATTTCGCCCGATAATCCCTTCCCCGCGGCAACATCGAAAATACCGCTCCTGGTCCAGACCAAAGGCGCGGAAATCGGCGTGCGAACCTCAGCCGTCCCGCACCTGCAGAGCACGTTCTCCCTCTGGTATCTCCGCAGCCGGTCGGAACTGCAGCAGTCCGGCGACACCGGCGGCACGGTTGCTTCGTTCAGTCCGAGCAACCGCTACGGCATCGAATGGGCCAACTATTACACGCCACTCGCACACTGGGCTTTCGATTTCGACCTTGCCGACTCCCGCGCGTTTTTTACCGCAATCGATGGCGATGACGCCGCGCCGAACAGCCCTGGTGGCAAGCGCGTTCCCGAAGCGGTCGGCTTGGTCGCCTCGGCGGGAGCTACCATGCACGACTACAAGCGCTTCTCGGCCAGTCTGCGCCTGCGCGCCTTTGGCCCGCGCGATCTGACCTCGGACGGAATTTATCAGTCCAATGCAACCGTTTTACTCAATGCGGAGGTCCGCTATCGGCTCGGCAGACAGTGGAGCTTCGTGGTCGAAGCATTGAATTTGCTGAACCGCAGGGACCACGACATCGACTACGCCTACACCTCCCGCATCACGCCAACAGCCGATCCCGCATTCACCGACGTTTATCACCCGGTCGAACCGTTTCAGATGCGCTTCGGATTACGCAGAACCTTCTGACCCATGCGGCGCGCGGATACCGGGTTCGGCCACGAAACCCGGTATCCCCTCGCTCACTCCGCACCGCCCCTCGCCCGTCCCGCACCGCGCCTCGCACCGCCCCGCACCGCGCCTCGCACCGCCCCGCGCTCGCCCCGCCGCACCCCGTGATCTAAACTGAAAACTACTGGAGCCGCCTTGTCCGCGGCCAACTTTGTCGTTGAGTGGAAACCGCGCGCGCCAGACGTGCGGAGGAACGGAAATCAACCGACATGAGCCCAACCAGCTTCAATCCAACCGGTCAGCCCGATCCCGGACACATTTTGACTCTCGAAGAACTCGCCGTGCTCGCCGCCGAAGGCGGTAAGCCGGCCGAAACCCTCATGCACGTTGTCGCGCTCATCGCCCAGCGCTTCAACACCGACGTCTGTTCCGCTTATCTGCTCGAACCGGATCGCTCCAGTCTGCTTCTCGCCGCCACCGTCGGCCTGCGACCCACCGCCATCGGCGTCCTGCGCCTCGGCCTGCACGAAGGTCTCGCCGGACTGGTCGCCGAAACCGTGCTGCCGCTTGCCGTCCCGCAGGTCAAATCGCACCCGCGCTTCAAGTACTTCAAGGAATCGGGCGAAGATGAATTCCAGTCCTTCGCCGGCGTGCCGCTCGTCGATCGCGGCGTCCTCCAGGGCGTCCTCGTCGTGCAGACCCGCGACGCGCGCATCTTCGAAGAGCACGAAATCCGCGCCCTTGCCGACGCCGCCGCCGAAGTCGCGCCCGTCGTCAGCGAAGCCCGCACCGTGGCCCGCTTCATCGCGCCGTCGCAGGAAAAACTCTGGGCCCTCGCCCGCAACCTCGCCTGGAGCTGGGATCAGGACTCCACCACGCTCTTCCGCGAACTCGAGCCGGCCCGCTTCCGCCGCAGCAACCACAATCCCATCTCCATGCTCGGCGCCATGCCGCTCGCCGAAGTCGAACGCCGCGCCGGCGAACTCATGCTGCACAGCCGCATCAACTATGCGTGGCGTCGCCAGCGCGAGTATCTGGAATCGGACGACACCTGGGGTTCGGTCCACGCCGGCGTCCTCCGTCCCCGCCCGGTCGGTTACTTCTCCGCCGAATTCGGCCTCCACGAATCGCTGCCCATCTACTCCGGCGGTCTCGGCGTGCTCGCCGGCGATCACGTGAAAAGTGCCTCCGATCTCGACATCCCGCTCGTCGGCGTCGGTCTCTTCTACGGCCAGGGCTACTTCGCGCAGCGCCTCAATCGCGAAGGCTGGCAGCACGAAGAGTACCTGCATACCGATATCAACTCGCTCCCCATGGAACCGGCCATCGGCGCCAGCGGCGAGCCCGTCACCGTGCAGATTGAAACCCGCAGCGGCGTCATCCGCGCCAAAGTCTGGCGCATCCGCGTGGGCCGCATCAGCCTGCTGCTGCTCGATTCCAACGTGGAAGGCAACGCCCAGGAAGACCGCGAACTCACCTCGCGCCTCTATGGCGGCGACGGCCGCGTCCGCATCCGCCAGGAAGCTCTGCTCGGCATCGGCGGCTACCGCGCCCTGCGCGCCATGGGCATCACCCCCGGCGTCCTGCATCTCAACGAAGGCCACAGCGGTTTTGCCGTCCTCGAAGCCATCCGCAGCCGCATGCAGGAAGAGGGCATCGACTTCCACCAGGCCGTCGCCCGCGTCTCCCGCGAAGTCGTCTTCACCACCCACACGCCCGTTCCCGCCGGCCACGACCGCTTCGACGCCGGCCTCATGGAAGAGCACCTCGGCCCCCTGCGCGACGCCCTCGGCCTCTCGCACGATTCCCTCATGGCGCTCGGCCGCGAAGACCCCGGCAACCACGGCGAAACCTTCTGTATGACCGTCCTCGGCCTCCGCCTCTCGCGCCGCGCCAACGCCGTCTCCTCCCTGCACGGCGAAGTCTCGCGCGATATGTGGACCGGCCTCTACCCCGGCAAGCCCGGCGACGAAGTCCCCATCGGCCACATCACCAACGGCGTCCACGTCCCCACCTGGCTCGCCCCGCAAATGTTCCGCCTCTACGAACGCAACCTCGGCGCCGACTGGCTCAACAAGGGCGCCGGCGCCAGCGCCAGCGTCTGGGAAGGCATCGATAAAGTCGATGACGGCGAACTCTGGGAAACGCACCTCAGCCTGAAATCGCGCCTCATCGAATTCGTGCGCCGCCGCGCCATCGAGCAGGCCGAACGCCGCGGCGAACCGGCCGAAACGCTCCACCGCCTCGGCCGCGTCCTCAGCCCGGACGCCCTCACCATCGGCTTCGCCCGCCGCTTTGCCACTTACAAACGCGCCAACCTGCTGCTCAAGGACATCGAGCGCCTCGCCGGCATGGTCAACGACCCGCGCCGCCCCGTCCAGTTCGTCTTCGCCGGCAAGGCCCATCCGCACGATGAGCCCGGCAAGCGCGTCCTCCAGCAGATCGCCGAAATGATGCGCGACCGCCAGTTCGGCGACAAGTTCGTCTTCATCGAAGACTACGACATCAACGTCGGCCGCCATCTCGTCCAGGGCGTCGATGTCTGGCTCAACAACCCCCGCCGCCCGCTCGAAGCCTCCGGCACCAGCGGACAGAAGGTGGTGCTCAACGGCGGCCTCAATCTCTCCGTCCTCGACGGCTGGTGGGCCGAAGCCTACGACGGCCTCAACGGCTTCGCCATCGGCACCGGCCGCACCCATACCAATATGGATGTGCACGATGAGCGCGACTCCGAAGACCTCTACCGCACCCTGCGCGAAGAGACCATCCCGCTCTACTACCAGCGCGACGCCGACGGCCTCCCCCGCGGCTGGATCCGCCGCATGAAGCGCACCATCAAGACCCTCGGCTGGCGCTTCAACGCCGACCGCATGGTCATGGACTACACCATGAAGTGCTACATCCCCGCCGCCGGCGGCACTTCCAGCTACATGCCGTAGAGTTCTGTACTGCCTGCGAGGGAGCTTTCCGTTTGCTCCCTCGCAGGCGCTGCGGCTCGAATCAGCGCCGACAAGACAGCGTTCCCCTTTCCGCCTCCTCCGCTAACTTTCGTCTCGCTCCGCTCCCCGCCGGTTTCCGCCCCGGCCCGGCTATCCATCCGGCCAGATTCACCGCCCGCCCCCTCGGCCGCGCCGCCCCGCATCCTGCAAACACTCCTGCTCCCCTGCAAATACTGCGTTTTTCCCACTTCCACGCTTGCCTCTCCGTTCCGCTCCGCCGCAAAATCCCCGCCGGCACCCGTTTTTCCCGATGTACCTCGTACCCGTCGGTTAACTTTCCGCCCGCCCCGCCTTCTGTCACGTTAGGGTCAGTACCGAAATTCAAATTGCCAAGGTAGCCTGCATGAAATCGATCGGCCACATCTCCGCTCTCATTCTTCTGACTGTCACCGGCGCCGCCCTCGCGCAGCAGGAATTGCCCTGGCAGGAAGCGCCGCAGACCGATCTGCCCGTTCGCTACCTCATCGCGCCGCCCATCGAAACCAACACCGCCTCCGCCGCCACGCGCGGTCACGCCGGCCTCTACAGCGCCCGCACCACCGGCATCGTCGCCTCCACCATCCCCACCTGGACCGGCACCGACGGCTCTTACAGCTACACCATGGCGGGCGCCAACCCCGCCGTCGCCGGCGCCGGCACCACCACCATCACCGCCAACCTCATCCCGCTCATCGTGACCTTCTCCGATGGCAACAAGTTCGACCCCACCGCCACCGGCACCTGCTCCGCCCAGTCGCCCGTCTCCCTCGTCCAGGCCTCGCCCCTCTTCGCCAACTACAGCTTCAGCGCCGGCACCACAAGCTTCGGCAGCACCCAGTATCACGACTACTTCCAGCGCGCCAACTTCTTCCAGTACACCGGCCCCTCCGGCGTCAGCCCGAACTATCACCTGCTCTTCAGCCCCGCCCAGCTCACCGCCGTCAGCATCACCGTGCCCGCCGCCAGCGGCTCCACCGTTGCTGCCTCCTGCGGCCGCCTCGGCCAAATGGAGTACACCTGGTTCAGCACCTACATGCAGAACACCGTGCTGCCCGCCCTTTCTTCCATGGGCGTCGCCTCGTCCAGCCTTCCCGTCTTCGTCCTCTACAACACCGTGCTCTACCAGACCACCACCACCAACTGCTGCATCCTCGGTTATCACGGCACCTACAACGGCCAGCTCTACGCCATCGCCGACTTCGATACCTCCGGCAATTTCGGCGCCACCAAAGACGTGGCCTCCATGAGCCATGAACTCGGCGAGTTCGTCGACGATCCTTCCGCCAGCAACCCCACGCCCTCCTGGGGCAACATCGGCCAGGTCACCGGCTGCCAGACCAATCTCGAAGTGGGCGACCCGCTCACCGGCACCATCTTCACCATGACCAGCCCGTCCTCGTACGTCTACCACCTGCAGGAACTCGCCTTCAAGAGCTGGTTTTACAACGACGCCACGTCATCCGGCGTCAACGGCTGGTACTCGTCCAACGGCACCTTCACCACGCCCGCCGGCCCCTGCCCAACCTCCACCACCAAACTTACCGTCAGCCCCACCACCCTCGCCGCCAACGCCGCCGCAAGCATTTCGATCTCCGTCGCCGCCGGCTCCGGCTACACCGGAACTCCCACCGGCACCGTGCAGTTGTACGCCAGCAATGCGCCGGCCACCGCCATCACGACCTTCACGCTCGCTGCCGGTTCCGTCACCAGCACCGCTGTTCTTCCCGCCGGCTCCTACTCCGTCACCGCGAAATACTCGGGCGACGCCAGCTTCAAGGGCAGCACTTCGGCGGCCGTCGCCGTCACCGTCGGCACTCCCTCGCTCAGCTTCAGCCCCGTTTCGCTCACCTTCGCCAGCCAGACCACCGGCACCTCCAGCGCCAGCCAGGCCGTCACCGTTTCCAACCCCGGCACCGCGCCTCTCAACATTTCTTCCATCGCCCTCACCGGCGCCAGCCCCGGCGATTACAGCCAGACCAATAACTGCGGCGTCACGCTCGCCGTCAGCGCCACCTGCACCATCACCGTCACCTTCAAGCCCACCGCCACCGGCAGCCGCACCGCTTCCGTGAGTGTGGCCGACAACGCCACCGGCTCGCCGCAGACCGTCGCCCTCTCCGGCACCGGCGCCGCGCCGCCCGCGCCCGCCGTCAGCCTCTCGCCCACGTCGCTCTCCTTCGCCAGCACCTCCGTCGGCACCACCGCCGCCGCCCTCACTTCCACCCTGAAGAACACCGGCACCGCGACCCTCACCATCACATCGCTCACGCTCTCCGGCACCAACTCCGCCGATTACGCGCAGACCAACACCTGCGGCACCAGCGTCGCCGCCGGCGCTTCGTGTACCATCTCCGTGACCTTCAAACCCTCGGCCACCGGCACCCGCACCGCCACCCTCACCGTCGCCGATAACGCCACCGGCACCCAGACCGTCACGCTCTCCGGCACCGGCGCCGCCCCTGCCGTCAGCCTCTCGCCCACGTCGCTCACCTTCGCCAGCACCACCGTCGGCGTCACCTCCGCCGCCCAGACCTCCACGCTGAAGAACACCGGCACCGCGACCCTCACCATCACATCGCTCACACTCTCCGGCGCCAACTCCGCCGATTACGCGCAGACCAACACCTGCGGCACCAGCGTCGCCGCCGGCGCATCGTGTACCATCTCGATCACCTTCAAGCCCACCGCCGCCGGCACCCGCACCGCCACTCTCACCGTCGCCGATAACGCCACCGGCACCCAAACCGTCTCTCTTACCGGAACCGCCGTCGCCGCCGCACCCGCCGTCACCCTGACTCCCACGTCGCTCACTTTCGCCGGCACCACCGTCGGCACCACCGCCACCGCGCAGACCTCAACACTCAAGAACACCGGCACCGCGACCCTCACCATCACATCGCTCACGCTCTCCGGCACCAACTCCGCCGACTTCGCCCAGACCAACACCTGCGGCACCAGCGTCGCCGCCGGCGCCTCCTGCACCATCTCCATCACCTTCAAACCCGCCGCCACCGGCACCCGCACCGCCACCCTCACGGTCAGCGACAACGCCACCGGCACCCAAACCATCGCCCTCACCGGCACCGGCAAATAATCCGGCCGCACAACCGCCGCACGACCTTCGCACTCCGCGCGCGCTCCCGCCAACAGGGGCGCGCATTCCGGGGCGGGCGGTCTGCATTTCTCCCGCCCGCCCTGTTATCCTGCGAATTCCCGCCCCATGCGCCCGAATCTCCTCCTCGCCGCGCTTGTCTGCTTCACCGTCCACGCCGCCCCTCCGCCCGCCGCACAATCCACCGCAGTACAACCGGCGTTCGACCGCCTCACCCCCGACGCCCTCCGCGCCGACGTCTCCTTCCTCGCCTCCGACGAACTCCAAGGCCGCCTCACCCCCTCGCCCGGCCTCGACCTCGCCGCCTCCTTCATCGCCGCCCGCTTCCGCCAGGCCGGCCTCCAACCGCCCGCCTCCGGCACTTACTTTCAGACCGCCAACTTCCTCCGCATCACCGTCGCCCGCGACGCCGTCCGCCTCACCCTTCACGACGCCTCCAAATCCCTCCCCGTCCCCTCCGGCCGCCTCTACGTCCGCGCCCTCGACGCCCTCGACCTCACCCGCGCCCCCCTCCTCCGCCTCCCCGCCAACGGCACAATTCCCAACGTCGCCAACTCCATCGTCATCGGCGACGAAGACCGCTGGGGCGACGAAACCCTCCTCGCCGAACTCACCGCCCGCCACCCCCGCCTCATCCTCCTCCTCCACAACACCGTCACCGATCGCGGCCAGGACGAGCACCGCCCCAACGACCCCTCCTTCCTCGAACCCGCCGACTCCCCCCACATCCCCGTCCTCCGCCTCCGCGACTCCGCCGCCCTTCGCCTCCTCCGCTCCTCCCGCCCCCTCGCCCTCTCCCTCCATCTCCCCGAATCCACCCGCGAACCCGTCCCCCTCCGCAACGTCGCCGCCCTCCTCCCCGGCTCCGACCCCGCTCTCCGCAACCAGTACATCCTCCTCACCGCCCATTACGACCACGTCGGCGCCACCGACTCCGCCATCTTCCACGGCGCCAATGACGACGCCAGCGGCACCGCCTCCGTCCTCGAAATCGCCGCCGCCCTCGCCGCCCTCCCCCAGCCCCCCCGCCGCAGCATTCTCTTCATCACCTTCTTCGGCGAAGAACAAGATCTCCTCGGCTCCTCCTGGTACGCCTCCCACCCCCTCGTCCCCCTCCGCGACACCATCGCCAACCTCAACCTCGAACAACTCGGCCGCACCGACGAACGCACCGGCCCCCGCCTCGCCTCCTTCGCCCTCTCCGGCCCCTCCTACTCCAACCTCCCCGCCATCCTCGCCGACGCCGCCGCGCCCGCCAGCGTCTCCCTCTGGCGCCCCCCCGACGCCGACGATTACTTCAACCGCAGCGACAACTTCTCCCTCGCCCAGCACGGCGTCATCGCCCACACCGCCGCCGTCGCCTTCGAATTCCCCGACTACCACCTGTCCTCCGACACCGCCGACAAGCTCGACTACGACAACATGGCCCTCGTCGACCGCGCCCTCGCCCTCGGCCTCCTCCGCCTCGCCAACCAGCCCGCCCCCCCACGCTGGAGCGACTCCCCCGCCGCCGGCCAGTACCGCGAAGCCGGCCGCTAGCCCGCCTCGCCACTCTCCGCCCCGCACTTGCTAACCGCACTTGCTAACATAGAGGTTCAGGTTCCGGGCTCCGTGCAATGGGCGGCTGCAAACCCCGCCAGGTCCGGAAGGAAGCAACGGTAGTGGTTTAACCCGTGTGCCGCGGATTACCCGGGGCCTGATAATCTCTCATCCTCAGCGCCCCGCGCCAGTCACGCCACCTCGGCATTTATTTCCGCCTTTCCCCTCAATCACTTTCCTCGCCACCCCACCCGCATCCCCCTCCCCGCCTGCTATACCTCTGGTTGCAGACACAAATCAGAAGGCAGAACAAAGGCAACCACCATGAGCATCTCCGGCTACTTCTCCAGCAACGCCCGCGCCCTCCCCGCCGACCGCAAAGACCGCGGCCCCGTCAAAGAAACCGACAAACGCTACCCCTCCATCCACCATTACGACCCCGTCCTCCGCTCCCACTGCCGCCTCGACGAACCCCCGCCCAACCCCGCCCCCGATTACTGGCTCCGCGCCCTCGACCTCTTCCTGGAACCCGCCCCACCGAAAACCAGACCCTGAACCGCGCACCCCACCTCCCACCGCCCGGATTGCCTCATAAATTGCGGATTCTGCCCCCGCCCCGGGCGCAGCCGGTATCCCCCCCCCACCGCATATGCGTTGCATATACAATGGAAATGCATGTTCGAATGGGACCGGCACAACCTCCGCAAGATCAGGGCCCATAAAATCAGCGCCGGGGAAGTGGAGGAAGCCCTCTCCCTCAGTCCGGTGTTGATTTACGAACAGAACGTTGACGGCGAGTCCCGCTACGTCTACTACGGCGAAACAGCCGCCCTCCGCCTTCTGGCCGTCGTTTTCACCGAGCGCCACGAACGGATTCGCGTCATTACGGCCTACGATTTGGACGCGGGACAGAAGCGAGACTACCTCGAGCACCGCTTACGGGAAGGTTGAAAGAACAGGTTGAAGCAAAATGGAAAAGTCCAAAGTAAAAAAAATAGCCATTCCGAAATTTGCCGATGAGCAGGCTGAAGCGAAGTGGTGGTCCGGCCCCGAGGGCCGCGCCTTCCTGAAGCAGCAAACGGCGGCGCGCAGCACTGCCGCACCGCGCGGTTCCAGGCTGCTGGCAAAACTTGCCCCCGCCGGAAGCGTCCAAATCGCGCTGCGCCTGCCCTCGCCCGACCTTGCCCGCGCCCGCACCATCGCCGAACGCAAGGGCATCGGCTACCAGACTCTCTTGAAGATGCTGGTCCATGAAGGCCTTCAGCGCGCCGAAAGCCAGGGGTAACGGCGCCGAGATCGAATCGGGATCACCCCGCCGCCCCGACCGTCCGGGTTTCACCGGCGCAGCCGACTGCTCATAGATATTTGGCCCGCTCTGAATGCGCGTCCGGATCGAGTCCGCCAGCGCCGGAGCGAAGCCCCGCATTTCCACCGCGGTGTACGGCGCATAGACGAAGCGCGCGCGTTTGAGAACGGTTTGGAATCTCGCCATGAGGTGCTTGCTACCTTTTGCCTGAAACCCCTAAACTTGTTGTAGACAGTGAGCACACAGGAGCCGTAGCTATGTTGATCCCCGCAAAATATGAAAACGGTGTATTTCGGCCCCTGGAAATCGTGCAGATGAAAGAGGGGACAGTCGTTGAGGTCCTCGTTCCGGCAGAACAGGAACCGGCTGGCAAGCGGCGCTCCATCAAGGATCTTCCGTTTTATGGCATGTGGAAGAACCGCACCGACATCGGTGACGGCGTCGATTACGTGAACCGGCTCAGGGACAATCCTCGCGGCTAGCGCGATCTCAAATAAATGGTCTCCCTGATCGACACCGATGTGATGATCGATGTGTCTCGCGCCAGCGCAAGCGCCGCCAGCTACCTTGATTCGCTGAACGATTCCGCGATTTCAATTATCACCGCTCACGAACTGATTGTCGGAGCAAGGGACAAGCGGGATGTCGCTGGCATCGACTCGCTGGTATCGGCGTATCCCGTGATCCACATTGACGCGTCCATCGATCAGCTTGCATACGACCTTCTCAAGCGGTATGCGAAATCGGATGGACTGCGAACCTTCGATTCATTGATCGCGGCTACCGCGATTGTGAAGGGCTTCCAACTCGTCAGCAGAAACCGCAGGCACTTTGCCATGATCGACGGTTTGCGGCTTGAATCGCCGCAGTACTAAGTCGGGCGGCCGCCTGTTACAGCGGGACGACATTGAAGATAGAAATCGGGTATCGGCGACGGCCAGCCAGCCCGGGTCTCAACAGCGCGGCCGACTGATCGTATATGTTCTGACCGCTCTGAATGCGTGTCCGGATCGAGTCCGCCAGTACCTGCCCGAAGCCCTGCACTTCGGCGGCGGTGTACGCCATGATAGGGACCATCTTACGCTGCTAAACTGAAATCTTAATCAAAAGCCGTGTCCGAATTGTCCATTGAACGCCGATTCAACGATGCAATGCACGAACTGTATGGCAGAATTGTCCGCGAGGCTGGAGGATACAAACCAACAGTTTTCTTCCGAATGATCGAACAGTACGGTGGCCTGGAGGCCGCCCGCCGACTCCTCAGGCCCGACGCCGATTTCTTCAGCTACGGGTTCGATCACTTGTCCCAGATGCGACGATCGGACCTCACAATGGAAGCCCTTATTCTTTCCCTTGACTACAAGGACCAGCTCTTCAGCTCGAGCGAACTGGCGACCGCCGAGGAGCGACTGCAGGCCGCGCGGCAACTCTACCCGCCGCGCACTTGACTTGCTCAGAACGACTCGCCGCTATCCATCTTCTGCCGACAGGTGGATATCATTGAGGCAGCGTCCGGGTGCCCCAGGCGGTGAGCTTCCTGAAAGCAGATGAGGCCTTTGCGATAATCTCGAAATCGAACCACCATGACGACACCCCTGTTCAACCATGCATGCCGGTTCTGGAAATTCAGGGTCAAAGCCATATTGAAGCACTTTAAAGAGTCGTCGTGACGCTCGAGTTTTCCTAGACAGAGCCCCTTCTCGACCCATGCTTGATCGAGGTTACCGTTTAGAGCCAATGCCTTCTCGTAACAGAGTATTGCCTCACTCAACCGCATCTGATCTGCGAGTACATTACCTTTGCTATACCAACCGAGAAAATCGGAAGGATTCAAGCTCAATCCCCGGTCAAAACACTTATAGGCTTCGTCGTAGCGCTTAAGCTGGCCGAGTAACCCTGCCTTATTCACCCACGCATCGGCGTAGCCCTGGTCCAGTACGATGGCGCGATCGAAGGAAACCAGAGCCTCCTGATCTCTTTTCAGCTTCAACAAGGCCACACCTCGATTTAGCCACGTGATCTTATCGTCTGGTTTCAGCCGCAATGCGTGTTCGTACGATCCAAGCGCAGCCTCGTAACGGCCCAGCGCTCGAAGCGCCTGGCCCTTATTGCACCACGCTTGGAAACTACTCGGCGCGTGATCGTAAGACAGTATCGCCTCTTCATATCGTCCCATTCCGTGAAGGACGTTTCCTTTGTTGAACCAGGCTTCCTCGAAATCTGGTGACTGCGCCAAGGCACGGTCAAACTTTTCGAGTGCCCCCTCCCGGCGTCCCGAGTTTATTAGTGCCACGCCTTCGTTATAGTGCCGTATTGCATCTGCCGGTGTCGCACGAGGACTGGAACGAGTAGGAACTTTAAGCTGTCCGCCAGGCCCGTCCTGGGTTTTGACTACTTCCCACCCGGCCGGTTCATTTCCGAGTGGTACGGTCCAGAGGCAAATGCCTCCGTCACACGCACCGGACACAACGTGCCGCCCATCAGCAGAGAAAGCCGCTGCTGCGACTCCGGCGCGTTGTCCCGTCAGAAGTTCAATCGGGTTACCGGTGTTCAAGTCCCAGAGGCATACGTTTAGCCCGTCCCCAGCGATGAGCCCAACGGCAGACCGAGGAGAAAAGGCGACAGAAGCGATCGGGCGGCCAAAACCTGTATAACGCCGGGTCTCACGTCTGCCTTGGGCATCCCAGAGACGGCTCGTCATATCCAGTGAGCCAGTGAGCAAGAATCGCCCGTCTCGCGCAACCGCGATGCTGGTAACCGTTGATCTGTGGCCAGCCAAGGAACACCATTCCTCGCCGCTCTTCAGATCCAAGCATCGCACCGTGCAGCTATCACCACTAACGGCGACAAAACGATAATCCGATGAGAATGCCACAGCCGTGAAAAAATCTTCGCCACACGTGACGCGATGCACTTCGCGTCCAGTACCGATGTCCCAGGCTCGAATAGTATCTTCGTCAGCTGAAAAGACATGCTTTCCGGCCGGATGAAACCCAACGGTATAGACCTCTAACTTGTGCCCGTGATAGGTCCCTACCTTCCGAGCATTCTTGAGGTCCCACAACTCCACCGTATTAGACACTGAACATGCCACGAGCGAGGCATCCGGTGAAAGAGCGATGCTCTCTATAGGCCCCGTCGTCTTTAGCTCCATAATCGGCCGCGCGCTTGTGTCCCACAGCTTTAGGCTGCCGTCAATACCGCACGAAATGAGCCGCGCACCGTCCGGAAAGAAGAGTACAGAATTAATTCTCTTCTCGTGAGCTTCAAAACGAAGAGGCACGGCAGCCTGGGCACCCGCCTCCGCACCTTTGACTTCACGACGCGCTGCTGGGTTAGCTTCTTGGTCGTCAATCTCGCCAGCGTAATGTTTTCTCCAACTCGGTGCGTGTTTGTCCAGCGCGTCGGCCACGGTCTTCATCACTTCTCGGAAAATGTCATCTTGGGTTAAACCGGCCCTGAGCAGTGCAGTCTCCATTCGCGGGTCTTGGTTTCGTAATTCTGGATGCTCGCACAAGATGATATAGATGGTCATGGAGAGCAGATCGGGGTTGGACTTGACGACGGAGTCCACCCAGTCGCGGTCGGTCGCCATCTGGTAAAACAACTCCTTCGAACCAGTGGCCAGCGCGATCTTGGCCCGCTGGACGAACATTTCTCGAAGGATCTCTTTTTCGGCGGCGCTGGGATTCGCTTGCCGCAGCTTCATGTACACTTTGGCTTGCGTTTCCGCCATTGGGCCAGGAGCACCAATGCCGTGTTTGATCAGAAAACTGATAACCTTCGTCGCGTTTAGCAAGTTCGAGTCGATTCTAGCGGTCCCGGCTGACCAGACCGATATTCTGTACCAGTCCGAAAGAGAGTATAGCGAAGGGTTCAGCGGGATGGCGGGCAAGGGCCGGCGTTTGAGGCTCTTGACCTGACCGGCTATCTCTGTACCAGTCCGACAGAGAGACTGTAAGACAGAGATGACTCGGTAACGGTAAGATGCCGAAAAAACGCTCACGCCTGAGCAGATCGTAGCCAATTAACCCGCAAAGCATTTACACAGAATCGCGGACACTACCAGCTGAGCGGTCACGCGCTCCACTCAATTTTTTCTCCAACCCCCTCAACCACTTACCGCCCGCACTCCGCCCCCATCCCCCTCCCCGCGTGCTACAACGTAGCCGGAAACGCGCATTCCCTCACGGGCTGCCGCGTCCAATCTCATTTACGCACGATACGAAAGGAAAACCCAAATGCCTTCCGACGCCCAGCTCCGCGCCAACCGCGCCAACGCCCAAAAATCCACCGGCCCCCGCACGCCCGAGGGCAAGGACCGCTCCCGCCTCAACGCCACCACCCACAACATCACCGGCCTCGCCTCCCTCCGCACCGGCCCCGAGCAGGACGCCTTCGACGCCTACTTCGTCCGCCTCCTCCCCGGCTTCAACGCCACCTCCGACCTCGAACACGAACTCGCCTCCCGCATCATCGACGTCATGTTCCGCCTCGCCCGCATCTCCACCCTCGAAGTCAACATCCTCGCCGTCGGCGACAGCGAAGCCGAACCCGCCGTCCACTCCGACGACCCCGTCGCCCACGCCCTCGCCCAGGCCAAAAACTTCATCCGCGATTCCCGCGCCCTCACCAACCTCAGCCTCTACGAACAGCGCCTCAGCCGCACCCTCGCCAAAGATCTCGACACCCTCCAGCGCCTCCAGCACCCCAAACCCTCAAAGGACAGCAACAACCCCGGCCGCGCCGCCAAACCTCCGCGCCCCGACGTCATCCGCTTCGGCTACCCCGACCCCGATAAACCCGGCGAATTCATCGACACCCTCTCGCCCATCTACCTGCCCCGCGAAGAAGCCCACAGCCCCGCTTCTTCAATTGGCTTCGTTTTTTCAGCCGCGAAAAACGCCGCCGCCCCTCCCGGCCTCACCCTCTAAATCGCCCCCCGAATATGGATAAAACCACCCACCCCACCTCCCGGCGCCCCTCGCCGAACCCGCCCCGCCCACCAGGCACACCCAACCTCCGTCTCCACCCGTCCCCATGCGCGACCCCACGCGCGATAATAGAGTTCCGTCCATGTATCAGGTCATCGCGCGCAAATACCGCCCGCAGTCCTTTGACGATGTGCTTAATCAGGAGCACATCAAAACCACCCTGCGCAACGCCATCGCCCAGAACCGCATCGCCCACGGCTACATCTTCTCCGGCCAGCGCGGCACCGGCAAAACCACCACAGCCCGCATCGTCGCCCGCTGCCTCAACTGCGTCAACGGCCCCACCGACCATCCCTGCGGCACCTGCGCCTCCTGCACCGAAATCCAGGCCGGCGGCTCCGTCGACGTCATCGAAATCGACGCCGCCTCCAATCGCGGCATCAACGAAATGCGCGAACTGCGCGAAAACGTCCGCTACCAGCCCTCCCGCGACCGCTTCAAAGTCTTCATCATCGACGAAGCCCACCAAATCACCAACGAGGCCTTCAACGCCCTCCTCAAAACCATCGAGGAGCCTCCCGCCTGGGTCGTCTTCATCCTCTGCACCACCGAAACTCACAAAATCCCGGCCACCATCGCCTCGCGCTGCCAGCACTTCAGCTTTCGCTCCGTCGATTTCAACGACCTCATCGACCGCATGCGCAACATCTGCGCCTCCGAAGGCATCGAGGCCGATGACGAAGCCCTCGCCGTCATCGCCCAGGCCGGCGAAGGCTCCGTCCGCGACTCTCTCTCTGCGCTCGATCAGGCCATCGCCTGCTGCGGCAATAAACTCGACGCCGCCGCCGTCCGCGCCCTGCTCGGCGCCTTCTCGCTCGACGCCATGGCGCAGGTCACCACAGCCATCGCCCAGCAGAACGGCGCAGCCATGCTCTCGCTCGTCGATGAACTCGAACGCAACGGCGGCAGCCCGCAGCACTTCTCGCGCGAAATCTCCCGCTACATCCGCAATCTTCTCGTTACCAAAATCGCCGGCTCCGATTCGCGCCTCGTCACCGCCAGCCCCTCCGAACGCGCCGAAATGGCCGGCATCGCCGCGCAGTTCAGCGAGGAAGATCTCACGCGGTACCTGCAGTTCTCGCTCGACCTCTTCAAAGATCTTCAGTTCTCCCTCCAGCCTCGCTTTCATCTCGAGATCGGACTGCTCAAGATGATCCAGGCCGGCAAACTCATCGGCATCGAAGAGGCCCTCGCCTCGCTCGGCTCGCAGCCCGCGCCCGCGCCCGTCGCCCCGCCGCCCGCGCCATCGTACGCCGCGCCCGCGCCCGCGCCCGCCAGACACGCCGCTCCCCCGCCGCCCGCCCGCACCGGCCCGTCGCCCT
>CAIKMJ010000005.1 GCA_903828455.1 uncultured Acidobacteriia bacterium | reverse complement strand
GTTCTACTTCGACAAAGAGACCGGCCTGCTGACGCGCATGATCCGGTATGCGACGACGTCGCTCGGCCGGGTTCCGACGCAGATGGATTATTCCGATTACCGGTCTGTGGACGGCGTCAAAATGCCATTCCACTATACGTTCGGCTGGGTCAGCGGGCAGGAAGAGTACAATCTGGACGAAGTGAAGCTCAACGTGCCGGTGGACGATGCCAGGTTCGGCATGCCCGTGCAGCGCGTGAAGTAGTGCGGGTCGGCTATTTGTGGATGTCGGTATGTTTTGAAAATATTTGACACGGCATTACGCGGCTTTCTTTTTCGATGGATATTCGCGACACAGCCAGCAAGTATTGCAGTTTAAGTAGCGCGAGAACCCGACCGAAGGTCACGACCAAGTGACGACGCAAGCGATCCGTAGCCCGTTTCGCCGGGGCAATCGGGTACCAATCCAACCCAGCATAGAAAACTTAGCCTCAACCGGACTGGCCTGAACTGTCTGGTAGCACTTTCGATTCGCGTTAGCGCTATCACGTTTTCCTGGAGTTGCGGACGTAAAGTGAGGAGGCGGGTTGCGCCGGAAAGACGTGGCCGCGCACGAAGCCCGTAGCTGTGCCGCAATAAGCACTTTTGATTGAGTGGCGTCGGCAGTTTCCCCTGCGGTAGTCCTGCCGCGAAGACTACCCCGCTAGGACCGAAGCGGGGAGAAACCCGTTAGTGCGTTATGCGCCACACTCGTAATAGAGATTTCGCTACCTTCGGTCCAGGAGTCGTCCTGCAACACTAACGCAAGCTGCTTGCTTATAAGCCTGCCGGCAGCCGACTGAAATTCTCACAGGCGCTTACGCGTTAGCACTGAGGCGACCTGTTCAGCAGCAGCCTTCACCAATCCGGCCATCTTTGGATGCACCGGTATGATGTCGACGGGCAGTCCCGCCGCTTCCAGCGACGCACTCATGATCGGGCCAACGGATGCCAGGGCGGCGTAACGAGCCAGCGAGTTTCTGACCTCCGCTTCGATACCCAGTTCGCACGCGACAAGAAAAAGATGATCGAGCTGAATCGACGATGTGAACAAGACTACGTCGATCTCGCGTGCGGCGAGACGGCGGGCCGCCTCGCGCAATGGTTCGAGATCCGCCGGCAAATCCCATCGGTAAATCGCAAACGGCGAGACTGTCGCGCCAAGCGCCTCAAGCGCAACCGTCATATCCGGATTGGGGCGCCCATACTCCTGCACCGCAACACGCCGCTCTGGACGCGCGGCTACAGCCTCCACGACCTCCATCCACGTATTTGGCTCCGGCACAACCGTGTGCGCTTTCACGCCCAGTTCGCGCAGGATGGGGACTGGCTTGGGCCCGCGCGACACGATGAAGGTCTTGCGCAGGCCTTCAGACAGGCGGGTCAGAGTGGATCCGTCCGTTGCATCGGCGGCAGCCAGATCGCGCAGGAACGAGAGACCCGCCGCGGTCATACAGACCACAAGATCGAAGTCCCCGGCTTCCAGACGATCGACGAAGTGGAACGCTTCCCGATGATCGTCCAGCGCACGTTCCTGGACCGAGGGGGCGACGAACGGCTCGCCCCCCGCGCGAAGGATCAGAGATTCCATCTCCTTCGCACGCCGGCTTTCCAGGCTAAGTACTCTTAGTCCTCCAAATGGCATTCCTGCGTTCGCTGGCCTCTTCTTTACCTAGTATGACAATGCAGTCAGACCGGGTCAGGACGATGCGTCCTACATCCGGAATAGTGCTTCCAGATAGCCGAACTGCCCGTTAGCACCGGCCGGGTAGATCTGCTGCATCACCGCTTTACCTTGTGCATAGCCGAGGTAGGCGGTGAGCGTCATATGCCGATTCGCGCGATATTCGACGCTGGTGTCGTACAGATTGGCCAGCGACCGCTTCCCCGATGTGGCGCGACCGTTGTAACCAAACGTCCAGGGCTGAAAGGCCCCGCCGCCGGAATACCAAAGGTCGTTGGCGTTGGTGAGCCGCAGCGAATGAAATTCGCTGGAGATCGTCACTTGCGAGTGAGGACGAAGCATGAGTGAGCCGAATGCATCTTTCGTGTTCATCATATTGAAGAACGGCATTCTTGCATACGGGCGCGGGGTCGGCAGGAGCTGAAAGAACGTCTCGTGCCGGTTATCGCCGGCATTACCGTCACCGGAGCCAACCGTGTAACCGCCGCGAATCCACGGCTTGAGCTTCGGCATCGCGGCAGGCTGGAAACCGCCTTCAAAATCGAACGCGTAAGCTCGTTGTGTCTGCGGACCCCAGCGTCCGGTCTGAAACACACCCCACCCGAGAGAGTCGATGGTGCCGCCCTTTGTCGTAAAGGCATGAATGCTGTGACCGCCCCAGGTTTGAATGTGGATATTGCTCAAATCGGTTTTCTTGACGGCGGCTGGCCTGTTGTCGGTCTTCACGATATGACGGAAATCGTCGTAATCAATGACGAAGAAGCGCGTGTCGGCGACGTGACCGCCGTGGCCCCACTCCTTCGTGAACGCGGCATAGCCGAAACCGACCCGGTTCCAGCCCCAGCCATCGGTCTGAAAGACTCCGCGAGTGGGCGTGGCCGCAACGACAGTGAAGTCGGCCGATCCGGGCTGGGTCCAGGTGTAATGTAGACCGTCGAAACTGCGCCCCACATCTGAAAAGCCAAATGTGCCGATCAGGCGCTGACTGATGCGATTCGCTTTTAAGCTGGCGAGGGTTGCATGTTTCGGCGAGATTTCAGTCCCGTCGTTGAATTCGAAGCGACCCGCCTGAATGGCGTTCGATTCTTTCGTGCCGAAGTGGTAACGGCCATAAAGTTGTTTGGCGAACGCCATCGACGAATATTGATTGTTGCTGTTGGCCGTGTAATAGTTCGACCCGAGGCCCAGTGCGCCCTGCGGCGCCGGCGCCGTTGCGCTGCCGGGCATACCGAGGAGGAACGGCACGGCGATTTCGGCATCGAAATCGAAGGCACCCTTCTTTTCCGCGAAATTCAGCCGGAGAAGGTTACCCGAATAGCCATACTGGTTCGAGTAGCCGGCGGATGGCTGGAACCAGTCCCAGACGTAGACACGGCTTCGGAGTGATGCCGTGAAGCTGACGTCGCCCAGTTTGATGGCGCCAGGAGCAGTCTGCGCGGCGGCGTGTGCCGCAACAATGAGCCCAATTGCAATCAGCGATCTTTTCATCGTTAGTCTCCCATGGCTCCGGCAGGAATCATTTCGCCCGAAAGGCGAGTGGCAATTTCGTGTTCGGCGGAACGCTCTTCCGCATCGGAGAAGCGCACCGCAACGGAAAAGAGCGAAATGACCGAGATCGTGGCGCCCAGCACCAGCAGAGCCTGCGTCCACGGCATACTTCCCTTGAACAGGAAGCCTGCCAGAACGGAGCCGACGTTACCGCCCGCACCAACGATACCGGAAACCGCGCCGAGAGCCTTCCGGTTGACGAAGGGCACAACGGAGTAAGTCGCGCCGTTCGACATCTTAATAAACAACCCGGTCAGCATCATTGTGCCGACGGCCAGAGGCAGCCAGCGCATCTGCGAGAAGAGCATCAGCGCGAGGCCTTCACAGAAAATGGTTCCGCCAAGCAGAAGGACGCGGCCGCGCAGCCCCCACGATTTGTGGCAGCGATCGCTTACGATGCCGCCAAGCGCACGGGCGAATATGTTCATCATGCCGAATGATCCGGCTACTAAGCCGGCGGCTGTAAGGCCCAGATGGAAGTTATCGGTAAAGTAAAGGGCCGCGATATTGTCGATGGTCAGTTCCATGCCGAAACAGGCACCGTAGATCACAAACAGCGCCCAGACCCGGGGATCGCGACAGGCCGCCGCGAAAGCGCCGCTCGCGGAGGACTTGCCCGTCATCTCGCCGCGGGCCCGAAGCGCGGCAAAATCGCCATCCGCCGTATCCTGCGTCACGAAATAGTAGGCAATACCGGTCAGCAGCATCACGACACCGGGAATTACCATTGCCATTCGCCAGCCCCACCACTGATCGGCGCCGAGGCTAAGGAAGCCGGCAAAGAACAGCGGCATCACCATTTGAGTGACACCGCCGCCCAGGTTGCCCCAGCCCGCGGCCGCGGCGTTGGCAGTTCCAACGATGTTGGGAGCGAACATCACCGACGTGTGGTACTGCGTGATCACGAACGAAGCACCGATTGCGCCGATTGCAAGGCGGAAGAGCAGAAACGTCTGGTAGTCGTGCGCGAGACCAACGCTCATGACCGGCAGCGAGCCGAGGATCAGCAACCAAGTGTAAGCTCGGCGCGGTCCGATTCGGTCGCACAGAAATCCGATGAGAGCCCGGACGACCACAGTGATCAGCACGGACGCGATCGTCAGATTTCCAATCTGTGCCTTGGTCAGGTGCAATTCCTGCCGGATGACGGGCATCAGCGGAGCGAGGCCGAACCATCCGAAAAAGCAAATGAAAAACGCGAACCAAGACATATGGAACGCGCGCATCGGAGCGCTGGAAAAATCAGCGAGCCGGATGCTGGTGGCTTTGTTTTTGAGTGTCATAACGATTCTCCCTTTGTGTTCTGTTGATTTACTCCGACGTGGGAGACCTGCGTGAGCACAAGGGATGCCCGTTCGCATCCGCTTCGCATCGAATGAGTCCTCAAACGCTGAGGGAATTAGCCTGAAAGACCAGGGCGCAGCGATCTATGCGGCGTCCGATTCAAGAGTTCTGTGTCCGGCTTCGAGATCGACCATAACTACGCCGTTCTCCACACACGTGGGGAAGACGGCAAGGCACGAAGGTTCAGCGGCCCGGACAGGCATGCCTGTTTCCAAATCGAAGTGGCGTCCATGGAGTGGACAGACTACCGCCGTACCAGTGACGATACCGTCGCACAGCGGCCCGCCCTTGTGCGGGCACGCATTTTCAATAGTCAGGAAACGACCGTTGATGTTGAATACCGCGATTTCCAGGTCGCCAATCTTTACGGCGCGCCCTTCGCGCGGTGGAATATTGTCCGCCGGTGTGATCCTCGTCCAGTTGCGATGGCTATTCATACAAGGAGCCCCTCTCTGGCCGTTTCCATTGCCTGGATCTGTACAAACTGTGTAGGATTCACCGGACGGTCCCCTTCCGTCCATGCATCGTGAGAGAGAGCTTTTGAGCGGCGCAGCCGGTCGAGAAGCTTCTGCTTTTCCTCTTCGGAAGCGTAGACGGTCTCCTTGCGGATTTTTTCGATGCCCAACCGTTCCACGAAATCGTAACTTCGCTCCAGATAGTTGCCATTCTCGCGGTAATACTGGAAGAACAGTTCACCGGCTTCGAGGGCTTCCTCTCTGGTATCGACGGTCACCAGAAGATCGGCCTTGCGCACCGATTTACCGGCCGCCCCGCCCACCACGACCTGCCAGCTCCCGTCCTGCCCAATCAGGCCAAGATCTTTCACAGTGGCTTCCGCACAATTGCGGGGACAGCCAACCACGGCCATTTTGAACTTATGCGGCGTGAAAAGATTTTCCAGCCGCGCTTCCAGTTCGATGCCGGTATTCGTGGAATCCTGCACACCGAAGCGACAGAATTCACTCCCGACGCAGGTTTTGACCATGCGAACACCTTTTGCGTAAGCCTGGCCGGACGGCATGCCGAGATCGCGCCAGACCGCGGGCAGATCGGCTTTCTTCACGCCCAGCAAATCGATGCGCTGACTGCCCGTGACCTTGACCATCGGAATGGCGTACTTATCGGCAACGTCGGCAATGCGGCGCAATTCATCGGGCGACGTCACGCCGCCACGCATGCGGGGCACGACGGAGAATGTTCCATCTTTCTGAATATTGGCGTGGACGCGATCGTTGATATAGCGGGCCGAGCGATCTTCTTCGTGATCTCCGCACCACAGCATGTCGAGCATGTAGCTGAGGGCCGGCTTGCACACCTCGCAGCCCTTGCGATTGCCATAGATCGCGAGCACTTCTTCCACTGACTTCAGCTTTTGTCCCCGCACGATTTCGCGCAGTCGCTCATAGGAATACGGCACGCAGGCGCAAAGCGTCGTTTTGGTTTCCTCCTGAAAATCCGGGACAACGGCGCGCAGCAGCTTCTGGCAAAGCCCCGCGCAGGTGCCGCAACTGGTGGACGCCTTCGTGCGTTCCCTGAGTTGCCCCATCGTGGCGATGCCGTGCGTGTGGATCGCCTGAATGATGTCGCCCTTGCGCACACCATTGCAGCCGCAAATCGTTTCGCTGTCCGGCATGTCCGCAACTTCGAGGCCCATATCAAGCGCTTGCGGCGGGAAGAGCAACTGGCGGCGAAGCGGCGCCAGGTCTGTTCCGTTGCGCATCCAGTCCAGATAAGTGTGCTCGTCTTCGACATCGCCGACCAGAATCATCCCGACGAGGCGGTTGTCTCTGATCAACAACTTCTTGTACGCGCCGAGCGCCGGATCTTCATAGCGCACCACTTCAACGCCAGGTTCCTTATCATCAATTGAGCCCGCCGAGAAGATATCCACGCCCATGATCTTGAGCTTCGCCGCCGGCGCTCCGGCCGCGAATACCGGCCCGCGATTGTCCGTTATCGTCGCCGCCAGCACGCGCGCCTGATCGAACAGCGGCGCCACCAGACCGAACGTCTGGCCGCGATGCTCAGTGCACTCTCCGACCGCGAAGATGTGCGGATCGGATGTCTCCATGAAGTCGTTGACAACGATGCCGCGATTTACTTCAATACCCGCCTTGCGGCCGAGGTCGGCGTTTGGCCGGATGCCGGCGGCGATAACCACCAGTTCGGCCTCCAATTCCTCACCGGTAGCGAAGCGCAGGCCATCCACATGCCCGTTGCCCATAATCGCCGCGGTTTGCCGGGGCAGCATGACCCGGATGCCGAGGCCCTCTATTCGCCGTTTCAGATACTCGCCCCCGGTGGCATCCAGTTGCCGCTCCATCAGCGACGGGGAGAGGTGGATGACGGTGACATCGCAGCCGCGAACCTGCAGTCCCCGCGCCGCTTCGAGGCCCAGCAATCCGCCGCCGATCACAACGGCGCTGAGTCCCTTCCGCGCCTTGGCCATGAGCGCGTGGGTGTCGTCCAGCGTACGGAAGACATGGACGTTTTGCTTATCGACGCCGGGGATCGGGGGAATGAAAGCACTGCTGCCGGTGGCGAGAATCAGTTTGTCGTAGGGTGTCGTCTGACCCTGTTCATCTACCACGGTTCGCGCATGGCGATCGATACCAGAGATCTTCACACCAAGACGAGTCCGGATGTTGTTGGACCGGTACCAGTCAACATCGTTCAGCACGATCTCGTCGGCCGATTTTTCTCCCGCCAGCACCAGGGACAGCATGATGCGGTTGTAGTTGACGTGGGTTTCGTCCCCGAAAATGGTGATCTCAAATTCCGGATTTCGTTTCAGGATCTGCTCGACACAGGCCACCCCGGCCATGCCGTTTCCGACAACGACAAGTCGCTTCATGCTCGTACTCCCGACCGGTGCGATTCCACTCTGACCGCACACTGTTTGTAATTTGGCTCGCGCGACATCGGATCGAAGGCGCTCTGCGTGACTTCGTTCACGTTGGTTTCAAAAAAGTGGAACGGCATGAATACCTGCCCGGGCGCAATGATTTCGGTGAGACGGAGTTCCACACCGCGCGTCGTGCCGCGACGCGAAATGACATCGACGGAATCGTGGTTTCTCAGACCGAGCTTGTGTGCATCCCTCGGGTTGATCTCCAGCCAGGCTCGCGGCGAGAGGCGTTCCAGAATCGGCACTTCTTTAGTCTTGGTGCGTGTATGCCAGTGCTCAACGGTGCGGCCGGTGTTCAGAATGAACGGATACTCGCCGCCGGGTTGTTCGGGGAACGGAGCCCACTCGGCACAAATGAGCCTGGCGCGGCCGTCCGGGGTCTGGAACACGCCGTCCGAATAGAGCCGCGTCGCGGGCTGGGGAGTTTTCCCTTCAGCCAGCGGCCACTGCACGGCACCGTACGTCGCAAGTAAATCGTAAGTAATTCCAGAGACGTCGCACAGGCGCCCACGGGACACGTTCCGCCATTCGTTGAAGGCATCTTCGGGTCTTGACCAGCCCGGAAAGAGCGACTCGCGGCAGCCGAGCTTATCGGCGATCGCAAGGAAGATATTAAAATCGCTCCGCGCTTCGGCCGGCGGCTCGACGGCCTTATTGACCTTACTGATCCGCCGCTCGGAATTTGTGTAGGTGCCTTCCTTCTCGCCCCAGATGGCGGCGGGGAGGACGAGGTCAGCCAGTTCCGTCGTCGGTGTCGGATGGTAGCCATCCTGAACGACAAGAAAATCGAGATTCGAGAGTCCATGGCGTAGCAGGCCCTGATTCGGAAAAGACACCAGCGGGTTTGTCGCGATGATCCAGAGCGCGCGGATCTTCTTCGATACAGTTGCTTCGATGATGTCGGGATAGGCGAGGCCTCGTTTCGCCGGAAGCCGGGCTTCATCGATCCCGAGCCGTTCTGCAAGTTCGGCGCGATCCGCGGGGTCATCGAATTTACGGTACCCCGGCATGCTTGAAGTAAAGCTGGTTTCGCGCGATCCCATCGCATTGCACTGCCCGGTGATGGAAAAAGGCGCAGCTCCGGGACGGCCGATCTGTCCCGTCAAAAGAGCCAGATTGCAGATCGCGTTCACTGTGGCCGTGCCGATGGTGCTGTGGTTGACTCCCATGGTCCAGCCAATAAAGCCAGCCTTCGCGCGTCCGTAGAGAAAGGCCGTCTTGAAGATGACATCCTGACTCAGACCTGTAATTTCGGAGACTCGCTCCGGCGTGTAAGCGGCCAGAAACTTTTCCAGTTCGTCGAAGCCGGTGGTATGTGCTTCGATGTAACGCCGGTCGATCAGGTTGTAGTGGATGAGAATGTGCGCGATCCCGTTGATCAGCGCCAGATCGGAACGCGGCTTGAGCGGCAGATGCAGATCGGCCATCATCGCGGTTTTGGTGACACGCGGGTCGGCTACGATCAGCGTCTTATTGCGATTGGCCTCCAGATACTGGCAGAGAATCGGATGGTTGTCAGCCAGGTTAGCCCCGATGAGCAGCACGACATCGGCCCGCTCCATATCTTCATAAGCGCCGGGAGGGCCGTCGCTGCCGAATGACAACTTGTAGCCCGATACCGCTGTCGCCATGCAGAGCGTGGTGTTGCCGTCGTAATTTTTCGTTCCGAAGCCCAGCTGGACAAGTTTGCCCAGCGTGTAAAATTCTTCCGTAACGAGTTGACCGGTGCTCAGGACGCCAAGCGAGTCAGCGCCGAATCTTTCCTGCGTCTGGCGAAAACGCGCGACCATCGTCGAAAGCGCTTCATCCCAGCTGACCCGGACCAGCTTTCCGTTCTTTCGCAACAATGGATATCGGGCGCGATTTTCCGCCGCGATCGTATAGTGTTCCGAGAGGCCTTTCGGACAAAGCTTGCCGCGATTCACCGGGTGCGAGGCCAGTGCACGGGAAGCGACAGCCTTCCCCTTTTTGACGCCGATTTCGATGCCGCAGCCCACCGAGCAATATCCGCACGTAGTCGGAACCCATTGATCGGGGATTTTCCGCGCCGAGGTGTAGCCCGTCGATTCGCTCCGGGCAAACTTGTATTCGTCGGCCAAATTGTCGAGGCCGACAATGCGTTTCCAGTCCATCAGTCCTGTGCGTTTCACGCTGCCCTCCTGTCGCCCGAGGTGAATGCGGCCGCTATGTTTTTCGGTACGACGCTGACGAAGAACAGATACCGCCCGAGCATCTCGCCGGCGAGAGCTAGCACAAAAGCGGCGACCACAACTGCTGGCGCCGAAGCCTTCAGCGGGATTACAATGCCCGCTACCGCCAGAATTCCGAGTCGCGCCACGAACAAAACGCGGAGTCTCCCGGCGAGTAACACCGAGGAAGAACGCAGTTCGAATAGGTCCGATTGCGAGAGCCAAAGGAATTTGCCGCACTGCACTGTCAATTGCACGGCTGCTCCGGCGACGGAGGCCAGCAGCATTGCGACCGGTGCGTCAGAGATGAGGGCGTGGACGAATGCGGGACCGAGCAACAGGCCGGTGGAGAAAAATTCGCCGACCGTGTAGCCGCTGAACCACGCCGGTCGCGCGCGGACTATATAGATGCGTGCGGAACATGTGATGCCTGCCAGTCCAGCCAATGCAGTGGCGAGCCCAGCCGCGTTGCGACCGGGCAGGCCAAAGAAGAGCATCCCGGCGAAGGCCCCCGCCGCACCGGCGAACAGGGAGAGCGTCAGAACCTCGCGACTCAGCCAGGAGCGGCGAAGTCCGCGCAGGGCTTTCCATGCGTGAATCGGGCGGCCCAGATGCAGTGTCGAAGCGCCGAGGCTCATCCCGGCAAGCACCAAAGATGCTAGTGCGGCCATCCTGAGATCGGTCCTGGCGCTGTGGAATCCGAGC
Source organism: uncultured Acidobacteriia bacterium (assembly GCA_903828455.1). Lineage (GTDB taxonomy): Bacteria > Acidobacteriota > Terriglobia > Bryobacterales > Bryobacteraceae > BOG-234. Next base: position 86,242 of record CAIKMJ010000005.1, on the reverse strand, counting down.
AGCCACAGCGCGATGAACGCTCCTACACACAGTTGCGTCACGACCAGCATGAATACCAGCGGCCAGTGCGGATGCTCCGGTTCCACGCGGTTGGTATCGACGCGGCCCAGATCCGGCACAAGATTTTCAGGCAGAGTCACACGGGTGGTTGAGATACTGTCATCCGCAGACGGCAGTCCGGGCGCGTTGGCGGAAACATAATCTCGACGCCATTCCGCGATATTCACAATCTCGATGGCGATAGCCCCTTCGGGACAGGCAGCCACGCAGGCCGGCGCCATGTCGTCGCTCAAGCGGTTGTGGCACATGTCGCACTTGCCGACCACGCCGCGCGCCGGATTGTATTGCGGGACACCGTAAGAACAATTCCAGGTGCAGTACTGGCAGCCGATGCATGCGTCGGCGCTATGCAGCACCACTCCGCTGACCGGATCTTTCGTGTAGGCTTCCACGGGACATCCGTTCAGACAGGAAGGCTCCACGCAGTGATTGCAGCCCATCGAAAGATGATGGCGTTGCGTGTTCGGGTAGTAGCCGCCCTCCACCTCTCCAACGCGCCGCCAGTTTAATTCCGCCGGGTTGCCGTTCTGCTCGTTGCAGGCGACTACGCAGCATTTGCAGCCAATGCACTTCGTCATGTCGAAGTGAAAGCGGTATTGCTCGCCGGCCTCCAGCGGGCGCGCGGGGATCAGGCTCGCAGGTTCCGTTTCGATCCGGACAAGACCGCTGACGCCGGGATAAGCCGGCGGTGCTGCGCTGTAAAGCAGCGGACTGTCCATCAACGGTAGCGTTGCCATACCCCTCAGTCCTTTCGAATACACGTATCCTGACGCGTGCCGGAGACACACGATGGATGGAGGAACAGATGACGCCGGTACACGGAAAAACCGTGTCCGAAACGCGCAAATTAGTTTTTGATTATTCGGCTCCGCGTGGAGCGTAAAGGTGAGAACCGCACAGGGGTTCCGGGATTGCCCCGGAAAACCCGTTTGTTTCGCGGCGAGCTACTGTCAGACTAGCATTTCGGGCACACTTCTGAGAAGACCTGTTCCCAAAGAAATTTTTAATGGGGCCCATTCGGAGTACAAAGATGCGAAGCGGTCTTGCCGTAGAACGCCGTGCTGTATCCGCAATGGCATTGACCGGATAATTGGAGATCAACTGTTCGGCACTTCCTGCGCCCCCCCGTGCCGGAGGGTTTAAATAGTAGTCACCGGTCGCAGGCCTCGGCGCAAGCCACAGCCCGGAGGCACAACGTTTGTACTGTCACGGGCGGGAAGTCTGCCAGGCGGAGCCGCAACACGCGCCTTCATAAGGGGCGGGAACGCGCGCGCTCCTGATCGACACGTGCACGCTCCGTTCCGGTTTTGGCGGGCCGATGAAGCGATGGCGAGTTCCGCACTTCATCGCAGAAGACGTATATGACACGGGCCCCTCAGACCGCGAGGCGACGGAGATCGCACCTCAGATCAGTCGTCCCCGCCGAGGCGCCACTAGCGCAATTCCAGCGCCGCCTCAACCGCTTCGAGCAGCGCCTGCTTGCGAATTGGCTTCGCAAGGTAGCTGTTGCAGCCAGCCTGCAGGCATCGGGAGCGGTAGCCCTTTATCGCATGAGCCGTGAGAGCAATGATCGGAACGTGGGGCCGGCCTTCACGCACTTCGATTCCGCGAATGGCCCGCGTCGCCTCAAGCCCATCCATTTCGGGCATTTCAACATCCATCAGGACAAGGTCATAATGTCGGCGCCTGACTGCATCCACGGCGAGTTTGCCGTCCGAGGCTCGTTCTACCATGTAGCCCGCGTTCACAAGGTGCCGCTCCACGATAGCGAAGTTGTCGTCGTGATCTTCGCCGACAAGCACCGAGGCTGCCCGCATCGGCGCCGAACGAGCCGCATGGACCTCGCGTGCCGCAACGATTTCCTCCTCGTGCGCTGCGAGACGAAATTCAGCGGCGGTGTCGGGCTCCGGCGTCCACGGGTTCGGCGATGACTGCGGCCCCAGCGGTATCAGAGCGCGAAACTGTGTGCCGCGGCCAGGAGCACTGTCGATCCCCACGGTTCCGCCGGCGGCATGAACCAGTGACTGAACAATATTCAGGCCCAGCCCTGCGCCGCCCTTGCGGCGTGTGGTCGATCCGTCGCCCTGAAAAAATCTTTCAAAGATCTTCCCCTGAGCGCTCGCTGGAATTCCCGCGCCGCTGTCGGCTACACGAATATCGAGCGAGGAATCTGTTCGCGTAACGCCCACATGAACGAACCCGCGCTCGGTGAATTTCACCGCGTTTTCGGCGAGATTGGCCACAATCTGCCGGAGACGGCCGGGATCGCCAAGCAAATGAGTCGGGAGACGCTCGGCATCGAAATTCAGTTCAAAATTGAGCCCTTTGCCAGCTGATCGCTCAGCAGCGGGAGCGAGGGCCTGTTTAAGACAGTCGGAGAGATTGAACCGCGTGCGCTCCCAGTCGAACTGTCCGGCTTCGATCTTGGAAACGTCGAGCAGATCCGAGATCAGGCCAAGCAGGGCTTCGGCATTTTCGTTGATACGTGTGAGGTAGTGCTGCTGTATCCCGCCTGCGGCACACTCGAGAGCCATTTCGGCGGTTCCGAGGATCGCATTGAGCGGCGTACGCATTTCATGGCTAATGGTGGCGAGGAACTGAGTCTTTGCCTCACTCGCGGATTCGGCAGCTTCTTTGGCGGCCCGAAGGTCCTGCTGCGCCCGGCGGAGTTCGGTGGTATCGGTCTGGATTGAAATGTAACGTTCGACCTCGCCGCGCGCATTGAAAATCGGCGAGATATGAATTGCCAGCCAGTATTCCTCGCCAGACCTCGTGTAGTTGAGGATTTCGCACTGGAAGGAGCGATCTTCGCGCAACCGTTCACGAATGAATTTGACGGTTTGAGGGTCGGTCCCGGGCCCTTGTAAGAGCGCACCCGGCGTGCAGCCCCGGGCTTCAGGGAGGCTGTATCCGGTTTTGCGCACAAACGCGTCATTCACCCATTCGATGCGTCCTTTGCCGTCGGTGATGATAACCAGATTGTCCGTGAAGCTCGCCACGAGCGAGAGTTTGGCGAGTTCGGCCTGTGCCATTTTCTGCTGGGTGATGTCGTGCAGTGCTCCGACGGCTCCGCCTTCTTCGAGAGCAGTTGCCGCCAGTTCCATCCAGAGGATGCTGCCGTCGGCCCGCCGCAGGCGAATTTGCGGCCAGTCGGAATTGAAGTGATCCGAGGTCCTGGTGAGCGTCCTGTCCAGCAGGGGGCGGTCTTCTTCCACAACGAAGTCCCGGAGTGCGACGTTGAGACTGGAGGCCAGTTCGTGGCCGAGGATGTGACTCCACGCGCGGTTGAGAAACGTGAGCTTGCCGTCCGGACAGGTTTCGAAAACCACCTCCGAGAGCAGTTCGATCCGGCGGCGCATCCGCTTTTCGGACGCAACAAGGGCTTCGGTCAGGCGATAGGTCGCCTGAATGTGGATGTCGTTGCGGAGCAACCCCTCGGCCTGCGCGTCCTGGTCTTGCATGGCGGCGATCAAACGGCGACGGGCGTCAGTTGTTCAATTACCTGCCGGCTTTCGAGGACGTCGGCATATAAAGGGAAGATGTTGCGGCAGTAGAAATCCTGTTCGCCGGGCGTTCTGGCGGAAACGCAGTCGGAAAGAACGGATACCTTATATCCCCTTTCGTAAGCGGCCCGGCCCGTGGAGTCAATGCACAGCGATGTGATCATGCCGGCCAGTAAAAGATGATTGATCCCGGCCGTGCGGAGCGTCGCTTCCAGCCCCGTGTTGGAAAACGCGTTGAAACCCTGTTTCCCGTTGACGTAAACAATGCGGTCGCCGAACGCGAGAAGTTCGGGTATCGTGTCAGCCCCGTTGCTGCCCGCGCGGAAGGCGCCGGCTTCTTTGATGGTGCCGAGAATGCCTTCCGATTCAGCGAGAGCGCGATAGTCGGCAGTGAGAATAATCGGGGTGGAAATCAGCATCATTTCGGTGGCCGCCGCGCACCGGATCAGGTTGAGCGTATTGCTCAGGGTCTGATCCACGCGATTGGCTTCTTCGACCACGCCGCGGAGGATTCCGTCGGCGGCAAAATAATCATTCTGATAGCCCACGAGAATGAGCGCGGTTGTTTTAGTGTCCATATCCGATAAAGGAGAAGCAATCGGCGGCCCAGTCATTTTGCTGCACTTACGCGAAATTCCGGCGAAACACCCGCACGAAACGAAACACCCGGACGGCGCGAACCGGCACGAAACGAAACACCCGCGTCGGGCGCCGCCTTTGCGACAATTGGGAGCAGTACGCCATGGATAAAGAACTTCAGACCCTCGTGTATGTAGTGGACGACGATGAGAACGCCCGGGTCCTGGTCGGTCGCTGGCTGGATCATGCCGGTCTGGAATCCTCTCCCCTGGAGGACGGCATAAAGTGTCTGGAGGCGCTGGCCGAAGAGGTTCCCGCCGCCATCTGTCTCGACATGAACATGCCTGGTATCAGCGGGATAGAGACTTTGGAGCGAATCCGGGAGCACCACCCGATGCTGCCCATTGTGGTGCTGACCGGTGACGATTCCGCCAGTACCGCCGTGCAGGCCATGAAACTCGGCGCCTACGATTACCTGACCAAACCGCTCGATCAGACGAAATTCCTTACCACGATCCAGAACGCCGTGGAGCATGGCCGTCTGGAAATGCGGGTGTCGCAACTGGAGAGGGAGGTGGAGGGCCGCGGGTATCCGGGGATCGTTGGCACGTCAAGTGCAATGAAGAGCGTATTCCGGCAACTCGACCGGCTGGCGGTCAGCGACGTCACCGTTCTGATTCACGGCGAGAGCGGAACGGGCAAGGAACTGGTGGCACAGGCGATTCACAACGCGAGCAGCAGACAGCGCAAGCCCTTCGTGGCCGTAAACCTGACGGCCGTGCCGGAAAACCTGCTGGAATCGGAGCTGTTCGGGCACGAAAAAGGTGCATTTACCGGAGCAGTGAATCGCCGGCTCGGGAGGTTTGAAGAGGCAAACGGCGGCACCCTGTTTCTGGATGAAATCGGCGAGCTTTCCGCCACCGTCCAGGCGAAATTGCTGCGCGTGTTGCAGGAAAGGAAATTTCAGCGGGTTGGCGGCACCTTTCAGGTGCAATCCGATTTCCGGCTGCTGACCGCGACTCACCGCAATCTGGCGGAAGATGTGAAGACTGGCCGGTTCCGCGAGGACCTCTTCTTTCGGTTGGCCGTTTACGAACTGGAACTGCCGCCGCTGCGACGCCGGAAAGACGATATCGGAGCCCTGGCGTGGAGTTTTATACGGGAGCACCGGAGTGCCATGGGCAGCAAAGCCAGCGGAATTTCCGCTGCGGCGCTGGCGGTTCTGGAACAGCACGACTGGCCCGGCAACGTGCGGGAACTGCAGAACGTGATCCAGCGGGCGCTGGTGGTTGCCGAACACGAAGATATCCGGCCGGACGATCTGCCGGAACGGATTCGCGCGACCGGACCGGCCTCGGTTTCGGGCGAGGGCCAGAGCCGCCCGGAGCCGGGATCGGATACACCGGACACGCTCGAAGACGCTTCGAAACGCTTGCTGCTGGCGGCGATCGTGAAGCACGAAGGAAATGCTTCCGCGGTGATGCGGGAGCTCAACGTTGGCCGCACGCGGTTTTACCGTATGTTGCGGAAGTTCGGTCTGGAAGGCAGGATCGACGAGATTCGCCAGTCCGGTAAAGCGGCTGCGCAATAGGAGAAACGCTGCATGTACGGGATGGTGAACAAGGCTGTCGAAGATATGGTGATCTCTGGCTACGGGGAGCCGGTTTGGGAAGAGATTAAGGCCAGGGCCGGCATCGACGTCGAGGTCTTCGTCAGCAACGAAGGCTACCCGGACGAGATGACGTACGGGCTGGTGAGCGCCGCCAGCGAGGTTCTGAACATTCCGGCCCCGCAAATCCTGGAGGCCTTCGGCGAGCACTGGGTCCTGAAGACGGCGATGCAGGGCTACGGCGACATGATGGCGGCCGGCGGCAAGAACCTCCGCGAGTTTCTTATCAATCTGCCGGATTTTCACTCCCGGGTCAGCATGATTCTTCCGCATCTGGCGCCACCTCATTTCGCCTGCAGCGGCGCGGGCGAGCGGTGGGTGAGGCTCCGCTATGTTTCCCACCGCGCCGGCCTGGCGCCGTTTGTTGTGGGGCTGTTCAGGGGCCTCGCGAAAATGTTCCACACCGAGGCCAGCGTGCGGCAGGTAGCCGACAAATCCGCGGGAGCGGAGTGCGATGAGTTCCTCGTCAGCTGGTAGCCCGGAACAGCCCGATACCCGACCCGCCCGAAGCCGACTCGAGCTGCCGATGTCCGCCGCGCAGATGGCGGACCTTTTCCCCTTTCATCTCGTATTCGACAGGCACATGCGCGTGTGCCAGACCGGAAGCTCGCTCCGCAAGATTCTGCCGGCGCTGCAGCCCGGCGCGGACCTGACCGAATACCTGAAACTGGAGCGTCCGGCGAGCGCATTTCGCTTCAGCGAGATCCTGGAGCATGCCGGCTCGCTGTTTCTTCTGACTGTGCGGGAGCGAAAGCTGCGGCTGCGCGGCCAGATGGTGCCGTTGCCGGGCAACGAAACCATCGCGTTTCTCTGTTCACCCTGGCTTCCCGAACCCGGCGAGTTTCGCTCGACGGGGCTCACGTTTGACGATTTTCCCCTGCACGATTCCATGCCCGAGTTCATGAACGTGGTGCAGTCGCAGCGCCTCAGTATGGACGATCTGCATAAGCTCAGCCAGAAACTGCGCCAGCAGAGGGAGACGCTGAAGGAAGTGAATCGCCAGCTCCTTGAGCAATCGACTGAAGCACAAAAGCTGGCCCTCATCGCGGCCCGAACCGATAACGGGGTCGTCATCACAGATGCGCAGGGTCGCGTGGAGTGGGTGAACCGGGCCTTCGAACGCACCACAGGCTACGCGCTGGAAGAACTGCGCGGCAGAACGCCCGGCTCCTTTCTGCAGGGGCCAGATACCGACCCCGAAACCGTGGACTACATTCGCAGGCAGCTTCGAAGCGGGCTGGGCTTTACCTGCGAAATCGTCAACTACAGCAAGAGCGGGGCAAGGTACTGGGTGGCGATCGAGGTGCAGCCGATTCGTGACAAGGCCGGCAAGGTCACCAACTTCATGGCCATCGAAAACGACATCACGTCGCGCCGGGAGGCGGAGTTCCGGAAAAATCTCGCCTACGCGGTGACGACGATTCTGGCTGAATCCACGGAAACAAGCGAGGCGCTGCACAAGCTGCTGCACACAATTGTGGAAGCGATCGGCTATCAGTTTGGCGTGGTGTGGCGGCTGCATCAGACGTCACGAAAACTTCGCCCGGTGCGGATCTGGTCGCGCCCGGATATCCGCAACTCATGGTTCGAAGTCGATACGCGCGGCCGGACGTTTGAACGGGGAATCGGCCTGCCGGGCATGGTGTGGGAGCGCAACGAGCCATTCTGGATTCCCGATCTGAGCGCCGAACCAAATTTCCTCCGGCACGAAAGCGCCCGGCGGGACGGCCTCCGCAGCGGATTTGCATCCCCGATCCGTGTTGGCGGCGAAGCGCGGGGAGCCATCGAGTTTTTCAGCTCCGGCAGCGAGCTTCCCGATCCGGAACTGCTACGCACCCTTTCCTCGATGGGGAATCAGATCGGGCAGTTCATGGAGCGCCAGGATGCGGAAGCAGAGCGGCGGCGGCTGTTTTCGTTGCTGCGCTCGACCCTCGAATCAACCGCCGAAGGAATCGTGGTCGTCGATCTGCAGCAGCGTTTTGTGACCTGGAACCAGCGTTTTCTGGAAATCTGGGGCATGACCCCCGCGGTCATGGACCAGGAACGCGATGTCGCGCTTCGACATGCGGCCAGCCTGCTGCATCAGCCCGAAGAATTCGCGCGCCGTCTGCAGTGGTGGTACGACCACCCCGGCGATTCCGGCGAAGACGTGGTCCAGTTCGCGGATGGACGAATTTTCCGTCGAACAACGCAGCCGCAGATTGCGGATGGCGCGGTAATCGGGCGGATCTGGAGCTACCGCGATGTCACCGAGTCCTGGCTGGCCGAGAAAGCTCTGCGTGCGAGCGAGGAGCGTTACCGGGTCATCACCGCGACGGCATCGGACGGCATCATCACCGTCAATACGAGTAACGTTATCCTGTTCGCCAACGAAGCGGCGGAAAGGATTTTTGACTATCCCGCGGGCACGCTCGTGCAGCTTCCGTTCAGCGAAATCATGGGCGACGACTACCGGCGCATGGGGACAAAGGGGCTGATGCGCACGGTTCATCAGTCCGAGGCGCCGGGCGGTTCCAGGCCGGTGAAGATCGTGGGGCGGCGGCGTGATGGCGCGCAGATTCCGCTCGAAGTGAGCTTTGGCCGGTCGCGCATCCGGGGCCAGCAGGTTTTCACCGGCGTGATCCGCGACATTACAGCGCGCAACCAGGCGGAAGAACAGATCCGCGAAGCGATGCGGAAAACCGAGGCCGCCAATCGCGCCAAAAGTGATTTTCTCGCGAGTATCAGCCATGAAATCCGCACACCGCTGAACTCCATCACGGGTTTGTCGGAACTGCTGCGGGAAACGCCGCTGAATGACGACCAGCGTGAAATGGTGAATACGATCTGGACGGGTTCGGAGTCGCTGCTCAATCTGATCAACGATCTGCTCGACTTTTCCAAGATGGAAGCCGGCCAGGTCGAGGTGGTGACCGAAGAGTTCGATCCGCAACTGGTCTGCGAGCGCGCCGCGGAAATCGCCAACTCCCGGGCGCAAAAAAAAGGCCTCGCGCTAACCTGCACGGTCAACTCCCCGCCGCCTCGCCTGCTGGGCGATGCCGGACGAATCTCTCAGATTCTTCTGAATCTGGTGGTAAACGCCGTCAAGTTCACCGAGACCGGGTACGTGGCAATGGAAATGTCGTGGCGCAGCGACGGTCCGGGCCGGGCCGCCGTGGAATTCCGCGTGCGCGACACGGGAATCGGAGTCGCTCCGGAAGACAGAGAGCGCATTTTTGAAAAGTTTTACCGGATCGACACGCAACTGGGAAGGCGGGCGGGAGGCACAGGGCTGGGACTCAGCATCGCCCGCTTGCTGGCGAAGCGAATGGGAGGCACCCTGACTTTTCAGCCGGAGCCGAACGGCGGGTCCTGCTTCTGTCTCAGTCTGAATCTGCCGGTCGCAAATCTGCCCGCGACGACGCCGGCGCGACTCGCGACGCCTGCAACCCGCCGCACAGCGGTTCTGCTTTCGCGGCCGGCGGACATCGAAATGCTCACGGCGGCGTGGACGTCGGCGGGCGTTGAGGTCGTCGCTTTCCACGATGCCACCGCCGCGTGTGCATTTCTCGATGCGGACCATCCCTGTGAATTCGTCCTTCTCGCTCCAGCGGCGTCATTCGATGCGCTGGAACTGCGGCGTTTTTTTCGCCTGCTGGCGCTGCGCGGCAGATCGCGATGCATTCAGATCCGCCCGCCGGATGGCCGAAGCGAGACGCCGCCACTTGCCACGGGCTGTGTGGTGACGATCGATTTCCCTCTGACGCCCGGCCGGATGAGTACCGCGCTGAAGAGAGTATTGGATCCGGCGGAAGACCCGTGGGTCGCCGGCGAACCCGTGCAGCACGAACCCGAAGAACTGACGCCGGATTCTCCCGCGCGGATTCTCCTCGTGGAAGATAATCCCGACAATCAGGCTTATGCGGCGAGGGTCCTTCGGAAGGCGGGGCACGATCTGACCATCGCGGCCAGCGTGACCGAAACGCTGCAATTGGTCCACGCCGGCCAATACGACCTGATCTTCATGGATGTGATGCTGCCGGACGGTTCCGGTTTCGACGCTGCCGTACGTATCCGCGAATTCGAGCGCGCCGCCGGCCGGGAAAGATCCCCCGTCGTTGCCCTCACTGCGAATGCAATGCAGGAGTATCGGGAGCGCGCGCTGGCGGCCGGAATGGACGACTACCTCACCAAGCCGGTACGACCGGAAGCGTTGCTCTCCGCGGTGCGCAAATGGACTCCACAGCAACTGACGAAAACGCCCGGAGGCGGACCAGTCGAAATCGACCCGGATCTGGCTGATCTGATCCCGGATTTTTTGGTGCGCGTGCGGAAGAGCGTGGCGGAGATCGAAGGTTTGGCATTGGTGGAGGACCTCGTGAGCATCGGCAGAATCGGACACAACCTCAAAGGTTCCGGCGCCGCTTACGGATTTCCCGAGATCACCAGACTCGGCAAGGAAATTGAATTCGCCGGGCGCGACGGCAACGCAGTCGCGGCGCGCGAGGCGGCCCGGGCACTGACCAGCTACCTCGAAGGCGTTCGCTGGGAGAGCGCGTCGGAACAATGACGCAGAAGTCGTCTTCGATTCCCGGTGCGGCACGAACAGGCCGGCACTGGCGCGGCGGAACGGCCGTCCTGAGCTACATCGCAGCCGCGGCGGCGCTCATTCTGATAACGGCTTACACTCCGGCGAAGACGCTCCGCGAGCCGCACCCGGGCATTGGCACGAACCTGAGCCAGATTGCCGATTATTCCCGCGAATTACCGTTCGTCGATGTCTTTAAGACGGCGCGGCCGTGGATTGCTCAGCAGGTTGGCGCTCCCTGGGGGCACGGGCCCGCGCTGCAACTGGACGAGCGGGGTTGGGTGACTTCGCTGCTGCCGGACCAGTATGCCGAAACCATTCTGCTCGATAACGCACTCGATGATTCGCCTCATTTCCCGGCCGGCGATTACACCCTGCTTTACGACGGCCGCGGCTCAATCTCTTTCGATCTGAACAGCGCGGCGATTGTGAGCCGGGCCCCGGGCCGCATGGTGGTGCACGTTGCCGAATCGCAAAATGGCGTTTTCCTGAAAATCACGGCCACCGATCCGCAGGACTACATCCGCAACATCCGCTTCATCATGCCAGGCTTCGAAGCCACGGCACAGTCCCATCCGTTCAACCCGGAATTTCTGCGACGGCTCTCCGGCTTTCGCGTGCTTCGCTTTATGGAGTGGATGCTGACCAACAACTCAACCGTACGGAACTGGTCCGACCGCGCGCTGCCCTCCGACTATACGTGGACACGGCGCGGCGTGCCCCTCGAAGTGATTGTGCAGCTCGCCAACACCACCCATGCGACTCCCTGGTTCAACATTCCGGCGATGGCGACCGACGACTATGTTCGCCAGTTCGCCGCGCTGCTCAACAGCCAGCTCGATCCCGGTCTCCACTATTACGTGGAGTACTCCAACGAAACATGGAATGGAGATTTTGCGCAGAACGGATGGACGCAGAAGCGCGGGCTGGAGTTGAGCCTGAGCGCCGACGCGGTGCAGGCGGGCGCATATTACACTTCGTTGCGGGCAACGCAGATATTCCGGCAACTGGACGCCTCCAGGGCCATTCGGACCATGGCATCGCAGGCGGCAAATTCGCACCTCTCAGATCAGCTGCTCGAATTCCGCAATGCTTCGGCCGGTATCGACGCGCTGGCAGTCGCGCCCTACTTCGACTGCGACGATACGGCCACGGGCGGCTTCGGAGCGCTGTCCGATCCGTCAAACGCCGTTCAGGTCGACAGGATGACGCCCGACCAGATCATCGATATCGGACTGGCGCACGTCAACGGCTGCGCGCGGCAACAGATGCAGGCGAACGCCGCCGTCGCCAAAAGATATGGCGTGTCGCTGGTGGCGTACGAGGGCGGACAGTCAATGGCGGGGATCGGAGCGGCGCAGAATGATCCCGTGTTGGCGGCCCTTTTTATCACGGCGAACCGGAGTCCGCGCATGTACTCCCTGTACATGCAGTACCTCGCCAACTGGGTCGCGGCGGGCGGGGATGTGTTCGTTCACTTTACCGATGTCACAGGTTACACAAAGTTCGGAAATTACGGCGCACTCGAGTATCAGAATCAGGAAGCGGCTTCGGCTCCCAAGTTTAAAGCTCTGCTGGATTTCGGGGCGCGGCACCCGTAACGTTTTCGCGCAACGACCAGTGCTTATACAACCGCCACGCACAGATTCATCGCAGCCGCGGCTGCTCTGAAAAATTCGGCGATGCGTGCACACCGCAGCGCCTGAAACGCCAGTCGGCCGTAGTAAAGCCTGCGGGCTCCCGGATAGCGGATCAGAATGTCGTGCAACCCCTCGCACACGATCCGGAAGTTCACAAAGTTGCGCTCATAGTAGACGCGCGTCAGCTGATCGGGCCGCCCATCCTGCATCCAGACGGAAACATCGACGGGCAGGTACGCCGTTGGAACTTTGAAGCAGCAAAGATTGAAAAACAGCGTGTCTTCATACTTTCGGATGCGCGCCTCAAACTGGATCTGAGCGAACACATCGCGACGGAACAGCACCGAACTGGGGTGAATCACATTGAAGGCGCGCAGATTCAGCTCCGGTGTGTGGACGTGAGTGTTCGGCAGGTACCGGCGTTCCGTTCCACGCGCGTTGCGGACGACCACGCGGGAAAACACGAGGGCGACCTCCGGATTCTCCAGCAGATACCGTGCCTGCCGCTCCAGCTTGCCGGGCAGATACCAGTCATCGTCATCGAGCATGCACAGGAACTCGCCACGCGCGGCGCGAAAGCCGATGTTGCGCGCCGCGGGAAGACCGGTCGAAACTTCATTGCGGATGACGCGTGCCCGCGGGTCGGCGGTGGGCAGTACGACCGGAACATCCGAGCCGTCGTCAACCACGATCAGTTCGAGGTTGGACCATACCTGCGCCAGCACGCTTTGGATGGCCCGCGGGAGGAGCGTTTCTCTGTTCTTCGTCGTGACGACGACCGAAATTAATGGCGTATTCACGGTATCCTGCATCGTCGGAATCCTGTTCGTCATGGGACGGATATTCATTTGCCTGCCACCGGAGCTGCCGCCAGAGTATTTGTGTGGCCTCTCGTCAGCCGTTTGAGACCGTCGCGCAGCCAGGCCGGCCAATAGTGGGTGACGACCCGCCGAAGCGTGCAAACCAGCAATTTCGGGTCGCGCCACGGGGCGTTGGCAAAAGTGCGCACAAACTCCCACGGCCTGCGCTCATCGATTGCCCAGAGGAGATGCTGGGGGAAAAGCCGATAAAGAGGCGGCGACACGCTCGCGGGGCTTTGCACCGCCGTGCCGTCCTCCAGCAGATCCGCGATGGCTTCCGGAAAGGATACTCCGGCCCGGCCGGCGGCAAGAAGCCCCGGAACGGGCCGGGGATTCAACTCCAGCACCAGCGGCTTGCCCGTGTTCGCATCTACGATCCAGTCAATTCCGCAGAGGCCGTGAAGCTGGCGAGTGCTGCCGACTTTACGAAGAATATTCTCAATTTCGGGAAGCGAACAGATCTCGATCGCACTGGATGCGGCGACCACATGGGGCCAATTGCGCCGGAGGTAATACGAAAACCAGCACGCGGGCCGGCCATTCCGGAATAAGACCGCCGTGGAGCCGACCGGCCCCGCAAGATATTCCTGAATCAGCAAAGGCCCGGCAAGCTTCGGCAGCGCTCTCTCCAGATCGGAATCGTTCCGGATAATATGGACCCCTGAGCCGGACATCGAGAATTCGCTTTTGACGACAAAGGGCTGATCAAACGGATTTCTGTCCTTCAGCTCCTCCGGACTGCTCACGACCTGAAACGCAGGCACAGGTACTCCGTGATGAACCGCATCCTGCATGAAGTCAATTTTTGAAAGCATTCGGCGGAGGCGCGAGGCATCGCTGAGAAAAGAGCTCAGCGCGGCCAGCCTGGGCGAGGCCGGGCATTCAACGAACTCGCGCAGCAGCGGTTCGTCCACCACCACTACGCGGGCATACCCCTCGGGGTTTTCCGCAACGTGAGCCTCCATCGCTTCCCGCACACTCGCCGGCGAACCGCCAGTGGCGATATGTTCCCGCACGTGACGCGATGCGGTGATCGCAAGTCCGCGGGGGCCGATCACGGTCACTTCGAGTCCCGCGAGAGCGAATACCGCCGGCATGGATGCTGCGCCAACGGCGTCGATACTGACTCCGAGAACTATTTTTTTCGTCCGATTCATTTGTTTTTGCCTGCCCGGTCCTTCGCCTGACTAGTCATGGACTTCACTTTGTCGAACTCAGCCGACAAATTCGTAAATGCGCGAAGTGTCGTCTTCATGCACCAGCTTCAGGAAATCGAGACTATGGACAAATGCCGCCGCTTCGGGCAACCACCCGACGTTGGAGTAGATGAGATAACTGTTGCCCGCTCCGCGTTTTGCCCGCGCGAGGTTTTCCGCCGCGCGCCGCCACACCGGAACATCGAACGGCGAGTTAAAGAACAGCACCCATGGACCCTCTGGGTATTCGAAAGCGCCGCCGTCACCACAGATCGCTGCGATGTCGTGACACTTCCGGGTACGGCTGTGGAAGTTGTGGATATTGCGCAGCGCCGCCGCGTGGAGTTCGGGGGAGAACTCGACGCCGATGATTTTGCGGAAGGGGAAAGCGGAGGCCTGGAACAGGACGGCGCCCTTGCCGGAACCGATGTCGATAAACGTGTGCCCGCACAAACTGCCGGGAATTCTGCTCAGCAGTTCTCTCATGCGCCAGGGCGCCATTCCGCCATATCGGGTCCCGTGAATTTTGACCGGACTGTCGATGCGGAGGCGGTCCAGTTCGATGAGGCCGGCCGTCTCCACGCCGTGCTCGCGGTCGAACTTCTCAAGGTCGAGCATGCGGCTCAGAATGTGAGGCGGGGTCTTTCCAAAATTGAAAACGCGTCGGTAAGCGAGTTGAATGGTGCCGCCGACGCCGCGGACGCGAAGGGAGTTGTGAAGGCTCATAAAGTTGTGGTGAATCCTGACTCAGCCGCGGAAACCAGCGCGGACTGCCGTGCACTGAATCGGAGGCGCGATAAAAAGCTCCGCACCGCCGATTGTTCTTCGCTGTTTGCGGTAACCAGAAAAAGCAAAAAGGCGGAAATCGTGAGATAAACCAGGCCCAGCGGCACCAGCGCAATTGCCGCGTGAACACGGTCGCCGCTCGCCGCCCAGCGGGCGAACGGTGCGATGCACAGCGCGGAGGCCAGCCACGGAAGCGTGCCGGGCAGCAGGACTTCCCGGGTGAATCGCGCCACCTGAACTTCCAGGATGCGGTGCGCGCGATAGAGGAACCACCAGGCTGAGACCACGGTGGAGAGTGCAACCGCGGAGGCTATCCCCTGAACATCCCACTTGCCGAGAAGGAGTCGCGACGCGGGGACGAACATCGCGAGCGTCAGAAGGTTCGCGCCGCTGTAATGAAATTCCACCCACGGCTTGCCATTGGCCTTGAGGATGGAGGTTCCCGGTCCGGTCAGCATGTGGATCTGCGAGGAAACGGCGAAGACGATCATGATCAGAACCGCGCCGGCCGGGACATTCTTCAGCCAGAAGACCAGGCAGGGCGCCGCGGCAAAGGTAAGGAACGCGAAAAGTACACCGGAGAGCGTATTCATGTAGCGCGACGTGGCGAAATACATATCGCGCGTGCGAGTCGCGTCTCCGCCGGCACTGACCGCGGAGGCCGAAGGCAGAACCGCTGAGAAGAATGCGGACGGAAGCGATGTCGCCATATTCGGGAAGCGGCCTCCGAGATCCAGTAGACCGGCGGCGGAGAGTCCGAGCAGCGGAGTGGCGATCATTCGCTCCGCCGTTCCGAGGAAGGTCGCCAGCAGGCAGTTGATCTGGCAGATTCCGCCGAAGCTTCCCAGCAGTTTGAGCGATTCACGATCCGGCCAGGCGAACCGGATGCGGAGAGCCGGGAAGCGGAAAGTGACCAGCCAGGCATGTACGCCCACCTCAATTGCGGTTCGGATCAGGAATGCGATGCCGAGGCCGCGAATGCCGGAGCCCGAGCCAACCAGACCGAGGATCAGGGCGGTCTCGACAAGGAACGACGCGACCCAAACCTTCTGCGTTAGCGCGATTTCTTCAAGACCCGTCAGTGCATCGCGATAAACCGACATCGTGAGGTAGACAAAGAACGTTCCCGTAACCGTGAACACAAGAAACCGCGCGTCGCCGACCAGCGAAGCGGGTACGTTCATCCACCGGGCGATCCAGGGCCAGAACAACACCACGCTACCAAACCCTGCAACCCCGATGGCACTCGAAACCGTTACGCCGGACGACAGCAAACGGTTGGCCCGTGCCATTTCACCCGAGGCGAAATATTGGGCTACGTACTTAACGTAAGCATTCGAGAATCCGATTGCCGAAACGCCGATGTAGGAAACCAGGATGAATGCAGTACCGTAGAGACCGTACGATTCAATGCCGACGTGCGCCAGAACGAACGGCGGTATAAAGAACCGGGTAGCCAGATAGATGACGGTGGCGAGAGCCGAGACCGAAACATTGCGAAACAGGCGCTTATGCTGCATGGGCAAGCTCCCCGGTGGCCTGTTCGTTTAACAGGGAAAGCGTCCACTTCGCGCGCAGGCGGAACCACTCGGCGCGGGTATTTTCCAAAGCCCGCGCTCGTGCGCCGTGAGAAGCGGCCGCGAGCAGATGTCGATTTCGATGCAGCCCGGCGATGCGTTCGGCGAGCCCGTTAATATCGTCGAGCGGCGCGAGAAAACCGTCCAGTCCTTCGTAAACGGTATCGATGCTGGCGGGAGTCCGGAAGGCGAGCACGGGGAGTCCGGCGGCCATGGCGTCGAAGAAGGCGCGACCGAAGTCGGTAGTCCGATGCGGCATCAGAAAGAGGTCGGCACGGCGAAGCGCTTCGTTCAGTTCGGCACCGGCGGGCAGCGGGCCGGGCATTTTGATACGTTGCGCGACGCCGAGCCGGCTTGCCAGACTGCGCAGTGATTCCGATTCCGGGCCGCCGCCGTAGAGCGTGGCCGAGACGGGGATGCCGCGGTCGGCAAGCAGAGAGATCGCCTGCACGAGCATGTCGAGTCCCTTCAGTCCGACATGGCGGCAGGCCGCAACCAGACGCAGCGGGCGGTTTTCACTGAGCGTGGCCACGCGCGCCCGGAGAGCCTCGGAGGAAATGACTTCTTCGCGGGTGTGACCCGGCTGGCGGATGGCAACCGCCTGTTTGGCATCGAGCCGGTAGCGCTCAACCGCCGCCGGAGTGTGGAGAAACGTGAGCGAAGCCGTGGATGCGCTGCGCGTTACACGTTTCTCAATGGCACGCAGCGTTCGTTCGCGGCGCAGACGCTCGAAGCCCTTCGAGCAGCGAATCCACTCCCACGTCTGGATATCGCGAAAATCCTCGGCAACAACGAATATCGTCTTCTTTCCCAGTTTCACGGCGAGGTCATGCGCGTACGCCAGACCCAGCCACGGCCGGAACAGATGAGACGTGTGGACCAGACTGGCAGCCTTCACCTCTTCGCGCAGCACTGCCCGGATCGCAGGCCACTTCCACAGATCCCGCCGGCTGCGAAGAAACGGGAAGCCGCGGAATTCCACCGGCGCGTGCCCCGGAAATGCGCATGCTGTCGGGCCCCAGGTGGTAAGCGCTTCGCGTGGCACTTCGGGGGCGACGACGCGAACAGATCCGACCGATTCGGCGAGTCCGACGAGGTCGCGAACCCAAAGTCCGTCGGTAACGGGCTGTCCTGCTGCATCGCGCGCGAAGGGTATATGGGTAACGAGTAAATATCTTTGGGGGTCTTTCATGCAGCGGCTTTCAGAGAGCACATTGCTCCCGGGTTGTTCTCATCAATGAGCTTCGAATAGAGCACGAGACCGTCTTCGATGCGTTTGTCCCATGCGTGATACCGGCAGGCATGCACGCGTCCGTTTTCTCCGCGACGCTGCCATGCAGCTGGTTCATGCAGGATGTTACGCAAGGCAGCTTCCAAACCCTCGATCGCAGCCGACGGATTGCAGGAAGGCACAAGAGCGCCTATTTCTTCATTCACAAGCGTTCCCGGTCCGCCATAATTGACCGCCAGTACCGGCCGTGCCGCGCTCATGGCCTCCAGAAGCACCGCCCCGCCCGATTCACGAACACTTGGCAGGCACAAAACGTGACAGCGAGACATCTCGTTCGAAACCACCGCGGCTGGCTGTGCCCCGAGGAAGCGCGCGGAAACTCCAAGGGATGCAGCCGAACGCTGCCATTCGTCGCGCATTGGGCCGTCGCCGACGACTGTGATTTCGATGGGGCCCTGCTGCTGCGCACGCTGAACCGCGCGGAACAGGAGCGGAAGCGCTTTGAATGGCACCAGCCTTCCGACGAAAAGTATCTTCAGCGGGCGGGTCGCGCACGGGAATTCCGGCCACTCGGTGGCCTGATAAAGCGACGGCTCAACCGCAATCTCCGGCATCCGAACAGTGCGGCGTCTTTCGGCTTCGGCGAGGGCTGCCTCGGTAGCCGCATTGGCGGTGAGCGTCATATCGGGCATTCCCCTTCCGGCAAGACGACGGCAGAGAGTTGCGAGTCCGCGAAGGCGATAAAGCCACGGGCTGTCGGCCCGCATGTAATCGTCGAAATTCGGCGGCGTCATCAGGCCGCCGTTGAGCGGACCGCGGACGAGCGGCAACCCCAGCTTCGTCAGAACGGTGAATGCGGCGGGAGATACCGGGGTCACGGTGTGAACCAAATCCCAGTCTTTTTTTCCGTGCGCCAGTTGTTTCAGCGCCTGCCGGTCATACACGTAGTAGTCGAGCGAGGACAACAGGAAGACCGAATGCTCGCTCTTCGGGAAGAGCCGCTTTGCCAGCCGGTAGAGTGGCCCCGCGAACCATTCCGTGTCGATGTAAATAATTTCGGAACCCGGCAGTGGAGCACCGACTGCTTCAAGAGCCTGCCTGTTGCGGACATGCGTGACGAGCGTGACTTGAACACGCGGAGCCAGGCGCGAGTACCATTCCCACCCGATCTGCGAGACGCTGCCCTGTCCGGGCGCGCACTGATACGCGCTGAGAAGAATGCGTCGGGTTGTCATTTGTACTCAATCAGTCCGCGGCGGCGATTGCGCAGCAAGTCCAGCTGAAATTCAAGTTGCCCGGCAAAGATCGGAATCTGTTGCACGTGCGAGTGCACCCCATACAGCAGGAGCGACACGGGGTCGTGAGATTTCCACCGCGACTTCCACGCGCTGCGCACCACGAGGCCGCAGATCAGCAGAATTCCGGCAAACGCTGCCGGCTGCCAGACAAAGCTGCCAGAGATTATGGTGAAGACCAGCGCGATCAGCGCCAGCGCGCGAGACCGGTTGTGCGCCGATTCCCGCGTCCAGAGCCGGATCGCGTTGCCGCGCGTCCGCCGCGCCATTTGCGCGTAGGCGTAGCCCGTGCGGCAGGCGCGGCGCCAGTACTGGCGCCAGCGGCGAATCGCAAGGTCATGCAGCGTCATCGGCGCATCGATGTGCAGGATCACGTAGCCGTATTCGCGAAAACGAGCACATAGCTCCGGCTCTTCGCCGCCGATCAGAGTGTCGTCAAAACCTCCGGAAGCTTCGAGCGCCGAGCGACGCATCAGCGCGTCGCCGCCGCAATACTCGGTAATCCCCGGCCGGGCCAGCCAGTCGAGGTCGAGCACTCGCTGATAGAAGTTCGCGGCAGGGTCGATTTCGCGGCGATGGCCCCACACCGCGGCAACCTGCTGGTCATGCGCGGCGGCGAGAGCGGTCCGCGGAAACGAAGGATTCAGGATGGTGTCGCCATCAAGGAACAGAATCCACGGAGCGGACGACGACCGCCAGCCTTTATTTCGGGCCTTGGCCGCGGTTGGCCGCACCGAACCAGGCTGCAAAACTCTGGCGCCGAATTCCGCCGCGATCGCCAGACTATCGTCTGTGGAACCGGAGTCGACGTAGATGATTTCGCTGCCACCTTCGACCGGCTGCATGCCGGCGATGGACTGGAAGCACCGCCGCAGCCGGTCTCCTTCATTGCGGCCGATCACGACCACTGCGAGTGCGGGAATTAGTTCAGACATGTTTGGATCAGACCCCTGTATCCGGCCACTCCGCGTTCCGCGGAAAAGCGCGTCTTGCCGGCATGGAATGCCGCCGTGGCAATTCGATGCATCAAGCCCGCCGGCGGATGAATGACGGCGCGCAGGTTGTGTGCCAGACTCCGTGCGTCGTTGGCGTGGAAGTGAAAGCCCGTCCGGCCCGGAGTAACAATGTCTCCGGCGCCGCCCGAATTCGGAACCATTGCCGGCACTGCGGCCGCCATGGCTTCGAGGATGGCAAGACCGAAGGGCTCTTCGGGACAAAGATGGAGCAGCAGATCTGCCTCGGCGATTCGCGAAGCAACGTCCGGGCAGAAGCCCCTGAAATTCACCTGCGGATAATTCGCACGAGCCCTGCTTCGAAGCCGCTGCTCGTCGGATCCGGTGCCGTAAATATCGAATTGCAGCCTTCGAAGTGAAGGTTCGAGATCGAGTGCGTCCAGCAGCAGGTCGATCCTCTTGATGGGATCCAGCCGGGACACGATCACAACTTTTTGCACTCCCTCGAACTGACGCACCGTGCGCCTCGGCAGGGAACCGGCTAGCTCCGGTGAAAGAAAATTTTCGATCACTGTTACCGAGCCCGCGTTGACACCGTGCGCGAGCATTCGTTCCCGGACAAATTTCGAAACGGCGACCTGTTTCACGCCGAGACAGTCGAGCCACTTCTTCGAACCGTAGCTGAGACGTTCATCGGTGCCGCCGTGAACCACCTGAATGTTGGCGCATCGCCGCCCGTAGAGTCGCGCCCATAAGTCGAACGCAAGCGTATGGACCACGCGGGTGCCGATGGCCGCCACCCGCGCGTGTGAGGCGCACAGGCGCCGGACGTCGAGAAAATAGCGGAACTTGTTCTTGAAGACAATGCCGCGGAAGCCGCGCCTTCTGAGCTCATCGTGCACAGGCCCGGCCGGAGCGATAAATGTGGTTTCGAATTCGTCCCGTAGTCCTTCGGCTGTAGCCAGCGCCATTCGTTCGGTGCCATATAGATTTCCGCTATGCAGCGAGTAAATCAGCGGTGTCATGCCCCGTTTCCTCCTTTCGCGTGGATGCGCCGGTGAGCTTCCGGCTTTGTTCGTTCGTCAGAACCAAACCAAATGCCGCCGGGGCAAGCCGCGAGATCAGCCGGACTGCGTCGTTAAGATCCGCTTTCGTATCGTGTTCGGCGGCGACGACCAGCAGCGTGGCGCCCGCGGCGCGAACCAGTTCTTCGGCCGTCAGGGATTTCATCACCGGCGCGGCAGCGATCAGAGCCACATCGAAGTTGTCAGCAGCCTCGATCGCGTGGATCAGCGGGTCGATAATTCCCTCGTTCTCCGCAGCCTCCATGGCCCGGAGCAGCGCATCGATGCCGGGCCGTTCCGATGCGCCGGAAGAGCCGCAGGGCCAAGGTCCACCGTCGAATCTGCGTCCGGGCGAAGTTTTCCCGCCGGGTTCACCGCGAGTGCCACGCGATTCGGTACCGGACGAAGTTGTGTCGATTAACAGCGGACGCAGTCCGATCAATTTCAACTCATCCGCGACCGCATGTGCCAGCCGTCCCGGATCCCCTGTTGCCGAAAGCGCGGTCATAACCAGCGTCTTGCGGGGCAGGTGTTCGATATTGCGGCGGAGAATCACCGCCAGCCGGCGAACTGCCGCTGCGTTGTCCGCGCCATGCCTCATATCGATCGCGCCGCCAAGAGGCATGCCCGCGACCGCCTCCAGTTCGCGTGCCGTCAAAATGCGCGGGTCGAACAGATCGATTCCGGCAGGCACAGCCAGCGCCAGCAAAAATGCCGCCAGCGTGACGAGAAACAGCAGTTTTTTGCGCCCGCCCTGGAACGGCTCTTCCGGAGTCAATGCCGGTGAGAACACCCGCACGAACCCCGGGGCTGTCGTTTCCAGCATCAGGAAATTGATGCGGTCTTCCGTGGCGCTCAGGCGGCGGCGAACCCGTGTGATCTCATCGCCCACGTCCAGCGTCGTCTGGTAGCCGCGGGAAAACGCCTGGGTCTGTGCACGGAGCTGATCCACTTCTGTCTGGATCTTTGCTTCCAGCTGTCTCGCCTGCTCGTACCTCGACTGGTTCTGATCCTGAAGCCCGCTTTGCCAGCGATCATGGGCCTGCGCGGTGAGCCGGTCAATTTGCGCATCGATATCTTTCAGTTCCTTCTCCGCGGCAACACGGCCGGTATGTTGCGCGGACAGGCCTTCAATCGATGTCAGCAGGACCGCCTTACGCTGATTCAGCGCGCCGCGAAGGGTGGCGAGGCCCGCATCGCCCATCGCCTTGTCCATAGCCGTTGCGGCAACGCCCGGCGCGGCCTGACTGGTCAGCGCCGTTTCGGCTGCGAACCGCTGACGGCGTGCATCTTCCAATGCGTCCAGCGCGGAACCCAGTCGCCTGTCGTAACTATTGATGACGCCCTCGTTGAAGACCGTGGTCCCGAGTCGGCTGGCGAGGCCGCTCTTGCGTTCGGTTAAACCGGCGATCTCGGCTTCGAGGCTCGCCTTTTCCGCATTCAGCTTTGTGAGGCGGCCTTCGGCATCCCAGATCAGCTCCTTCCGGGCGTACTCGGTAAAGTCTGCCAGCACCGAATTAACGAGCGCGGCCAGCGGGGCGGGATCCGCGCCTTCCAGCCCGACGGTCACCTGATAGGTGTCCGGAACCGCGGCGATCTGAAGCGCGGACTGCAAACGTTCGGTGGCGTGCCGCTCAGTCTCAGCGCGCTTCTTCCAGGCCGCCATCATCCCCGGCTTGTGCAGCACGCCGCTGACGATATCGAAGCGGTTAATGCTGCGAATCTGCTGCTGCATGAACTCGCGGTACTGCGTGTTCGATTGCAACTGGTGCTCTTCGCTCGTTTCCAGATTGTTGAGAAAGCGCGGCGATACGTAAAGAACTCCCTCCGCGCGCCAGACGGATTTTCCCTTCACCCACGCGTAGGGCGTGCCCGCGAGCAGCACACCGGCGAACACAGCGGCGGCAATGCGCCGGTGTTTGCGCAAACTGCGCAGCGGGTCGATGGTGCGGCCCGACCCTTGCTGCGCCGGTTCAGGGTTGGCTGCCTTCACACTGGCAATTGGTTGCAGCATCGCGTTATCGGGTCCCCAGCGTGGTACCAAAAGTCATCCAGCCGATTGCCGGGCTCAGTTGTTGCAGAACGTAGCCGGCTTTGGCGATACCGGCGCGGGGAACGTAAATAACGTCGCCGTCGCGCAACGCAACATTCGGACTCGCGCCGCTCTTCACAAAATCCGCCAGCGCCATGTCACGTTCGATTCCGGCCGAGGGCCTCACGAGGCGCATCCTCGCTGTAGTGGCGTCACGTGTCGGGCCGCCGGCCTGCGCCAGAGCGTCGAGGAACGTCATATCGGGAGTAAGCCGCACCGCGCCCGGGCGCTGCACTTCTCCGAGCACATAAACCGTCTGGTCATCTGAATCGGGAATATAGAGAACGTCGTTTCGCTGCAAACGCAGATTCAGCGAGAGATTGGAGCCATTGAGCAGACTCTTGAGATCGATCCAGGCAAGCTTGTCGCGCCCGCGGAAGATCAGACACTTCGTAAGCGCTGCCTTTTCCGCACCGATTCCGCCCACCGGCAGACCTCCGGCCCGCGTTACCGCCTCGAGCAATGTGGGCTGGTAGTCAAACTTCAGCACTCCAGGCGATGCGACGCGGCCGAGAACATAGATGCGGTTCGATTCGTAGCGAACCACGGTCAGCGTGGTCGTCAGATTTTCGTAGAGCGACTTCAGGCTTTCCGCAACCAGCGCAGCCGCCTCGGTTCTTGTAAGCCCAGCGAGCCTGACCGGTCCCGCGTAGGGCAGCGTGATGCGACCGTCAGGGCCGACTGTATGTCGGCCGCTCAGTTCCGGCCGGCCCCAGACACCAAGTTCGATTTCGTCGCCTTCGCCGAGATGATAGTCCGACTCGGCTTCAGGCTCAAATTCCCGCAGCAACTCGGCGGGCGTCACCTTCTGCTGCTTGGTGGCTGCCTCAAACGCGGCCGATTTCAGCTCGTCGCCGGCCCGCAGCGCTGGCAGGAGCCAAAGAAGGGCGGCGCCGCAGTGCAAGGTCGTGAGGAGAATCCGTCGCATATCGTTGCCGTTTGTAAGGCAGTCGCAATGCCACGATGCAAATGAATGAAAACAATACCGCTGACATGGAATCACGCGACCAGTTCCGGCTGGGAGCGAAACACTGCGGCGCGGCTTCCGGCACGAAACGAAACACTGGCTTCCGCTGCCGGCCGCGCCGGCTTTCGCGGCAGAATGCGGGCCGGTATACCAACTGCAATGCAGTTCGAAGGAACATCGCGAACCACCACCGCGTTTGCCCCAATGAGCACGTCATCGCCAATTCTGATCCTGCCGAGCACCTTGGCCCCCGCGCCAATCTCCACCCGGTTGCCGATCACGGGCGACCCCGGATCGTCCGTTCGCCGAAGCCCTACCGTGACGCCATTTCGCACAACGCAGTCCTCTCCGAATACTGCATCTCCGCTGATGACGATGCCGCCGAAGTGATCGATGCGGAAGCGTCGCCCCACCGTTGCTTCGCACGGGAGATCGATTCCGGTCAGGATCTGCGATGCAAGCTTCAGCATCCGGTAAATCATGGAAAACGGCTTTCGCAGCACTGCGGGACGAATCCGGTACCGCCACCGCCCGAAGCGGTAAACAATCATGACCCAGAATCCCTGGCTGCTCCAGAGCCTGTAGTGTGTGTCGAAATCTTCGCGGATATTTTTGAACATTGATCTTGTCGTTACCAGGGCCGCGCGGGCGATGTCCGGCCCCCGCGGGTTTCGTTCCACGCCTGCCGGTACAGCAGTACGGTCGCCAAAGATTCCTCGCATTTTGAGATTGCTTCCGAACTCTTTCGCAGACGGTTGCACAGCAACCGGAGCCGGTGCCACCCGGACTCTGCCTGCATCGCGAGCCACGCCTTCAGGGGATGGTGTTTCCGGTAGTACAGGAGCGCACTGCGCATGCGCCACAGCGTCAGTTGCGCACCGCTCGATGACATCGATAGTCGCCTGACCTGACGCGACGACTCGCCGCCGATATGCACAACCACCAGTTCAGGCCAGTACCAGATCTGCCAGCCGGCCGCCTTGATGCGGCGGCAAAGATCGACTTCTTCGTAATACAGAAAGAATCGTTCATCGAAGTGTCCAACCTCATTGAGAACTTCGCGCCGGATGATGGCGAACGCGCCGGGCACCCAGTCCACGGGCAGCGGTTCAAGCGGATCTGCCCACGTACGGTCTGCCCGGCCGAAGAAGCGCGAGCGCGCGTACTTTGCCGACATCCCGGTGAGTGAAAGCAAATCGTTGAGGATGGATGGAAACGAGCGCGCCGACGGTTGCCAGCTG
This sequence comes from uncultured Acidobacteriia bacterium, assembly GCA_903828455.1. GTDB lineage: Bacteria > Acidobacteriota > Terriglobia > Bryobacterales > Bryobacteraceae > BOG-234. The sequence goes on along the minus strand of CAIKMJ010000005.1, from coordinate 60,962 downwards.
CCGTCAGCTCCCACAAGTCGTGCACCGGCCAAACCGATTTTCGGATTATCGTTCATCTTCCCGACGGCGATCGCAAGATCACCCGGCCGCAGAAATGCGTCGGTGTTGAGAAGCACGACATAACGGCCCCGGGCCAGCCGCAGAGCGCGGTTATTTGCGGCGGCAAATCCCAGATTTGTCGCGCTCCGGATCACATGCGTCTCCGTAAATTCCCGGCTAACCATATCCGGCGAACCGTCGCTCGACGCGTTATCCGCCACAAGCACTTCGAACTGCACGCCTGTCTGCGCGTATACGAACTTCAGGCAATCCCGCAACATATCGCGCGTGTTATACGAAACCAGGATCACGGATACGTCAGGGGTGACATACTTCGGCATTACAGAATCTCCTGTGTGGTGGCGAGGCGCTCGGTCCGAACCCAGCCCGCACGGCGAGTCGACGCCATGAAAATGGCGGGTAGTTTCGCGATCTTCCAGAGCACGTACGCCGGCACGGAAGCGATTGCCCGAAGATCGCGCCACCCCGATGAGCCGCGTCCGGCGGCAGCGGCCACATGAATACCCAGGATTGCCAGCCCGATGAAGCCGGCAGCGCGGACGGCGGCGCTTGCCCCGAGCAGAGCCGCCAGCAGCAGGACAGCGTGGAATCCGAGCGGGAGCAGCAGCAGGTCGAGAAGCGGCTCCAGCGCCCCGGCCCGGCCCCGCAAAACTTTCCGTGCCAGCCCGGAGGCGTGCTCGCGAATCATCCGGAGCCGTCCGCCTTCCCAGCGCGCACGCTGCGTTTCGCGCCCCTTGCCGGCAGCCGGCATCGCCCCGCGTACAAGCGCAGCTTCGACAAATTCGACGCGGCAGCCATGATCGACCAGCGCCAGATGATATTCGAGATCCTCCACCACCGAGTGCGCCATGTAAGGCACCCGTTCCAGCAACGTTCGCCGCAGCGCGAAGCCGTTGCCGAGTATACCCGCGGATAAACCGAGTCGCGCACGCCCCAGCGGGCGGACCAGATTGAAGCCGCGAAGCGCCAGATCGAGGAGTCGCAGTCTGCCGTCCTCGCCGCTGTTCAACGCGAGATAGGGGCATTGTGCGGCATCTGCGCCCCGCGAGAGCACAACCGAAAAAGCGGCGAGAAAGCCGGGCGCGACTACCGAATCGGCATCCACAATCACATAGGCATCGAATCGGCGGGGCGCCAGACGCCGGAATGCAAACTCGAGGGCGTGCCCTTTTCCCCGCTGATCCTCCGAGAAGCGTTCGATCACTTCCGCGCCTCGCCGCCGCGCGATCAGCGCAGTCTCGTCAGTGCAATTGTCGGCGACCACAACAATCGCGGCATCTCCCCCGCTGTTGTCGGCGAGCAGCGAATCGAGGCAGCGGCCGATGCTTTCCCGCTCGTTGTGGGCGGGAATCACAACGGCCAGCCGTACCTGTCCGGACTGCCCCGGCCTGTGCGGACGTCGTGCCGGCAGCAAACTCGCAGCGGTCAGCATGCCGAGTTCGATTGTGCCCGGGAGCGACGCAATTGCCGCTGTTCCGGCTGCTATATCTCGTATCAATGTCAGAGCCATTTCTGAGTCAGGTTCCTTTTGCGGGCGCTCCGTTTACGCAGCATTCGTCAGGCGGCGCGCGAATATGCCGGCCAGATTGTCGATGTTCGGCGTCAGGTTGTAGGCGGCGGCAACCTTTCGCCGGCCCTGCCTGGCGAGCGCGCGCCGGAGCATTTCGTCATCCATCAGCACCGCGATGGCGCGGGCCAGTGCGTCGACGTCAGACGGAGCAACCAGAAGGCCATCGCTGCCCGATTCGATCAGCTCCGGAATTCCCGTGATCGCCGTGCTGATGCAGGCGACCTCCATCGCCATCGCTTCCATCAGCGCCACCGGAATTCCTTCGGCAAAGCTCGGCAGGACGAACGCATGCGCCGCCGCACAGAGCGCACGCACTTCCGCCTGTGTTACCGCGCCGCGGAGCTGCACCCGCTCTCCCATGCCATGCGCTTCTACATATCGTTCGAGCAGCGCGCGGTCCGGGCCGTCGCCGGCCAGCGTGAGTTGAACCTGCCGGCCCGCGGCGATGAGCTGGTTGACGGCTTCGAGCAGAATTCTTTGACCTTTGGCCGCAACGAGGCGACCCACGCAAAGAAGCTGAAACGACTGCCCCGACGGCGGTTCGGCCCGCGGCGTGAACTCGCTCGGGTCCACTCCCAGCGGGGCGATTTCAAACTTACTCCACATGCCGGGAGCGCTCAGCTTCATCAGCTGGCTACGGCAATAGCGGCCGATGCAGCAGATAAACGAGGCCGCCTCGATCTTCTGCGCCAGCCGGTGCGCGGCCACGTCGTAAAATTCATCCGGCCCGTGAACCGTCATCGAGAACCCTACACCGAAAGTCCGGGCCACTAACATGCCCACGCTCGCCGCCGGTGTCGCAAAGTGAACGTGCAGATGTGTCAGGTTGCGCTTCTGCATCCAGCGGCCAACCAGCACCGCTTCCACAAAGTAGGCGAGGTGGAGCGCGAGAGAACGCGGGTCGGCGCCGCCCAGAAGGACCGCATGCGCAAGTCCACGAAGCCATGCGAGCGGCGAGGCGATCAGACACGTGAGGAACTCTCGCAGGATCGAACCGGCAGACGTTTGCTTCACAAAATACGTTGTGTGCGCTTCCCGCCGCTCGTCGTCGCTCATTTGTTCTTCGGGGCGGTCTGGCGGGTTGATCGAAGCAGTGTGAATCTCGAAGCCTCCGGCGCGAAGCCGCAACACCTCCCGGAGGACGAACGTGTGGGAAACCGCCGGGTAGCGGCTCACCAGATATGCCAGACGCAAAGCCGGCCGGGTTTTCCGAAGTTCCATCGAAACAGGGATGGCAATTCCGCCGCCATTCGCATGTCATTGATAAATCGGGAGGGCCGGTATGCGCGGCCTGTCTTGTTTCGTGAAGTTGTTTCGAAACGTGCGGGTCGCCCGGAGCACACTGGGCTGCCTTGCGGAACGCGGGCGATTACGCGATGACGCGGGCAAACAGCGCCTGCGCGATCTCCGGAGCCGCGGAATCGGCAACCGGATTCACCGCCGCGTCTCCCCCGGCTTTGAGGTAGCCTTCGCTGAAGCCGGCGAGCGTGAAGAATATGGGAACAACGTTGTCGCCCATATACACCGTGAGGATGGCAAACATGAAGCCGGCAAAAATGCCGGCCAGCGTGAAACTCAGCGAGCTGTTTGTCTGAAATTCAGTCACGAAGCGAAACCCATTCCGCAACAGGTTCGCCTGCAATGTCACGAGTATCGACATGAGCAGTAGTGCGGCCGGAACGCCGTGCATCAGGCTGAGCAACAGATAGTAGTTGTCGATCGACGGCATCCCCGGCACTTTCGGCCACCCGTTGCGGCCCCAGCCCAGCGCTGCGTGATCGAGAGCGATGCCGACATATTTGTCGATGAGTTCCTTGCGATATGCCGCCGACTCCTGTGACGCGTCTTTCGCCGCGGCTCGTCCGACCGACGCATACGACCACGCGACGGTCCCCGCCGGAATACCAATCAGGAGGATCGCCGCCAGCACGAAGCGCGCCCGGCGCGGCGGGTTTTGGCCTCTCCCCATTGCGGAAACCAGACAGGCGAGCAATGCGCCGATTTGCGGCCCCCGCACCAGCGTCATGGCCAATCCCGCCAGTGTCGCGCCCGTAACGAGTTGCGCCTTTGAAAAGCGCTTCCCCGCCCACGCCAGGTGAGGTTCCCATAGCTTTGCATGTTGCAGCCATCGGGCCAGGCGAAATGCGGCCATAAAGACGATTCCTGCGAGGATGGCATGGCCGTACGGTCCGGCAATCCTCGCAAAACCGTAGCGAAATGTCGTCACCCATCCGCTTCCCTGATCAGGAAAGAAGTGGTCAAAGACAACGCGGTACGGATTAGCGGCGAACCGGAATTCGTACGTCAGCAGGCAGGCGAGAATCGCCACCAGCCAGACAAAGCGTTTTGCAAACGCTACACGAAGTTCCGCGGACCCGGCCATCGCCTGCGCCGCAAAGTATGGCACCAGCGCCGCGGCCACCATGTCGAACATGAGGTTCTGCGCTTCCTTGAAGCCCGCGTTCGTGTACTCGCTGTAGCCGATAAACAGCCCGTATGCGACCACAAGCAGGTCCAGCAGAGACGTCCGCCACTTGATCCGGCCCCGCAGGAAAAGCGCCGCCGCGATCGGAAGAATGGCGGATTCATGGAAGGTGGGATCCGGCAGCGCCGGCAGCACGAAGCGGCACCACCCCGGAAGCAGGAGCAGGGATGGCATGTAGATGCTGAGATACGTTTCCTGCGGCGTCCTCCGGCGGAGGAGCCAGAGGATCGCGAGTATTCCCGGTATGGCGGCGACGGCGTCCAAAGTTCAGCGGTTCCGTTCAGATCGCTGACACGATGTGCGACTCTTCGACCACGAAATCGACGTCCAGTCTCACGTTATGAACATGATTCCGCTCCACCAGCGAATCGGTAATTTCCAGCTCCGGCCCGAGAAAAGTCTTCGGCCCGATGACGCTGCCCGCCACTCTGGACCGCTGTTCGATTACCGCTCCGGCGGCGATCACCGCATAGGGACCGATGGTGCATTTGTCGCCGATCCAGGCATCTTCGCCGATGTAGCAGGGTGACCGCAGAGTTGCGGACGCAGGGATTCTGGCGCCCCGCGCGACACGGATTCCGGCTTCCCTCTCCCTGCCATTACAAAATAATCCCGGGAACTCGCCGGTCAATGCGCGACGATTCGCTGCAAGGATCTCCTTCGGACTGGCGCAGGACAGGGTAGGAAACTCGAGAAACACCTTGCGGGCCGAAACGCCACTGGCCCGGGCCGCCTCGCGCCAACCGGATCCCGACGCCGTCGCGGCACCAAACCCGGGCAGGACTTGTGCTTCGAGAAGCGCCCAGCCGCTCCAGCCGCCGACTCCGTCTTCTTCGTCAAAGTACAGCGTGCTCCACGGTCCTGCCTGCCCAGGAGCGGTCGGCAGATGAGCCAGTCGCCCGGCATTGCCGAGCAGCACAAGTCCGGACGGACAGGATGCGCACGCCCGTTCCAGATCTGCCGCGGCCCCCTGCCCCAGGACCGGAATCGCTTCCACTCGAATACCCCAGCGGGTGCCGTCGCCCAGATAGCGCGCCGCCGCTTCATGCGGTTGCCCATACAACAGGGAGATCTCGCGAACACCACGCTCCACCAGTTGCTCAATCACATGCTGAATGAACGGCCGGTCCTGCACCTGCGCCATCGGCAGGCCGTGCCCGTTGAGTAAAAGAACAGCCTTCATAATGAATTCACCATTTCCCCCGTCTCCTGACGGTTGCTTCGTGTCAATCGAGACCAGCCGACTCGCAGCAAAAAGACCACATTGCCGACCAGATATCTGCGCCACATTCGTCCCGGCTCCTGAATCAGCCGCCATGTCCATTCCAGTCCCAGTTCGCGCAGCCACTGCGGCGCGCGCAAAATCCGGCCGGAGTAAAAATCGAATAGTCCCCCGACCCCTAGCGCCGCGCGAACCTGCAGCTTCTCCCGGTTCCGCGCAATCCACTTTTCCTGCAGCGGAGCGCCCATGGCAACCAGCAGAACGTCGGCTACGGACGCGTTGATGGACTCCACAATCGACTCTTCGTCCTCACGACGGAAATAGCCATCGCGTACCCCTGCGATCTTCAACAGAGGGAATTGCGCGCCAATCCGCTCTGCCACGCTCGCGGCAACGCCGGGCATCCCGCCAAGGAGGAACATACTGAGCCCTTCCGCCGCCATTCGTTCGCACAGCACCGGAAACAGGTCGGTGCCGTTAACGTTCTGGCGGATTTCCGAACCGAGAATCCTGCCCGCGATGCGCAGTCCGATGCCGTCTGCCAGTCGCAGTTCGCTGTTGCGCAGGATCTCCCTGTACTCTCTGTCACTGCAGCTCTTATTGACGCAGTCGACATTGATAAATGAAACCTGCTTCCCCCGCGGCGCGGGCCGCAGGACTTCGTCCACGGCCTCGGCCAGCGTAATGTTATCGAGCGGCAGCCCCAGTATCCGCGGCACGGCAACAAAGCGGCTGCCCTGCTTCCCGTACGCGAGCGAAATCACTGCCCGTAGCGCGATTCCGAGATCGGTACGCAGCGAGCGCGACTCCACATATTCGAGATCCGTTTCAGTCTGCGTCTTATACGCGACATTCGTGCGACGCCGGATCCACCAGTTGCAAACCAGGCCGGGTTGAACCGACGCTATCCGGCGGTCCGGCTCCGATCTCAGATTGAGGTCTGCCGCGTGACGAGGCTCCGGCCCAACCAGCAGCACTTCACCGCGCGCGACGTTCCACAATCGCGGCCAGCCGCCGATCACAGGGACCGTTTGCCCGTTTTTTCTTACCAGTCTGTATTCGGTGAACGCTCGACCCGTCTTGCCGAGCCGCCGTTCGCGATGAACACGCGCAATCAGCAGCGCAGGCAGCAGCACGGGGAGCGCGCCCAATAGCAGCAGACCGGCAATTGCCGAGGCCAGCCATTCGCCGGCCGACTCGCGCACTCCTGCCGCCGTACGATGCATCTGCAGCCTGAACCGGATCCGGCCTGCTTGTTCCGTGCATGCGCTCATGTCTTAGTACGCTCCTTTACCGGTAATTACAGCCGGCAGCGTGTGGGCAAGCAACCGGAGATCCGTCGCCAGACTCCGGCTTTCAATGTAGTCGGCGTCAAGCTTGCACTGAACAGGAAACGGAAGTTTCGATCTGCCGCTAACCTGCCAGATGCATGTCAGCCCGGGCACGGAATCGAGCCGGCGGCGTTCGGCGATGGTGTACCGGGCGACCTCACTCGGCAGAGCGGGCCGCGGGCCCACCAGTGACATCTCGCCTCGCAGCACGCACCAGAACTGCGGAAGCTCATCAAGGCTGTAGCGCCGCAGAACGCGCCCAATACGTGTAATGCGCGGGTCGTTTTTCATCTTGAAGGTGATTCCGTCCCCGTGCTGATTCAGCGCCGCCAGTGCTGCCCGCTTCGCCTCGGCATCAGGCACCATCGAACGGAATTTGGGGAAGGCGAATACGGCGCCGTGGAGACCGACGCGCCTTTGCCAGAAGAGCACCGGGCCTTTGTCCTCCAGCCAGATGAGCAGCGCAATCGCTCCAAACAGAGGTGAGGCGAGCACCAGTACCAGCGCCGCGGCGGTGACGTCGATCGCACGCTTAATGAAAAGCGGTGCCCGGTGAAGGAAACGCATGGCGCACTTTCGCGCCGCCGTTCTCCAGCGGTTCAGTCCGTACGATTCCCACCGGGGCTTCCGCATCGAACCGGACAGCTGCTTCACAAATTGGCTTCGTTTGTTCAAAATGACAGAACCTCCGCCGGATGGTTACGCGGCCTCGGCGCCCGGCAGTTCAGACTGCGCAGCGCAGATTTCCACCACTCGATGCAACTGCAGCATTTCGAAAAAAGCACTGACTTTTTTCTGCAGCCCGATGAGTCGCAGCGACCCGCCGGCAGATTCCAGCTTCCGCGCACACTCCAGAATGGCGCCCGCTCCTTTGGAATCGACATGCTCCACACCCGTCATGTGAAGTACCAACCGGCGGCCTGGAGCCACCAGTCCTTTCAGCTGACGGCGGAGTGATCTGATTTCCTGACCCCGCAGGCTGGAATTTCGAATGATGAGGACAATGTCTGCTTTCATGTAAGCTCTCTTTCCGGTCCGTGCCGATGCGCCGCACGGGACGCAGGCAAAAATGCACGCCGCGCGCCAAAACGGGGCACATGGCGCAACCGCTTGCAAACACGCAGGTTCATCGGTGCAGCCCGCAGACAGGCGCCGCCGCGCGGCGCGCACGAAACAGAACAGACGGCAATCCGTTCGTCACGGAACGAGACGGCCGCGGCACGGTAGTTCCCGCCCGTCGCGCTTTGCCGGTCTGCGCCAAATCCGGAACTGGCATTCAAAGCAAAGCGTTTGTGCGCTTCGGCGACACCTCTTTGCCGGTTCGCAATCGTTTGGCTTCGCGCGTGCCTTTTCATCCGCGGCCGCTTCGATGACTTTCGTGATCGATCGGAACTTTACATTTGGAGGCCCAATGAAGGGTGTAATTCTCGCCGGTGGCAACGGCACTCGTCTGATGCCGCTCACGTCCGTAACGAACAAAAGTCTGCTTCCGGTTTATGACCGGCCCATGATTTTTCATCCCATTCAGATGATGGTCGATTCGGGTATCGAAGAGATCCTCATCGTCACGAGCGGCAAGACCGCCGGAGAAATGGTCCGCGTCCTCGGGGATGGCAGCCAGTTCGGCCTGAAGCGTCTCTATTTCACGCTGCAGGAAAAGGCGGGCGGCATCGCCCATGCGCTCGCGCTCGCCGAGCAGTTCGCCGAAGGCGACAAAGTGTTCGTGGTCCTCGGGGACAATCTCGTCTTCGGCGCGGACATCTCTCACGAAGTCCGCCGCTTTGCCAATAGTGGTCCCGGCGCCAAAGTATTCTTGAAACCGGTACCCGATCCCGAACGCTTCGGTGTTGCGACCGTCGACGGAACCCGCATCGTTTCCATCGAAGAAAAGCCCCGCCAGCCCAAAAGCAATCTCGCGGTCACCGGTCTTTATTTGTTCGATGAAACAGTATTTTGCAAGATCGCGACCCTGAAACCCTCGGCTCGCGGCGAACTGGAAGTTACCGACCTCAACAAACTTTATCTGCGTGAAGGGCGTCTCCGCTGCGCCATGCTGGACGGCGACTGGATCGATGCCGGCACGTTCGACTCCCTCGTGGAAGCTTCCCGCATGGCACAGCAAGCCGCGGTGAGCCAAAACCGGCTGGCGGTTGCAGCATGACCATCCTGACTGCCGCTCCCACAACCATTGAGATCCCTGTCTGCGAACCGGGACTGGGTTCGCTGGTTAGTTCCCCGTCCTCGCCCATGCTGATCGAGGGCGTCTCCCTCTCGGCCTCCTCGCTCTGGCCCGATGACAGAGGCTGGTTTCAGGAAGTATTTCGCTTCGGCCAGGGACTGGTCCGCGACTACCCGCCGCACACGACCCAGGTTTCCGCCGCCGTCAGCCACCCCGGCGTCGTCAAAGCCTTCCACTACCACCGGAACCAGACCGACTTCTGGGTACCGGTCACCGGCCTGTTTCAGGTGTCGCTGGTGGATCTCCGGCCGGACTCGCCCACCTTCGCCAGGAAGAACACGCTGTACATCGGCGAGCAGCGCCCCTGGCAGATCCTGATTCCGCCAGGTGTGGCCCACGGTTACAAAGTCGTCAGCCCTTCCTCCGGCGTTCTCGTGTATGCCACGGACCGGTTTTACGATCCTGCCGACGAGGGCCGTATCCCATACAACGATCCCTGTCTCGCATATGACTGGGCGACGCAGCACAAGTAAACACAGGAGCAGACTTTCATGCGAATCTTTGTGACCGGCGGAGCCGGCTTTATCGGCTCGCAGTTTATACGCGACATCATCCATCGCTTCCCTTCGGCGGAGGTCATTAATTTCGACAAGCTCACCTATGCGGGCAATCTGTCGAATCTTGCTTCCGTCGAATCGGCTCCCAACTACCGCTTTTATCGCGGCGACATTTGCGACAGCGAGGCACTCTTCGAGGCCATCCCCCGGGAATGCGACGCCATTGTCCACTTTGCTGCTGAATCTCACGTGGACCGAAGCATTCACGGTGCCCGCGAGTTTGTCCTTACCAATGTGCTCGGCACCCAAACCCTGCTTGATGCGGCCAGAGCGCGAAAAGTCGGCCGCTTCCTCCACATTTCGACCGATGAAGTCGGTGGCAGCATGGGACCGGATCAATGGCTGCGGGAAGATTCGCCGCTCGACCCGCGCAGCCCCTACGCGGCCAGCAAGGCCGCGGCGGAACACCTTGTGAGGGCTGCCGGTGCCACATTCGGCCTCGACTACGCTATCACGCGCACCAGCAACAATTACGGTCCGTTTCAATTTCCCGAAAAACTGTTGCCTCTCGCCATCTGCAATCTTCTGGACGGCCAGACTGTGCCGGTTTATGGCGACGGTCTGCAGGTTCGCGACTGGATTCACGTCGAAGACAACTGCCGTGCGTTGATCGAGGTTCTGCTGAGCGGTCGCGCCGGGCAAACGTATCACATCGGCGGCGGTCAGCCTCGTACGAATCGGGAAGCGCTCGGGGCTGTACTCGAAGCACTCAACATGCCGGAAACAATGCTCACCCATATTTCGGATCGTCCCGGTCACGACCGCCGCTATGCCGTCGACTTCACGAAGACGTCGAGCGAACTGCACTGGGCTCCCGAAATTTCTTTCGAGCGCGGAATCCAGCGCACGGTGCGCTGGTACGCCGAAAATCGGGATTGGGTGAATGCGGTGCGCAGCGGCCACTACCTCAACTACTATCGGGAGCACTACGGCATCGCTCCGCGCACCGAGGCTCGCGTTGCGTAATACAGTCAGTTCAGGGGGCACCTCCCGCTATGGCAGCCGTTCGGGGCGACGCGAGTATCGCGCGAATATTTTCCGACGACACAGGTCTTGCGGCCCGGATTCGGAACATGCTTGAGTTTCTGAAATTCCCGTCCGGCCCTGCAAAACAGGCACGCTGAACGACCGCAGCAACGCGCTGGTCGAACACAAAACTCCAGTTCCAACGGAGGACCGGCGCACACACCGCCGCTTGGCCGCCTCGGCAGCCGCCAACTCGATTTCCAGCCGCTGTCCGGGATCTTGCCCCGCGACCCTCCTGGCGACTTCAGCGCGAGACCGCAAATCGCGCTACGCCCGCGCCGCCAACTTTTCCGCCCAATCGCCAAGACACTTCGCGATTTCCGCCAGTTCGTTATCCGACAGCCGAAACTCCGCCGCCCCGATCACTCCCTCAATCTGCTTCGGATTTCGCAGCCCCACAATCGCTGCGGTCACCTCGGGTCGCCGCAGCGTCCAGGCGATCGCCATTTCACCCGCGGTCAGCCCGTGCCGTGCGCCAATGGCTTTTAGTAAATCCGCCATCGCAAGATTGCGCGACAGCAGCGGCTCTTTATAACTTGGGGTCCGCTTGCGGAAGTCATCATCCGGCATCGCTGCAATGCGCTCACGCGTCATCGCCCCGGTCAGCATTCCGGACTTCATCGGCGAATAACAAATCACCCCCACGTTATTCTTCGCGCAGAACGGAAGCAGATCAGCCTCGATCTCCGGCTGCACTACCGAATAGGGCGGCTGCAGCGAAGTGATCGGCGCAATCGCCTGCGCCCTCGCCATCTGACTCGCATTGAAGTTGGAAACGCCGATCCAGCGCACTTTGCCCTCCTTCTTCATGTCGGCCAGCGCCGACCAGCCCTCTTCCACCTCCACATCCGGATCCGGCCAATGGATCTGATACAGGTCGATCGTGTCGACCCGCAGACGCCGCAAGCTCGCTTCAACTTCGCGGCGGATCGATTCTCGCTTCAGCGTGCGGCTCACCGTGCCGGCAGCATCCCACACGAGGCCGCATTTGGTGAAAACATATGGCCGGCTGGAACTCCCGTTCAGCGCCTTCGCAACCATCTCCTCCGAGTGGCCCAACCCGTAAACGGCCGCTGTATCGATCCAGTTGATGCCGCGATCCAGAGCCGCATGAATCGCCCCGATGGAATCGCTGTCATCCTGCGGTCCCCACGCGAATGCCCAGCCACCTCCTCCGATCGCCCACGTGCCAATGCCGAGAGGCGTGATGTGAAGATCGCTGTTGCCGAGTTGCCGCTTTTGCATTTCAATCGCAGCATAGCGCAACACAGACGGGGCCGTGCGCCGAGCGACGGTAGCGGAAGATGCTATGATCGCGCCCGTGAGGACTTGTTTCTTTCTCGCCGTGGCGTGCATCCAACTCTCCGCCGCACCGGCCGTACTTTCAGGCGGCGACGCCCGTGCAGCCGTCACCCGTGCCCTGCCCGTCCTCAGCAAATCCGCGGTCGCCTTTGTCGGGAAGCGCACCTGCTTTTCCTGCCACCACAACGCGCTCGCCATCCTGACCATGCGGATGGCGCAGACGCGCGGCGTCTCTATTGACAGCGCGGCGCTCGCTGAAGTGGAAGCCAAAACGTTCGCTCCGATTCACACCACCACCGCGCTCGACGATGCGATTCAGGCCGTCAACCTGAACGATCCGACACCGGACGACAGCCTCCTGCTGATGTCCGCCGCCGCTGCCGGAGTGCCGCGCGAAGTCACCCTCGAGGTGCTCGCCCGCCGCCTTGCCCGCTGGCAGCGCGCCGGCCACTGGGTTACGTCGGACTTCCGCCCTCCGCACTCCTCCAGCCTTTTCACTGCCACCGCAACCGCCGTGCGCGCCATCGCGCTCTACATGCCGCCGGAACTCACCGCCGAACGTGACGCCGTTTTCGCGCGCGCCCGCGCCTGGCTGCTTGCCACGAAACCGGTTTCGACGGAAGACGCGGCGTTCCGGTTGATGGGACTCGCATGGTGCGGCGCATCCGCGGCCGACCTCGCACCCGCGCGACGTGACCTGCTCGCTATGCAACTGGCCTCCGGCGGATGGCCGCAGCTTTCCGGCTATCGCGGCGACGCATACTCTTCCGGCGAGGCGCTCTACGCGCTGTTCGAATCCGGCACCACCGCCGCCGACCCCGCGTGGCGCCGCGGCGAGAAGTTCCTTCTCTCCACACAGGCTGCCGACGGCACCTGGCACGTTCGAACGCGGATGCTTTCGCCCGCCGACGTCAGCCCTCGCTATTTCACCACCGGCTTCCCTTATGAGAAGGACGAGTACCTTTCTTACGCCGGCACGTGCTGGGCAGTGATGGCGCTGCTGGCGCGGGTGCCTGTCACTTTGAATCCGCCGGCCCGACTGCCGGACTCCGCTCCGGCGGAGGCACCGGCGTGGCTGCGAACTGCGCTCTTCGGAACATCGGGCCAACTGGAATCGGCACTGGCGAATGGCCTCGACGCGGGCGCCGATAAGCTACTAGCGGCCGTCGCTCACGACCCCGAAAAGGTGAAACTGCTGCTGGCACGCGGTGCCCGCCCGGACCTGGGCGTGCTGACCATCGCCGCCGCCTACCGCGACAATTCCGCCTCGGTCGAAGCGGTGTTGAACGCGGGCATCCCCGCCGATCCGCCCAAAGGTACACGGGTGAAGCGCTCACCGCTCGTCCTTGCGTGCAGTACCGGCGACTTGGCCACGGTGCATGTCCTGCTCGCTCACGGCGCGGATCCGTCCGCCTCGTCGTCTGGCAACACGCCAATCGCAACGGCCATAATGTTCGGGTACCCCGAGATCGTTCGCGCACTGATCGCCGCCGGAGCCAATACACAATTGAAGGAAGCCACGGGGGTGAACCTGGTGCACTGGGCCACGATCACGGGGCACGCCGACGTCATCCCCGTGCTCGCGGAAGCGCACGTGCCTGTTAATGCCACTGACGAAAACGGCTTCACGCCGCTGATGTACGCCGCCACCATCGACTTCGGCGACACGAGCCTCGTAACCGCGCTGCTCAAAGCCGGTGCCAGCCGTACGATCAAAAGCGACGATGGACGCACTCCTCTGCAGCAGGCGATCTCCCTGCACCACGCCCGCCTTGCTGCAGCCCTGCGCTGAGAGACTCGTCCAAATGAAAACGCCCGGCGTTTCCGCACGGGCGTTTCTTTGCAGGCTCAGTGAGGCGAGTTTCAGGACTCGCGATCAACTGCTGGACCTCTACTTTTTCTCCGCGGGCAATTCGTAGTCTTTGTTGCTGACGCTTTCCGGATGCGGATCGCCGCGATGGCAGGTGTAGCAAGTCACTGCCTGTTTCCCGAGCGGATAAGTGCCGGTCCCGGGGAAGTTGGTATTGATGTCGCGCACCATGGTGATCATCTTCCGCGCGATCTCTTTGCGTGGATTATCATCGGCGGCAAACGGTTTGCTGAAGCCGTGGCAGTAGCTGCAGTCGACCTTCAGCGCATCGCGGAACACGTGCATGATCGACTCTTCACCATGCACCAGGGTGTCGGCAGGCAGCACCTTGAGGTTGGTGCCCGGTTCCTTCGAATTCGGCGCGAAGTGTCCATTGAACTCATTCAGATTGTGGTAAACCTTGGCCGTTTCGGTGACCGGTTTCGCCGCGCCGCGATGGCAGGTGACGCAATCGACTTCGTGATAGCCGGCCGGGTAAGCGCCGGAACTGCTGGGGAACGCGGCGTCGATCTTGCCGATCATGGAGATCATCTTGCGGGCGACATCCTTTTTCGGATTGGCGTCGCTGGCGAAATCACCCTGCACGTGGCAGAACGTGCACTGCACGCCGAGCGCCGCATTAAAGCCTCGCATTGTGAAAGCAATATCTGTAGTCGGCGCCAGGACCTTCAGGTTCTTCGCTGCCACTGCAGGTGCGGCGCCGGCGCGCCCGGCAGCAGGCTGCTGCGCAAAAAGCGCGGCCGCGAACAGAGAGAGGCCCGCGAGCCGAAGGGCGATGGACATCCGCGACGAGATCGTGTCAATCATAGTGACCTTTTCGTTTGGTGAGATATTCAACAGCAGGACAGGGAAACCGGCAGTTGCGACGCCTCGGCAGAGGGTTCAACTCCGTAGGAAATTCTATAATCTCCGGACAAGCAGAGTCAACGTGCCGCCTGCGCGTGCCAATTGCGCTGGCCGGTGCACGTCTATTTCTTGAAGAGGCGGTCGAAGGCGTCCCGGGCGTCACTCGCGTTGCGGGGTGGCGGCGTATTGAGGCCGGGAGCGGGCTGGCGGTTGTTCGTACCCTGCGAAGTGGACTCGCGCGCCACGGTCACGCGGGGCGAGAAAAGGGCGCACTCGTTGGCCTGATCTTTCACCGCGATACGTACAGGCACCGGCTTCATGCACTGGAAGCGCGTGGAAGGTTCGAAGTGGGAGCACTGTTTGCAGCAGTGCAGCGCCGCCGCGCACTTCGGACAGGGTCCAAAAAAGTTGGTGCCCGGCGGAAGCGTCGTGGAACAGCTATAGCAGCGTGATGCCGTCACGGCCTGCACGAGGCGCGGCAGGCGCGGCCCGGTGATGTCGAGCGGAGGACGCAGTGCGGCTGACTTGGGGCGGTCCCCAAATCCGTTCGAGCCGTTGCTTCTGGATGAGCTGCCGTTATCTAAGTAGCCGTTGGAGCGGTACTTGCGGTCGGAGTCCATGCGGATAAAAAACTCCTGAAATTGCTTCTATTCACTGGCCAGGTACAGAGACGGGGAGTCTGGGCCTTTGTGTATTTGGTTCCTGGGAATACAGAGGCGGAGTCAGACAGTGGAATTTGCGGGTAGCCTTGACTTGACTGTCTGCCCGGCTCCGACCGGGTCCGCCGATTGCTACACCTCATTGTTACCACAACAAATGCTAACTGTACAGTTAACATTGGTCTATTCCGCGAAAATTCCTCCCGGAAGCGATAAAACTTACGATTCGAAGCGATAAAGAAAGTCGCGCACTCGCAAAAACCACTCTGAACCGGTGAGCGCGATGGCGGGCGGATGCAGGAAAGGCCACCAGGCAAGCAAATGGAGTTCCGCGAACCCTCGCGGCAGTCGCCACCCAACGGCGCGGGCAAGAAGCATGTCCTCGGCGGCATTGCGCTGGATAATATCGCGGACGCGCAGGATCGCCGCCGGCAACTCCGGCCGCAGGCCCGCTTCGTAACGCAACAACTGCAGGGCGGCCGTTGCTGCCGCCGGCTCATCGAGCCCCGCGATGTCTTCCTTCTGTTCAATGGCAGACCGAAACAGAGTGACGGCCGGACCGGAATTTGTGTCACGAGCCCGGGTATTCTGATCAATGCGGTCCGGCACGGTCGGAGCCACGATCCGGACTTCCATGGGAACAACCAGCCAGGTTCCTGCCTTGATGAGAGCCTCCACGCGGACGCGCCGAGGCGGTGTATCCGCCGGCGCCCGGATATCCAGAAGGTAGGATCGCGTGGTCTGCCGGTCGAATTCCGGATGCACCGGATCGCGATAGCGTTCCGGAATTGAGCCGAAGCCGGCCGATTGCTGTTCGGTCAGCCAGTCGGGGCAGTAACCGTTTCCGCAGCGGCTGAAGTGCTCGCGGTAGAGCTTCAGTTCCAGAATTCCCGGCGGGTTGGCGCCGGCGTAAACGAAGAAGTTGGCACCCTCCGGCGCGGTCACCACCACGTGGACCGACAGATGGCCGTTGCGCGCAATCGCGGGCGAGATGATTTCCCGCGGCGAAAGCTCGCGGTCCTGCGGCAGGACTTTGCCGAACGGGTCGAAGCGCTGGAATTCGGAGTAAATCTGAACGTCGACGTTCTCCTCCGCCTGGGCAATCGCCGGCAACAACGCAAGCGCGAGGCCAGCCACGAAGGTTGCCGCACTCAACAGCCCCCGCGACCGCAGCAGGATTTCCCGCGAATTCGTCACTTGATGTAGAGAGTGCCTTTCGGCGTACTCAGTCCGGTGGCCGTGTCCGTGGCAATCACGGTCTGCGCTCCGGTTGGAGCGTTGGCCGGAATCTGCACAGTCCACTGCGCCAGACCCACGGCAGTTGGCGTCAGACCGGGGAAGAAGTACTGGCCGCTGGCCGGCAAGCCGGCGATCGTCACCGTGTCTTTGGCGGAACAACCAGCAGCCGCGCCCGCGCCCGTCGCTATCGCGCAGCCAACCGCTCCGACTCCGGTGCCGTAAATCGTAACGTAGTTGCCGCGCGCCTCGGGGTTCTGCGCCGAGTTCAGCTTGCCATCCTGATTGACCGCGATGGAGTCGGTCCCGGTCGGCGTGATCGTGAAGAACGCCGGCTGTGCCGGGAGCACCGGCACGGTGACCGCCGGACTCGCGCTGCCCAGATAGTTCACTACCACCTGGGTGCTGGTCTTGCCTGCCAGCTCAAACGGCGCCTGGAAGTTGATCTGCCCGCTGTAGACAAAAAAGAGCGGAGCCGGAATGCCGTCAAACGTGACACTGACGCCGCCGAGGCTGGTGGGCAGCAGATTGTAGGCGTCATATCCGCCGTTCCCAACGGGCGTAGCGGGCCCCAGCGTGGACGTGCCGTTCGTCGCGTAAAGGCTGTAAATGCCGCCGGGCGAGACCGCGCCATTCCCGTTGGCACCGGTGTAGCTGGCCGCATTCACGACACTCTTCGACGTGAATGCCGGCGTGGGCGGCGTCACGATGAGCCCTCCGGTCAGCGAATAACTGTTGGCTCCTTTGCTGATAAAAACAGAAGCCAGGTACTGCGCCGGGCTCGCCGCCACGTTGAGAGTAATCCGCAGAATTGGCACGCCGCCGTAACTATTGGTCGGATCCACGCGCACCGAACCGGGCTTCACGCTGATGCCGGGGCCGAAAACCTGCACGTTGCTGTCACTCAGGCTGGAATCGAACCCGGCGCCGTCCAGCACCAGATCGACCGACTGGCCGGAAGGAACGACCGCGGGCCCTCCGATGAAAGCGGAAGAAACCTGGGCGTTCACCGCGGTGGTTGTCACGATGGGGATGGCAAAGGTGGTCGTGCCGGTGGTTACCGATACATTGGCGGTTGTCTTTCCCCCCGCGGTCACCACGGCGAGACCGGAGGCGAGAGTGGGCTGAAACGCAATGGCCGCGGACGCCGTGGCCTGCGCGGCCGTCAGATAAAGATTGCCCGGCTTGATCACACCGGTCAACGGCTCAACAATCAGCTGATAGCTTCCGGGAGGCGCCTGCACCGAGTACGTACCGTCGGCGGCCGTCAGTGTGCCGCAGGAAATTCCGGTCGCGGGGTCGATCATCGAAATCAAGGCAAATGCGACCGGCTGGCCGCCCGCGGTAACTGTTCCGCCGACCGTCCCGACTGCGAGTCCGCTACTCGCCGGCGGATAGGCGGTGCTCAGAAATGCGACTTCATCCGATGACAGCAGCCGCTGATTGCTGTTGGCCCAGAACATGTTGGTCCCGATCAGGGAGGAGTGGCTGGAACCAAGCGCATGCCCCAGTTCATGTGTGATCACCGATTGCAGATCGTACGAAGTGGAGCCGTCCGTGGAAAACGGATACGCGGGATTGACTATGATGTTGGAATTCTGAATCGCGCCCTTCGCCACCACGGCGCCGCAACTGCCGAGTCCGCCGCTGTTGTAAAAATAACTGGCGGTCACGGCCAGCGCGCCGCCGACGGCGCTCAGATCGGCGGAATCGGCCGCCACATTGATCACGTTCGTATCGCCGCAGCCCTGATAAACGATTCCCGCCGAAGTCGACTGCAGCGGCTGAAAGTGAACGTTAGCGGTCGGTACCGAGTTCCACGTGGCCATCGAGGCCCGCACGGCGGCAACGGGATCGCTATGCGCGCTGATCACCGTGACGTTCTTGCCGGAGAGCGAACTCTGCAGTCCGGCCACCACGCTCTGGTTCAGCGCGAACGGAATCGCGGCATTATCCGACCGGAAGAGCGGGATCGGCGAACTGTCGCTCGTGTATTGCCGGATGTAGCCGAAGCAAAAGCAGGCAGAAATCGTGGCGAGCAGTGCCACTTTGCGGATGGGCGCGCTCAACATTACCGCACCCCCTGCCGGCCGCGCGCGCGGACTTCGACGCGGGCGCGAAGCTGGTCTGCCGGGATACCCTCCAGCGTACGCAGCGGTGTTGAAGCGTCCGCGGCGCCGGGCGCGTCGGGTTGCACCAGTTCGATCCTGCCGCCCGCGTTGTGAACCCGGCCGGAGGAATCCACGACGTATTTGCCCTGGCCCCATCCGGTGGTCCTGAGATAGCCGTTGGGCATCCGCTGCAGAAAAATCACCACCTGTTCGCCCGGAACGTAGGAGACCGCGCCGTCCAGCCTCATTCCGGTGTCGCCGACCGCGCCGCCCGGCTCGCTGACCACCACAGTCTTCGCCGCCGCGCCTTTGTGCGTGCCGGTTATGGCGATTTCGGTATGGGTCCAGATGTACTTATGGGCTGAATCCCAGTCCGACCAGGAACGGCCGACCGTACCCGAAACGACGGTTTCCGATTGATCCGTCAGTTGTTCAAATGTAAGACCGGGAACGAGCGTCGCGAATGCGCCTCGCACCGGGATCATCGTTAACAAAGCACACAAAAATGCAAGCCTGCGTTGCGAGTGCAGCATAATCCGGATTATGTCACAGCCGACGGAAAAACCCTCCGGCACTTCAGGCGGCCGGGGGTATCGCAAAGGGTATCGCATGAGCGAGCCCGTCAGATTCACAGCTATAATTCCCACATGAATACCCGGCGGATTGCTGCCGCACTCTGCCTGTTCGCATTGGTGTGTCGGGCTTTTGCCGCCGCGCCCACCGAGCCGGAGGCTCTGACGAGCGCCGAAACGTGGCTCGCCCTGGTCGACAATAAACAGTACGCCGACAGCTGGAAGCAGTCAGGCTCGCAGTTTCGCGCGCGCGTCACTCAGCGCCAATGGATCGGCATGGTGGGCCAGGTCCGGAGCCCGCTGGGGGCATTGAAATCGCCCCGCTCGATCATCGGCGTGAAGTTCGCCCGCAGCCTTCCCGGCGCACCCGATGGCGACTATGCCATCCTGCAGTTCCGGTCCGCGTTCGAACACAAGGCCGAGGCCGTGGAAACTGTGACGCTGGTCGCCGAAGCCGGGATACTGAAGTGCGTGGGCTATTTCATTCAGTAGTCTGGCCTGAGAATCTCCCTTGCCTGAACCGTCTGTTGCATTATCCGGAACCCTGCTATCCTGATGGAGGTCTATCCCTCATGACGACGTCGTTTGCCACGCCAGCGGGCACCGAACGGCTCAAAGTGGCGCGCGCCGCGGGCCTCGAACCTGAGACGCTCCTCCAAGCCCTCCGCCACATCCACACCTCCCGCCGCATCGACGACCGAGAGATCCTCCTCAAGCGCCAGCAAAAGATCTTTTTTCAGATTTCCGGTGCCGGCCACGAGGCCATCCAAACCGCCGCCGGCATGGTGCTCAAACCCGGCTACGACTGGTTCTACCCTTATTACCGCGACCGCGCACTTGCCCTCGCGCTCGGCGTCAAGCCGTACGACATGTTCCTTCAGGCCGTCGGCGCGGCTACAGACCCGGCCAGCGGCGGAAGGCAGATGCCCAACCACTGGTCGAATCCGGCGCTGAACCTGGTGATCGGCTCCTCGGCCACCGGCACCCAGTTCGTGCAATCCGTGGGATGCGCCGAAGCGCTGCGGATTCAGCATCCAGGCGAAGACCGCGTGGTTCTGGTCTGCTCCGGCGACGGGGCCACCAGCGAAGGGGAATTCTGGGAATCGGTCAATCAGGCCTGTCTCTATCGCCTGCCCGTGATCTTCCTGATTGAGGACAATGGTTTCGCGATTTCCGTACCAATCGAAAGCCAGACGCCCGGCGGCTCCATTTCGAAGCTCATGGCCGGCTTCCCGCACATGCTGACCATTGAGGTGGATGGCACGGATTTCATCTCCTCCTGGCGCGCCATGTCGGCCGCTTCAGCCTGGTGCCGCGAAGGCCATGGACCGTCACTGGTCCACGCCCACTGCACGCGCCCCTATTCGCATTCCTACAGCGATTCGGAAAAGGATTACAAGTCGAAGCACGAACGCGAGGAAGAGGCCGCTCGCGATCCGCACGTCACCTTCCCGAAATTCCTGGTCGAGGAGGGTGTGATCGAAGCAACTGCGCTGCAACACCTGATGAAGCAGATCGATCACGAGATTCTGCAGGACGCGCACCGCGCGCTCGAACAGCCGCCCGCGCCGCCGGAGTCAGTACTCGATCATCTGTATTCCGACACCATAGACCCGTCCTCGTCCGTCTTCGCCGCCACCGCGCAGCCTGAAGGCGAGCCGCGGACGATGCTCGACGCCATCAACGCCACGCTCAAAGAGGAAATGCGCCGCGACTCGCGCATCCTCGTCTTCGGCGAAGATGTGGCCGACTGCAGCCGCGAAGGGAACCTCACTGAAGTGAAGGGCAAGGGCGGCGTTTTTTCGGTCACCCACGGCTTGCAGGCCGAATTCGGTTCCAAGCGCTGCTTCAACGCACCCATCGCCGAGGCCTCCATCGTGGGCCGCGCCATCGGCATGGCCATCGCGGGCCTGAAACCCATTGTCGAAATCCAGTTTTTCGACTACATCTGGCCGGCGATGATGCAGATTCGCGACGAACTCGCCTCCCTCCGCTGGCGCTCGAACAACGCCTACTCGGCGCCACTCATCATTCGCGTGCCCATCGGCGGCTATCTGAACGGCGGCTCGACCTATCATTCGCAGTGCGGCGAAGTGGAATTCACCCACATGCCGGGACTGCGGGTCGTGTTCCCCTCGAATGCCGAAGACGCCTGCGGATTGCTGCGCACCGCCATCCGTTCCGACGACCCGGTGCTGTTCCTCGAACACAAGAAGCTCTATCGCGAGATGTACAACCGCGCGCCGCATCCGGGCGAGGATTTCACGATCCCGTTCGGCAAGGCGCGAATTGCCCGCGCCGGTGACTCGCTCACCGTCATCGCCTACGGCGCGCTCGTTCACAAGGCTGAACTGGCCGCGCAGGAGATCGAAGCCAGCCATCCCGGCAAGACGGTGGAGGTGCTCGACCTGCGCTCTCTCGCTCCGTACGACTGGGAAGCGATTTGCGCCAGCGTCACAAAGACCGGCCGCGTCATCATCGCCCACGAAGACACGCTCAGCTTTGGCTACGGTGCTGAGATCGCCGCGCGTATTGCCGACGAACTGTTCAGCAACCTCGACGCCCCGGTGAAGCGTGTTGCAGCCATGGACACCTGGGTCGCGTATCATCCGCAGCTGGAGCAGAAGATTCTGCCGCAAACGGACGATCTGGTAAAGGCAATCGATCAACTGCTGGCGTTCTGAGCGGGGACAAGCCGTGCCGCAGTTGGTCTGGCTTTAACGAACCTCTAGCCTCTTTCCCCGGTCGGACTTACACCCGCCTTCACCGCACCCTCCAGCGTCGCCCGCACATTACGGATCATCCGCGGCACGTCGCTGCCCGTCATCACCGCGCCATGCCCCGCCACCACGACGCGAGGCTCCAGCGCCGCAATGCGGTCCAGCGACCGCAACCACGTCCGCCACTCCTCCGGCCCGCCGGCGTCCAGATTCGCCAGATACCCGCTGATTAGACAATCGCCCGCGTACAGGACGCGCTCGTCCGCCACCCAAGCGCTCAGATTCGTCGGCGTGTGGCCCGGCGTCAGCAGAATCTCCACCTCGCACCCGCCGAGATCCAGCCGCGTGTCCTCCGTAATCCGCCTCTCACCCGGATTCGTCAGCCGCGTATTCACGAAGAAGGCCTCCGCCTCACCGCGCGCGCGCCGAGTCGCATTCGGAATCGTCGCATTGAATTCGGCCTTCTCTTCGCGGAACTCGGCGGCGCTGCGCTGGCACGCCGCGTGCCCCAGAATCTCGGCGCCGCGCTCGGCGAAATACCCGTTGCCGCCGATATGGTCGAAGTGCTTTTCCAGATTCAACACCAGCAACCGGTTCGCGGGCCGCACTGCCGAGGCGTACCCGTGCACGGTTGCTCCGGCCAGCCAATTGCCGCCCGTGTCGAGCACGAGCGTGGTTTCATCGCCAACCACGAAGCCCGCATTGACGCACCAGGGCGGTGAATATCCCAGTCCAGTCACCGCGTAACAGCGTTCGGAAATCTTCAAACCCTACCGTCTTTCCCGGATCGGCCGCGCTAACGCCCCACCGACCGGTCACGTTCTTTTCGATCTTACTCGCGCTGTGCATTCAGCCACGCGGCGCATCCGGCTCGACGCTGTCGTGCAAAGGCGGGTCCCCGGAGCGCCAGCGAACACTGCGGAGCGCTGGCCGGCTCGCTGTGTCAGCTACGGGGAAAATCCGCGTTTTTCGTTACCTGTTCGGCCTGCCAGAGGTGCCGACGATCGTGAGTAGCCACCAGCAGAAGTCCAACGTCGGCCGGCAGGCGCAGCGGAAGGAGGGGATGCCGGAAAGTGGCGCCCTCCAGTTGGCTCTTCCCCGCGCTTCCCATCAATTCCAGCAGTTCCTTGTGGGAGGCCAGGTACGCCTCCAGAATGTCTTTTCCGTATGACGACTGCTTCGGCGCAATAATCGCCGGCGCTTTGGCTTTGACCCTGGGGGGCGGTTCCAGCGCACGCACGAGCATGTTTGCCACGAAGTGCGGCGTGGGAAACCCTCCTCCGGCCGCTGGCCGCCCCGCGGAATGCCTCTGGACTGCGTCAATTATCGCTGCTCCGAGCGGCACGTTGGTGGCCACCAGATGGGCCAGACATTCCGCGACACTCCAGGATTCGCCCTTCTTCCAGTTCAGTTGTCCGACTGAAAGCGCCTCCACCAGAGCTTTTGCCTTCGTCTGATTGGTTTGGAATTGATCCCGCATTTTCTCAGTCTACCGGAGCACGGTGGCGGAGCTTTTCGCCCCTGACGGATTTAATCCGGCAACCGGTACGCCAGAAATTCACCGGGATAATTCGGCCCGCCGACCGCGATCACAATGTACTGCTTGCCGCCCGCCATGTAAGTCATTGGTGCGCCAGTCTGCCCCATCGGCATGTAGACTGCGCCGGCATCCTTGCCCGTAGCCTTGTCGTAAGCACGCAGCAGTGCACCTGCGCGCCCCTTCTCATCGGTGAAGGTTCCGCGTTCACCGGCGATCAAAAGCGTCGACGTCGTCAAAACACCCACAATTCCCGACCGGCCCGTCCGCGGAACATTCACGCCCTTCAGCATCGGATTGTTGCGCACGTTGTCCGGCGTCTCGCCGTGCGGAACGATCCACGCGATCTCGCCTTTATCCATGTTGATCGCCGCAATCGAGCCATACGGGGGTTTAAGAAGCGGCAATCCGTCGACGGTGATGTTTCGACCGCCGGCCTCTGTGGTTGGAGTGAAGTCCGACGGCACCACGCCGGAGAAGTAGCGAAAGTCCGACTTCGCCGGATCGGCCGGCACAATCCCGAGCGGATTGACTACATTCTGAGTGAACACGTACAGCATGTGGGTCTGCGGATCGTACGAACCGCCCGGCCAGTTACTGCCGCCCTGGCAGCATCCGGCGGTGAGCGTCGCCAGCGGGCCCTCCGCCCTGCTCAGCACAGGCGGCGTGAAGAGCGGTCCCATCTTGTAATGCGAGGCGACCTTGATAGCGTCGGCGCGCAGCTGCGGTGTGAAGTCGGTCAGCTCATCAACGCTCGTGCCTGTGCGCCCGTAGGCCGGCGGCTTCGTCGGAAAAGGCTGAGTCTTCGAATACTTCTCGCCGGGCACGTCGCCCTGCGGCACCGGGCGCTCCTCAATCGGCCAGATCGGCTGGCCGGTCGCGCGGTCGAACACGTAAAGATAATTTTGCTTGGTCGGCTGCGCTACGGCTTTCACTGTCTTGCCATCGAGCGTAAAGTCCACCAACATCGGCGCGCAGGGGATGTCCCAGTCCCAGATGCCATGATGAACCAGCTGGTAGTGCCACTTGCGCGCGCCGGTTTTCAGATCAACGGCCACGATGCTTTCGCCGAACAGCCCGTCGCCCGGACGGTTGCCGCCATAATAATCTCCCGTCGGCAGTTCCACCGGAAGATAGACGAGGCCAAGCTGCTCGTCCACCGAAATCTGTGCCCACACGCCCGTATTTCCGGTGTAATCCGCCGAATCGTTCTCCCAGGTTTTGTAGCCGAATTCACCGGGCTTGGGGATGGTGTGAAAGATCCAGAGCCGCTTGCCCGTCTTCACGTCATATCCGCGGACGTAGCCTTTGACGTTGGTTTTGCTTTTCGGCGAGCCGCCCGCCAGATGCGCGGCGCCGATGATGACGGTGTCGCCGGCCACGGTCGGCGCGGCGTGCAGTCCCACTTCGCCGGTCACCAGGTCGATGACCTGATCGTCTTCCAGCTTCAGATCCACCGTGCCTTTCGTCCCGAACGTCGACACCGCAATGCCGGTCTTTGCGTCGAGCGCAATCAGCCGGTAGCCGGGCGTGACGTAGAGGATGCGCTCCTCCTTCGCCGCTCCCTGTTTGCCGTTACTCCAGTACGCGAGGCCGCGGCCGGAAAGAGTGCGCGGCGCTTTTTCGCCTCGCGGGCCTTCCCTTTCCGTGTGCATCCAGAGCAGTTCCCCCGTGATCGCATCCAGCGCGACAACATCGCGGCGCGACCCGGCCACGGTGTAGATCACACCGCCCACCATCAAAGGCGTCGCTTCGAGATTGGTCTCCGGCACCGGCCCCAGACTTGCTGTGTTGAATCGCCAGGCGAGCTGCAGCTTATTGAAATTGCCGGCGTCGATCTGGCTCAGCGGCGAGTAGCGCGAGTTGGCGAGATCGCCGCCATAAGTGGTCCATTCACCGTTCTTCGCCCCGGTCTGCGCGAAAGCGACTGTCCCGCCGAAAAGAGCGGTGAAGATGAAAAGCACGGAGGCGGCGACGCGTTTGCAGGAAAAGGCAGACATCATATTCTCCAGTCGAAAGTTGCGGAGTTGGCGTGGACGCAACCATCCTATTACCCTTCGCCAAACGCGGCAAGTGCGGCATTAAAATCAAACGGCTTTGATTTTTCCGGCCTTGATCGCCGCTATGAAGCTGGCGAAATCCGCGTCTGTCTGGTCCGCGTAAGCAACGGCGAAATCAGTCACTGCCCGCGTCATTTTTTCTCCCGATCCGCAATAGCCCCGGATCATGCAGGCATCACCCGAACGGGCGTGGCCGCGCGCAAGCAGTTCGCCAGCCACCAGCGCGAGATTTTTCAGGCCGCCGCCGCGCAGCAGATTGATGTCGATGCTGCCCTTGTGGTCATTGAGTTGCCGGACCAGGTACTGGTGCGGTCCGATCGTAGTCCATCCGAGCAGAAGATCGGAAAGCGGCTGTATCGCGCGCTGCCCTTCGGCGGCGCGTCGGCCGGCGTGCGCGGGCGTTCGCGCATTGGGCAGAAAGGGTGAGTAAGCGGAGCAGACCTCCTGCTTGATCTGCAGAAAGAGCGGGTCGCGGGGGCCGTTGCCGTCCAGCAGCACCACATAATCGCGAAGTCCGACGCTGCCGGTACCTACGACTTTGAAACCCACGTCAACCGGACGGAAGAAGTCAAAAAGGTGCCGGCGCTCCGGCGCGAGCGATTTGCGATACAGGGGCAGCGCGTCCAGAACAGCGCGCGCTTCCTTGCCTGTAATGCGGCGAACAAGCGGCGGCTCGTTACGGAACCGCCGCTTGCCCGCGGCCGCCACTTCCGTAAATTTGGCGAGCAGATCGGCCGGCCGGGCGCGCTGCGACTGAAGCAAGGCGGCATGGATGGGCGCCACCCGCTGTTCCCGGTGAACCTGATGCCGTGCGGCGTCGAGAACCGGCTCCCGCGAAAACGCGTCAATGGCTCGGCAGTACGAAAGAACGAAAGTCTCCGCGGCCTCGCGGCAGAGCGTGTCCCTGTGGCCGGATTCCCGGCCGGCGAGGATGAGAGAAGCAGCGAGCCGCTTCACGTCCCACTCAAACGGGCCCGAAATGGTTTCGTCGAAGTCGTTGAAGTCGAAGACAAGTTTGCCGTCGGGAGCGGCGAAAGATCCGAGGTTTTGCACGTGCGCATCGCCGCAGAGCTGGGCGGTGATCTTCGTATTTGGCAGCAGCGCAAGGTCTGCCGCCATCAGCGGCGCGGCGCCGCGGAAGAAAGCAAAGGGCGAGGCCGACATGCGGCCGTACTTGATGGGAAGGAGCGACGCGACGCGGTCCTTCGCGGATGCGGCCGCCAGGAGCGCGATCGGATTAAAGGCGCGGGACGCGGGCGGGACGGCAGCGAGCGCGGCGCGCGGTACGTCATCACGCAAAACCTTACCCGCGGCAATACGGCCTTTCGGATCGAATGTTGGAGCTACAAAGGGTGCTGTTACAGGCACTCCGTCATTGTAGTCAAACGAAGGCCGAGTCGGCGCAGACCTGGCCAACTGGCAAAATTGCCGCGAACCGAAGCCAAAGCAGTAAATCGAAGAAAACCTCTCCGGCTTCGGTTCGCTGGCCGTTTTCCAGCCGCGTTATCTAACTGCGGACACTTGCCGACTTAGTTCCCTTTGACAGCCGGAGCATCGGCGGCAAACATGACTTTGGATTTGGTGCCGGCGAAATCGATTTCTTTCATCTTGTCCTCCGAAATGGTGAACGAGGTGTAAGTGAACTTCTTTTCGGCGGCGCCGATTGTGACCGGAACCTCGACAACGCTCTTGCCCTTTTTGAAGATGGCCTTTTCGCCTTCGATTTCCACTTTGTACTGCCCCGGCTGCAGCTGAGTCGCACCGACCCACGTGGGCCCCGTAAGCCGCAGATCATAGGCCGGAGCGGCCGCGCCTGCGATGCCCAATGCCAGAGTAGTGATGCCGAGAAACACGTTTAAACACTTCATGAGTCCAGTTCTCCTGTTTGATTAATTGAATGAATACACAACGAGGTAACTGGCTTGTTGCGCCGCCAGATGAATATACCCGGGCCGCGTGGCCCCTGTTGTTTGGGATTGCGATCGCAACGGAATGGTTGCATCGCAACTTTGAATAAGGCCGATTACTATTACAGACTAATTGCTGTTTTTCATCGACTAACTTCACTTTCAGTATACAACACAGCTATCGGCGAAGATATGAATTTCAGATTAAATCCGGCGGAAAGAGTCCGCGCGCAATCTCTTTATTATGAGTCAGACGGCCGGATTCAGAGCCTTCGATTCGACTGGAAATGCCTGGGAGATTTTAATGTTGGAGGTGCGCCGCGCCGGATCTCCCGCCCGCGCTCCAATTTGCGCCCCGGATCGCACCCCGGAATCGGCGCCGCGCGCTCCGGCGAGCCCTGCCACCCGCTAAAATGAAATTTCCGCCTATGATCTCCCGAGCCGAAGCCATCGAAATGTTCGCTTCCGACGATCTGATCGGCATCGGCATGGAGGCCGACGCCGTCCGCCGCCGCCACCATCCCGACGGAATCGTCAGCTACATCATCGACCGCAACATTAACTACACCAACTTCTGCACCGAGTACTGCAGCTTCTGCGCCTTCTATCGCCCGATGGGCCACAAGGAAGGCTACGTGCTGCCGCAGGAGACTATCTTCGACAAGATCCAGGAGACCATCGACCTCGGCGGCACCGGCATCCTGTTCCAGGGCGGCCTGCATCCGGACCTGAAGATCGAATGGTACGAAGACCTGCTCCGCAATATCAAAAAGCGTTTCAACATCTGGTGTCACTGCTTCTCTGCCCCCGAAATCACCAACATCGCGCAGGTGAGCGGCCTTTCTCTCCATGACACTATCGCGCGGTTGCGTGATGCAGGGCTCGATTCGATTCCCGGCGGCGGCGCGGAAATTCTGGACGACGCGGTTCGCTATCGCATCAGCCGTTTGAAATGCGGCACGCAGGAGTGGATCGACGTGCACCGCACGGCGCATGCGCTGGGTATGCGGACCACCGCGACCATGATGTTCGGCTGCGGCGAAACCATCGAGCAGCGCATGAACCACTTCGACATCGTGCGGCAGATTCAGGAAGACACGGGCGGCTTCACAGCCTTTATCCCGTGGGCCTTCCAGCGCGAACTCACCTCACTCGGACGCTTCGTGAAAGAAGAAGCGACCGCGGTCGAATATCTGAAAACCCTCGCTGTCTCGCGTATCTATCTCGACAACATCGTCAACATCCAGAGTTCGTGGGTGACGCCGGGTCTGAAGACCTGCCAGCTTGGCCTGCGCTTCGGCGGGAACGACGTCGGCAGCATCATGATTGAAGAAAACGTAGTCTCAGCCGCCGGCACTCATCACAAGGCCACTGAGGAAGAGCTGCGCCGCCTGATTCGCGACGCCGGGTTTACGCCGAAACAGCGGGATACGCTGTACCGTACTTACTTCCTGAATTAGCGGCTCGGATCGCGCTACGCTGATCTCTGATGAACCGTCTGGACGAACTGCGACGCCGTCATACCGCGGCTGAATCTGGTGGCGGGGCCGAGCGCCGCGAGCGTCAGCATCGGGAGGGCAAGCTTTCCGCCCGCGAACGCGTGGAACTGCTGCTCGACGAAGGCACCTTCGAAGAACTCGACAAACTTGTCCAGCACCGCGCGCGCGACTTCGGCATGGATCAGCAGGTGGTCCCGGGCGACGGCCTGGTAACCGGCTTCGGCTACATCAGCGGACGTCTCGCTTACGTATTCGCACAGGATTTCACCGTCTTCGGCGGCTCGCTTTCCGAAACCAACGCGCAAAAGATCTGCAAGGTGATGGACCTTGCGATGAAGACCGGCGCGCCCATCATCGGACTCAACGATTCCGGCGGCGCGCGCATTCAGGAAGGCGTCGTGTCCCTGGCCGGATACGCCGACATCTTCCTGCGCAACACGGTCGCCAGCGGCGTGGTGCCGCAGATTTCCGCGATTATGGGGCCGTGCGCCGGTGGCGCGGTGTACTCGCCGGCGATCACCGACTTCGTCTTCATGGTGGCCGATACCAGCTACATGTTCGTCACCGGCCCGGATGTCATCAGGACCGTCACCCACGAAGATGTGACGAAAGAGGCGCTGGGCGGCTCGATGACGCACAACTCGGTCAGCGGCGTGGGCCACTTCATCGCGAAGGACGATGCCGAGTGCGTGCAGATGATCCGGGAATTGCTGAGTTTCCTGCCGCAAAATAATCGCGAAGATGCGCCGCGCGCGCTTTGCACCGATCCCATCGACCGCGCCGACGCTGAACTGGACTCCATCGTCCCGGCGGAATCGAATCAGCCGTACGACATCAAAGACGTCATCCGGCGCGTTGTGGACGACGCGTGGTTCCTTGAGGTTCACCAGCACTTCGCGCAAAACATCGTCGTTGGCTTTGCACGGCTCGACGGGCGACCGGTGGGAATCGTCGCCAATCAACCGGCGTTTCTGGCGGGGTGCCTCGACATAGATTCATCGGTAAAGGGCGCGCGCTTCGTTCGCTTTTGCGATGCGTTCAATATCCCGATCGTCACTTTTGAGGACGTTCCCGGCTTTCTGCCAGGCACCGCGCAGGAGTTCGGCGGGATCATCCGCCACGGCGCCAAACTGCTGTACGCTTACGCCGAGGCTACCGTGCCGAAGATCACCGTGATCACGCGCAAGGCATACGGCGGCGCGTATTGCGTCATGGGATCGAAGCACATCCGGACCGACATCAACCTGGCATGGCCGACCGCCGAGATTGCCGTGATGGGCGCGGAGGGCGCGGTGAATATCGTCTACCGCCGTGAACTGGCGTCGGGCGATCCGGAAGCCCGGAGGGCGAAGGTAGACGAGTTCAACGAGCGGTTCGCGAGTCCCTTCGTCGCTGCCGAACGGGGCTATATCGATGACGTGATCGAACCGCGCGAAACCCGTACGCGCCTGATTCGCGCGCTAAAGATGCTGGAGACCAAAGTGGATACGATGCCGAAGAAGAAACACGGCAACATCCCGCTGTAGTCGGCGTTCCTATTGCAGCGGGAGTGTCGCTTTTCCGGCCGCACCCGAGTAAACGAGTTCCACCGAATGCAGATTGCTGGTCTTGCCGCCCTGCGAAAAGAACAGCAGACCCGCTCCGGGCAGCGCACGATCGCCTTCCGGCAGCGCGGCCTTCGCCACCTTTTGCTCCATCAGCAACCGCAGGTTCATCGGCATACGGACAGGCGCGGGCGGATCGCTTTGATTGCCCCCGCCGGTTGAGACACCGTTCCCTGATTCCTTTTGCACGCCGCCCGGCGGCACCCATTCCGGATCCTTCAGCGCGCCGAATACCGACTCGTACGGAACTGCGGGAATCAGCGCCTTCTTTCCGTTAACACGGAGCGAGAAATCCTTGAAGGAGACATTCAGGTGCGACCCGGCCGCCCCGAACAAACCAACTTCCACGATCGTGTAGTTTTCGTTTTCGAACACCCCGTCAGCAGTCGGGACGCCATGCCCGGCAAGGTCGGCGGCGATCGTCACCGTGCCGGCCTGCGCGTGTGACTGGTAATCGGCTGCGCTGGCGCGCGGACTGAGACCTTTTACATCTTTTTTGCCAGAATCGCCGGGGGCGGCCTGCTGAGCACCGACACTGACACAAAGCAAAGCGGCGCAGAAAGCGCCAGCCAGAATACTGGATTTTCTCATCGTTCCAGCCTCAAAGTATACAGGACAGCGAGGCAGGTCCGGGTCGCCCGCGCGGCCGCGCGTGGTTGGCGTACGCGTACCCGCCTGTCCATTCCCCGCGTCCCTGTTCGTAAGAGAGACTTCTCCGGTTTTCGCCGTCGCTCGCCGCTTCCCCATCTGCTCGCCTGTTGTTGCTCGCCTGTTGCACTGGGGGGTAGTGTCCTAAACCTGCGTTGATCGAATTTTCTTTACCTAAACAGCAACCGCTTGTTTCAGGTTACGATGGTTACATGGCAAGCCCATCGAACCGTCGTGACCTGAAAGCTCTCCGTCGCCTCATCAATCAAGCTGATCTAGTCTTAGCCACGATCCAGAATCCTCATCCATCCATCGCTTCCGCTCGGGAATCACTAAATGCCGCGCTGGCCCTCGCTGCTGAATTGGCAACTGTGAATCCCGCCGTCGCACTTGGCGCGAAGGGTGGATCGAAGACGGCAGAGCGCGGGCCGGAATATTTCGCCCAAATCGCGGCCATGAGGAAAAACCGTAAGGGCGGACGGCCCCGCAAACATCCCGGTCTAAATTAGGTACGGGCATAAAAAGGCGAAAACACGATGGGAGTCCATCTTGCTTCAGATGGACTCCCATCTACATCTGTGCTAATATCCCAAATAGGAGTTCATAACACAGATGGGCGACCCCGACATCCAGCGAGCGGTTGAGATTATCGACAAGAAAATAAAGTCCCTCCAAGAGGTTCGCAATCAATTGGCGCAGGCATTTGGAATCATTGAGCAAGGTTATGCTTCATCCCGTATTCCTAAGTCCGTGACATCGCCAACACCTTCTGCTGTGCCTATACATGGCCCGCAAATCCCCCGTAAAGAAGCTCTGGCTGCATTTCTAATCAGCCACGGTCCCATGTCGCGTTCCGACATTGTTAAGCGAGCGGGGCTTCCAGAGGGAACCGTTAGCTACTGCCTTAACGACAAGAATTTCTTCATCCAGCTAGAGAATGGTTATTGGGACGTAACAGATTTTTCCCGCAATGGCTTCAGGATGCGAGCGGCGCAGACTGAGCAGACATTGCCGGGGTGAGGTTTCTGCCATAAAAAGCAGAAAGCCTTCAGCGTTGACGCGCTGAAGGCTATTCCAAAGAAAGGAGCCATGCATATATGGCTACTTCTAAAACGAGGGGATGGATGCTTATCGTCCGAGTACAGATCGGCGATTGCGTTGTTACCATCGAAATCCCATTAACGGCGTAAGGCCTTAATTGGAATCCCGGAGCCTACGAGGTGTACTCAGGCTCCGGGCCTCATTCATTATCCAGTCGCAGTTTAACACAGTTCACCTAAATTCCTCAATACCCCTTGATAACAGCAACCGCTTGCTGTATTATGAATACATGAAAGCCGCCATCAAAGCAACAATGATTTGTCCCGCGTGCGAGATTCGCTGCGCTGGATTCGGCAAGCACCGCAATGGCCTTCGCCGGTTTCGTTGTGGACAATGCGGCAAGACCTACACGGAAGCGCACGAAAAGCCGCTCGGCACGATGACAGTGCCGATGGAAAAGGCCGTCCTTGCGCTCAGGATGCTGCTGGAAGGTGCCAGTGTTCGTTCGGTGGAGCGGATCACTAATATCCACCGTGACACTATCCTGCGCCTTCTGGTGACTGCTGGCGAAAAGGCAGAAAAATTTATGGGCCGATACGTTCGCAATGTTCCGGTACAGGACGTAGAAGTTGATGAAGTTTGGTCCTACATCGGAAAGAAGGAAAAGCGCGTGCGCCTGGAAGATGATCAGAACCTCGGTGACGCATACACCTTCGTGGCCATTGAGCGGAACAGCAAGCTCGTATTAAACGTAGCAATGGGAAAACGCGATCAACAGACTACCAACGCATTCATCGAAGGGTTGCGGGACGCCATCGCGCCGGGACCGTTCCAGATCACCAGCGACGGGTTTGCTCCCTACAAAACGGCCATCCCTGATACATTCGCTAACGTCGATTACGCGATGCTTATTAAAGTCTATAGGGCCGCGCCGGAAGGTGAGCGCAAGTATTCACCCGCCGAAGTTGACTCCGTGGAGGTGGTCCCAGTTTGCGGAAATCCCGATCCTGAACGAATCTGCACCAGCATTATCGAACGCAGCAATCTAAGCCTTCGTATGGGGTGCCGCCGCTTTACTCGGCTGACGAATGGATTCTCAAAAAAGTGGGAGAATCATTGGGCCGCCGTGATGCTTTGGTACACATACTACAACTTCTGCCGTGTTCACAAGTCTTTGCGCGTGACGCCTGCGATGGCTCACGAAATCACCGATCACGTGTGGAGCATCGAAGAATTACTATCAACGCAGATTTAGGACACTACCCACTGGGGCCTGTCATATCGCTGTTATACTTCTGTATAAGGACGGGTTTTCGTCAATGGCTTATAATCGCCGCTCTTTGTTGCTGATTCCGGTGCTGGTGCTCGGTTCCGCCGTAATTGGCGGGCTGTACGGTCCCAGTGTTTCGGTCGCGTCCGCAGCCACGGCCGACGACGACATCAACAAGAGCATGAAGTCCTTCACGAAGGTTTATTCCACCGTGGAACAGAACTTCGCCGACCCCGTCAGCGCCGATAAAGCCATCTATAAGGGCGCCATCCCGGGCATGCTGCGCACGCTCGACCCGCACTCCAACTTCTTCGACCCCAAGGACCTGGAAAATCTCCGCGAAGAACAGCGCGGGCATTATTACGGAGTAGGCATGCAGGTGGTCGGCCGTAACGGCAAGACCATCGTTGTCGCCCCGTTTGTCGGATCGCCAGCGTATAAAGCTGGGCTTCGTCCCAATGACGTGATCGTCACCGTCAACGGCACGTCCACCGATAATCTCGATTCCACCCACGTCGCCGACCTGCTGAAAGGACCGAAAGGTACTCCTGTCACCATCCGCATCGCGCGCGAAGGCAACGACGACCCGCTGACGTTCAATATCATCCGCGACGAAATCAACCGCAAGAGCGTGCCGGACTCCTTCGTCGTTCGCAATAATATCGGCTACGTCTTCCTCGAACAGTTCAACGAAACTACCAGCCACGAAATGGAAGAAGCCCTCAAGGCCATGGATGAGGATTCGCTCAAAGGCCTGGTGCTCGATCTGCGCGGCAATCCCGGCGGACTTCTTAACGAAGCCGTTTCGGTAGGCGATCACTTCCTGCCCAAGGGCGACGTGATCGTTTCCCACAAGGGCCGTTCCTCCGCCGAACGCGTTTACACGGCGCGCAATGGCAATAAGGGCCGCAACTACCCCATCGTGGTGCTGGTGAACCGTAACTCGGCTTCGGCTGCGGAGATCGTGTCCGGCTCCCTGCAGGATCATGACCGCGCCTGGATTCTGGGAGACAACACCTTCGGCAAGGGTCTGGTGCAAACGGTTTATCCGCTGGTGGAAAACACCGGACTCGCGCTGACCACGGCGAAGTACTACACGCCGAGCGGCCGCCTGATCCAGCGCGACTACAGCAACACTTCGTTCTTCGATTACTACTACCGCAACAACACCGCGGCGCGGAATATGTCCGACGTGAAGAGCACCGACAGCGGTCGCGTGGTTTACGGCGGCGGCGGCATCTCGCCGGATGAAAAGTACACGGCGCCGAAGCTGGACGCCTTCGAGGTGCTCATGATCACCTCCTATTCACTTTCGAACTACACGAAGCACTTCTTCGCCTCGCATCGCGAACCCCTGCCGGCCGGCTGGAATGTGGATACGGCCACAATGAATTCCTTCCACGACTTCCTGCTCTCGGAAAAAGTGGAATTTACCGAGGCCGACTTCACGAAGGATTACGACTGGGTCCGCCGCCGCGTTCAGTCGGAAATATACAAGACCGCCTTCAGCGTGGATGAGAGCCGTAAGTACGACATCCGCAACGATCCGGAAGTGGAAGCGGCCATTGAAGCCATGCCGAAGGCACAGGCTCTGCTGAATAACGCCAGAAAAATTATTGTGGAGCGGATGAAGAAGTAAATCCGCAAAGCGAAACTGTTATCGCGCGAGCGGCGGCCTTCGGGCCGCCGTTTTCGTTTCCCCTCCTCCCCCGGCACGGGGACGGATGGTACAAAGAATAAAATTGCTTTCTACAAACGCTCAGATCGCTGTGCTGGACACGGGCGGCCAGTACTGTCACCTAATTGCCCGCAAGATCCGGGAACTCGGCGTCTCTTCCGAAGTCTTCCCCAGCGAGACCGCGCCCGAAAAACTCGCGGGTGCGCGCGGCATCATCATCTCCGGCGGCCCGCACAGCGTCTATGACGATTCCAGTCCGACCATGGAGCAAGCCGTCCTCACCAGCGGCAAACCGGTGCTCGGCATCTGTTACGGCCACCACCTGATCTCACACCTGCTGGGCGGCGAAGTCCGCAAGGGCGACAAAGGCGAATTCGGCCTTGCCATCCTCGATCTGGCCGCATCGGCCGGTGAGTCGAAACTTCTGACCGGCGTTGCCGACCGCGAGCAGGTCTGGATGTCGCACCGCGACGTCGTCATGTCCCTGCCCCCCGGCTTCGGCGTCACCGCAACCACGTCCACCTGCGACACCGCCGTCATCGAAGACCCGGCCCGCAACGTCTACGGCGTGCAGTTCCACCCCGAAGTCGTGCATTCGGCACCCGGCACACGTATCCTCGAAAACTTCGTCTTCTCCATCTGTGGCTGCACGAAAGACTGGAACGCAGGCCAGCGCGTCGCGCTTGTCGAGGAACAGATTCGCCGCACGGTCGGCAATCGCAACGTCTTCTTCTTTGTATCCGGCGGCGTCGATTCCACCGTTGCCTTCACGCTCTGCCTGCGCGCGCTCGGTCCGGGCCGCGTCGCCGGAGTCTATGTCGATACCGGCCTGATGCGCGCCGGAGAAACCGAATTCGTTGAGCAGACATTCGAAAAGCTGGGCCACGGCGTCGTGGAGATCGCCCACTGCGAGGAAGACTTCCTGCGTCCGCTGGAACTCGCCCGCGAGCCCGAACTGAAGCGTCACATCATCGGCGAAGAGTTCGTCAAAGTGCAGGAACGCATCATCGAAACGCGCGGCCTGCTGGACGACAACTGGATTCTCGGCCAGGGCACCATCTATCCGGACACGATTGAATCCGGCGGCACCACCAAGTCAGCCACCATCAAGACGCACCACAACCGCGTCCCCGCAATTCGCGCGCTCATTGAAGCCGGCCGCATCGTCGAACCGCTCGCCGAGTTCTATAAGGATGAAGTGCGCGCCATCGGCCGCCAGCTCGGCCTGCCCGATGCGCTGCTCGACCGGCACCCGTTTCCCGGCCCCGGTCTCGCCATCCGCTGCCTCTGCTCGGATACCGATGCCGCAGTGACACGCATCCCCGAAGGCTGGCTCGTGCCCGTGCGTTCGGTCGGCGTGCAGGGCGATTCGCGCAGCTACGCACCGGTGCTCGCGATCGACCGCTTCCCTTCCGCCGCCGCGCGCCTGCAGGATGAAGCGACCGAACTGGTCAACCGCACCGCGCACGTCAACCGCGTAATCGCGCGCGTGGCCTCGCGCGAACCGCTCGAGCAGCAACGCGTTTTCGACAGCGTCATCACGCACGGTCGTCTCGAACTGCTGCGTCGCGCCGATGCCATCGTACGCGAGATGTGCGCGGTTTCCGGTTTCGAATCGCAGGTCTGGCAGTTCCCCGTTGTACTGATTCCGCTCGGCTGCGGCACCGAGCGCGACTCCATCGTGCTGCGCCCCATCCAGTCCGTAGACGGCATGACGGCGGATTCTGTCGTGATGCCTGACAAGCTGCTGCAGGACATGGCCGAGCGCCTCATGGGTATTGCCGATCTTGCCGGTGTCTACTACGATCTGACGCACAAGCCGCCAGGCACCATCGAATGGGAATAGGCCGGGAGTGGGAATTAAAGGCGAGTGGGAATAAAAGGCGAGCGTGGAATAAAAAAGGCCGCCCCTTCACGGGCGGCCTTTTTCTATTTGCGCTGAACTGGCTTTACTTGCCGGGCTTCACGTTGTACGAAAACGCGACTTCACCCTGCTTGTGCCCGTCTACTTCATCTTTGGGCAGCCACGAGCGGATGTAATCAACCTTCGCGTTTTGCGGCGAAATCGTCACGCGAATGTGCCCCGCCGCATTGTAGTGTTCGCCCGTCTTGTACGCGGCTGCATTGGGATTGTCGTAGTTCGGATCGGCGGGCGTCGGCGTCTCCTGGTAGACCACGCCGTCTTTCTGCTGGTGCACGAACAGGTGATCGTGTCCCTGGAAGAAGATGCTCACGCCGTACTTCACCATCATCTGGTGGATCGGCATTTCCCAGCCCGGGCGCCGCTTATCGAACTCCCACTCGCCGGTTTTCCCTTTGCCGCCCCATTCGTAGCCATCGGCGATCTCCACCGCGCCGCGGCCCGTGCCCAGCACGTGATGGGCGAACATGAATTTGTACTTCGCCTTGCTCTCCGACAGCGTTTTTTGCAGCCAGCGATACTGCGCTTCACCGTGCGTGATGTCCCACAGATCGGCTCGCTTTGCGCCGTTGTTGGCCAGCACATTGTCGACGGGAACCTTGGAATGCCAGTATGGATCGATCGAAATAAACAGCGCGTCGCCCCATGTGAACGCGTAGTAGTCGCGAAGCAGTCCGATGTGCTCTACCGGTTCGGCGTCGCCCGTGTAGAAACTGTCCGGCGCCGGATTCGGATAGTAGCGGTTGCGCGAATTGCCGGCCCATACCGCCGGATTGTTCGGGGTGCCATTCAGCAGATACATGGCGGCCTGCTCGTGATTGCCGTTGACCAGAAATACCGGCATCGAGACTCCGCCCATCCCGAGGAAATTCCGCTGATTGATGTAGACCTGAGCAACCTTTTCCGGAGCCGATGCCATATTGCCGGTGTCGATGCTGAAATCGTCGCCCAGCGTGATGAAGAAGTCGGCCTTTTCTTTACTGACTTCCGCCATGGTGCGTGCGTAGAGCTCCGGGTCGAACATCTTTTGCAGGCGCTCCGGGTGCGAATCGGCCTGCACCGCAAATACGTACGTGCTGCCGGCAGGACGCTGGGTCTGGAAGCCGTATTCCGCCGCCGGCGTAAAAGCAGCCGCGCCGGGTTGGCGATACTGCAGCCGGTAATAGTAGTGCGTGTTGGCGGTCAGCTTGTCCATCGTCAGTTCAAACGGAGTGCGGGGCCCGGACTTCGCCACCGCCGTCTTGCCGGTGTAGACGCCGGGCTTCACGCCATATTCGGCATAAGCTTCCAGCGCATCCGGGCCGAGCACGCTCAGTGCCACCGAATGATCTGTGGGACGCCCCATCACCTGGGTCATCGCCTTCACCGTCGTCAGCGCATCCACGCTCTGCAGACTCTGCTGCGCCGGGGAAAGCGCGGCCCACATGCAAAGGCCGAGCACGCCGGCTCCCGCAATTCGCCATGTAATTTGTCTGGATGTCATCGTTGTTTGTCCTGCCTGTCTTTGTAAGTACAATCGGAACTTATTTCTGCCCGGCTGGCTTCACCGTATAGCTGAACGCCACTTCATCCTGCTTGTGTCCGGCCTTCTCATCCTTCGGCAGCCACGAGCGTATGTAATCGACCTTCGTCGCTCCGGGCGATACCGTCACGCGAAGATGCCCCGCCGCCGGAAGATGGTCTCCCGCCTTATACGCGTCGTCATTCGGATTGTCGTAATTCGGATCGGCCGGTGTCGGCGTCTCCTGGTACACGACTCCGTCCTTCTGCTGTCGCACGAACAAATGATCGTGCCCCTGGAAGAAGATCGACACACCGTACTTCACCATCAGCTGGTGGATGGGCATTTCCCAGCCCGGCCGCCGTTTGTCGAACTCCCATTCACCCTTCTCATTGCGCCCGCCCCACTCGTAAAGATCGGCGATATCGGTCCCGCCGCGCAATGTGCCGAGCACGTGGTGGGCGAATACGAACTTGTACTTCGCCTTGCTCTGCTCCAGCGTCTGCTTCAGCCAGCGATACTGAGCTTCGCCGTGACTGATGTCCCACAGGTCGCGTCCCTTCTTATCGCCGCTGCCCTTGCCCTGCGCCAGCACCTGACCAACCGGTCCCTTCGAATGCCAGTACGGGTCGAGCGTCACAAAGAGCGCATCGCCCCACGTGAAGGCATAGTAATCGCGAAGCAACCCGACAAACTCCACCGGTTCCTTGTCACCGGAGTAAAATGCGTCCGGCGCGGGATTCGGATAATACCGGTTCCGCGACATGCCCGCCCACACTGCGGGACTATTCGGCGTTCCGTTCAGCAAATAGCTGGCAGCCTGCTCGTGATTCCCGTTCACCAGAAAGATCGGCGCCCCGGTGCCGGCCATTCCCATGTAAGGCCGCTGCTCGATATAAACCTGCGCCACCCGCTCCGGCGTAATCGTCCCCTTCATCTCGTCGATGCTGAAATCGTCACCCAGGCTGACGTAGAAGTCAGGGTGATCCTTTCGAACGCTGGCCATCGTGCGGGCGTACAGTTCGGCGTCGAACATGCGAACTACACGCTCGGGATGCGAATCCGCCTGCACGTCGAAAACGAACGTGCTCCCCGCCGGCCGCTGCGTCTGGAAGTCAAATTCATTCGCTGCCGCATACTCCGTTTTTCCCGCCTCGCGGTAGCGGAGCCGATAGTAATAGCGCGTATTGGGCTTCAGCTTGTCGACGGACACCTCGAAGGGAGTCCGGGCGCCGGATTTCACCACGGCCGTCTTGCCCGTGTACGCGGCTGGTTTCGTGCCATATTCCACGTAGGCTTCAACGTCATTCGGCGCCAGCACATTCAGGGCGATGGAGTGATCCGTCGGCCTTCCGAGCACCTGGCTGACGGCGGTCACCGTGGTGGCCGCATCGATATTCTGCTGGCTCTGCTGCGCCGCCAATACCGCCGCCCACAGGCATACACACAACACGGCCGCTCCGGCGAGGCGCCACTTCAGATGAATCGATGTCTTCTTTTTCATGTCCGGATGCGTTACCCGTAGATTTCCCGGCCCGAGTATCGCCTCCAATTATATGCGGAATAAAATACATGCCAACCCGTTACTGAAGAACATTTACAGAGGTCGAAATTGCAGGCCCCGACCGTCCACATACGGACGTGATAGATTTTTGAAGGAAAGAAGGACCACGTCGCATATGCACCATCGAAGAGTTTTAGGAACAGTATTCGCAGTCGCGTCTCTCGCCGCGCTATCCAGTTTTTCCTTCGCGCAGGGACAGGAACAGGGCCGGGGTCAGGGCCAGGGTCAGGGACAGGGACAAGCTCAGGGACGCGGCCCGGCGCAGCCGGAAGCCCCGTTTGTCGTCCACCAGCTGAAGCCGAACGTCTATTGGATTGAAGGCAACGGAGGCAACAGCGGCGTCATCGTCGGCGAAAAAGGCGTGATCGTCATCGACGCCAAGACAACGCAGGCCGGCGGCAAGGAACTGCTCGACAACATCGCCAAAATCACACCGAAGCCGGTCACCACGGTCATTCTCACGCACAGCGACGGGGATCACGTGAACGGTCTCGCCGCCTTCCCCACCGGGCTGCGCATCATCGCCCACGAAAACAACAAGAAAGAACAGGAAGCCGCTGCTTCCGCCGGTGGCCGCGGCGCTCCGCCGGCCGGGCATCTCCCCACCGAAGTGATCTCAAAGAACAAATCTTCGCTCAAGATCGAAGGCGTGAAGCTGGACTTTTATCACTGGACGAACGCCCACACCAGCGGCGACCTCGTCATCGGCCTTCCCGGCGATAAGATCGTCTTCACCGGCGACCTGGTCTCCGGCGGCGTCAAGGCCGACCCGCTCATCCACAAGGAAAAGAACGGCTCATCCGAAGGCTGGGTCACCACCGTCAAAGGCATCGCCGGCATCAAGGCCGTTACGTACGTGGAAGGTCACGGCGACATCCTGACCACTGCGCAAATCCAGCAGCGCGTGGCCGACGCCGAAGCCAGGCGCGCAAAGATCAAGGAACTGGTGGCGCAGGGCAAGACGCTCGACGAAGTCCGCACGGCGATGGGCGACTCTCCCACGGCGAGTGCCCGCTTCCCCAGCTTCACCACCGTGATCTATCAGGAACTGACCGCGAAACCGGGGGCGTAACCGCCTCCGGCCCGGCCGGCAGTTCCACGAAGCCTCAGTTGCGCTGAACCTGATTCAGCCTAAACCTTGAAACGCGGAAAGAGTTTTTCCGCGTTTTCTCTTTCTATCGCCCGCGTCAGCTTTGCCGAAAGACCCAGACCGGGAAGCTGGCTCACCGTCGATTCAATCGGCTCGGCCGGATAATCGGTTCCGAACAGAATCCGGTCGGGATGCGAGAACTTCAGCATCGCAGCCATCGGATACGGATAGGTTGCGTGGGCGACATCCACATAGAACTTCTGCAGTTCGGCGATCACACCGTTGGGAATGTACTCCGCGTGTACCGGATCGGTGGGGTATCGGTCCTTAATCCGGCCCGCAATCATCGGCATGGTGCCGCCGGAATGCGGAATGATGATCTTCACGTTCGGATACTTGTGCAGGATACCGTTGGCCAGAATACTGGTACAGCCGCGCGTGATGTCGAAGTCGAATTCGTTCATCGACGTCGGCACGCTGTCATTCAGCTTGCTGCAGCAAGGCGGCGCCAGCGGATGCATGTAGACGATCGTGCCGCGCCGGTTCAGCTCTTTCCACATCGGCTCGAAATACGGGTCGCCGGGCCACTTGCCCTGATTGTCGTTGGTGTAGATTCCGATGCCATCGGCCTTCAGCGTGTCGAGACCGTACTCAATCTCCTTCATCACGCCTTCAATGTCCGGCAACGGTACGCCCGCAAACAGGCCAAAGCGCTTCGGATGATCCGCCATCACTTTGGCGCCGTAATCGTTCCCTTTTCGGATTGCCGCCCGGCCCTTCTCGGTGTTGTCGTAGAAGATATTGCCGCTCTGCGTGAGCGAGAGGATCGAGACCGCGATGTCGAACTTATCCATCTGCTCCAGCGTCCGTTCCACCGTCCATGTGGGACGCGCCTGCGCACCGGCCGCAACCGGAGCAGCGGGCCCGGTCAGACCCGGCGGCATATGGTGATGGTGCACGTCGATGCGGCCGCCCTTCGCGGTCGACTTATTCACGAACTGCCCCAGCAATTCGCCGGCAGCCACAGCCGCCGCGCCAGTCGCCGCAATGCTCCTCAAAACATCGCGGCGCGAGATGCCTTTTCCCCGGTAAAGATCGTCGATCATGATTTCCCTCGGCAGCCCTCGTTGAGGACCTTCGGTCTGAAAGTATATAAGTTTTTCCCTGGAACGTACACTGCCGGCGCTTGATTCTGCCGGAGCATGCTACACGCGCCGAAGCCGTCGCCCGCCGCTACCGTGCCGTGCAGGGGGTCGGATTCCACCCCGCTCCGTCAGCCTGCTTCCGGAAATGCGTACTGGTCGTGAACGGCTGCGTCAGATTGGCCGGATCATCCACGATCGTCTCTACCACCAGCCA
This sequence comes from uncultured Acidobacteriia bacterium, assembly GCA_903828455.1. Lineage (GTDB taxonomy): Bacteria > Acidobacteriota > Terriglobia > Bryobacterales > Bryobacteraceae > BOG-234. The sequence continues at coordinate 18,477 of CAIKMJ010000005.1, read as the reverse complement.
CGAATCGCCATTGGCTTCGTTCACGCGATCATAAAATTCCGTCACCACGGCATTGGCGCTGTACGGTATCCCGTTCTTCCTCAGATAGCCCGGCTTCAGCTTCGATGTCATCACTTTCATGCCGTTGCCCGGCGCCGGGCCGCGTGCGCCGGCCGCAACATCCCATGCCGCTGTCGAAACTCCCTGCCAGTCGCCGCCCGCACCCGCCGGGCTCCCGGCAAAGTGGAGCAATCGGGTCTGCGTACCGCTGTCCTTTTCGATCTTCAGCGTATTGTCGTCCTGCCACGTGATGTGCAGGCGGCCGGGAATGCGCGTAATCGCCGGCGCACCGTACGCCTTGCATTGCTCACCCGCCGCCTCGTCTTTGGCCGGATCCCAGGCATCGGCAACCTTGCGTGCCGCGGCGTTCAGCGGCACACCAGAATAGTCGCCTTTCTTCGGTGTCACCATGCGGTACAGCCAGTCCTCGGTTACCACGGAAACCCAGTACCCGGTCAGGTCGGTGGGCGCGGCGGCTTTGGCCGTAGCGGCCGGCGCGGACTGCTGCGCAAACAGGACCAGCGGCGCGAAGGCAGCCGTCAGAATCATCGATTGGAGAAAAGAGGTTCGCATGGCCTGCCTACTTTTTCTTCGTGAGGCTCTTGTACACGGCCTCGACAAACGCATCTTTGTTGCCCGGCCCGGTTTTCGCGCTGTACCGGGGATCGTAATCCCGCGTCAGCCCGGCCGCCTTCACCTGCTCCAGTGTCATCCCTTTGCGGATGGACGCCTGCACCCGGTCGCGAATGATGGTCACCATGTCGCGATACTCCAGCACTTCCGGCTTATCGCACACACGGCCGTGTCCCGGAATAATATACGTTCCGCCTTCGTCCTGATGGGCCGCCACCGCCAGATCGAGAATGTTATTCAGGGCCTCCAGTTCACCCTGAATGCTGCCCCCGTGATCGACGTCGATAAACGGATACGTCGTCGTCAGAAACAGATCGCCGGCCACAATCACGTCCGAACGCCGGAACATCACCAGGCTGTCCCCGTCCGTGTGCGCCGCCGGCTGATGGATCATCTCCACCGGCTCTCCGTTGAAGAACATCTGCTTGCGTCCGGCCAGATACGTTTCCGTAGGCCAGTCACCGAAAGGCGCCGCGGCCTGCTGCCCGGTCGGAGCGCTCATTCGCTGCATGACGTTGTCCTGCGCGAAGACCTGCGCGCCAGTGGCGGCATCCTTAATGTTGCCCGTCACGTTAGCGCCCGTGTAAGTCGCGCCGGCCTTCCGGATGGTGTCGTTTCCGCCCGTGTGATCGGAATGAAAGTGAGTGTTGAGAATGAATTGCACCGGCTTGTCGGAAAGCTTCCGGATGGCAGTCAGAACCTGATCTGCAGTGTGCTCGAGTCCGGTATCCACCACAAGCACGCCCTGTTCGCCAACCTGCACCACTACATTCCCGCCGGCGCCGGTCAGCAGATACACGTTGCCCTGCACCTTCAGGGTCTGAATGCCCGCCTGCTGCGCGTACGCACCGGCAACCAGCCATAACGTCGCCAGCGCCGCTGTCAGTGTTCTTCTCATTTGCCGCTCCCGCTGGACGCAGCAGCCGCCTTCAGCTTCGACTGATACTCCGGATACATCGTCTCAGCCCCGCCCAGCGCTGCCTCGGCCGGAATCTTATAGAGATCGGAAAATTCGTGAGTGAAAGGATTCTCACCCGGCTGATAGCTGGGGACAATCCCGCGCGGCCGCACGATCTCCACCACCGCCTCGCACGGATACAGCCAAGTCTGTCCGTTCTGCACCCGCAGATTAAAGTCGTCGGTCTTTACCAAAGGCTCGGTCAACGTGAGCGGATCGGTCAGTACGCTCATATGAACCAAATGATCCCCATGCCGGATGAAGTGCTCCACCAGCGTGGCCTGATCGCTGTGCCGCAGACCATTCCGCCGGATCCACCCCTGCTTCATGTGAGTCGTGTAGACCGTCAGCGTATTGCCTTCCCACTTGCCGGTGGAAAAGCCCATCCAGGTATGAGGCGCGGACTCCGGCGGGTGTGGGCGATCGTCCATCCAGATCGTGCGCGTTTGCTCGTAGTTGTCCATGTAATTGCCGATGGAGATCAGCTTTTGCGTCACCGGATCGCGATTCTCCCAGATGCGAAGATTGACCGGGCCGCGATAGATGTAGCCGACGATGTGGACTTCGCACTGATGTTCGGGCACCGTAAAACGGGAAGGATCCCAGGCGAGCGCGTAGTTGCGGGCGGCGTCATTGATCGGCAACCCGAGATAGTTGACCAGTTCCGGACCCGGGCCGCGTTCGTGCGCGTCTTCGTGAAACACGGGCCCCCAGTTGCCGGATAAATCGACGCCCTGGCCCGGCGGATTGTAGCCCCCGGGACCTTGAGCCAATGATGGGATGCTCAGAATCAGCCCCGCCACCAGGGGAAAGAGTCCGGGCCGGTTACCGCGCGTCATGGCGCCCTCCTTGAATCGACGATACTTTCAGAATTTGCCATTCAAGACTACCTGAAGACCCTGCTGCCCGCAACTGGTTTCACGTGGAATGGCGACTCCATCGTCCGGTGTTGCTCCTGGACCGGCCTTGCGCCGTATTGCCATCGCTCCTAAAAACGTTCAGGGGCCGGGAGGATTGTAACCTCGCGGCCCCTGAATCTTACCGAACTGCCGGACCATCAGCCCCTGCATTCAGGGCACGATTCCGGCGCGCTCCGCTCAAACTGACAGGTTTGTCAGAATGTAGCCTTCAGGGCAAGCTGAACAGCCCGCGCCCCTGAAGTGGTCGCCGTGATCTGTCCGGCGGTAGCGTTCGGCGTCGTGGCGCTGTTGTAGAGCGCCTGCGCCGGCAACGCGTAGTTGGGGTGGTTGAGCGAATTGGTCGCCTCCGCGCGGAATTCCATCACGAACTTCTCCGAAATCCTGCGAATTTCGGTGCGTTTCAGGAGCGCGAAGTTGACCAGATTGAGGGCCGGCCCAATGGCGGTATTGCGTCCCAGATTGCCCCAGGTACCGATCGGGCTCAGAGAGAAGCACGACGGGTTGTACCACTGGTTGACGTTCCCGATGATCGGATTGCCGCTGCAGCCGGGGTTCAGGTTCGGACGCGCATTGACGTCCTTTCCGGTCAGCCCCGAGCCATCGTTATCGAATCCATCGAAGATGGTGAACGGCTGGCCGCTCTGCGACGTAATGATAGTGCTGATGCGCCACCCCTTAACGAGTTCATTTTTCGTAAACGGGAGCTCATAGATAGCGTTGACCTTCAGCACCGTCGCGTGGTCGAAGTTCGAACGCGCATACTCCTGGTTGGTGTTGAACGGGTTCATGGCGTATTCGTTGCCGCCGCTGGCTCCGCCGCTGTCCACCGCGGAATCGCCCGAGCCGAGATCCATCGACCTCGACCACGTGAAGGCAGCCTGCACCTGGAAGTGGTTCGAGAAACGGCGGTTCAGGCTCGTCTGCAGCGAGTTGTAGTTCGAGCGCGACCACGTGCTCCGCAGGAACATGTAGCCGAAGTTCGGATTCGGACGGGGATTGGAGTTGACCAGTCCGCCCGGCGCGGCCGTACCATAGGCGCCGTTGATGAGCGTGGGGAAGTTGTAATCGAGCGACCCCAGCAGGTGAATGCCCTTCGAGCCGACATAGGCAACGTTGAACACCGTGTTGCGCATCACCTCGCGCTGGATGCTCATGTTGTACTGCATCATGTAGGGCGTGTGGATCTTGTTCAGGTACGAAAGACCCCACTGCGCCGTCACCGGAACTGCAGCCGTGCCGCCGCCGGAGAACGGAACCGGCCACTTCGGATTCGGCACCGAATTATTGACCAGCGGAGGATTCGCCCAGTACGGGTCGAGCCAGATGTGCGCCGTCAGTTCGTTGTAGAACATACCGAAGCCGCCGCGAATCGACGTCTTGTGATCCGGGAACGGGTCGTAAGCGAAGCCGACGCGGGGCGCGAAGTTCTTCGTGGTCGGATTGTTCGGCAGCACCGTCGGAACCTTCACAAACGGCGTGGAGGCCAGAGCGTCGGTGATGTTGTACGCCTGATCGTGGCGGAGCGAGGGGTTGCTCAGCCATTCGTAACGGACACCCAGATTGAGGGTCAGCTTACGCGAAAACTTCCACTCGTCGTTGATATAGGGCATGAACTGCTTCGACACCGCATCGCGATTCGTGTTGACGAATCCGGGCACGGCGCCGGTCAGCTGGGTCGGCGTGGCCGTGAGGAAGCCGAGGATCGTCTGGAACGTCCACTGTGCACCCGTGTTGCCCTGATGAGTGTAGTCGGCAACGACGGCGAACATTCCGCCGAAACGAATGTTGTGCGCTCCGTGCGTCCAAACCACATCGTCCATTGCCTGATAAGTCTGTTCCGCCATGCCGTAGGGAACCAGCGCCGTCGGCCCAAGGCTCAGGTTGTTGCCGAGGAACAGGGTACCCTGCGAAGTCCCCGGAGTATTGATCGCCTGCAGCGCCGCGTTCGGAGCCGAGGTGGTTGCCGCATTTTCATAAGGCCGCAGGAAGCTGATGCGCGCCAGATTGATGATGGAAGGCGATACGACGTGATCTTCTTCCACCGTCAGGAAGTGGTTGGCCGTCGTGTCCGCTTCGTTGGTAATCCCCGCCACCGAACCGCCGTTGGGCGTCGTGGTCAAAGCGATTGCCGTATTGCGCACGTAACGGACAAACAGTGTGTCCCTGGGCGAAAACGTATAGTCAAAGCGGCCCAGGAAATAGTTGTCGTGGCTGGACACCGGGCTCACGTTGACGAAGTTGCCAATGCCGGTAGTCGGAGTGGTCTGGCCAACCGGGAACAGCGCCAACAGCGGCGCAATCGACTGAGGAACGCCGACATAGGCCAGTCCCGTCGAGTTGTTGCAGGCAAACGTCTTCGCCACCACGCAAGGCAGATAGCCCGCATGAGCGTTAACATCGGGGACGCCCTTAATAATCGATTCCGATTCCTGTCCCGTCCGGATACCTTCATAGTTGGCGAAAACGAAGGCCTTATTCTTTTTGATCGGCCCGCCGAGGCTGCCGCCAAAAAGGCCGCGATGCAGCGGAGGGGCCTTGGCAATGGTGTCACCGGGGCGAATAAACGTATCGAACGTGCTCCGTGCCGCGAGGAAACCCGTGTTCGTAATAAAGAGGTAGGTGGAACCGTGGAAGTCGTTCGTGCCGTTCTTGCTGGCCGCGTTCACCACGCCCCCGTTGCCGCCAAACTGCGCACTGTACGTGTTGGTCAGTGTCTGGTAATCGCCGATCGCTTCAATCCCGAGCGTCGAACCCGTCGCCGAAGAACCGGTCGAGTGACCGTTGTAGGTCTGCAGATTGGTATTGTCGATCAGGAACTGAATGCCGTTGGCGCGGGAACCGGAAATCGAATAGTTATCCTGTTTTCCGTAGTTCGCTCCGCCGACCGGCCGGCCGTAGGAAACGCCGGGCGAAAGCGCCAGCAGATCCGTCTGATTGCGCGATCCCATCGGCAGTTCGTCAATCTGGGTCTTCGTCACCGTGTTGCCGAGCGCCGACGTCGTCGTGTCCACCTGCGACACCTGCGCGTCCACCGTGACAACCTGCTGCGACTGGCCAACCGGCAGCGCAACGTCGACAATGGCTTCGCCACCGACGGTCGTCGAGATGCCCTTGCGAATCACGGTCTCAAAGCCGGATTGCGAGGCCTGCACTTCGTAGTCGCCAATCAGCACGTCCGGCGCACGGAACCGACCCTGCGAATCGCTGGTCAGTTCAATCACGATACCGGTGCCGACGTTTTTAACCTGGACCTTCGCCCCGGCCACAACCGCCCCCGAGGTGTCCGTTACTGTGCCGGAAATAATCGACGTACTGGTCTGCCCGATGAGGAGAGCAGCCAGTGCGACAAGCAGAACGAGTAGCCCGGCAGGCACTCGAACTGAGGGAAATCTTCTTTTCATCGTATAGCGTTAACCTTTCAACTGAAGCGTCACTCGTCCCTGAAGAGGAATGTGCGATTTTCGTGAACGATGTTATCAGTGAACCCTGAAAAACCGCTGAAGCCTTCTAAGCCAGCCCGACATCGTCTTTTACATATCAATCACTTACCGACACAGACGATTCCCGCCCAACCGCAAAATGATATTTTCCTGAGTTAAGATTTCTTGAAGACTCCGGCGTTTCTGAACAAACCCGACGAGATTCGCTCACGCCCCCGGGATTTGCCAGGATACTTGCGGCAAACTTCTGTTTGCCCCGTGCCGCGCTATTGACTTCGCTGCAGCCCGGTTGCACCATGGAGCGGAGGTGCTACACAGCAGTGAATAAAGGCTTAAAATACACAATCTTAACGGGCTTGACCCTCGCCGCCGGTTTTGCCGTTGCGCAGAATAAGAAGTTTCGCGATCCCCGCAGCTATCCGTTCACCGAATCGGCCAACCCTGGAGCCGTCGTCGTCCCCCAACCATCGACCTCCGGATTCGGAGAACATGCCCGCGGCTCGAATGATCCGCTCTTCGTGGCACAGGAACTGGTCGGACGTCCCACCGATACGTCGGTGACGATCGACGCAAAAGCGGTCAAAGCATTGGAAGTCTATTACGAGTACGGCACCAGGTCAGGCGCGTACACCGGCAAGACCACGCCGAAAGTATTTTCGCCCAACGAACCGTTCAACGTTCAGATCGACAACCTGAAGCCCAACACCGAATACTTCTACCGCATGCGGTATCGCGATCTGGATGACAAGACCTTCAACACGCGCGCGGAACACTCGTTCCACACGGCCCGCACTCCCGGCAGCACATTCACCTACGTGCTCCAGTTCGACCCCCACATGGTGGAAGGCAACAACGAAGAAGCCTATAAGCTGACATTAAAGAAAATGCTGGCCGACAAGCCGGACTTCATGATCGACCTCGGCGATAACTTTTTCGTGGATCGCGAAAAGCCGGCCACCGAAAAGCATGTCGTCGAACGCGTCGAACTGCTGCGGTCCTACTACGACCTCATCAATCACTCCGTTCCGCTGTTTCTGGCCCTCGGCAATCACGAAGGCGAGTGGGGACGCAACCTCGACGGAACCAACCAGAGCGTAGCCGTCCTCGATACCATCGCGCGCAAGCGCTATTTCCCCAACCCGGTGCCCAACAAGTTCTATTCGGGCAGCAGCAAGGAAGAAGCCATGGTCGGCGTCCGACAGGCCAATTATGCCTGGCAGTGGGGCGATGCGCTCTTCGTGGTGCTCGATCCCTACTGGAATCGTCCGGTCCCGCCCGAGATGGAAGGCGACTGGTTCACGACTCTCGGCCACGAACAGTATGAATGGCTGCGCAAGACGCTGGAAGGCAGCCACGCCACCTACAAGTTCATCTTCTCCCACAACCTCATCGGCGGCCTCGATATGAAGGGCCTGATGCGGGGCGGCATCGAGACGGTGAAGTACCTCGAAATGGGCGGCCACAACCTCGACGGCACGTGGGGCTTCGACAAAGCGCGTCCGGGCTGGGAGTTGCCGATCCACCAGTTGCTGGTCCGCACCAACGCCACCATTTACTTCCACGGCCACGATCACCTTTACGCCAAGCAGGATCTCGACGGCATTGTGTACCAGGAAGGGCCCATGCCGAGCCGGGTCGGCAAGACCGACGTCAGCAGGTCTGCCAAGGACTACAACTACACGCACGGCACCGTGCTCGGCGGCAGCGGCTACATCCGCGTCCGCGTTTCTCCTGCGGACGTGAAGGTCGATTACGTGCAAACGTATCTGCCACGCGAGGAAGACGCCACCCACAAGGACGGCATGATTGCCGACAGCTACACGATTAAGGCTCGTAAGTTCAATCCTGCCGCTTACGAATAACCCGCGCCGGACTGCCTGAAACGCACATCGCCCGGGGATGTCCTCCAGCTCATGGAGTTCATCCCCGGGCGATTGTTTTAGCCAGGCGCCGCGGAACTACTTATTGCTGCCGGGCTTCACTGAATACGAGAAGGCAACCGCACCCTGCTTCCGGTCCGCCGTCTCATCCTTCGCCATCCAGGAACGAACGTAATCGACCTTCGCGGCTTCCGGCGAAACCGTTACGCGCAGGTGACCCGAGGCCGGCAGATAATCGCCCGACTTGTACGAGCCGTGGAATCCGTTCTCGTCCTCGTAGTTCGGATTGGCCGGATTCGGCGTCTCCTGGTACGTAACGCCATCCTTCTGCTGACGCACAAAGATGTGATCGTGCCCCTGGAAGAAGATGCTGACGTTGTATTTCGCCATCAGCTGGTGGATCGGCAACTCCCAGCCCGGGCGCTTCTTGTCGAACTCCCACACGCCATTGCCGCTCTTGCCGCCCCATTCATACCCGTCGGCCATTTCGACCGCGCCGCGGCCCGTGCCCAGCACATGGTGAGCAAAAATGAATTTGTACTTCGCCTTGCTCTCCGAGAGCGTCTTCTGCAGCCAGCGGTACTGCTCTTCGCCATGCGTGACGTCCCACATGTCGCGCTTGCCTTTTCCGTTGTCGTCGGTCCGCGGACCCGTCAGCATCACCGTATCCACCGGCACTTTCGAATGCCAGTACGGATCGATCGTGATGAACAGAGCGTCGCCCCACGTCCACGCATAGTAATCGCGGAGGTTGCCGATGTACTCCACTTTTTCGTTGTCGCCGGTATAAAAACCATTCGGAACAGGCAGCGCGAGATAACGGTTGCGCGAGTTGCCGGCCCAGATCGCGGGATTGTTCGGCGTGCCGTCCAGCAGATACCGGCCACCCTGTTCGTGTCCGCCGTTCACGTGGAAAATCGGCGTCGACGCGCCATCCACTCCCAGAAACGTGCGCTGATTGATGTAGACCTGCGCCACACGTTCCGGTGTAACTGTTCCCTGCAGGCGGTCGATGCTGTAATCATCGCCCAGCATGACGAAGAAATCGGGCTGATCCTTCCGCACATTCGCCATGGTCCGCTCGTAGAGCGATGCGTTGAACATATTGTTCACGCGCTCGGGATGCGAGTCTGCTTCCACGTCGAAAACAAACGTGCTGCCAGCGGGACGCTGCGTCTGAAAACCGTACTCTTTCGCCGCCGTATAGTTCGCCGTTCCCGGCTGGCGATACTGCAGCCGGTAGTAATAATGTGTATTCGCCGCCAGCTTGTCGACCGTGATGTCGAACGGCGTCTTCGCCCCGGCTTTCACTGCGGCGGTCTTGCCCGTATACGCACCGGGCTTCACGCCGTATTCGATGTACGCTTCCGTTTCGGTTGGCGCCAGCACGCTCACCTCGATCGAATGATCGGTCGGGCTGCCCAGCACCTGCGTTATGGACGCGACAGTCGTCAGCGCGTCAACATTCTGTAATCCCTGCTGCGCCGAAGAGTGCGCCGCCCACATACACAGGCACAGCACACTGCCGCCCGCGATACGCCATTTGATCTGTCGTGATGTCATTCGTTGATTTCCCTGCCTTGCATCTCCAAATGTTATATCAGTCCCGCCGGGCGAGCCACCACCGGACAGGCCGGTCTCGCTGAAGCGGCACCCCGGAAATGCTTGCGGCCCGCTTGCGGAAGGGCCGGAGTAAAACCCCGGCGCAAATCGTGATAGATTCGGCTTGATGATCAAATTTGCCGCCCTGAGCTTTGCGCTCGCGTTTCTTCTGTCACCTTCCGGCTTCGCACAGAAGATCGAGATCGAGTCCGATTCCGGCGTCGATTTCAACCGCTTCCACACCTTCGCCATCCGCGACGCACGCCTCAACAGCCGCAATCCGTCGCTCAATAACGACATCATCCGCCATCGCCTGGAAGCCGACATCCGCGCCGGCCTCGAAGCCAAAGGCCTTACCTACGTGGAATCCGGCAAGTCCGATCTCAACGTGACCTTCACACTCGGCGCAGTCGGCAAGGTCGAGACCGAAGCCTATCCGGCCGGCTGGCGCGGCTGGGGCACCCGCGTGGTTCGCGTCCCCTACACCGAAGGCACGCTTGTGATCGACCTGCGCGATCCGTCTACCCGGATGCTCGTCTGGCGCGGAATTGCGCGTGAGGAGAAGAGCGACGCCTCCAAAGTGGAGGCAAAACTCGACGACATGGCGCGCAAGACCATCGACAAATATCCGAAATTGCCCGTGCGGCGAGGGCAATAGGGTCGCACGTACGATATGCAGTCGTACGTGCGATAATACTGGCAGTCACCGCTATGCCAATCACCGCTTCCCACCTGCGCGAGGACGTCTATAACATTCTCGACGCCGTTCTGGCCTCTGGCGAGCCAGTCGAGGTGGTTCGCAAGGGTCGCATCCTGCGCATCATTGCCGAACAGCCAGCGACCGGCCAGCCATCCTCAAAACTGGCCCGGCTGCGCAAGCGCGATTGCATCGTTGGCGACCCCGAAGACCTGGTGGAGACCGACTGGTCCGGCGAGTGGACGCCTCACATTTGACTTACCTCGATACGCACGCCGCCGTCTGGCTCTACGCAGGCGCTGTCGACAAGCTGTCGGAAGCCGCCATTCGCGAGATCGAATCCTCCAGCCTGCTCATTTCACCCGCAGTGCTGCTCGAAATCCGGTTGCTCGAAGAACTGGGGCAGATCACTGCAGGCCCCGAGGAAATTCTCGCCTCGCTGCGACGCGATATCGGGCTGCGCCTTTGCTCGCTGGCATTCGACGAAGTTATCCGCGCATCCTACCGCCACGGCTGGACCCGCGACCCCTTCGATCGCATGATTGTCGCGCATGCGCAGGCTACCTCGGCAAATCTGATCAGCAAGGACCGGAAGATTCGCGCCGAGTACGCCGCCACCGTCTGGTAGCGCCATATTCACGCTGGCCAAGTTCGACTGCACGATGCTTCTTCACGGACTACCGTATCGCGAAGCACTCCCGGTTCAACAGTTCAGGAAATCTAAACGATTGATACCAAAAGGAAAACCGGCGTCCTCGAGGGAGTTCGCATCCTTTGCTGGTCGATAATGAGGCCGAATGCCCTGCCCGGCCACAATTCGCCCGAAAACGTCTCACACACGCGGGGGCCGCCCGAAATCGAAAGATTGGGATTCATCCCGTCGAGTGGCTGAAAACACACATGGGCGCGACTCGCGTTCCGGCAGGAACCCGGACGCCGGATGCCTCCTGCCGCCTCCTCGCCAGGATGTATTTTTGCGAAACGAACCTGAGAAGTATCTGAAAACAAACGCTCGGCAATTTCAGCTTCCGCTCCAATCCCGAGCCCCGCGACCTTGCTTACCCGTCCTAAAGCGCCGTCGCCTCGATCAGCTTCCGCAGATTGCGAGTGCAGATGCGCGATCCCTCCAGCCGGTCGCCGCCCGGGCCTTCCCAGTGCGTGTCCAGATGGATAAACCCCTCGTACCCGTCCTCGGCCAGTGCGTCGATCTGCCCCTGCCAGTCCAGATCGCCCTCACCCAACGGTTCCCAGACAGGCTTGTGATCCTCCAGCGTGCAATCCTTGGCATGAACGTGCGCCACGCGGCTGGTGTCGAGCAGTTTGTAGCCGCCGGGGAATGGATTCTCACCAGAGATATAGGCGTTCGCCGGATCCCACACCAGTTGCAGATTCGGATGGTCAATCGCCGCCAGAATCGAGGCCGTCTCCTGCGCCGTCGCGATATTGCACGAAGGCTCGTTCTCGAGCCCGATAATCAACCCGTGCTTCTCGGCCCGGTCGGAGAGATCCTGCAGGGAATCCACCACGCGCTCGAAAACCTCCTCCGGCCGCACCACCCGCCAGCAGGAAAACACCCGCACAATTTTCGCGCCCGTTCGCAGCGCAATCTCAAACGCGCGGTCGGCCAGCTGCGGCTGGTCATCCCATTTGTGGTCGGAGGCGAACCGCAGATGCTCGAAGCGCGCGTCGAGTTCCGGCGCTTTCGGCATCGTACACTTCAGCAGCGGAGAAGCAATCGAGACCACCTGAAGCCCGTTATCACGCAGGATCGCCACAGCGCTATCGATCTCACTGTCGGTGAGATCCATGATGTTGCGGCCGCCGATCATTCGCAGTTCCGCGCCCTTCATCCCGAGTTCGCGCATGGCCCCGACCGCCACGACAAGGTCCTGGGAAAACTCGTCGGTGATGGCTCCGATGCGAAAGCGCTGCATTTTAAGGGATTTTATCAACGTCACCCGCAAACCGGCCGCTGGTGCCCGGATTCGCTGCGAAATTTACAGCTTCATGCGCTCCAGTTTGCGGTACAGCGTCTTCCGTTCGATGCCGAGGATCTGCGCCGCCCGGCTCTTGTTGCCGCCCGTCGCCGCCAGCACGCGGCGGATCTGTTCGGTCTCCGTATCGGCCAGCGTTTCCCCGCCCGGCGCGCCTGGCTCCATGGCCGAAACCGCGTCATGCACCGCCTCGGCATCGATGCGGTCATTCGGCGCCAGAATCGTCAGCCGCTCAATCAGGTGTTGCAGTTGCCGCACGTTGCCCGGCCACGTGAAATCCCGCAGCGTCGCAAGCCCGGATTCGGTCAGCTTCACATCGCGGTTGTACCGGTTGTTGTACTTATTCAGGAAGTAGTGGGTCAGCAGCGGCACGTCCACGCGGCGTTCGCGCAGCGGGGGCAGCGTCAGCCGCACCACATTCAGGCGGAACCAGAGGTCCTCGCGGAACTTGCCCTCTTCCACCATCTTCTGGAGGTCGCGGTTCGTGGCCGCCACCACCCGGACATCCACCTGCTTTTCCCGCGACGCGCCCACCGGCCGGATCGCCCGCTCCTGCAGGAAGCGCAGCAGCCGCACCTGGAACGCGGCGTCAATTTCACCAATTTCATCCAGAAACACCGTCCCGCGGTTGGCCGATTCGAACACGCCCACCCGGTCGCGGTCCGCTCCGGTGAAGGCGCCTTTCATGGCACCGAACAGTTCGCTTTCGAGCAGCGCCGCCGGAATCGCCGAGCAGTCCACCGGCACGAAGGGCTGCGAAGCCCTCTGGCTGAAGCGATGGATCATACGCGCGATCAGCTCTTTGCCGGTTCCGGTTTCGCCTTCAATAATGACGGTGGCATCGGTCGGCGCCACGCGCGAAACGGTCTTATAAATTTCCACCATCCCGGCGGAACTGCCGATCATTTCGCTTTCGGGAAGCTCTTCGGCCTCGGTCTCGTCGTCCGCCGGTTCACGCGCGGCAATCGCCCGCCGCACCGCTTCGAGCAGCGTATCCAGTTCGAAGGGCTTGGCCAGGTAATCGAACGCGCCGTTGCGCGTCGCGGCCATCACGGTCTCCATCGTGCCGCGCCCCGTCATGAGAATCACCGAACAGTTCGCGTACTGCTGCCGCGCCGCCATCAGGACGTCGATGCCGGTCCGGTCGTCGATATAAATGTCGGAAATGACGAGAGAGTAAGGCGTCTCCGAGAGCCGGCGTATGGCGTCGCGTGTGCTGGATACGGCCTCCACTTCGAAGCCTTCCATCTCGAGGAAAGTCGAAATGGTGGTCCGGACGCTCGGGTCGTCTTCCACCAGCAGAATCGATTCAGTCATGCGGTGCGCTCATGAGCCGCGCTTTTCAGCGTCATGGTAAACGTCGAGCCTTTGCCGGGCTCCGATTCCACCTGAATCCGCCCGCCGTGGGTGACAACGATTTGTTCGACGATGGAGAGGCCGATGCCGGTACCGGCTTCCCCCGATTGCTCGGCGCTCTTCGTGCGGTAAAAACGTTCGAAAATGCGGCTGGCTTCGGTCTTATCCATCCCAATCCCCTGGTCTTCCACGGAGAGGCGCACGCGGTCTCCTCTTTCATCTTCTCCGAAGACACTGACTCGTGTCTCGGGGGGCGAATATTTCACCGCGTTGGTGAGGAGGTTGTAGAGAGCATACTCCATCAGTTCACGGTCCCCGATCAGGTCGGCTGGGGGCAGCGGCGCCACGGCGATTTCGATGTTCTTCCGCTCCGCCAGCGCGCGGGCGCGAGTTGCGCAGGTTTCCACGAGGTCGCTCAGCGCAAAACGTTCGTGCTTCAGTTCCAGTTGTCCGGCCGAAAGCCGCTCCACGCTGAGGAAGGTCTCGATCATCCTCGCCAGCCGCTTCGATTCGGCGTTGATCAGTTGCGCCATCTGGGTTCGTTTGGCTTCCGGCATCGAGGCGTAGCGGGAAATCATCTCGCTCGAACCCTGAATGGCCGTCAGCGGCGTGCGCATTTCATGGGTCACGAACTGCATGGCTTTCTGATACCGCGTCTTTTCGCTCTGCGCCGTTGCCAGTTGCCGCCGCACCAGCAGGTGGCGCCACGCCGCGGAAGCGGCGATCGCGAACCCGGCGGCGAGCGTCCCCGGCAACCAGGGCCAGACACTGGCTTCGGCAAATGCGATAGCGGGCACCGCCTGAGAGGCCGCCAGAATCGCGACGGCAGCTGCGTTGACCAGCCAGCCGGAGGTCATCGCGTAAGCCGCGCCCGTCGCACTCGCCAGCAGGAGACAAGCCAGTGCGACCCAGGCTGCCGGCGCATCCGTCAGAAACGCCTGCCGCGCCAGCGTCTCGTAAACATTGGCGTTCATTTCAATTCCTGGCATGATGACGCCGTTCGAATAGGGAGTCATCCATCTGTCCCGCACCGCATTCTGCGCGGTGAGGCCGGCAAAGACCACCTTGCCGACGAACCTCGCGCCCATTTCCGGATGATCCGCCAGTTCGGCAATCGAAACCGCCGGAATGCCGCCCATCGCGATCGGCGCGTAGCGGATTCTCAGCACGCGGCCCTCGGCAATCGAAGAAGGAATGCGCGTCGCGCCGACGGTAAGATCGTCCGGCGATTCCACCACATCGGCGCCGCGCGCCGCGGCAAACGCAGCCAGCGACAAGGCCCAGCGGCGCTGGCGGGCAGCAGCCTTTTCCAGCGGAATATCGCGGCTCACGGCATCGTACTTATCCAGATCCGCATGCACCTGACCGACGGCAATCGCCGACTTCCGGAATCGCTCTATCGGATCTTCCCACCCGCTCGCGTCAGGCAGCAGATCGCAGGAGAGCACCAGATTCTTTGTTCCGGCGAAGGCCTTTTCCAGCCGCGCGTCGGCAGCGGGATCGCCCGGTTCGGCCAGAATGATATCGACCGCCACCGCCGCCGGCTTCGCGTCGCGAATGCGCTCCAGCCCTTCGGCAAGCGCGCCGCGCATTCCGTTAATGCCGCCGTAGCGCGCCAGCGTCTTTTCGTCGATGGCAAGGATGATGGACGAAGGCTGCCACGGCGCAGGCTGTTCGAGCCGAAAAAGAAAGTCGTAAGCGTAGTTGTCGATCTGCCGGCCAAACGCGGTCCAGCTGAGGACGATGCCCAGCAATGCCGATCCAAGCACCAGCGCAACGAGAATTGCGTACGCACGCGTTCGCCCGCCGCGGTTAGCGGCGCGGTCTGACGGGTTGTTCGCGATGGAGGACGACACGCTCGTTTTCGCCGTGCGCAACATGCCGGAAACTCAGGCACGGCACACGGTTTGAGTATAGCGATGGAATCGGACGGCCGGTGCGCGGCCCGACGCGTATTCCGGAATCCCGCGGGGAGTGAGCCGGGAGGCCGCGAATCGGTGTAACGTGAGGGGAGATGATGTTGCGAAAGTTTTGCTCGGCAGCAATCGTTCTGCTGGCGGCGGCGAGTCTGGCCGCGCAGGATCCGAAGATCGTCTGGAACGCCCAGGAAGCTCCTCTCTACGCGAAGATTCGCGGCCTCCGCGAACTGCCCGATAAGACGCGCGCGAAGGCGACCAGAGAAATCGCGCTGCAAGTCCGCGCCCTCCCGGTCACGCCGAACAAGCTCGAACTCGCCGCCGGGCTCACCAGCCTCGCCACGGAAGGCGATTTCGGCCGCGACACCCTGCGGGAAGTCACCACGACGCTGACACAATGCCTGCGCGAAGTGCAACCGCTTCCGCCCGAACCGCGCCCCGGGATGCCGGTGGCCATGGTCGCCGCCCCATACGTCGCCCTCGCCCAACTGGTGAAGTACGAACATATGGAAGCGTCGGTCAACAATCGCCAGTTCGACCTGGCCATGGCCAAACTCGCCGCCGACGATGCCGAGCGCGACGATGCCGACTTCACCCTCACCGACCTCGACGGCCGGAAGTGGACGCGGCGAGGCCTCATCGGCAAGGTAGTCGCGGTCAATTTCTGGGCGACCTGGTGCCCGCCGTGCAGGAAGGAAATGCCGGACCTCGATGCGCTTTACAGAAAGTACAAGAGCCAGGGCTTCGTGGTGCTGGCCATCTCCAATGAGCAGGCGGTCAAGGTCCGCTCGTTCCTGAAGACCAAACCGGTAAGTTATCCGGTGCTTATCGATCCCGACAACGCTGTAACCAATCTGTATCGAGTAGAGGGAATCCCGAAGACTTTTCTATACGGACGCGACGGAAAGCTGGTGACCGAATCCATCGACATGCGCACCCGCGGACAGTTTCTGACGATGCTGGCCCAGGCGGGAATACGGTAGCGGCGCTAAACTGTCGTTATGCGCACAGCCTGGGTTGCAAAACGCGAGTCCGATCCAATCCGGACACAGATTCACTACGCCCGTAAGGGGATCATCACCGAGGAGATGCAGTATATCGCCGGCCTCGAAAAGCTGACCCCGGAACTGGTTCGCGACGAAGTGGCGCGCGGACGGATGATCATCCCGGCCAACATCCGGCACACCAATCTGGAGCCGATGGCCATCGGCGTGGCTTCGAAATGCAAGATCAACGCCAACATCGGCAACTCGGCCACCACGTCGAACATCGACGAAGAGATCGCCAAACTGAAGTATTCCGTCAAATACGGTGCCGACACCGTAATGGATCTCTCCACCGGCGGAGACATTCCGGAAATCCGCAAAGCTATCATCGCGGCCTCGCCGGTGCCCATCGGCACTGTACCGATCTATGAAGCTCTTTCGCGCGTGCGTCGTGTGGAAGATCTGAATATCAACGTGCTGCTCGAAGTGATCGAAGAGCAGGCCGAGCAGGGCGTGGACTATATGACGATCCACGCGGGCGTGCTGGTGCAGTACGTGCCCATGGCGGCCAAACGCATCACCGGCATCGTCAGCCGCGGCGGCGCGATCCTGGCGGAATGGATGGTTAAGAACCACCGCCAGAATCTGCTGTACGAGAACTTCGACGCCATCTGCAAAATCTTCCAGAAGTACGACGTCAGCTTCTCGCTCGGCGACGGCCTGCGGCCGGGCTGCATCGCCGATGCCAGCGACGAAGCCCAGTTCGCCGAACTGAAGACACTGGGCGAACTGACGAAGAAGGCCTGGGAATATGACGTGCAGGTGATGATCGAAGGCCCGGGCCACATTCCGCTCGACCAGATCGAAATGCAGGTCGTGAAGGAAAAGGCGCTCTGCCACGAGGCGCCGTTCTACACGCTGGGGCCTCTGGTGACCGATATTGCGCCCGGCTACGATCACATCACGTCGGCCATCGGCGCGGCGATCATCGGCTGGCACGGAGCCTCCATGCTCTGCTACGTGACACCGAAGGAGCACCTCGGCCTGCCGAACCTCGAAGACGTGAAGCAGGGCATCATCGCCTATAAGATTGCGGCCCACGCGGCCGACATTGCGCGTCATCGGCCTGGCGCCCGGGACCGCGACGATGAACTGTCCCGCGCCCGTTACAAGTTCGACTGGAACCGCCAGTTCGATCTTTCGCTCGACCCCGAAACGGCCCGCGCCATGCACGACGAAACGCTGCCCGAAGAAGGCTTCAAGGAAGCAGCGTTCTGTTCCATGTGCGGACCGAAGTTCTGCTCCATGAACCACTCCGCGAAAGTGGAGGCGTTCACCGCAGAGCAGGCGAATGCCGTTCTGCACCAGATTTCCGGCGCCGATTAGCACATCGTCTCTAAAGTTCCGGCGGCGGACCGCCGATGAACTGGGAGATGGACTCCTTTGTTGCGCGCCAGGCCATATTCGACCGTGAACTGAACGTCTGGGGCTACGAACTGCTGTTTCGTTCGGGCCTGTCGGACCACTGCGATGAGGTGGACGGCGAAGCCGCGACGGTCCGCGTCATCGCCAACGGCTTGTTTGAGCCCGGCTTTGAGAAGCTGCTGCACGGGCGAAGGGCCACGGTCAACTTCGACCGGTCGCTGCTGGTCAGTGAGATGGGGCGCCAACTCCCGATGCCGCCGGGCACGGTGATCGAAGTCCTCGAGACCGTGGAACCGGACGCGGAAGTTCTTGCGGCGTGCTCGGCGCTGCGGGCGCAGGGTTTTTCCATCGCGCTGGACGACTATACCGGAGACGCAATGCTCGATCCGCTGCTGGAGGTGGCGGACCTGCTGAAGATCGACGTGTTGGTCATCCCTCCGGCTACGCAGGAGAAGATTCTCGAGCGGGCGCGGGCACGCGGGATTCGCACCGTGGCCGAGAAAGTGGAAACCCGCGAGGAATGGGAACGGGCCCGAAGCGCCGGCTACGACTATTTCCAGGGATTTTTCTTCGCCCAGCCGGTTTTAGTCGCTACACAGCAGATTCCGGCGGCGGCGCACAATGCGCTCGG
>CAIKMJ010000004.1 GCA_903828455.1 uncultured Acidobacteriia bacterium | reverse complement strand
CTTCGATTCCACCTGAATAAAGGAGTGCGGATTGCGATACAGAAACTGCACCAGTTCGCCTTCGACAGTGACTTTCTTGTCTTCAAAGTACGTCGCGGCAAACGAGTGATGAGCGTAGCCTTTCTCGGTGGCCAGAAAGACACCGGCAAACAATGCCATCAGCAAAGCAAACTTACGTTTCATAGGTTTTCTGTCCGCCATTCTACTCGGCGTAGCGCTGCAAGAATTCATACTAAAAGATCGCATTCCTGCCGTCAGTGACCGGTATCACTTGTGTGCGACGTAAGTAAGATTTCGACTCGGAGTTTCCGGAAGATCATTTTCTCCCGCACCCATGGCAATCCGAGGCAGATCAGGCTTCGTCGATATATTCAACTCCCAAATCCGCCAGTTTTGCCCGGAGGCCCATGCGCTCAACGCCAAGTATCCCTGCCATGTAGGACTGCCGACTAATTTCTTCCTTTGCAATACGGGCCTCGCCCAAGCCAGCAACCTCTGCCGCAAGCCGACGGGGAACAACCACGACGCCATCGAGATCGGCGACGATGACGTCGCCGGGATGAACGAGTGCACCGGCGCAAACTACATCCACGTTCACCGATCCGGCCGTAGCTTTGACCGTCCCCTGTGCGGAGATGGCCTTCGACCAGACGGGGAATCCCATTGCCGTGAGATCAGTGACGTCGCGCACGCCGGCATCGATAATCAGACCGATTACACCGTGCGCGCGAAGCGATGTTGCCAGCAGTTCGCCGAAGTAGCCATCGGTGGATTCCGCAATCGTGGCCACAACCAGCACGTCGCCTGGCCTGCAGACTTCCACCGCGGCGTGAATCATGAGATTGTCGCCGGGCGGGCAAAGGACAGTTACGGCCGGCCCGGCCATTCTTGCGGAAGAGTATATGGGCCGCATGTAGGGCCTCATCAGACCGGTACGACCCTGCGCTTCGTGGACAGTGGCGACGCCCTGTTTGCCGAGAGCCGCGACGGCATCGGAATCTGGCCTTTGGATATTTCGAACGACGACGGGTTTCATAGGCTTGAGTTACTTTTCGATCCCTGCGATTCAATCCAGCGGCTGGCCCGGGGGTAGACGCGCGCGGCGTTTCCAAAATAGATCTGTCTCCGGTCAGCGCTGCTCAGGCCGGACTCATCCACGTAGCTTCGCGTGTTGTCGGCGTGATCGCCAGTTTCCGGATTTACGATGCCGGGAAAAGCCCCGTCGCATTCAGAACCGAACAGGATATTGTCGAGCGGAACGGCATCGAACAGCATCTTCATATTGAGGCCGTTGTAAACACAGGTATCGACGAAGACGTTGCCTGATCCGAGAATTTCATCCGGTGCGGACCAGTCGTTGAATTTCGCAATCGCCCGCCAGCGGCCGATCTGGCATGGCAGCGCGCCGCCACCGTGCGGAATCACAAAGCGCAATCGCGGGAATTCCCGAAAGAGCTGCTTCGCCATCATGAGCTGAACAAATCCGGCGATATCGGCAACAAGATACTGGACGGCGGTGTGCGGGAAATTCGGGTTGATGGATTCCGATCCGTGCAGCACGAGCGGCACGTCGAGTGCCTGCGCGGCTTCGAACACCGGGTAGTTTTGGCGGGCCGTGAATGGCGGATTGCTCCAGCGCCCGCCGCTACCGTCTGGATCGAAGTTGAACGCGATGAAGCCAGCCCGGGCCCAGCGCTCCATTTGCCGGGCAATACGGTCCGATGGGGCGCTCCCGTGCTGGCCGAGCATCCCCACCGGCGCGAACTTCCCCCTGTTGAGCATGCATGCGCGAAGGACAAGGCTGTTATTCAGGTCGGCCCAGATCTCATTCTGCTCTGCGGCGCCATCGTGTGTGGCCATCGCTTTGGCGCGCGGAGAAGCAAACGCCGTATCAATGCCACGCTTCGTCATCAGGCCGAGTACCGTCTGCAGGCTTTGGCCAATGTCCGCGTCACTCAGTTCGGGCGGTGAATCCGGCGCTTCGCCAGCGAGTTGGGATTCGCGAAACCTTTCAATATCCCGATGCTTCGCAAGTCGGACGAAGTGTTGATGGGAATCGACGATCATGACACCACAGCGGCAATCCGAATCTTACGCGACCGCCAGAGCTTCGAGCGCCGATTTATTCCGGATCAGTACGGACGCGCCTTTGATCGTGATGAGGCCCTTGTGTCTCAGTTCGGTAAGCATTCGGGTCACTGTTTCCCGCGAGACCCCGACGATCTGCGCGATCTCTTCGTGCTTCAGTGGAATGTTGACGCTGAGTCCTTCCGCTGTTTCCATTCCCTTGGCTGCCCACGCCAGCAGAAAATGGACGATCTTCTCAGATGCCGTACGTGACAGGCCCAGAGCACGGATGTGGAAGCAAGCTGAGCGATAATCCCGGCTAAGTTGCTCTGTGATGGCGATGCACAACTCGTGGTGTTCACGCATCAGCGTCCGCAGTGCGTCGCGCCGCACTACGTGGACAACGCACGGGTCGAACGCCTCGGCGGTGAGCAGTGACGGCTTGCCTGCGATCGCACAGTCCAGGCCAATCAGTTCACCCGGTTCGGCGATTCGTACGATGATGGACCGGGCGTCCGATCGTGTCATGGTCAGTTTCACCCGGCCTCTGCAGAGCAGAAATACTCCGCTCGACTCCTGCCCTTCCATGAAGAACATCGCGCCCGGCGGGTACGCGCAGTTGTGCTTTGCGGCTTCAAATGCCTGCACCGCATTTGCAGAAAGGGCGGAGAAAAATCCTCCCGATCTGGATCGACACGAGTCGCACCGGTCGCCGGCATCTACACGATAAAGTCCTGACATTCGTTTCTCCCTGCTTGGACCCCCTTAACCTATCAAGTGATTTCTCTTTACACAAATGCATTGCTATGATTGGCGTCATGCGTTACGCGCATATTCGCAGCGGCGACCTCAACCTCCTGGTCAACTTTCTGGTTCTGATGGAGGAACGCAGCGTCACGAGGGCGGCGGCAAAGGCCTTTCTGAGCCAGCCGGCCATGAGCCGGGTCTTCCACCGTCTGCAGGAATTGCTGTCGGACGAACTTTTGGTGCGGACCGCGAAGGGGTACGAGCCCACCACGCGGGCGCTTGCCGTCTATGCCAAACTGGAGCAGCTTTTACCGGAGATTGAGTCGCTGCTCCGGGCGCGCGAGTTTCGTGCTGCCGAATCAAAAGACCTGTTCAGGATCGGCGCGATACACCGCTCCTTCTGGCTGCTGCCGGCCATCATCAGCACCGTGGTCCGTACCGCGCCGAATGTGCAACTGGAAATCACCCCCTGGAATCACTCATTTGAAGAACTGGAATCGAACGCAACCGACCTCGTTCTGGCGAGCCTTCCGCCGCCTCCGCACCTGCGCAGTCAGTTGCTGCTGAAAGACAAACTTGCGTGCCTCGTGCGCGCCGATCACCCGATCGCTCAAAATTCGCTGACGCTCGCGCGCTACGTCGAATGCCAGCATCTGGCCGTTTCGGTGACACAGACCAAGCAACGGCTTGTAGACGATGCACTGGCAAAACTGGGCAGGCAGCGCGACGTGCGCGTTCAGTTGCCGTCGTTCGCCGGTGTGGACACGATTGTCGGGAATACGGATCTGGTCGCGACGCTGCCGCTGGGAGCGGCGCGGGATCTGGCGCGGACCCCGAGAGTGCGGGTTATTCCGGCTCCTCCGGAGATCGGGCTATTCGCCTACTACCAGATCTGGCATCCAAGAAATGATGCGGATGCAGCCCAGCAATGGCTACGGGCATCGGTTCGCGCCAGTTGTCTCGAAGAGTTTTCCAAGCTGAGGCCTTCGCCTGGAGGACGGCCGGGCCGGGCGAAAGACCGGGAACACTAAGTTTCACATGCCCGGAATGGCGTGCGAGGATGCCGCGCAAGGGGATTAAGTCCAATCAGTTAAATAGTTTTGCCTCAATGCCGAGACCGTGACGGCAGTCACTTCAACCTGTGACTTGCGTCACTGATCAGGTTTCCCGGCCCTGATAGACTCCCCTAAGAAAAGGGGACCGCCCATGTACAGGTTTCAGGCCAACCGTCGACTCATTTGTTGTGTAAACGCGCTTTTGTGCGCTGGAATCAGCGCATTGAGCGGAGGGGCGCTGCTTGCTCAGACCAGCGCGGGCAGGATTGTTGGCGCAATTACGGACCAGTCGGGCGGCGTCATTGCCGGTGCCTCCGTTACGGTTACCGACACAGAGAGAAATATCGCCCGAAAGCTGACAACGGACGCGGCCGGGGCCTACAACGCACCGAACCTGATTCCCGGCGTGTACTCTGTGCGGGCGGAATCTAAAGGATTCAGTGCCACGGAGCGTAACGGTATCACCCTCGAAGTGGATGCGGAACTCCAGGTCGACCTGGTGCTCCACACCGGCGAACAGAATCAGACCGTCACCATCAGTGGCGACATCCCTCTGATCGATACGACCACGGCAACGCTCGGCGGAACTCTGGAAAATAAGGAGATCAACGAGCTTCCGCTGAACGGCCGGAATTTCCAGAACCTGCTGGATCTGCGTCCGGGCGTTACAAAGTATCCAGGTGGATCCAATAACTCACAGAGTTCTGACGGCGGCCGCCCTCACGGCGAAATGTTTCTGGTGGAGGGCGTATATGGCAACGATCCATGGAATGCCAAGAGCTCGATGAATGCCACCATGGCGGCGGGCGACGCAGGCACAATTCTTCCGATCGAGGCCATCGACCAGTTCAAGAATGTGGTCAATCCCCAGGCGGAGTTTGGTTGGAAGCCGGGTTCAGTGACTGTCGTTGGGCTAAAGTCCGGCACGAACGCCTACCATGGGTCGGCTTACGCATACGGACGCGACGGCTCGTGGGATGCACAGAATTTCTTTTCATCCGGTCAGCCCAAGGCAAACCTCGGGGTTGAGCAGTGGGGACTTAGTTTGGGCGCGCCGATCATGAAAGACAAGCTGTTTTATTTTGTCAATTTCGAGCAGCAGCAGTACAGCGTGGAGACACCGGTCCAGCATGTAGTGCCGATTACGACACCGGGCGTGGGCAATGCATCGAATAATCTGGTTGCAGCTTGTCAGGCGGCGCTGGCTTCGTCCACGGGGCTTGCCGCGCTGAGTGCGCAGCTCGCAGGGCTCAGCACCGGTTGCGTGCCCCTCGCGAATTCCCCAGGGCTGTTCCCCGTCAACAACGGCCCCACCACGGCGCTTTATACCGCGCTGCCAAGTACCAATACGATCAACTCAGGTGTCGCTAAGGTCGATTACCATCTTGGCAATAAAAACACACTGAGCGGCACTTACTTCATCAGCCCGGGCAACGGGCAGTTTGTAGACAACCCAACGATCGAAATCAGTCCGAACCGGACGCTTCTTCAAAGCGCGCAGGCCCAGCTTGCTTCTGTTGCGTGGACGTACACGCCAACCTCGACGGTGGTGAATCTGGCGCACATCGGATACTCCCGTTACAACCAGACGTTCTATTCGGCTGATCACACGCAGGATCCCGCGAATTACAATGGGCAGTATCACATTTATACCGGCCAAACCAATCCGGTCAATTTCGGATTCCCGCTGATAACCATTCAGGGTGGATTTACCGGGCCTTTGTCGGGTACGAATTTCCCCAATATTCAGGGGCCGGACGGAGTGCTGTACTACTCCGACAACGTATCGTGGCAACGTGGAAAGCATTCCCTGATGTTCGGCGTCCAGATCCAGGCAAGCACCGCCGATATTAACGTTCCCGGCAATGCAAAAACTTCGGAACGGTTTGCCAATCTGACTGCGTTTTTCCAGGGCACGCTAAACCAGGCGAAAGCCTCTGCTGGCAATTACGCCCGGAGCTACAGCAATCAGGGTTATGCTGGTTTTGCTCAGGACGAATGGCACGTCCGGCCGAACGTCACAGTGAGTTTCGGCGTTCGATATGAAGTCAACACGGTGGTGAAGGAAGCCAACAATTTGCTGGGTAACTTTGATCCTAAGCTCGGCTTCCTGCAGGTTGGCAAGCAGATCAGCGCTCCTTATAACGGAGATCACAACAACTTTGCGCCCCGGTTAGGTATCGCCTGGTCGGTCAACAGCAAGACAGTGGTGCGCGTTGGCGGTGGCATTGCGTTTGACAATGGCAGCCTCGATTCACTGATGTCGTTCAGCAACCAGTTCGGACTGAACTCCATGCCGACAAACGTTCCCTTTTATTCGAATGGCAGCCAGACGGCCCAATATGCCGGCGGCACGATCAGCGCCGCGGCTCTCACGGTCACCGGTGGTTCACTCGCGCCGGTGAATGCGGCATGGCGAAATAACGGGCCAAACACCCCCCTGTTCTCGATAACCCCCGCATGCGGCGATGGCTCGGTGACGCTGCCGAACGGCGTCACGCCGTCGCAATGCAGCATCATGGGTGTCGACCGCAATCTCCGTACTCCTTATGTGACCAACTGGATGTTGGACGTTCAGCGCTCACTCGGGCCTGGTCTTACGCTCGACGTGGCTTTTGTCGGGAATCACGGCACTAAACTGTACGGCGTTACTGATCTCAATCAGCCGACCCCCGGCGCGGGCTGGACTCCCACTGTTCTGGCTACCTGTGAGGCGAATCCCACCGCCGGTAACTGCGCGCCGAACAGCAATGCAATTCAGGCGGCGCGTCCGTATAACTCGCAGTATCCGTACCTGAAGTACATCAACTACATGTCGAACACGAACGAGTCCAATTACGACGGCCTGCAGGTGTCGCTGACGCAGCGGTCGTGGCATGGATTGTCGTATGTGGCCGGCTACACGTACTCGCACGCGATGGGTATGTCATCGGATAGCTGGAAGTTCATTATTCCGATCAACAGCGCCAATCCGAAGGCCCTGTACGGAAACACTCTCTTCGACATACGGCACCGTCTCACTCTGTCCACAAGTTACGCCATCCCCGGCCGCAAGTCCCCGGCGCAGTTGTTGCAGGGCTGGACGGTAAACATGATCACGCATATTCAGGGAGGCACGCCGTGGGGCGTGAACGACGAGACCACGGATTTCAGCGGAACCGCGGAAAATGTCAATTCGTCGCAGACCGTCGGCGAGTCGTGGAATTTCTTCGGCAATGCTTCGGACTTCAAAACAACGAAGGCGCTGCTGAATACGAATAATGGTAGCGGTGGCATTCCGTACTTCGCCGGCGCCAGCAATGCGAACTGCGCCGCGAAGGCGGCCACGTTCGGTCCGGCCGCCGTTGCGGCGCTGAAAGTTCTGGGATGTTACGCCAGCGGCAGCTCAATGTTGATTCCTCCCGGTTACGGCACCTATGGAACCCTCGGTCCGAACGTCTTCCGTGGTCCCGGGTTTGTGGATTTCGACTTCTCGCTGGCGAAGACTTTCTCGTTACGGGAGAAGTTCCGATTCCAGTTCCGGGCTGAGGTCTTCAACCTGTTCAATCATCCGATTTTGGCTAACCCTTACGGTGTACCCACGATCGGTAACAGCAACACCGATCCTTCGGGCAATGCCGGTGTGAACTTCGGTGTGTTGCGCGCCACGCCTGACGTGGCGGCAGGGAATCCGGTGCTCGGCGCTGGCGGTCCCCGTGCGATTCAGTTGGGCTTGAAGATCTTGTTCTGATGTCGTTGGAGCGTTCTGCATCGGGCGGGTAAGCTACTTTCGGCGGCCCCAAAACAGTCACGCGCGTCGGATGGATCGTAGTCTTCGGCAGAACGAAGGAGTTAAGTTCACTATGGCCGGCAAGAAGATATTCCTGCGAATCGCAGCAGTTTCGGCCCTCGCGGGGCTGGGTGCTGCTGTCTCGCTCTCACAGCAGCCCAAAGTCAGCGCCGCCCATGAGAACTTGCTCGCCGAGAATCCTGTCATCACCGGATTGCCGTCCGCAGATGTCGTTCTGGCTAAGTACGAGAAGTTCATGGGCGGAAAGGCAGCTCTGGTCAAAGTTGCCACAAGGACCGTATGGACGCGGCGGATTCAGGAGACCGGCGCACCGGACGAAACCATTCTGCTTCACTATTCGAAGAAGCCGAACTTTTCGATTATGCGGCACAATAATCTCGACGCAACCTTGAATCACTGGCAGAATGGCTGCGACGGAAGAACGGGATGGCAGCACGGGACGGGCGAGCAGATTAAAGATGTCGGGCCGAACGTGTCGGCGGGACCCATGTGCCATCAGGAGCTCTACTACTATGGCTACCTCCCGCTCGACCTGGAAGCGATGAAGGTGTCCTACAAAACGCTCGAAGTGAAATCTGAATTGAAGGTAGTTCAGCCGCCGGTGACGGTTTACGGATCGATGGCCGGAGGCGTCGGTCAGGATCTGGTGGGAGCGGGCCCCCGGGATGCTTATCTCGTGCTTGGGGTTGCCGCGCGCGAAGGTGACGAGGGAGCATGGTTCCTGTTCGATAAAGAAACAGGTGCGCTGCTTCGCCGGCAGAGTGACGACGGCGCCACGCCCGGCCCTCCCGCGGCGAACGCAAAATTCACCAGCTTCCTGCAATATCGGCAGGTGGGCGATGGTACGGTTGCGCCGTTCCAATGGGTGTCGCAGAATAAGAACTCCATCACGCGGGGCGTGGCAACGAAAATCGAAGATAACGCTCCTTTGGACGACAAACTGTTCATTATGCCGAAATCGGCGTTGAGGGAAGACAAAGGACTGCAATAAAGTGACCGCGCTCCTCAGCTTTCAGAAAATCTTTCGGCGCGCCGGACTGTTCGTTGGCGTGTGTATATTAACGCTTACCGTTTCATTGCCTCTCGCGCGGGCCCAGCAAGCCGCTTCATCCGTTGAGGTGCTGCAGGTACGGCCGAATTTCTATATGATCGCCGGGGCTGGCGGTAACATTGCCGTCCAGATTGGTTCGGACGGCGTGGTGCTCGTGGACGCAGGTTCTGAACAGGCGGCGAGCAAGGTTGTGGCGGCGATCAAGCGCATTACCGATCAACCGATTCGCTACATCATCGACAGTAATGCCGATGCCGACCACGTCGGTGGTAATGCGACGGTCGCAAAGGCCGGACAAAGTATCTTCAACGTAGGCACTGAACCTCTCGGGGGACAGGCTGCTTCGGATATGACCAACGGATTCGCGGCCACGATATTGTCGACCGACAAAGTCCTGATGCGGATGAGTGCGCCAACCGGTAAAGTAGCGGAGTTTCCCCGTAATTCCTGGCCGGATGAAGCCTTCGATCGGAATCGGAAGTATCTGTACTTCAATCATGAAGGCATCGATATCCGGCATCAGCCCGCCGCCCACACGGATGGCGACAGCATCGTGTTCTTCCGCGCGTCCGACGTCGTAGTGGCGGGCGATATTCTTGACGAGACACGATTTCCCGTCATCGATATCGCGAAGGGAGGAAGCATCCAGGGCGAAATCGATGCACTCAACAGGGTAATCGAACTCGCAATCCCGCCCGGGCCATTTTCATTTGCTGAAGGCGGTACGTACATTATTCCCGGTCACGGCCGTCTGTGCGAGCAAATCGATGTGGTGGATTACCGCGATATGGTGGTCATCATCCGGGACATCATTAAAGACATGATCGACAGCGGCAAAACTTTGGAACAGGTCAAGGCGGCCCGGCCCGCTCTGGGCTGGGAGAAGCGTTATGGTTCGACGCCGGGCTGGACTACGGACAACTTTGTAGAAGCTGTCTATAAGAGTCTGAAGGCGGCTAAATGAGGAGGGCCTCGATTGTGCGCAAAACCGGCATCCTGGTTTCCGCCGTTCTCGGACTTCTCGCGTGGCAGTTACCGGTCAGCGCCCAAAATGCAGGCAAGAAAGGCGCAACACCAGTCACACCCAAAGCCGAAGCTCCTTTCGATATCACCGGGTATTGGGTTTCCGTCATAACTCAGAACTGGCGACTGCGGATGGTGGTACCGCCGAAGGGCGATTACATGGGGATTTCCATGACGGCGGATTCCAAGAAAGTCGCTGACGCCTGGGACCCGGGCAAGGAAGAGGCCGCGGGTAACCAGTGCAAAGGCTATGGCGCCGCGACGATCATGACTGCACCGGAGCGACTCCATATTACATGGCAGGACGACAATACGCTGAAGATGGAGATCGATGCCGGGATGCAGACCCGCGAATTTCACTTCGGGAAATGGACGCCGCAAGCCGGCAATCCGACCTGGCAGGGAACTACCACCGCTGTTTGGGAGTCCCGCGAGCGAGATAAGCTCCAGCCTAAGGCGAAGTATCTCAAGGCGACCACAACACATATGTTGTCCGGTTTCCTTCGCAAAAACGGCGTACCGTACAGCGAGGACGCGGTCCTGACAGAGACCTACGACGGCTTCCATGAGCCAACAGGCGAAGACTGGATGATTGTCACCACCGTGGTAGATGACCCGAAGTACCTGGAGCGTCCGCTGATCCTTACGGGACAGTTCAAAAAGCAAAAAGACGCGACGGGATGGGACCCGACGCCGTGCTCGGCGCGCTGGTAGCCGAATTATTGCTGGAGACTAACATGGATCGCCCCCAACATTCTGAAGCCAGATCCGGAAGCATCCGGACGTTCGGAGTTGCCTGCCTGATTATGCTTCAGGCAGTTACTCCTGTATTCGCCCAGATCGAACTGTCCGGATCGTGGGGTGCCCGCAATTACAGCGACGCGCTGAGTAATAATCCCGGTCCACGCTGGCTCCCACTCGACTTCATGGGGCTTCCGCTCAACGCCACAGGTCTGTGGCGAGGACTGATCTACTCGCCATCTACTATTTCGATGCCGGAGCGCATTTGCTCTTTCTATCCGCCGATCTACATGCTGATGGGGCCTTTTGGACTGAAGATCTGGAATGAAACGGAACCACGCAACGGCACGACGATCGCCTGGCACATTAATGGATGGGAAGACCGCGGGCCGACGACGATCTGGATGGACGGCCGGGCGCACCCTTCAGAAAATGCCCCGCACGGAATGAGCGGCTTCACAACCGGTCAGTGGGTAGACGACGTGCTGACCACTTACACGACCCACATGAAAGCGGGTCAGGTGCGCAAGAGTGGCGCGCCCAACAGTGATCAGGTTACGATGACAACCCGTTACTTCCGGCACGGCGATATCCTTACCGTTACCGCTCGGATTGACGATCCGGAGTATCTGGCCGAACCCTACTACCTGACGCGGACTTTTCAGCTGGACGTTTTGCCGGCGATACGAACAGTCGGACCTCCATGCATTCAGGGCGATGAAGGTGTGGCGGAGGAAGTTGTGCCTCACTATCTGCCGGGCAAGAACCCGTTCCTGGATGAAATTATGAAGAAGTACGGTATTCCGCCGGAAGCTTCACTGGGAGGCGCGGAAACAATGTACCCGGATATTCGTAAAAAGATTAAAGACAAGTACAAAGCCCCGGAGCAATGCACATATGCATGCGGAGGTCCCGGCGGCTTCCCGCTTCGGCTTCAGTAGAAGAGATGTGATGCGACTCTTCTAACGAACAAATCGCGACGAATCTTTTTCGTTTTCGCAGACCGTTTCGATAAGATCCGTTTCCGGCAGCAGAACGACCGGCATTTGCATATGCCACGGTTTTTCGTAAGCCTTGGGATCGTCAATGGTAATTTCCAGATCCATGTGGCCGAAGTCGCGCCGCGTGAAGCGCTCTGTCACGTGCGCTGCATCGGTTTGCGGGTGGCCCTTGCCGGTATCCAGCCACGCGCGCCCGTTAAATCCCGTTGTGTCGACAACCAGTGTGTTTCTTTCCCAATGACCGACTGAATATCCCAGCCATGTTGGCTCCACATCTGTGGGCAGCGACCGGCCATCGATAAACACCTGCCTGAAATTGGAATTGGAGGAAGTTTCGTAAAGCAGAACGACCAGAGAATCCGTCTGGACAATCTTAAACGGATGCAATGCATCGCCGGCATTCGATGTATCGATTCGCGGAACGCCGGGCGGCATGCAGAACCCCATGGGATCGTCCTTGTGATCCCTGCTTTCGCGCAGTTGCTGCAGTTCTTTGGCCCACGGCTGCATGACAACGTCTTCCGGCTTTAGATCCTTGGCCAGATCGAAAAAATAGGCTGTGGTCGACCACACGCCGGAAAGATCAGGTTTGCCGTCGCGCGTTGTTGGCGCTGGTGCGTCGAGATTGATTTCGCCTTTAGAATTCCGCGGGATATTCGGAGGAAGATGAGTCGGCCACTGAGCAGCCAGCGGAAGGGCGGCGCCGCATGCCAGCCCCGCAGCTATCAGCGTTGCTGCGGCTCGGGCCCGGTACAGGAAAGGTGCCATGGAAATGTTCAAATCAGTTGCGAAAGGTCATCCGGCTTGCCGGACAAGGCCGTAGTTAGTGTCGTCATATCGATCGCGCGCTCCATTCGAGCAATAACGATCGTTGCAAGAGCGTTGCCCAGCACATTAACGGGCACGAAGGCCGATGACAGGAGTCGGTGCACACCGAGAATCAATCCGACGCTGGCGACCGGAATCGTGCCACTCGCGGCCAGCGTGGAGGTGAGAACGACAATCGCAGAGCCGCTAACACCCGCGCCTCCTTTGGAAGTGAATAGCATGGTCGTGAGAAGTCCGAGTTGCTGGATAAGTGACAAATGAACTCCGACAGCTTGCGCGAGGAATACCGATACGAATGCGAAATAGAGGCATGTGCCATCGTGATTAAACGAATAACCGACCGGCAGCACGAGTGCGACGATCGATTCTTCGGCGCCGAGTCGGCGTAACTTCGCGTTGACGCGGGGGAAGACCGATTCTCCGGAAGAAGTCCCCACGACGATCATCAATTCTTCCGCAAAGTAGCGGATCAGGCGAACAATATTGACCCCGAAGCCCCATGCGACGGGTGTCAATACAAGCCCGACAAACAGAACGCAGCAAACGTAGAATTCTCCAACGAGTCTGCCGAGCGAAACCAGCGAAGAGGGGCCGAATTTGCCGACCGTAAACGCTATAGCGCCGAATGCTCCGATCGGTGCTACGTACATTGCGAAACCGATCATTTTGAAAAGCACCTGCGAGACGGACTGGATGCCATCCACCATCGGCTTTCCCTTCGGCCCCAGCGCGAGCAGTGCAAACGCAAACATGAGCGAAAAGACCAGTACCGGAATGACTTCGCCCTCGGCAAAAGCGCCTACTGCGCTGGACGGCACGAGTGACAGCAGGAACTGGCCGAATCCCGCGGGCTTTGTCGCCTTTACGCCGCTGTCGGCGAGGCTGGCGAGGTCAACGTTCATGCCGACACCTGGACCCCAGACATTGACCAGCAAAAGGCCGAGAACCAGTGCGATAGTGGTCACGATCTCGAAATAGATCAGCGCCTTAACTGCCACACGGCCGACCCGTCTTGCTTCTCCCACGCTTGCTATGCCATGCACAACCGTGCAGAAGATGATCGGCGCAACCAGCATCCGCACAAGGCGGATGAAGAGGTCTCCCAGCGGCTTCATGGAGTCGGCACTCTGCGGCCAGAGATAGCCGACCAGAACGCCTAAACACATTGCAGCCAGAATCTGTATGGAAAGATCGCGATACCAGCGCTGCGTGCGCCGGGGACTCTGATCCGCGTCGTGATTGGTCATTGTTCGCTCAGTCCTCCGGCGCACGATACAACAGCACCAGTGTCGTACATTTGAAGCAACCTCGACGGTGCCGGAAACGTCGGGTTAGTTTCACGCTGGTATTAGCCGAGAACACCGGTGACTTCATTAAACAGCTCATCCACCGCGAATCGCCGCGGAATGAGGCCCTGTCGGAATGAGTAATAGATGATCGTTTCGAGTGACTTGCGTACCGACTCCACGCCGAATCGGTAAGCCGCTGCATTGTCTGCAGTCCTGGCCGCGTTCTGACTCTCCTGAAGCAGTCGATAAACCTCGCGAACCACGTCGGGGCGCGATTGGGTGAGCGATTCCTTTACCACCATCATGTGGTTGATGGGCACGCCGCCATGTTGTCCCGCCCAGCGTCTGGCTGCAACTTCAGCGTCCGGGATCAACGGCTTCAGATTGCCCGCAGGCATCTCACTGCCAAAGATCGCCGCATCCAACTCGCCGTCGAGCAGCATTTGCAGCAGTTCCTGTCCGGCCGAGGCGCGTTTTACCCACGGCGGATCCGAGTATTCAGCCACGTGCGGATCTTCAAACGTGATCCACTGCACGCGCTTGAAGTCGACGCCGTAATCCTCTTCCAGAATGCCTCTCACCCAGGCGCCCGTAGTTTGGGTGTAGGACCGGACGCCCACTCGACAGCCAGCAAGATCTCCTGGCGACAACTGGCGCCGCGAGGGGTTGTACAGGATCGTGTGGTGCTGTCCCCGTGCGACCACCACGGCCGGCATCAGCACGTAGGGCTTTCCGAACGCTTTCGCCTGAAGGTACGTTACTATCGCCAGTTCCCCGACGTCGAACGCCTGTTCCCGCACGAGGCTCTTGAACGCCTTGTTGGCAACGGCGACGTCCGCAAATGCAAAATGAACCAGCGGCGATTGCACTTGCCCGCTTCTGAGTACGGCAGTGTTCGGGTAAAGCGACAAAAGTGTTTGAAGGGTCAGCCCCGTCTCAGTTTCCAGCATCGATGTGCGCTCCTAGGTTTTAACCAATGCCGGATAAAGGCTCAGCGCCGTTTTACAGAAAATC
Source organism: uncultured Acidobacteriia bacterium (assembly GCA_903828455.1). Lineage (GTDB taxonomy): Bacteria > Acidobacteriota > Terriglobia > Bryobacterales > Bryobacteraceae > BOG-234. Next base: position 30,084 of record CAIKMJ010000004.1, on the reverse strand, counting down.
CATTCCCGTTCCTGAGAGGTCAGCGACGACAAAGCTTCCTGCGAAAGCGCCAGCAGCTCTCGCAATGTTCCTTCGGTGGCCGGGTAGTTGGAGCCCCACGCGATTCGTGAAGCCCCGAAGTCGCAGATCAGACGCCTGAAGAAACTGACCGGACTGGCATTTCCGCGCTGCGCCTCGGCAAAGACCCTTGGAGTTACTTTGAGGTACACGTTCTTGTAGGGCGCCAGACTAAACAGGTCCGCGGCGGCGGTATACGGCGGACCGTCCTCCAGCACAGGCCGCGCCAGATGATCAAGAATGACCGGAACGCCTGGAAAGCGCTCCAGTAAGTGTATGAGCTGCGGTATCGCCTTCGCAGTCATCTGCATACAAACCGATATTCCAATATCGCTGGCGCACTGCCAGGCGGGGAACGAGCGGGGATCGTCAATCCAGTCCGCCTGATTCGGCATTGTGCTGCCTGTCGTGAACAAGCGCAGGCCCGTCAGTCCGCGTCCCACCCAGTAGCGCATCTTGTCGGGCGCGTCGGGTGCCAGTACGTCGACGGAAAAAACACCAGTGAAACGTTCCGGGTGGGCGGCGACGGCGTCCGCCACGTAAGAATTATCATGGCCGTAACACGTTGAGGCTTGTACCAGCACAGCCTTGTCGACACCAGCCTGTTCCATCGCGACCAACATCTGTTCGAGACTAACAGGCCTTTTGGCCGACCAGTCTGATTTGTGACCGCCGAGAGGGGCGTTTGGATATCGCCCGGTATCCGGGCTGATAATGTGCGGATGGATGTCGACTATCATCGCTGCGTATGTCGCGCTGACTGACCGGCGCCGCCGGAGGAGCGTTTCTGTTCCAAATGAAAAGTGTTCTGGCGACTATATCCGCGCATGGCTGTGAGCACCCGGAATGAACGGATCGGGCGGTACTCACGAGTCTACGGGAGCGGGTACTGGGGTGCCGTGACGGGAGTCACTAAATGCTGTGACACTTGTCACTTCCGCAATACCGCCTCGCGGGCGGAGAATATTAAAGTTACTGATAAATTCTGTCCGAAGCGAGAACCTGATATGAATCGATTAATGTCACGCATGCTTATCCTGATTGCGGCGTGTGTTCCGCTTTCCGCGCAATGGCTGGACCATCCCACGCCGGGCGTGCCGCGCACTGCGGACGGAAAGCCAAATCTGTCGGCGCCGGCGCCTCGAACCGCGGACGGCAAGCCTGACCTTTCCGGCATTTGGAGCATGGAACACGAACCCGGCAAGCCGACTTTTTTCGACACAGGAAAACTGGTGAAAGGAGGGTTGCCATTTAAGCCGGAAACGGCGGCGCTCATGAAAGTGCGCAGCCCGCAGGACAGCCCGCTGCGAGCGCAGGAGCCTCTTGCAAATTGCCTGCCGATCGGCATTATCTATCGCTGGCATCAGCAGAACGTCAAGGTAGTTCAGACTCCAGGTCTCCTTCTCGTTCTTAGCGAATATATGAAAAGTTTCCGGCAGATTTTTCTCGATGGCCGTACGCTGGAGCCGGATCCCAACCCGGAATGGGACGGGTATTCGGTGGGCAGATGGGACGGCGACACCTTGGTAGTTGAGTCGAATGGATTTCGCGACGGAATCTGGATTGACATTCAGGGAAATCCCACCACCGACGCCGCAAAAATCACGGAACGAATTCGCCGCGTCGACTTCGGTCATCTTCTGGTTGAAGTGACCGTTGATGATCCCAAGGCCTACACCGCGCCGTGGACATTTACCATGCCTCAGGTCCTCCAGCCCGATACGGAGCTGCTTCCGCTCATATGCAATGAGAACGAAAAAAGTCTGAGCCACATCAAGGCTGGCCAGGGGCTGACGAAATGAGAACGCCGGCGGGCTTCAGATTTGTCGCTTGTGGTCTGTTTGCCGCGGCCTTATTCGCGCAGCAGGGCAACAATACACCGCCCGATGCGATTTTTTTTAACGGCAAAGTGGTGACGGTCGATTCCGCTTTTACGATCCAGCAGGCGTTTGCCGTGCGTGGCGACCAGTATGTCGCAGTGGGGACGAATGCGCGCATTCGCGCGCTCGCAGGGCGAAACACGCGTCTGGTCGATCTCAAAGGCGCTGAAGTCATTCCCGGACTATCCGACAATCATGATCATCTTTATCTAACCGAAAAAGTTATGCGCGGCGTTGACCTTGTCGGCGTCACCTCCAAGGAAGAATTACTGAAGAGGCTCCGCGAACGCGTGGCCCAGGCCAAACCTGGCGAAACGGTCTTCGGCAGCGTCGGCTGGCGGGCGACGCTGACCAGAATGGATCTCGATCAGCTTTCTGCTACTGTGCCGGTGGTTGCGCTGCGCACGCGCCGGGGTTCGGTCATGATGAACACCGCCGCGCTGGCAAAAGCGGGGATCACCAAAGACCTGCAGTCTTACATGGGATTACCGATCCCGAAAGACAAGAGCGGGGAACTGACGGGGGAGCTGCCGGATTGGCCTGCCGCCGTCTACGCTGTCGACAAGGTCGTCCCTGTCCCGACGCCGGAGGAAGAAGACCGCATGATCGCCCATGGTCAGCAGGAGCGGAACGCGCTCGGAATTACGAGTATCCGCGATCTGGGAAATTTCCCGGAAGGCATGCGCGCGTTTGTCCGGATGTGGCAGCAGGGAAAACTGACCGTGCGCGTCAGCATGGGGATCGATCTTCCGGACAGGAACGATCCGGCTGCCTTGTTGCGTCAACAGGGCGTCATTCCAGGCTTCGGCGATCACTGGCTGCGGATCGATTCGGCGGGCGAAGAGCCCTGGGACATGCCGCTGAGCAAGTATTTGCCTTTATTTTCCGAACTGAACCGGCTCGGCTGGCGGCACTCTACGCATGTGCCAAACAATCTGGTCCTCGCCAGCGTGCTCGACGCACTGGAGGCTGCCGATCGCGAAAGCCCGATTCGTGACAGGCGATGGGTGGTTGAGCATATTCCCGTAGTCAGCGCCCCCCTGATGGAACGCCTCGCGAAGCTGGGCGTTATTGTCTCCACCAACATGGCGGGCTACGGCAATTACGACGTCGCGGTGACGCGCATGAGCGAACCGGAAGCTGCACGCCAAACACCGGTCCGTGAATTGCTCGATCATCACCTGGTAGTGGTTGCGGGCAGCGATTATAACGGTCCCAATCCCGATACCCTGACGCCTAACAATCCGTTCCTGTTCCTCTACCACTACATATCGCGCAAGACACATGACGGAAAGGTGATCGGGCCGCAGGAAAAGATCACCCGCGAAGAAGCGTTGCGTATTGGCACCAACAATAACGCTTTTGTCACGTGGGAGGAAAAGGTGAAAGGTTCAATCGAGACTGGAAAGCTGGCTGATTTCGTCGTTCTGTCCGGCGATTTCCTGACTGTGCCCGAAGACGAAATTCCGAAACTTCATCCACTTGCCACGTATGTAGGCGGTCGCAAGGTGTATAGCAGCCCGGGCGAAAAAAACGGTTTTTGAACTGAGAATCCGCGGCGGCGTCTTTCAAGCGTACATGCCAATAAAGCGGCGACTGCGTTCATGCTTTGCAGGCGTCAGGACCCATGTGACACGGTATTTCAATTCAAGTGAGGGAACACGAATGCGTAAATTGAGATCGATCTGCTTGCCTGCTCTGGCCGGTATGGCGGTGCTTACACTCCTGCATCACGCCGCGGCCCAGCAGCCAGGGCCTGACCTGAGCTGGGCATTCGCTGTGGCGGGAAAGGACGCGCCGCCGGAGCCGGACGCGAAGGAAGTGGTAAAGCTGCCTCCGAGTGCGCGAACCTATACACGGGAGCAGATCGACGATCTGAGCAACCCGCCCGACTGGTACCCCAATGAACACCCGCCGGCACCCGCAGCTGTGATTGGCGCGCCCGGCCGCAAGGCGGTCGCCTGCGGTTCCTGCCACCTTATGACGGGGAGCGGTCATCCCGGTTCCGCCGGGCTCGACGGCTATCCCGCCGAATACATTGAGCGGCAGATGGCTTATTTTCGTGACGATACCCGAAAAGGCATTCGTATGAACGCCATTGCCAAAACTGTGACGCCTCAGGAGGATCGTGATGCGGCCGCCTACTTCGCCGCGCTGAAACCACAGGCATTCACGAAGGTAATCGAGACAGACATGGTTCCGGAAACCTATGTCAACCGCGTGCGGGAACGCTTCGTAAAGGAGGGTGGCCGGATGGAGCCGATCGGAAATCGCATCATTACCGTCCCTCAGGACAAAGAACGCGAAGATGCGCGCGACCCGCATTCCGGCTACATTGCGTATGTCCCGAAAGGCAGCATTGGCAAGGGTGAAGCGCTCGTGAAGACTGGCGGCAACGGCAAGAGTATTCAGTGCGAGATCTGCCACGGTGCCGAACTAAAGGGCCTCGGCGAAGTTCCGCGTCTCGCGGGTTTGCATCCGATTTACGTTGCCCGCCAGCTATACGACATCAAACGCGGCGAAAGTAACGGGAAGGCGATGCAACTGATGAAACGCGTGGTTGCCAATCTCAGTGATGACGACATCCTGAATATTTCTGCATACGTGGCCTCGCTCAAGCCGTAGCCGCCGGCATCACCGGTCATCCTTGTCCGTTGGTTTGGCGCCAGCGTCCGGAGGATGAGGATGGCCGGCCGGGCTGCCGCGAGCTTCTATGCTCTCCGGCACACCCGCCTCGTCGCGTCGTCGTTACTTGCTGCGAGTTTCCATTATTCGGTAGAGAGCCGTGCGCGAACTTGTGCAGCCAGTGCCTGATAAGACGCTTCATCGAACGGCCCTGCGTGACGCGAGGCGATCTTACCCGTCTGGTCGACCAAAACCAAATATGCAGAGTCCTCTGCGGTGACTCCAAGCCGCTGCTTCCACGGTTCTGTAGCGCCGTAAACCGTGATCACGTTTTCGTGATCTGCTTTTGGAGTTCCACGCCGCATGCCGCTATCGATGAACCATTTCCCCATGCGAGCGAAGCCTCCGATCATCGGAATTTCGTAGAAGGTGACCCGAGGGGTGTTCCCGAAATCTTCGCGAAAACGTTTCGTCCAGGCTTCCACCGCGAATCGTGATTGATAGGTGAAGCCGAACAGCAGCAGGGCCACGCGTCCAGTTGCGTCACCTGGCAAAAGTGCCTTTCGCCCGCTGAGGTACTCTGCTCTAAGTTCGGGCATCTTCCCGCCGACCGTCAAATCACTCGCTGAAGATGATAAAGAGGCCATAGCAGTCAACAGCGCAATGTACAAGATGCGGCGAATCACACGCCAACCCTGGACGGATGGCTCATTTCCAGATGGCCCGGGGTCAGCTCGGGCGTGGCCGGCACTTCGCTTTCCTCCGCATATACCCATGGCTCTCCGCAGAGAATTGCAGGATTGGCGTTCTTTGTGAGCATCAACTGCACGTCGCTGATGTGGCGCTCGCGGAAGGCGCCTTCGCAATAGGCCAGATAGTAGTCCCACATCCGGCAGAATGCTTCGTCGAAGCCCAGGGCGCGAACTGCCCCGATCGATTCGTGAAATCTCCGGCGCCACTCCTCCAATGTGTAGGCGTAGTGCAGCCCAATGTCTTCAATGTTGAACAGGGAGAGCCGCGTCGAACGCACCAGGGAGTTGAGAATCTCCCGAATCGAGGCCAATTGTGCGCCCGGGAAAATGCGCCGCTGAATCCAGTCGCTCTGCTTCCGGTAAGCATCGAACCGGTGTTCGTTCATCGTAATGGCCTGCATCACCATGGAACCGTCCGGGGTCAGCAGTCGGTCGCAGGCTGAGAAGAACGCATCGTAGTAGTCCAGGCCAACCGCTTCGAACATCTCAATGCTTACCAGCTTGTTGAACGAGCCCCGCAAATTCCGATAGTCCTCCATCAGCAGATTGATCCGGGCTCCTGCTTCTCCGGCACCGGCGAATAGCCGCCGGGCCTCATCATGCTGCTCGCGGCTTATGGTGGTGGTAGTGACCCGGCAGCCGTAGTTTCGCGAAGCGTGCAGCGCAAAGGCACCCCAGCCGGTACCGATTTCGAGGACGTGGTCGTCCGGTCCCAGACGCAATTTGCGGCAGATCCGGTCGAGCTTTTCGATCTGTGCTTCTTCGAGCGAATCGCCGGCGTGCCGGTAGACAGCGCTCGAATACACCATGTTGCGATCAAGGAACAGGCGAAAGAAATCGTTGCTCAAATCATAGTGCGCCTGTATATTGCGGCGGCTGCCTGCGACGGTATTGCGATTCATTCGATGCCGCAACCGTTGGAAGAGGCGGTTGGCGAAAGAGAGAACAGGGTTTCCGCCTTCCAGTTCGGATAGATTTCGGGCAGCCAGGCGGACTACGGAGACCGGGTCCGGTGAAGACCAGTCGCCGTCCATGTAGGCATCTCCCGCGGCATCGTCTCCACCCCAGAGCACTCGGGAAAAGAAACGCTCGTTGTGCACGGCGATCGAGGCCCGCAAGCCCGTGCCCGCTTCGCCAAAGAGGTAGGTCCGGGCTTTTTGCGATCCGGCAGCCGGGCAGATCACCTCGAGTTCGCCGTGACGGATGTTCTCCAGCATGCGGAAGACAGCTTTTTGCGCAAAACTAATGCTCATGTTCGTTTCGTTGCCTCCTGAGCCAGCGGCCGCACTCGGGCCGGATGGGTATACACCGGGACTCGCTTCAGGAAAAGAAGAAGCGCCTGCCAATGGATCGCGCCGATAACCTTGGCGGTCATCCACGGATGGCGCAACAGGACACGGCCGAGACTTCGTGCCGTCCAGGGTTCGCGTTCGAGCGCGAGCGTCGCATCAAGCAGAGGCTGCGGGGATGCCGGTACCGGGCCGGACTCCTGGGTGTTCATGTGAGCCACCAGCTTCTCGCCCGGTTCGGTGAGCACGAATTCGTAATCCAGGTTCATTTCCATGAACGGTGACACATGCAGTGCCTTCGGACAGCGAAAGTGCAGCGCAGGCGCAGCGGATGGCCGGTCCGGCGCGTTTGCCGGGGATTGCCGGTTTCGCGGCCACAGCCAGTAATTGCGGCTCTCTCCGAACGTGCTGTTGACTTCAGCAAGGACGGTATCGAGCTGCCCTCCCTGGTCGTAGCAGAAGAAGAACGATATCGGATTGAAGCAATAACCCAGATAACGCAGGTGGGTCAGCAGAAAAATCGGACCATCCGGCAAGGGCACTCCGTGGGCGCGGGCATCCTGTGCCACACGCGCGCGCAGAGAGATCCGGGGATCGCCAAAGTGATCCCTTTCGTCAAAACTCGCCCAGTTAAAGCGGTTGTAGCTGGTAAATGGCGACTGTGCCATCAATTCAGGAATCCGGTCGATATCCAGCCACGCCATGAAGAGTGTGTAAGTAAAGTCATGCCTGCGCGGGCGGAAGCGGCGGTGACGCAGCGTGCCCGTGTAGAGGCCGGGTTCGGGAATCATACGCAGGAAACCCCCAGGGCTTCAGCCACCCGCATGCCGCTCCGCACGCCGTCCTCGTGGAAGCCGTAAAACCAGTACGCGCCGCAGTAATGCGTATGATTCTTTCCGCTGATTTCCGGCCACCGATCCTGTGCGCGAATCGCCGCCTTTGTGAAAAGCGGATGTTCATAGACCATTTTGCGCAGCACGCGGCCCGGATCCACGGCTGTATTCGCATTCAGTGTCACGCAGAAATCTTCCGCCGTCCTGAGGGACTGCAGCCGGTTCATGTGATATGTGACCGTCACTTTGCCGCGATCGCCTAACAGATAATTCCACGACGCCCGGGCCGCCGCCCGTCGCGGCAGCAAAGCCGAATCGGTGTGCAGGCACGTCTCGTTGCGGGAAGTGGTGAAGCCGCTGAGGACATTGCGCTCCGTGTCGGTTGGCTGCGCGAGCAATGGCAGAATCTGGTCCCCGTGGCACGCGAACACGACTTCGTCGAATTGCAGCGCTGGCCGGTCCCGGAATTGCAACGTCACTCCGAGATCCGAACGTTCGATCGAAGCGATGCTGGCTTCCGCGGTAATCCGATTGCGGAATCGTGCGGTCAGTGGAGCTATGTAGGAATGGCTCCCGCCCCGGATCACCTTCCATCGGGGGTGCGTATTGATTCCCAGCATGCCGTGGTTTTGCATGAAGCGAACCAGCGTCCGGGCCGGAAACATCGGCATGACTTCCGGGGCCATGGACCAGACCGCGCCCGCCATCGGAATCAGGTAGCGATCCACGAAGACCGGGGAATAACCGCCCGCTTCAAGAAACTCGCCGAGCGTCATTTCTTCAGCTTCCGGATCGTTGAGAATCTTCGGAGCTTCGCGATTGAAGCGCAGGATCTCGCGAAGCAAAGTGTAGTGTTGGACGGAAAACCAGTTGCTCTTCTGCGCAAAAAATCCGCTGAGGCCCCGGCTGGAATATTCAAAGGCCCCGCCGGGCTCTGTGACGGCGAACGACATATCGCTCGGCTGCGTTTCAACGCCCAGTTCCGCCATCAACCGGCAGAAGTTTGGATAAGTGCGATCGTTATGAACGATAAAACCCGTGTCCACCGGGACCGGACCGCTCGCGGACTCGGCCAATACGGTGTGCGTATGGCCTCCCAGTCGATTGTCCCGTTCGAACACATGTACTTCGTGGCGTCGGCTCAGATAGTATGCGGCCGATAAACCGGAGATTCCCGAGCCGATCACCGCGATGCGCTTCATGACTGTGCCACGCGAGCAACAGGGGGGCGCCACTCCGCCTTGCGGAAGGGGCGCAGATCGCGGGCGATGCCGGCCCAACTCATTGCCCGCAGCACCATATAGGTAATGTCGACTTCCCACCAGCGCTCCCCCTGGCGACAGCTTCCGGGTGAGTGGTGATGGTTGTTGTGCCACCCTTCGCCCAGCGTGATCAGGGCCAGACACCAGTTATTGCGGCTCTCATCGGGAGTATCGAAGCGGCGAGTGCCCCACAAGTGTGCCAGCGAATTAATTGCGAACGTGCAGTGGTACAAGACCACCGTGGATACCACGTAGCCCCACAGGAACACCGGCCATCCGCCGATCCAGGCTATGCCAGCGCCAAAGACCACGGTTGGAATCCAGTGGTGCCGGTCCAGCCAGCGGATTTCCGGAAACCCCAGAAACTCAGCCACCGAGCGCGGATCGTATTCGTCGAACTCATTGGAGAGCACCCAACCGACGTGCGCCCACCAAAAACCGCGCATGGTGGGTGAATGGACATCTTTATCCCGATCCGACTCCCGATGATGCAGGCGATGATGGGCCGCCCACCACAAAACTCCCTTTTGCGCTGAACTCTGCGCCAGGAAGGCCATTACAAACTGGGCAGTGCGGCCAAGTTTGTAACTTCGGTGCCCGAAGTACCGGTGATAGCCCGCCGTAACGCCGAACATCCGGATCGAGTAGGTGCCGGCGAGCCAAGCCAGAAGGGAAAGTGTAGGCGGGGTCCACCAGACGGCCAATATTCCGGCATGGAGCAACAGGAAGAAGAAAACCGCCCCGAATTGGTACCGCCCGTTACGCGCACGCACAGCCACCCTTTATTTGTATCCGACTCTTGGTGTTTTGTCAATCATTTGTCCATGACATACGATTGACAAAAGGCACGCCTCTGTTTATAGTGGTGAACGGATGGACACCCGTTACCCAATTCGAGCCGTGGCGAAAATCACAGGGCTTAGCCTGGACACGCTGCGAGCCTGGGAGCGCCGTTACAAGGCAGTGGTCCCGGAGCGTTCCGACCGGGGGCGCCAATATGGCCCGGAGCACGTCGAGCGACTGCTGTTGCTGAACCAGTTAGTGCAAAAAGGGCACGCGATCGGCGGGATTGCGGAGCGGTCCGACGAAGAACTTCGGGGGCTTCTGAGCCGGCAGTCTGACCACGCAGTCGCTGCGCCGGCATCGCAGACGGACATTCTGGCCCCCGTTCTCACGGCGATCATGAATTTCGACACGGTTCGCGCCAGCGACGAATTGAGCCGACTGGCGGCCGTTCTCAGCCCCCGCGATCTGGTCTATGATGTTGCCATTCCGCTCATGCGCGAAGTGGGAATCCGCTGGCACAAAGGGACACTGGCCATTGCACAGGAACACCTGCTTTCGCAGATGCTGCGCACCCTGCTGGGAAATATGACGCGCCTGTTCCGGCCTTCCAACCCGGCGATAAAGATGGTTCTCGCCACGCCTGCCGGCGAATCGCACGAGTTCGGTATGCTTTCCGCTGCGATGCTGGCTTCCCTGGCTGGAGTGGAACCGGTTTACCTCGGTCCAAACCTTCCGGCGCGCGAGATTGCGGATGCGGCCCGCATCACATCCGCGAAGGTGGTGGCTCTGAGCATCACATTCGTGCTCGATACGACGCAGGCAGAGTTGAGGGCTCTTGCCGCAGCCATGCCGGAGGCCGCCGAATTGTGGGTCGGCGGCGCGGGCAGTGCCAGTCTCGATCTTTCCGGCCTGGGCCGTAAAACTGTCTGGATAAAGGATCTTCCGGCGCTCGAAAGCGAATGCCGCCGCTGGAGAAACTGACTGATGAAAACGGCGCTCAAGCTTCTGTTCGGGGCGATCTTCCTGTGGATGACCGTGCTCACCATCCGTACCAGTCTGGCGGTCAGCCTTTGGAGCGCGTGGGATTCGTTTGCCGCCAATCCGTGGGCGGTCGCCACGCTTTACGACGCCTATTTCGGCTTCATCACCTTCTGGGTATGGGTGGCTTACAAAGAAAACACCTTCTGGTCGCGTCTGCTGTGGCTGGTGCTGATCCTTGGCCTGGGCAATATCGCAATGTCGTGCTACGTCCTGATCCGGCTCTTCCGTCTGAGACCGGACCAATCCGTGGAGGCGCTGCTTCTGCGATGAATCACGGTCTCACTCTGGTGCTCATCGGTGCGGCGAGCGTAGCGCTGCTAATGCTGCTGCTGTGGTTGATTCATTTGCGAACCGGCAACGCGGCAATTGTCGACGCTGGTTGGGCCGGAGGACTGGCTCTGCTGGGAGTGCTTTACGCTGTATCGGGCGGCGGATACTGGCTCCGCTCCGCGCTGATTGGCACGATGTCCGCAATTTGGGGACTGCGGCTGGCCATTTACCTCCTCACGACCCGCATCATCGGGCACCCGGAGGAGGGGCGCTACCAGGAACTGCGACGCCAGTGGAAGACCAACATCCCGTTCAAGTTTCTTTTGTTCTACGAATTCCAGGCGTTGCTGTGTGTGGTGCTCGCGGTGCCATTTCTGACGGCATCGTGCAACCCGGAACCCAGGGTTTCCTGGATCGAATGGGCATCCGCGGGTCTCTGGACTCTGGCGATGGCGGGAGAAGCCATTGCCGACGGACAACTCAATAAGTTTAAATCCAGCCCCTCAAATAAAGGCCGCACCTGCCAAACGGGATTATGGCGATACTCACGCCACCCGAACTATTTCTTCGAATGGCTGATCTGGGTAGCGTACGCGTCGTTTGCCGTCGCTTCCCCGGGTGGATTCTGGGGGCTGCTCTCGCCCGCTCTCATCTTGTATTTCGTGCTTCGCGTAACGGGTATCCCGGCCACCGAAGCACAGGCCATCCGCACGCGAGGCGAAGAATACCGTCGCTACCAACGGACCACCAGTGCCTTCGCGCCGTGGTTTCCGAAGGCAATTCCGCAGGAGAAGACATAGTGGAAGCCTCTGCACTTACAGCCGAACAAAGCACCGGGCAACCGAAGGCCGCCTGGTACGAAGCTTTGGTCGAAAGAGATCTTGTGCCCGATAGTATCCTGCGAGCCGGGATCAGGCGTCTCCTTGCGCAGCGCCTCCGCGATGAGGAGAAGGGCGATCCGGAAAAGCAGCAGGCTCATTTCATGAGCTACGTCGCGCAATTGAATGCGAGTCCGATCGCCATCCATGCGCCCAGGGCGAATCAGCAGCATTACGAAATTCCGGCGGATTTCTTTGGCTCCGTTCTGGGAAGCCACCGCAAGTACAGTTGCTGTTACTGGCAAGCCGGGGACACGCTCGATGCCGCCGAGCGCCGTATGCTCGACCTCACAGCGACGCGAGCGCAAATCGAAGACGGACATTCCATCCTCGATCTCGGGTGCGGATGGGGCGCGTTCTCGCTGTACGCCGCCGCCCGCTTCCCGAACAGTCAGATCACAGGCCTGTCCAACTCGCACTCTCAACGCCAGTACATCGAAACGCAGGCTCGCGAGCGTGGCCTCACAAATCTTCGCATCGTCACCGCCGACATCAACGCTTTTGAAGCGGGCCAGCGTTTCGACCGCATCGTGTCGGTCGAAATGATGGAGCACGTGCGGAACTATCAGCGCCTGCTAAACAAAGTTTCCTCCTGGATGGATCCGGAGGGCCTGTTGTTCATCCACATATTCACTCACCATCGACTCGCGTACCTCTTCGAAGTCCGTGATGCAGGGGACTGGATGGCGCAGCACTTTTTCACCGGCGGCCAGATGCCCAGCGACGACCTGCTGCTGTATTTCCAGAGCGACGTCAGGATTCGCAATCACTGGGTGGTGAACGGCCAACATTACCAGAAGACCGCCGAAGCCTGGCTCGTCAACATGGACCAATGCCGGGATGCGTTGCTGAAGTTGTTTTCGGGCGTTTATGGCAGGAATGAGGCATTGAAGTGGTTCGTACGCTGGCGCATCTTTTTCATGGCCTGCGCCGAACTGTGGGGCTATCGGGACGGCGCCGAATGGATCGTTTCACACTACCTGTTCGAGAAAGCGCAGGCGCCGCTTGAGCTTGCCTCGAGCTAAGCAAGTGGCCGATGCAGCGAACATTGCGGCTCTGCCGCGTACAGAATTCCCGGATCGGAGCTTGCGGGATTCGTTCCGGATGGCGGCCGCAGACGTTGCGACGTCGGACGTCGCGTGCGCGAATGGATTTATTCACGAAACTGGCCGCGCAGTGGTTTTGACGCACTTATAAGGAGACTGAAAATGACCGGAACTTTGACCATGGGAGCGGCTCGACTGGTGGATCCGCATCCCGCCATAAACGACTCGCTGCGATTGTTCACTCGGGTGCGCAGCGGCACAATCCGTCTGGTGGAGGGCCTGACAGAAGAGCAGGCCGCATACAGGCCAACCTCTGATGCGTGGTCAGTGTCGCAGATTCTCGACCATCTTTTACTCACGGAGGCGCTTTACCGGACGCAGATGAAGCGGCTGATTGAGCTTGCGCGTGAGGGGAAGCGTTCGAATATCGACGTGACCCTGAGCGAGGTCGACCTCAGCCTGCCATTCATTCCAAAGGCGCTGATGCCGGCGATGGCCCTGCCGCTCACGATGATGAACATGTTTGTGCCACAGTCTCTGCGGGAGACGGTACTGCGCTTCCCCATCATGAAGGCGAAGAATCCCAAGATCTCGGAACCGGCGCCCGCAAAGCCACTCGCCGTTTTGCGTGAGCAACTGGCGGCCTCACTTGGCGAGACAGAAGCCCTGTTTGTAGGGGCGCTGCCGGCGAAGACGGGACGCGTAACGGTCAGCCACCCGGTTTTTGGCAGGAATACGATTGCCAATATTTTCGGCCTGATGGCGGCGCATGAAGAGCGGCACGGCACGCAGATCGCCGGCGTACTGCGGCAACCCGGGTTTCCGAAAGGGGTGAGGTTTTGAGACGGTCGGCGGCTGTCAAAGTGATCTCCCCGCAAGCGACCGGAATTGCCTCTCACATGGAGGAGGTGCTGGCCCTCGTCGGGGAAGATCCGTCACGCGACGGGTTGAAGCGAACGCCCGAGCGCTGGGAGAAGGCAATGCGCTTCCTGACGAGCGGGTATCACACTCGGGTGGAAGACCTGGTCAATGGTGCGTTGTTCGCGGTCAAAGTCGACGAGATGGTGCTGGTAAAGGACATTGAGTTCTTCAGTCTCTGCGAACATCATCTGCTCCCGTTTCACGGCAGGATGCATGTGGCCTATCTGCCGACGAACAAGGTGATCGGGCTGAGCAAGATTCCGCGAATCGTAAATATGTACGCTCGCCGGCTGCAGGTGCAGGAGCGGCTGACCCAGGAAGTGGCTGATGCAATTTCCGATGCGATTCAGCCTCGCGGCGTGGCCGTGATGTGCGAGGCAAGCCATTTCTGCATGATGATGCGCGGCGTGGAAAAACAGCAATCCACCACGGTGACGAGTGCTATGGTGGGCGCGTTCCGGGAAGACAATGCGACCCGGAACGAGTTCCTCTCCCTGGTCGGACGCGGCCATCGGTAAAACAGTCGCGGCTCTCGTGATCTTCAGACAATGATCAGATTTCATACCTTGCGCAGAGAACAGTGGATCTCTCGTCCGATCGATGAGGTGTTTGCCTTCTTTGCCGACGCCCGCAACCTGGAGGAGATCACTCCGCCATGGCTGGGGTTTCGGATTCTGGCCATCAGTTCCGACGCTGTTTCGGCGGGTACGGAAATTCGCTACCGGCTGCGGCTGCACGGAATCCCGATTTTTTGGAGAACCGAGATTCGTCAGTGGCAGTCGCCGCACCGTTTCGTCGACATTCAAAGATCGGGCCCTTACAGGCTTTGGCACCATACTCATCGCTTTGAAGCATATGAGGGCAGAACCAGGATGATCGATATCGTGCGCTACCGGCTGCCTTTCGGCCTACTGGGGCGACTGGTTCATGCGCTAAAGGTTCGTGGCGACGTTCGGCGGATTTTCGACTACAGGCGCCAGCGAATTCAGGAATTGTTCGCGGAACAGAGGACGTGCGTCCAGTGAAACCGCTGATTTTGCTCACCGGCGCCACGGGCTACGTCGGCGGCCAACTGCTCAAGGCTCTGCATGAAGCAGGCTATCCGGTGCGTTGTCTCGTGCGTCGACCGGAAGCTTTCAAAGCAACGGGATTGTCCGGGGTCGAGGTTCAGGCAGGAGACGTCCTCAATTCGGCTTCGGTGAACGAAGCGATGGCCGGCGTCACGACCGCGTATTATCTGGTTCACTCGATGGGTTCCACGCAGTCGTTTGAAGATCAGGATCGCGTGGCCGCGCAAAATTTCGCAAATGCGGCTCGGGCGGCGGGAGTTGAGCGAATCATTTACCTTGGCGGTCTTGGTCAGAGCACCGACGAACTGTCGGCACATCTGCGGAGCCGCCAGGAAGTTGGCGAGATCCTCAGGTCGACGGGCGTTCCGGTTATCGAATTCCGCGCGTCGGTCGTAATCGGTTCCGGCAGTCTCTCGTTTGAAATGATCCGGGCTCTGGTGGAACGGCTCCCGGTGATGATCGCGCCCCGATGGGTTTCGGTTGCCGCCCAGCCGATTGCCATCGCAGATCTGCTCTCCTATCTGATTGCCGCTCTCGATCTTCCTCTTGATGGAAGTAAGACCTTTGAGATCGGCGGTTCGGATCGTGTCTCATATGGCGGTCTGATGCGCGAGTACGCGAGGCAGCGTGGACTGAAGCGTCTGGTCATTTCGGTCCCGTTGCTGACGCCTCGCCTGTCCAGTCTGTGGCTCGGCCTGATTACGCCCCTCTACGTGCGCGTCGGCCGCAAACTGATCGACAGCATTCGCCACGAGACGGTTGTTGAGGATCAGACGGCGCTGAGTACCTTTCCGATTCAGCCATCCGGATTTCGTGATGCGATCTCGGCGGCCCTGAAGGCAGACGGAAAGCACCTGCTGACGGATTTCCGGACGATCCGCGTCAGCGTGGGTCCGGAAGCTGCTTTTGCGCCGATCCGGAAGATTGGCGGGGCACGAGGCTGGTACTACGCGAACTGGTTATGGCAACTTCGTGGATGGCTCGACAACCTGGCAGGGGGCGTGGGACTTCGGCGGGGGCGGCGAGACGCGGACGCGTTGCAGGTTGGGGACACGGTCGACTTCTGGCGGGTCGAGGCAATCGAGCCCGGCCGGCGTCTTCGCCTGTCTGCGGAAATGAAACTTCCCGGACGTGCCTGGCTGGAGTTCAAGGTGACTGAAGACTCCGCGGGTTGTTTGATCAGCCAAACAGCCACCTTCGACGCCCGCGGCCTGTTGGGCCGCGCTTACTGGTATTCCGTTTGCCCGCTGCACGAGTTTGTCTTCAGCGGAATGCTCCGCGGCATCGCCGCCCGGGCGGGAACGGAAAACTGACACTGCCCGCGTTATTCCGGAGCGTTTTGCTCCACGCCCCGGTCGAGGGAGCATGGGCATTCCATGAGCGGGAAGACGCTTTGAGACTTCTCAATCCGCCGTATCCTCCCGTGCGCGTCATCCGAAAAGAAGGGGGCATCGAACCCGGTTCGCGAGTGAACTTGAAGATCGGACCTTTTCGATGGGCCGCTCTTCACTCGGCATTCGGGAAAATCGCTTCGGCCTGTGGATTCAGCGACACGAATTCAAGCAGGCGGGGGATTCAACACGGTTAACAGGCTGCATTGACCCTCCGCTGTCTGGTGGCACATGGACGAATCGCCCGTTCAGTTGCCCCGTCCAACTCGGCCTGCAGCAGATGTTCCGCCACCGGCATCGGATCGCTGGCCTCGTCACCGGGTCGTCACTGGTGCTTTGGTTCGGCTACAGCACGGGAGAACATCCACCTGCTGCTCGGTCATTCGTCAGTGCGACCACGGAGCGCGATCTGAAGAACGTCGCGTGTTCACCGCATTCTCGAATAATGGGTTATGATCGGCGAATGGCGGCGTCAAATGCTTTCCAGATGCGCCGGTTGCCGGAGGCTTCTTCCGGCATCCGCTCGGGGTGAAACTGCAATCCCACCACGAAATCAGATTTCGGGTCCCAGAAGGCTTCCACGAGTCCGTCCCCCGAATATGCCATCGGCTGAAATCTGCGCGCCAAATTACGAACTCCCTGATGATGATAGCTGTTCACTTGCAGTGTTTTTCGCCGATACCACTGCTCAAGTGGACTGCGGGCGACAATGGAAATTCGATGGCGATATGTGTCGTAATGCGCAAAATCAATATGAGGCAGGGAAGAGCTCTTTTCCTTTTGCACATCGCCGTACAGAGTGCCTCCGCAAACGACGTTGAGCAGTTGCGATCCGCGGCAGATACCGAGAATCGGAAGTTTCAGCCGGAGCGCGTGGCGGATGAGCCGGATCTCAATTTCATCCTTCAGCGGATGGGTGGCTTCGAGATACGTCCAGTTTTCGGGCAGCGCCTCATACCGCTCCGGGTGAATGTCCTCGCCTTCGACGAGCAGGAGGCCCTTCATGCCGGACATGTAGTCAGGCAGGCACGCGGACGCACCCTCAGCCACAGGAACCATTAAAGGGAGAAGGCCCACGCGCATCAGTAGCGCGAGATGAAACTCACCAACGTAGTCAATGTACTTGTTTTTCCGGGCCGTCCTGCGGGTAACGACCAGTACACGCGGGCGTGTTTTCGAATTCATACGGCGTTTCGGTGAAGCAACTTCCGGAGCGCACCGACTAACAAGGCGTCTTTTTCGCGCCCCTGCGACGCCACGCGAATGTGGAAATTGTCCATGCCAATCTTATTCGAGCAATCTCGCACATACATTCCATGCTCATTCAATAAGAGTGCCTGGAGTTCCCCGGCCGTCATTTCGCCTTTGATCCGGAAAAGCACAAAATTGGCGCCAGTGGGATAAACATCAATTTCGGATATGTCCTGCAACGCCGCGAAGAGCCAGCGGACATCGCCGATCAGCCGCTTTCTCGTTTCGTGATACGCCGCGTTGGTAGCGGGCAGCAAGGACAGAAAATACTGGGCCACCGTGTTCACATTCCAGGTGGGAATAAACTGGCGCATTCGATTCAGGACGAAAAGATTTCCGCTGTAACAATACCCCAAACGCAAACCAGGGATGCCGCAGTGCTTGCTCATGCTTCGCACCAGAAGCAGGTTCGAAAATTGGTCCGCTATCGGAAGCAGACTCGGAATCGCGTCGCCGGCGAAATCGATGAACGATTCGTCCACGATGACGAGTTCCATGTCCTTCGCGCGCTGCAGAAAATCTTTCATCTCATCAAGCGGGAAGAGTTGGCCGGTGGGGTTACCGGGGTTAATGATGAGCAGGGCTTTCAGGCCACGCCTTCGCGCCCAAATGAGATATTTCGTCAGGTCGAGATTGAAGTTCTCATGCGGCTTCAGGTTGAAAAGCTCGGCGTCGCGCTGGTCTCTGAGTTTTTCGATATATTCGCCAAAAGTGGGTACGGGGACGGCAATACGGTCGATCAGCGTGGTATTGATGAGCACGATCAACTCGGTAGCGCCATTGCCGATAATCAGGTGGTCCGGGTTCACATGCAGCACCGTGGCCAGATCACTCTGGCTCTTCTCAGGGTTGCTGGAGGGATACGATTTTATGAGGTTCGGAAAATTATCTGTCAGGTCTTTGAGCATTCCCGGCGTCGGATAGTACGGGTTGGCAATAAAACAAAAGTCGATGATGTCCCGGGCCTTTTCGTAACCCACCAGATCAGCCAACGAGGGCGAATGCGAAGTTTCATAGAAGAGGTGCTTCCGAAGTTCGGTCGGCGCGATATCGTTGCTCACGGTTCTATACTATTCCCCAGGAAGAACCAATGACGGCGGTATCCGGACGTTGAAAATCGATAGAAGGCCGACTATTCCGCTGGAAAGCTCCATGACAGGATGATCAATGCCGCCGATGGGGCCTCCCATGTAATGGATCAGGTACGCCTCTGCGCTGCCAGCAACATCGCGCAGAAGAACGGTTGAACCCAGTGAGCGCATATTCAAAGCCAGCGCGTTACGCCTTTTGTCTGGCGGCTGTTGGCGGCGTTATATTTGTCTGCTTCCGGCTCGCGCACGTGAACGCCACAACGGCGGCTCTTGTTCTGCTGCTCGTGGTACTCGCGGTCGCGACAAGGTGGGGACTCAGCGAAGCGATTGCCACTTCGGTAATTGCGATGCTGGGTTTCAACTTCTATTTTCTCCCGCCGATCGGCACCCTGACCATTGCCGATCCGGAAAACTGGATTGCGCTCGCCGCCTTTTTGCTCACGGCCGTTACCTCCAGCCAGCTCTCTTCGCAGGCGAGAAAGCGCGCGGAGGAAGCCGAAGGCGGGCGGCGGCAAATGGGCAAATTGTACGAACTGAGCCGCGCCATGCTGATGGATGAAGCACGCAATGCTCTGGCGCAGTCCGTCACCAGCGCGTGCCAGATCCTGGAACTCGAATCGGTGGCCTTCTATGATGTGGCCGCCGGACAGATGTACGGCTCGACCGGCGATTCGGGCATCACCCCCGATGATCTTGCTCACATTGCGAGCAGTGGCGAACCGGCCTCCCTGGAGCGTTATTCCATGATGCCGGTCCGGCTCGGCGCCAGTGTAGTTGGCGCTCTGGCGGCGAGCGGCCCGTCGCTCACTCCGGCCTTGCTCGATTCACTGGCCGGCCTGCTGGCCATCAACTACGAAAGAGTGCGGGCTCTCGACCGCGCCGCCGAAGCCGAAGCGGCCAGACGCAATGAGGAGTTCAAGTCCTCTCTGCTTGATGGTCTTGCCCATGACCTCAAGACCCCTTTGACCGCGATTCGCTCCTGCGTCACCCGACTCATCGACATCCCGCCCCGCAGCGAGGAAGTCCGCCGCGAACTGCTCAGCATCGTGGATCAGGAGTCCCGCCGCCTAGAGCAGTCCATTACGGAGGCCGTCGAACTGGCGCGCATCGAATCGCGCGAACTGAAGCTCCACCGCGAGGATGCCAGCGTGGCCGACCTCATCGGCATGGCGCTCGCGCAATCCCGGGAAGAGAATCCGCAGCGATTCATCGTCAGTGTTCCCGCCGACCTCCGCTTCTGCGCCGATGGAGACCTCATCCGCCGGGCTCTCTTGCAGATTCTTGAGAACGCGCAGAAATATGCACCCCCGGATTCGCCGATCGAAATTGCCGCCTCCGCGCAGGATGCGCAGCTCATCATCACAATTGCCGATCACGGCCCGGGCATTGGCAAAGACGAACTGGAACGCGTGTTCGAAAAGTTTTACCGCGGCCGGCGCGTCAAAGCAAAGACGGAGGGAACCGGCATGGGGCTGGCGATCGCCCGGGGTATCATCGAAGCTCACGGAGGGCGAATCCGGGCATCGAACGGCCCGCAGGGCGGCGCGGTGATTTCCATTACGTTGCCGCTCACGCAGGAACTGCATGATTAACGCGACGATTCTGGTGGTGGACGACGAGCCGCAGCTTCGCCGCGCGATGAAAGCCACGCTCACCGACCTCGGCTACTCCGTCATCGAGGCCAAAACCGGCGAAGAGGCGCTCGCCTCCATCCGTCAGGAACCGCCCGACCTCGTGCTGCTCGATCTGAACATGCCGGGAATCGGCGGCCTCGAAACCTGCCGCGCGATTCGCGAAACTTCCGACGTCCCGATCATCATCCTCTCCGTTCGCAATGCCGAGCGCGAAAAAGTGCAGGCTCTCGACGCCGGCGCAGACGACTACGTCACCAAGCCCTTCGGCATTCAGGAACTGCTGGCCCGCATCCGGGCCGCAATGCGGCGCACGCCAGCCCTGGGCGACAGCGGCCCGCGGCGGTTTGCCGACGGAGAACTCGAAATCGATTTCGCCGCCCGCCGAGTCACTCTCAAAGGCCGCAGCGTGCGCCTGACTCCCAAGGAATTCGATCTTCTGCACTTCCTCGTCAGCCACCCCGATAAGCCTATCCCTCATCGCAAGCTTCTGCAGACCGTCTGGGGCCCGGATTATGGCGACGAAGTGGAATACCTGCGCGTCTTCGTCAATCAATTGCGCAAGAAGATCGAACCTGTGCCCTCCAGACCAAAATATCTGCTGACAGAGCCCTGGGTCGGATATCGGTTCGCCGGCCTCGCGGCGGCCGAATAAACTTCTGACAGACTTCTTATGAACTTTTAACGGGTTGTCGCCTACCCTTCGGATGGGTGACAACCTGTGAAACACTTAACACAAACACCACTTCCGGCAGTGCCGCGGCTTGCGGCCGCCGAATCTGAACTTGATCTTGTCGTGCCGTTTACCGATCCGGCCATGACCCGTGCGGCGGTCGCGGCGGCAAGCACAATGGCGCATGGTCTGCGCGCCGCCCTGCGGCTGGTGCGCGTCCAGGTCGTGCCATTTCCCTGCGACCTGAATCACCCGCTGATTCCTTTGAGCTTCCTGCGCGGGCAACTGGAAGGCTTTCGCTCCACGTTGCCGATTCGTGCTGAAGTTCGTCTGGCAAGAGAGATGCACAGTGGTTTGTCGAGCGCGCTGCGTCCGGATTCCGTCGTCGTCCTTGCGTCGAAAAAACGCTGGTGGCGCACCCGGACCGAACGTCTCGCCGCGGCGCTGCAGCGCGCCGGATACCGCACAGTGCTGTTTTATGAGGGAGATTCGAATGCCTGACATCATTTACAGCCTCGCGATTGCTGCCTTCTTCGTGGTGGCCTGGAAACTGGTGCTCGCCTGCGAAAGGCTTTGAGGAGATTCGCGATGGAATACCTTGTGGCGGGATTGATTTCGGCGGCGCTCGGCATTTATCTCCTCTATGCGCTGCTGCATCCCGAAAAATTTTGACCGGCTCATTTCCGACGGAGTTTAGATCATGACTGCTAATGGCTGGCTGCAGATTGCCCTGTTCTTCGCGCTGATTCTTGCGTGCACGAAGCCGCTCGGCGTATTCATCGCCTCTGTGATGGAGGGCAAAAGAACGTTCCTGAGTCCGCTGCTCGGCCCTCTCGAACGCCTCACCTACCGCGTTTGCGGCGTCCGGCTGGATGCCGAAGGACAGCCCGAGGAACAGACCTGGACACGTTACTCGGCGGCTTTGCTCGCCTTCAGCGGCTTCAGCGCCGTGCTCCTCTACGCCATGCAGCGCATGCAGGCGTGGCTGCCTTTTAATCCACAGGCGTTTAGTCAGAACAATGTGAGTCCGGACCTCGCTTTTAATACCTCCGTTAGTTTTACGACGAACACCAACTGGCAAAGCTACGTGCCCGAACAGACCCTGAGTTACTTCGTGCAGATGGCCGGTCTCACGGTGCATAACTTCCTGTCGGCCGCGGCCGGCCTCGGCATTGCCGTGGCGCTGGTGCGCGGCTTCGCCCGCCAGTCGGTCAAAACAATCGGTAACTTCTGGGCCGATCTGACGCGCGCGACGCTCTACGTTCTGTTGCCTGCTTCCGTCATCGCAGCTTTAGTTCTCTGCTCGCAGGGCGTCATCCAGAACCTGAGTGCCTATACGACCGTCACAACGCTCGAAGGCGTGAAGCAGGTTATCGCCCAGGGGCCGGTAGCGTCGCAGGAAGCCATCAAAATGCTCGGGACCAACGGCGGTGGTTTCTTCAATGCGAATTCGGCGCATCCTTTCGAAAATCCAACTCCCTTCAGCAACCTGATCGAGATGTTCCTGATCTTCCTGATTCCCGCGGCGCTGACTTACACATTCGGCAAAATGGTTCGCGATACGAGGCAGGGCTGGGCACTCTTCGCGGCCATGACCGTGCTGTGGCTGGGCGGCGTGGTGACCGCTTACTATTTCGAACAGAAAGGGACTCCGATGCTGGCCAAAGCCGGTATCGCGATGCAGGCCGACGCTGCGCAAAGTGGCGGCAACATGGAAGGCAAGGAAACGCGCTTCGGCATCGCCAACTCGGCGCTTTTCGCCACCGCAACCACCGATGCCAGCTGCGGCGCCGTCAACGCCATGCACGATAGTTTTACGCCGCTCGGCGGGCTGGTGCCGCTGTTCAATATCCAACTGGGAGAAGTCGTGTTTGGCGGCGTTGGCGCCGGACTCTACGGCATGCTCATGTTCGCGATCCTCGCCGTTTTCATCTCCGGCCTGATGGTCGGCCGCACCCCCGAATATCTGGGCAAAAAGATCGAGCAGAAAGAAGTGAAGATGGCGATGATCGCCATGCTGGTTCTGGCGGCGAGCGTGCTGCTCTTTGCCGGCGCCAGTTCCGTCGCTCCGTTCGTGAAAGGCGGCTACTGGAATGCGCCCGGCCCGGCGGCTGCCAACACCAATAATCCGGGCGCACACGGGCTTTCCGAAATCCTCTATGCGTATACCAGCGCCACCGGTAATAACGGCAGCGCCTTGGCCGGTCTGAATGCCAATACCCCCTGGTACAACGTCACGCTCGGGCTCGCCATGCTGATCGGACGCTTTCTGATGCTGCTGCCGTTGCTCGCCGTGGCGGGATCGCTGGCGGCCAAACGCCAGGTGCCCGTCTCGGCCGGAACGTTTCCGACCCACGGCCCGCTCTTTGTTGGCCTGTTGATCGGCGTCGTGATTATTGTCGGCGCTCTGACGTACTTTCCCGCTCTTTCGCTGGGACCGATCGTCGAGCACCTCATGCTGTAAGGGAGAAACGAGCCAATGTCTGTTCAGGTACAGGATCCGATGAATCAAACGGTGCCCTCCGAGGCCTCTATTGCGGCCGACCGGGCACTGGGCCGCGGTCAGCGTGCCCGGCCTCTGTTCGATCCGCCCATCGTCCGCCGCGCCGTCACCGATTCGTTCGCCAAGCTGAATCCCCGCACACTGGCGAAGAACCCCGTGATGTTCGTCGTGGAAGTCGGCGCCGCTCTCACGACCGGCCTCATGCTTCGCACCCTGATCTCCGGCAGTTCCGGGTTCGGTTTTGAGCTCCAGATTGCGGCGTGGCTCTGGTTCACTGTCCTGTTCGCCAATTTTGCCGAAGCCATGGCCGAAGGCCGCGGCAAAGCCCAGGCCGACAGCCTCCGCCGAAGTAAGACGGACTCTACCGCCAAAAAGCTCGACGCCGACGGCCGCGTGGACGTCGTGCCCGCCTCATCCCTGCGCAAAGGTGATATCTGCCTCTGTGAACCCAACGACATCATCCCGGGCGACGGCGACGTTATCGAAGGCATCGCCAGCGTCGATGAATCCGTCATCACAGGCGAAAGCGCGCCCGTCATCCGCGAATCCGGCGGCGACCGCAGCGCGGTGACCGGCGGCACCAAAGTCCTTTCGGACTACATCAAAGTGCAGATCACCTCGAACCCCGGCGAAACGTTTCTGGATCGTATGATCGCGCTCGTCGAAGGCGCCGCGCGCCAGAAGACGCCGAACGAAATCGCGCTGAACATCATGATTGCCGGCCTCACTCTCATCTTTCTCCTCGCCGTGGTTACACTCGCGCCGTTTGCGCTCTACAGCGTCGATCAGGCCAAAGCCGGCACTGCGCCCACCGTCATTGTTCTCGTTTCGCTGCTCGTCTGTCTGATCCCGACGACGATCGGCGGCCTGCTCTCGGCCATCGGCATCGCCGGCATGGATCGCGTGATGCAGCACAACGTCCTCGCCATGAGCGGAAAAGCCGTGGAGGCGGCCGGCGACGTCAACACTCTGCTTCTCGACAAGACCGGCACCATCACTCTCGGGAACCGCGAAGCCGTGGAATTTCTTCCGGCGCCCGGCGTTCATGAAGGAGAACTGGCCAACGCCGCGCAGCTGTCCAGCCTCGCCGACGAAACGCCGGAAGGGCGCAGCATTGTCGTCCTCGCGAAGGAAAAGTACGGACTCCGCGGCCGCGAGATCGCCTCGCACGAAGCCGAGTTCATTCCCTTCACCGCGCAAACGCGCATGAGCGGCATAGATTACGAAGGGCGGCAGATTCGCAAAGGCGCGGGTGAATCGGTCCGTCGCCACATCGCGTCGCTGGGCGGCGAGTTTCCGCAAAGCGTGACGGATATCGCCGATGCCATCGCACGAACCGGCGGCACTCCTCTGGTCGTCTCCGAGGATGCCCGGGTACTCGGCGTCATTCATCTCAAGGACATCGTGAAGGGTGGCATGCGCGAGCGCTTCAACCAGATGCGCACCATGGGAATCCGCACCGTGATGATTACCGGCGACAATCCGCTTACGGCTGCCGCCATTGCTGCCGAAGCAGGCGTGGACGACTTTCTCGCGCAGGCCACGCCGCGCGACAAACTCGATCTCATCAAACGCGAACAGGCCGGCGGACGTCTGGTCGCCATGACCGGCGACGGCACCAATGACGCGCCGGCTCTCGCGCAGGCCGACGTCGGCGTCGCCATGAACACCGGCACCATGGCGGCCAAGGAGGCCGGCAACATGGTCGATCTGGACAGCAATCCCACCAAGCTCATCGAGATCGTCGCCATCGGCAAGCAGCTGCTCATTACGCGCGGCGCCCTGACCACCTTCTCCATCGCCAACGATGTAGCCAAGTACTTCGCCATCATTCCGGCGATGTTCGCGGTAACCTATCCGGCGCTGAACCGGTTGAACATCATGCGGCTCCATACGCCGGAGAGCGCCATTCTTGCGGCGGTCATTTTCAACGCGCTGATCATCATCGCGCTCGTGCCGCTGGCGCTGCGCGGCGTAAAATACCGGCCTCTGTCGGCGGGTGCGCTGCTGCGCAGAAATCTGCTGGTTTACGGTCTCGGCGGCGTCGTCGCCCCGTTCCCCGGCATCTGGCTCATCGACCGTTTGCTGGGTGTTCTGCATCTTGTGTAGGGACGAATTATGCTGAGCGAACTGAAACCCGCCATTTTGATTACGATGTTCTTCACCCTGCTGACGGGTATCTTCTATCCTTTGGCGATCACCGGCGCTGCCCAGCCATTGTTTCACCGGCAGGCAAACGGCAGTCTCATCCTGGTGAACGGCGAGCCGGCCGGTTCGGAACTGATCGGGCAGAACTTCGCCAAACCCGAGTATTTTCATCCCCGTCCCTCGGCCGCAGGCATGAACGGTTACGACCCAACGGCATCCGGCGGAAGCAACCTCGGCCCCACCAATCCCGCGCTCTCTGATCGTCTGACGAAAGACGCCGCGCAGTTTCGCAAAGATAATCCGGATTTCGACGGCCCGATTCCGGCGGACGCCGTCACCACGTCAGCGAGCGGCCTCGATCCGGAAATCAGCCCAGCCAATGCACTCGCCCAGGCAGCCCGCGTTGCGAAGGCGAGGAATGCTTCCCGCGCCGAGGTTGAATCGCTGGTGGCCGCAAACACGGCGTCTCGCGACTTCGGCGTGCTCGGTGAACCGCGCGTCAACGTGCTGAAACTGAATCTCGCGCTCGACCGCTCCCTGCCCGTGAAGCGATAGCATCAGAATCAGATATGGCTTCGCAGGACTTCTCTCGTCCGGATCCCGAAGAACTACTGCGCAGAATTCAGGCGCAGGAAGCTCAGGAGGCACGCGGACGCCTCAAGGTCTTTCTCGGCTACGCTCGCCGCGTCGGCAAGTCGCTGCGCATGTTCGATGAAGGCCGTCGCCGACTCAAACGAGGTCAGGATGTTGTCATCGGCGCCATCCAGACCAAGGGTTCCGAAGAACTCCGCGAACTCATCGGGCAGTTCGAAATCATTCCCCCGGTGAAGGTCGACGGCGTGGAAACCATGGATATCGACGCCGTCGTCCGCCGTGCTCCCCAGGTATGCCTCGTGGATGAACTGGCCCGCGACAATCCGCCCGGCAGTCGTCACGCTCACCGATGGCTGGATGTCGAGGAACTGCGCGAACGTGGCGTCAACGTCGTCGGCGCCGTGAACCTCCAGCACATTTCGGAGCAGCAGCCCGTCGTCGAACGCATCACCGGCAAGCGCGCCCTGAACTCGGTGCCGGAAAGTTTCGTGCATTCCGCCGACGAAATCGTCATTGTCGATGTGCCCGCCGAGGAACTGCGGCAGCACAAGGGCGGCATCAGCAGCCTGACTCCGGAACAGCTTTCGGAACTTCGCGAGGCGGCGCTTCTGCTCGCCGCCCAGGTGGTGGAACGCCAACTCCAGCACTACATGGACCTCCACGGCATCGTGCAGAGCTGGGGAACGCAGGAACGCATCCTCGTCTGTGTCACAACGCAGAAGACGGCGCGCACCATGCTCGAAAGCGGCGCCCGCGCAGCGGCGCGATTTCACGGTCAGTTGCTGGCTGTCTCTGTTCGCACCGCCGAATTGAGCCGGGCCGATGAAGAGGCTCTCCGTCATAACCTCGATTACGCCCGTAAACTCGATGCGGATGTGCATCTCCTCGAAGGGTCGGACGCGGTCGGTGAGATCATCCGCTTCGCCCGCGAACAGCGGATTACCCAGTTGTTCATCGGCCACACCCGGCAGGCTGCGTGGAAGTTCTGGAAGTCCAGCGCCGTGGACCGGCTGATTGAAGCCGCGGAAGGAATGGACGTCCGGATTTTTCCGCCGGCGCCGCAGGCGGTCTGAGATGTCTCCCTCCGAAGCGGTGAAAAGTCGCGGCCGCCTCAAAATCTTTTTAGGTTACGCCGCCGGCGTCGGCAAGACCTATCAAATGCTCCAGGAGGCCAGCGCTCTCCGGCGGCAGGGTGTGGATGTTGTGATCGGCTATTTCGAACCGCACGGCCGTCTGGAAACCATCGCCCAGACCGAAGGCCTCGAGACCGTCCCTCGCCGGACCTTCTCTTATCGCGGCGCCAGCTTCGAAGACATGGACACTGCCGCCGTCATCGCCCGGCATCCGCGCATCGCCGTTGTCGATGAATTCGCCCACACCAATGTCCCCGGCGCTGAACGAGCCAAGCGCTGGGAAGACGTCGAAGCCATCCGCGATGCCGGTATCGACGTTTACACCAGCCTGAACATTCAGCACATCGAAAGCCTCAACGATCAGGTGTGGCAGGTCACCGGAATTCGTGTCCGCGAAACCGTGCCCGACTGGGTGGTGCAGGACGCAACCGAAGTCGTTATGGTTGACGTCACGCCGCGCGCGCTCCTGCATCGTCTCGAACGCGGTGTCGTGTATGCTCCCGAAAAAGCCCTGCAGGCGCTGGAAAACTTCTTCACCGAATCGAATCTCTCGGCGCTTCGCGAACTGGCCTTACGCCAGACCGCGCACCAGCTCGAAGAGCGCCGCGACGAACTGCTTTCCCCCGTGCCCGTGCGCAAAAGCCATTCGGGCCGGAAGGAACACATTCTGCTCTGGCTGACACCCGATCCCGCTGCAGCCATGCTCATTCGCCGCGGGCGGCGCGTGGCGGACTTCCTGAATTCCACCTGCGCCGCCGTCCTCGTCACTCGCGATGCCGCCCTGTCCGATCTTTCCCCGGAGGACCGCGCTACCGCGGACCGGCATCTGAATTTCTGCCGGAATCTGCGCATTGATACCCAGGTGATAACAGGATCGAACGCGGCAAGTGCGGTGACCGAATGGGCGAGGGCACACCAGGTTACACAGATTTTCGTGACGCGTCATGCGAAAGGCATTCACAACCTCGTGCAACTCGCGCGGGACATGCAGGTGACGATTGTTTCGGAACGGGTGCGCAGCGGCTGAAGTCCCATGGGATGTGCAGCGGTGCTTTAGCGGCCGAATTGGTGGCCACAGCGTCAATAGCGGAATATCCAAAAACTCGCTCTGCATGAAAATATGCAAGAACTTCTGACCACGACGTGACCTGTTCACGGCAAAGTTCCTGTCCACCCCCGCGGAGGTCGGAACCAAATCGGTGAAGTTGCCGCCTCGTTCACCAAACCTGAACAGCTACGCTGAGCGGTTCGTCCGCAGTATTAAGGAAGGCTGTCTGGACCGAATGATTCTGTTCGGCGAAGATGCGCTGCGGACCGCCGTCCGGGAGTTCGTCGCGCATTATCACTCCGAGCGAAATCATCAGGGCATCGGAAACATGCTGATCATGCCCGGTCCAGGTCTGGCAAATCGCGTTGGGCCGGTCCAATGTCGAAGCCGCCTGGGCGGATTGCTCAATTACTGTGACCGAGCGACCTGAAAAGCGCTTCGGCCGAGTTTTCGTATAGTACGGGGTCGAGTTCTTGCGCACCACAGGCAATCGACGGTTCCTCCGCAGCACCCGCGCCGGGGTGACGTGTCACCCTTCTCCAGCCGCCATAGGCGGCTTCTTCGGCCGGTTTTGGATGCCGCCCGGTAACTTGCTGATTTGCCGTGCGGGGCACAGCCGCACGATGCGCTTTATTACTTGCCGCTGTGCCTCGTTAGAAGAAGAAATGGCTTTTCCTCAACTTCTTGACCAAGCTCGCCTTTTGTACGGAAGACCTCGACAGTATTGCCGACGCGCTTAAAGCCGAATACCTTGTGCTCCGTGTCGTCCTGAAAATAGTCAAAGCGATTGATGACCTGATCGGCACCGACAGTGTACCTGAATGTCCGGCCAGCAAAGTTGGCTGTGCCATCATCACGAAAAGCGTAGGGCCTCCCGCTTTGATCGGAGTAAACGCCCACAAGAACCCCGCGCATGAACCGCGCAAGGTCGCCGACGAAAGTATAGGTGCTCGCTGGGAACCTGTCGAACCCCAAGACGAAATGGCGGGAGTCGATCACCTTAAACGCGAGATTAGACAGCGAAAATCCGCCGTCAGCATCGGGTCGCAAAGAACCCCTTGAGAGCAAAAAGCTTGCCCCGCCCTCGTGAAAATTGAAGATCGAATTCACGATTTCTCCCTGAGGGCCCTTATCATCGACGACAGCCATTTGCGGCGTGTCGAACATAAGCGACTTCAATGGCGAATTTGTTTTCCGCAAGGTCTCTAGATAGTCACTCCGCACATAGTCACCAGCCAAAAGCGCCGCATTGGGCGTAGAGCCGCTCGTGGTCTGGCACCTCGCTATCGCGTCGACCACGAGAAGCAAGCATACGATATACCGCATGGAAAGTGAGGTCATTGACATCCCTTCGCGTTATACCGATACCAGTCTGGCGCTCCGGGCGGAAACCATTTCTGCTGGGCAGGTCCGAATGTCGGGCCATTAGTGTGGAACGCCGACCAGACATCACCTGGGGCACCGGTATAGGTCGGCCCGGCCTTCGGATCGAGTATAACCACGTGTCCGGGATATACTCCGACGTCGCCTGTCTCGGGGGCTTGGTTGGGCCCTAATTTCACGAACGAGCAACTATTCTTGAATTGGCTCGTCTGCAGGTACTTGTACGGCAGCCCCGCCTCGTTGTAGATGCACCAGACGGAACCTGAGCAGTCAGCTCCTTGCTTGTTCTTGCCACCGAGCTTATACGGGACGCCGACCCAAGTTCGCGCGATCGCGATGATCCTATTTTGGAGTTCCTGTGACAGGGACGGCACCGTTTGCTGGAGGCTGAACACAAACGGGCTGGTGTTCCCGCTGCCGAAAACACCTCCCGTAGTTATCGACCCCGAGCCCTGTCCCGGTATCTGCTCGTTCCAGATGTCGTCACTCGCTGGCCCCAGGACCGGGCCGGACGGCGTGGCTAGTGCG
>CAIKMJ010000003.1 GCA_903828455.1 uncultured Acidobacteriia bacterium | reverse complement strand
TTCTGGTCATCGGGGCGGGCGTAGCCGGTCTGCGCGCGGCTATCGAACTGGCCGGATGCGGCAGCGTACTCGTCATCGCCAAGGATTCCCTGCGCGAATCCTCCTCGGAATACGCCCAGGGCGGCATCGCCGTGGCGCTGAGCGACGACGATGAAGTGGAGCTGCACGAACAGGATACGCTCTACGCCGGCGACGGCCTCTGCGATCAGGCCGCCGTCCGCACGCTCGTCGAAGAGGGCCCCGCCGCCATTCAGGATCTGATCCGCTGGGGCGCCGAATTCGACAAGGAAGGCGGACAGCTTTCCTTCACCCGCGAAGCCGCCCACAGCCGCAACCGCGTCCTCCACGCCCACGGCGATTCCACCGGCCGCGAACTGGCCCGCACGCTCTACTGGAAGGCCGCCTCCTTTGCCAACGTGCGCTTTGAAAGCTACTCGGCGGTTACCGACCTGCTGCTCTCCGGTGGCCGCGCCGCCGGGGCCGTCGTGCTCGACGAGCGGCGCGGCCTTCTGCGCGACATCCGCTCCCGCGCCGTCCTGCTCGCCACCGGCGGCCTCGGCCGCGTCTACAAGGAAACCACCAATCCCGATGTCGCCACCGGCGACGGCGTTGCCATGGCCTGGCGCGCCGGTGCCGAAATCGCCAATATCGAATTCGTGCAGTTCCACCCCACCGCCCTGCATGTGGAAGGCGCGCCGCGTTTTCTCCTCTCCGAAGCCCTGCGCGGCGAAGGCGCCGTGCTGCGCAACAAGGCCGGCGAGGCCTTCATGGAGCGCTATCACGAGATGAAAGACCTCGCCCCGCGCGATGTCGTCTCCCGCTCCATCGTGGCGGAACTGCGGCGCACCGGCTCGCCCCACGTCTGGCTCGATTTCACCTCGCGCGAGCCCGACTTCATTCGCGAGCGCTTCCCCCGCGTTTACGAAACCTGCCTCGCCTACGGCGTCGATATCGCCCGCCAGCCCGCGCCGGTTCACCCGGCCGCCCACTATGCCATGGGCGGCGTCCACAGCGACCTCGACGGCCGCAGCACCATTCCCGGCCTCTACGTGGCAGGCGAAGTGGCCTGCACCGGCGTCCACGGCGCCAACCGCCTGGCCAGCAATTCGCTTCTCGAAGGAGTTGTCTTTGGTCTGCGCGCCGGCCGCGCCATGTGCTCGCACGCCGCCGGATCTGAAGCCGGCGGCGACGTCACCGGTGACGTCACTCGTCCCGATTCGCTTTCGAGCAGCCTCACCGAAGCCGCCATCCGGGATCTTACCTGGGAGTGCTGTGGCATTGTGCGTGACCGCACCGGGCTGGAATCCGCGCTTCGTCAGCTGGAAGGCGCCGAGTGGCGTCCGGCCGGCCCCACATCGCTCGCCGCCGTCGAACTCCGCAACCTGCACCAGGTGGCCACCATGATCGCCTCCGCATCGCTGTGGCGGGAAGAGAGTCGCGGGGCTCATTACCGGACGGACTTTCCGGAGAAGAACCCCGCCTTCGTCCGTCCGTCGCGCATCGTGCGCACACTGCGGGCCCGGTAAGGGCCGAAGCGCCGTTTACCGGATCCGCCGCGCGTCTGCGCTACTCGTCGTCGTCTTCTTCTTCGTCCTCATCCTCGTCGTCGAGGTCGTCGAAGTCTTCATCCTCGTCGTCGAGGTCATCTTCCTCGTCGTCCTCGTCGAAATCCTCGTCGTCGAGGTCTTCTTCGTCCTCGTCTTCCAGTTCTTCTTCGTCTTCCTCGTCGTCGAGGTCGTCGTCGTCCTCGGGTTCGTTATCGAGGTCGTCGAAACTGACATCGTCGGGATTCCGCCTGGGCGGGCTCATTTGCCACTCCCGGGAGGTTGCAAAGGTGTCCAGGTAAGCCATATCTCCTCTTGCCAAAAGCGTCGTTGAAATTCTGCCGCAGGAACTCCGGGAAACTCCCGGCCGCTCCTCCGCGCACCAACCCTCTTCGATTGCAGTGTACACGGTCGCGCCCGCTGTGCGCCGCAAAAAAAACAGGGACCTCCCGCGACTGCGTTACACTGAAATTTCAACCTACAATGAAGCAAAGAATCCGTTCCACCACGGTGCTCTGTGTCCGCCGCGATGGAAAAGTAGTCATGGCGGGCGACGGCCAGGTGACCTTCGGCTCGGAAGTCCTGAAATCCACCGCGCGAAAACTGCGCCGCCTGTACAACGATCAGATCGTGGCGGGCTTCGCCGGCTCCACCGCCGACGCGTTTTCGCTCTTCTCCCGCTTCGAGGCCAAGCTCGAACAGTACAACGGCAATCTGCCCCGCTCCGTCGTGGAACTCGCCAAGGACTGGCGCACCGACCGCGTCCTGCGCCATCTGGAAGCCCTGCTGCTCGTCGCCGACGCCCAGAACACTTTCATCATCAGCGGCAACGGCGATGTCATCGAGCCCGATGAAAACGTGGCCGCCATCGGTTCCGGCGGCAACGTGGCGCTCGCCGCCGCCATCGCCCTGATGCACCATTCCAAACTCTCCGCCCGTCACATCGTGGAGGAAGCCATGGGCATCGCCGGCAGAACCTGCATCTATACCAACCTGAACATCACCTACGAGGAGATCGGCTGAGATGGTGATCTACCTGCCGGGCCAGTCCGTGGATGAACGTCCGGCGCTCGATGAGCTTACGCCGCGCGAGATCGTCCGCGAACTCGACAAGTACGTCATCGGCCAGCCCGAAGCCAAGCGCGCCGTCGCCATCGCCCTGCGCAACCGCCTGCGCCGCCAGAAGCTTCCGCCCGAAATGGCCGAAGAGGTGATGCCCAAGAACATCCTCATGATCGGCCCCACCGGCGTCGGCAAAACCGAACTGGCCCGCCGCCTCGCCAGGCTCGCCAACTCGCCGTTCATGAAGGTGGAGGCCAGCAAGTTCACCGAAGTGGGCTACGTCGGCCGCGACGTGGAATCGATCATTCGCGATCTCGTCGATATCGCCATCGATATGGTGCGCGAGGAAAAGCTCGATGAAGTCGGCGACCGCGCCGAAGCCGCCGCGGAAAACCGCCTGCTCGATCTCCTGATGCCGCCCGCGCCGGATGACGCGCCCGCCACCAACAATGCTTCCCGCGAGAAGCTGCGGGAGCGCCTTCGCGAAGGCAAGCTCGATGAACGCATGGTCGAGCTTGAAGTGAAGGAAAAGTCGCCTTCTTTTGAAATCGCCGGCAACTTCAATCCGGAAGACATGGGCATCAACTTCAAGGAAATGTTGCCCGCCATGTTCGGCGCCCGTTCGCGCAAGCGCAATATGCACGTGGCCGAAGCGCTCGATTATCTCGTCCAGGAAGAAGAGCAGAAGCTCATCGACATGGATCAGGTCACGCGCATCGCCCTCGATCGCGTCGAATCGAACGGCATCGTCTTCCTCGACGAGATCGATAAAATCGCCGGCCGCGAAGGCGGCCACGGGCCCGACGTGAGCCGCGAAGGCGTGCAGCGCGACATCCTCCCCATCGTGGAAGGCACCACCGTCAACACCCGTTACGGCTTTGTCCGCACCGACCATATTCTCTTCATCGCCGCCGGCGCCTTTCATGTTTCCAAGCCCAGCGATCTGATCCCCGAACTGCAGGGCCGCTTCCCCATCCGCGTGGAGCTGAAGTCGCTCACCGTTGCCGATTTCATCCGCATCCTCAAGGAGCCGAAGAACGCGCTCTCGCGCCAGTACGTCGCGCTGCTCGACACCGAAGGCATCAAGCTCACCCTCACCGACGACGCGCTGGAAGAAGTGGCGAAATTCGCCGCCCAGGTCAACCAGAGCGCGGAAAACATCGGCGCGCGGCGCCTGATGACCATCATGGAAAAGCTGCTGGAGGAAATCTCCTTCGAAGGGCCGGACCTCAAGCGGAAGAACGTCAAGGTCGATGCGGCCTACGTGCGGAAGCAACTGGCCGATATTGTGAAGGATCAGGACCTCAGCCGGTATATTCTCTGATGCCTCTCCGTGGTTCCCGGCGCTTCGCCCGTTTGACGGCCGCTCTGGCCGCAGCCCTGTCTGCCGTCGTCCTGGCTGGCTGCGGCTACATCAGCGAACCGCTGCCTCCCGCCCTGCGCAGGCCGATGCCTGTGACGGACCTCGCGGCCGTGCAGCGCGGCGACAAAATCATCGTTCAGTTCACTATCCCGAAGCTCACCACCGAAGCGTTGCCCGTTCAGAACGAGCCCGACGTCGATCTCCGCATTGGCCCCGCCCCGGCCGGCGCGTTCGAAGTCCCTGCATGGGAGCGAACGTCGGCACGCGTCCCTGACGTGGCTCCCCGCAAGCCCCGCGCATACGTCGAAGTGCCCCTTGCGAAATACGTCGGTGGCGACGTCGTTCTGGCGCTGAAGGTCAACGGTCCCAAAGGCCGGAACGCCGGCTGGTCCAACTTCGTGCGGCTGACGGTTGTTCCCGCCCTGCCCGCGCCCGAAGCCGTTGCGGCGAAAGACGGCCCGGACTCCGTGCTGCTCACGTGGAAGGCCGCCGCCCGTGAATTCCGCGTCTTCCGTAAGCTGGTTGCCGAACCGAACTGGTCGCTCATCGGCGATTCCGTCACCGCCCCGTCCTACACCGATTCCGCCATCGAATACGGCAAGACCTATCAGTACTTCGTGCAGTCCGTGCAAAAGGCCGGCACCGCTTATGCTGAAAGCGAAATGTCCGCCACCATCACCTTCGCCCCGGTGGATCGTTTCGCGCCCGCTGTTCCCGCGGGGCTGACCGCCATTGCTTCAGTCCGCAGCGTGGAACTGGTCTGGCAGCGCAACACGGAAAAGGATCTCGCTTCGTACGCCGTCTATCGCAATGGCGAGAAGATCGCGGCCGGCCTCACCGCTCCTGCCTACAGCGACGTTGCCGCCAAACCCGGCGTCAGCTATAGCTACCAGGTTACGGCTTCCGATATGGCAGGCAATGAAAGCGCGAAGTCACTCGCCGTCGCCGCGGCGATCCCCTGACGGCTCACGCAGCGAAGGTCACAACGCCAGCCGCGCGAACCACTGCTTTCCCAGATGGAAATCGGCGGGCGTCAGATCGTGGCCGGCATTCTGCACCACCAGATCCACGTTTGCCCCGGCATCGCGTAAATTCTCCGCCAGCTCCCGCGCGCCTTCCACCGGAATGACCGCGTCGCTCTGCCCCGCGGCGATCAGAATATTCCTGCCGGTCAGGTCGCGCCCCTCCTCCGGCTTCAGAATGGCGCGCGCGCGCAACAGACAGCCGCCGGGCCGCAACTCCGGAGCCAGCAGCAGCAGCGCCGCCGCCATGTTCGCGCCATTCGAGTAGCCGAGCGCATGGATGCGTGCCGCATCGAGTCCATAGTGCCCCGCGGCCCATCGCACCCACCCCGCCAGTTCTTCGGCGCGCTGCCGGATCTCCGCATGGTCGAAGCCCTCCGGCCCTGGCCGCGAAAAGAACCGCGGCATCCCGTGCTCCAGCACTTTGCCGCGCGGACTCAGCAGCGCCGCACCCGGCGCCAGCCCGCGCCCCACCGGCACCAGATCGTTCTCATCGCCGCCCGCGCCGTGCAGCAGCAGCAGCGTGATGCCGGACTCGCCGGGAACGAAGCAATGTTCGAATTCCGCTGTCACTTGTCGCTCTTTGATTACTTGTATCGTCCCAGCAGGCTGTTCATCCGCACTTCCGCCAGTTCGCCGAATGCCCGCAGTCCGGTCAGCATGCCGACTTTACTGCCTTCCATGTGATTCCACCGCACCGGAACCTCCAGAATTTCCAAACCCCGGCGGTGGGCGATGTAGAGCACTTCCACGTCGAAGCCGAAACGTTCCAGCCGCTGCCGGGAGAACACGTCCTGCGTGATATCGGCGCGAAACAGCTTGAAGCCGCACTGCGTATCGGCAATCTTCAGGCCGGTCGCCAGCCGCATCACCGCGTTGAACATCCGCCCCGCCGTCTCGCGGAATCCCGGCTGGTGCACTCCGATCAGCGAACGATCGAGCGCCCTCGATCCGATCGCAATCGCCGCTCCCCGCTCCATCACCGCTTTGTACAGCTTGTCGAGTTCCTCGATCGGAGCCGACAGATCGGCATCCGTCAGCAGCCGCCACTCCGCGCGCGCATCGAGCATCCCGCGCCGCACCGAGTAGCCCTTGCCGCGGTTCACCGGATTGCGCAGAACCCGGATGTTCGGATTGGCCCGCGCAAACTCCTCGGCCACCGCCACCGTGTTGTCCGTCGAACCGTCGTCCACAATCACAATTTCGTGGAACTCCCAGCCCGCGCTGTCCAGATACTGCTCGATCCGGCGGACCGTGTCCGGCAGACGGGACTGCTCGTTGTAGGCCGGTATGACGATGGAAATCGATCGGATCAAGAGCGCGCCGCCATATACGGTTCGGATGAAAACGAAGCCTTATAATAACGTTTCCACCTTCAGGAGCGCCATATTGTCTTTAGAGGATGAATTATTCGGCCAGCGCGCCGCCCGTGTCAGCGAAATCGAGGCCCTCGGTTACAAAGCCTTCGGGAAACGCTTCGATTTCACCACCACGATCCCCGCCATTCTGCGGGACTACAGCGCGAAGACCGCCGAGGAACTGCTGCCCGAAATCCGCGTCAGCATCGCCGGCCGCATTCAGACGGTCCGCCGCATGGGCAAGGCCGGTTTCACCCACATCGCCCAGAACGGCGAAAAACTGCAGCTCTACATCCGCAAGGACGGCGTTCCGGAGCGCGATTACCGGCTCTTTGAACTCGTCGATATCGGCGACATCGTCGGCGCGCACGGCTACCTGTTCCGCACCCGCACCGGCGAGCTGAGCCTGCATGTGGAGTCGCTGGAATTTCTTTCCAAAACCCTGCTCGCCATGCCGGAAAAGTTCCACGGCCTCGAAGACGTGGAAACACGCTACCGCCAGCGTTACCTCGACCTCATCTCCAATCCGGAATCGCGCAGCGTCTTCGTCACCCGCGCCAAAATCATCACCTCCATCCGCCGCCAGCTGGAAGCCCGCGACTTCATCGAAGTCGAAACGCCCATGATGCAGCAGATCTACGGCGGCGCCGCGGCGCGTCCGTTCGTCACGCATCACAACACGCTCGATATCGACCTCTACCTCCGCATCGCCCCGGAACTCTATCTCAAACGGCTCATCGTCGGCGGCCTCGAACGCGTTTACGAGATCAACCGCAACTTCCGCAACGAGGGCATCTCCACCCGCCACAACCCCGAATTCACCATGATCGAGTTCTACCAGGCCTACACCGATTACCGCGGCCTGATGGACCTCAGCGAAGAACTCCTCCGTCAGGTTGCC
The DNA here is from genome assembly GCA_903828455.1 of uncultured Acidobacteriia bacterium. Classification (GTDB taxonomy): domain Bacteria; phylum Acidobacteriota; class Terriglobia; order Bryobacterales; family Bryobacteraceae; genus BOG-234. The sequence continues at coordinate 9,375 of CAIKMJ010000003.1, read as the reverse complement.
CTCGACGCCACCGGCTCCACCTCCGTTCCCTTCGGCGAGCACGTGCTCGACTTCTCTTCGCTCCGCCGCCTGACCATGCGCGAGGCGGTCATTGAATACTGGGATGGCGACGGCAAACCCTCCGACAGCGATCTCCGCGATCTCCAGTGGCTCCGCGCCGCCACCGGCAAACTCACCGCCGGCGAGGCGCTCGCCCACCTGTTCGAAGTGCACGCCGAGCGCAAACTCATCCAGCCCACCCTCATCTACGATTTCCCGGTCGAGATTTCGCCCCTGTCGAAAAACAAGCCCGATGAACCCGACATGGTGGAGCGCTTTGAAATCATCATCGCGGGTATGGAAATCGGCAACGCCTACACCGAGCTCAACGATCCCATGGAGCAGCGCCGCCGCTTCGACGGCCAGATCGCCATGCGCGAACGCGGCGACGAAGAAGCCCACCAGATGGACGAAGACTATCTGCGCGCCATGTCTTACGGGATGCCGCCCACCGGCGGCGAGGGCCTCGGCATCGACCGTCTCACCATGCTGCTGACCAACTCGCAGTCCATCCGCGACGTCATCCTGTTCCCGCTGCTGCGCCCCGAAGGCGAAATCGGCATGGCCGATAAGCTCCGCGCTCTCGACGCCTGATCCGTTTCACCGGCCGCCCCGCTCACCCGCGCAACACCGCGAGCGGGATGGCTGCCGCGGCCATCGCGGGAGTCGCGCTTCCGGTCATTCGGGAATCACAGCGGTGGAACAGCTGTAAGTAATAAGGGACCGCGGCTCGCCATGCCCCGGTCCCTTACTTTTTTGTTCGCTTCTATTTCTTCTTTGCGAGCAGCTGTGTGACTTCGGACGAAAGTTCCCTGTAGTGTTCTTCGTTGAAGTTGCCCTGATTGCGCCAGACAATCCTGCCGCTTCCGTCAATCAGAATCAGATACGCCGCCTTCGGCTCGGTATAGCCGACGCGGCTCTTCCATTCGTCGGTGCTGCCGTATACGGTGATCACATTCTCCTGGTCCGCCTTGGGTGTGCCGCGCCGCATGCCGCCGTCGATGAACCATTTCGCCATCACGCCCATCCCGCCAATCATGGGCACCTCGAAGAAGGTCACGCCCGGCTGACTTCCGAAATCGCCGCGAAACTTCTTCGCCCACGCTTCCACGGCGGTCTGCGAATCGTGCGTGAAGCCGAGTAATACCAGCGCGACGCGGCCGGCGGCCGCTTCCGGAAGAGCGGCGGCCCGCCCGGTCAGAAATTCGCCCCGCAGCGGGGGCAGGGAATCCCCGGCCGCCAGTTCCGCGCCGTGCATCGCCGCCGTTGCGCTCAGTGCGGCCATGATGAATCGCAGGAACATCATTGTCGTTCGCTTCATTGGAGTGTACTTGCCTCTGCTTTCACTATAGGCAGACGCAGCGTTACCGTAGTCCGGTTGCGGATGATAACGCATCCGCCGTCCGGTCGGCGCGTTGGTCCCACAGCGCGATTTCGCGCCTCGCCTCGCGGGGTCTCGCCACCTTTTCGTCGCGCAGGATCTGCCCGTCGCGAAAGTAAAGCTGCCGGTTGGCGTACTCGGCAATATCGGGCTCGTGCGTCACCATCACCGTGGTGATGCCGCGCTCGCGGTTGAGCCGCTGCAGGATCCCCATGATCTCGACGCTGGTGCGTGAATCGAGCGCGCCGGTCGGTTCATCGGCCAGCACCATTTGCGGATCGTTCACCAGCGCACGCGCAATAGCCACGCGCTGCTGCTGCCCGCCGGAAAGCTGATTCGGCGTGTGATCGGCCCGGTCCGCCAGTCCCACCGCCGCCAGCGCCTGCATCGCGCGCTCGCGTGCGTCGGGCACCGCGTCGTCGCGATAGAGCAGCGGAAGCTGCACGTTTTCGAGTGCCGAGGTGCGCGGCAGCAGATTGAACTGCTGGAAGACGAACCCGAGTTTGCGGTTACGGATCTCCGCCAGCTGGTCGCGTCCGAGTCCGTTGACTTCCACGCCGTCCAGCCGGTAGATGCCCGACGTGGGGCGATCCAGACATCCGAGGATATTCATCAGCGTCGATTTGCCCGACCCCGACGCCCCCATGATCGCCACGAAATCGCCGCCCGCAACCTCCAGCGTCACGTCGCGCAGCGCCCGCACCGTCATGTCGCCGATGGAAAACGTGCGCGTGAGATGCTCCACCTCGATGATGTTCTTACTCATAATGCAGCGCCTCGATCGGGTCCATATTTGCTGCTTTTCGCGCCGGGTAAAAGCCGAACGAAACGCCCACCAGCGCCGAGAAGAGAAACGCCACGGCGATGGAACCGGAACTCACTACCGTTGACCAGTCCGCAAAGTACGAGATCAGCAGGCTGGCCGCCACGCCGGTCACAATGCCCGCCGCGCCTCCCGCCACCGACAGCGTGACGGCCTCGATCAGGAACTGGCCCAGAATATCGCGCGTCTTCGCGCCCACCGCCTGGCGCAGCCCGATCTCCTTCGTTCGCTCCGTCACCGACACCAGCATGATGTTCATGATGCCGATTCCGCCCACGATCAGCGATACCGACGCGATCGCCGCCAGCAGGATCGACATCACCTGCGCCGAGGATTCCTGCGCCTTGAATACCTCTTCCATGTTGCGGATCGTGAAGTCGTCGTCCTCGTTCCGCTGCAGATGATGGCGCTGGCGCAGCAGACCGGACACCTGAGGCTCCACATCGCCGGTCCGCCCTTCATGCGCCTGAATCATAATCGAGCCCACCGCCGCGTAGTTCGCCTGGCTCGCGCCGAGCACCTTCTTCTTGGCCGCGCTGATCGGGATAATGATGACGTCGTCCTGATCCTGCCCGGTCGGCGACTGGCCTTTCGGCACCAGCCTTCCGGCCACGCTGAACGGGACATTCTTAATCCGGAGGATCTTACCGACCGGATCTTCGCCCGCGAACAGATTGTCGATGACCGTCTTACCCAGCAGCGCCACCCGCGCCGCGCCTTCCACGTCCTGATCCGAGATGCCCACCCCCTCGGCGATGCGCAGATCGCGGATCGGCAGATAGTCCGGCGTGGTTCCGAGGATCTGCGTGCCCCAGTTGTTTTCGCCGTACACCACCTGTCCGCCGCCGCGCACCACCGGTGCCGCCAGCGACGTGGAGTCGCATTCACGCAGGATCGCCGTCACATCGTCCTCGGTGAGCGTCGTCGCATTGCCCGCGCCCATGCGCAGGCCGGAACTGGTGACGCTGCCCGCCTGCACGATGATCAGATTACTTCCGATGGAGGCAATCTGCTGCCGGATGCGTTCCTGTGCGCCGGAGCCGACCGCGACCATCGCAATCACCGCCGCAACGCCGATGATGATGCCCAGCATCGTCAGCGCCGAACGCATCTTGTTCACGCGCAGCGCGCGGAAGGCGATCCTTGTGCTCGAGGCGATTTTTCTGAGATTCATGGACGCGCCTCCTGCCTTCAGATGCCGAGTCTCCGGGTTGCTGCCGATGAAGCCGGCGCGGCGGCCTTCGGCGCGCTGTTGCCCGGTTGTGCCGCGCCGGTGATCGCAAGGTCGCCCTCACGCAGGTCGCCGCCGGTGACTTCCAGATAGTTGGCATCGCTGAGTCCGGACTTCACGGTGACCGGCCTCGGCTGCCCCTGTGCGTCGAGCACGTACACCAGTTGCGTCTCCGGCGTCGCCGACCCGGTTCCCTTGCCGCGGGCCGGTGCCGGCGCGCCCTTCGGCCGGAAGCGCAGCGCCGCCTTCGGAACGCGCAACGCGTTGGCGGCATGGCCGGTGTAGATGGTGGCGTTGGCTGTCATGCCGGGGAACAGCATCAGGTCGTCGTTGGAGACGCGGATTACCACGTCGTAGGTGATCACGTTCTGCACGTTGATGGGTGCCTTGCGAATCTGCGCGACCTGACCGCGGAAGATGCGTCCCGGCCAGGCATCCACGGTGAAGGTGGCGGTCTGATCGAGGTGTATCCGGCCCACGTCCGATTCGGCCACGTTGGTATCGACCTGCATTCTGGTCAGATCCTGCGCGATCAGGAAGATGACCGGCGCGGCGAACGATGCCGCGACTGTCTGGCCCACGTCCATGTTGCGCGATTCCACCGTGCCGTCCACGGGCGCCAGAATCTTCGTGTGGGACAGGTTCAGCCTCGCCTGCGCCAGCGTGGCCTCGTACTGCCGGACCACCGCCTTCGCCTGTTCGAGCTGGTCACGCGTGACGTCGACCGCCTGCCGGGCTGCCTCCGCCGTGGCGACGGCCGTGTCGATGGCGGCCTTCGCGGCATTCTCGCCTGCGACCGCCTGATCGTAATTTGCCTTCGCCGTGTCGGCATCCTCCTGCGCCGTCGCGCCGTCGCGAACCATGATCTGGCGGCGCTCATTGGCCACTCGGGCAAACTCGGCGGCGCTCTCCGCTTTGACGAGGTTGGCGCGCTGGCTGGTCACGTTGGCCACGGCCGCCGCCAGATTCGCCTGGGCGCTGGCCACGGAAGCCTGGGAGCTGAGGACTCCCGCGCGCGCCGCGCCGAGCGTGGCGGCTGCCTGGTCCACCGCTGCCTGGAAGGGCGCCGGGTCGATCTCTGCCACCAGTTGGCCCTTCTTCACTTTCGTGTTGAAGTCGGCGTAGAGGGCGATGATATTGCCCGACACCTGGCTTCCCACCTGTACGGTGATGACGGCGTTCAGATTTCCCGTGGTGGTCACGGTCGCGTCAATGTCGCCCCGATCTACGCGCGCGGTCAGATAGGAAACAGTGGCAGGCGCGCGCAGCCAGTAGGAGAGCCCCGCACCGAGGGCCAGCAACAGGCACGCGGCCATGGCGGCGCGGCTGCGCAGACTCGTCCCGGACCTCGGCCGCGGTGCCGCCGGCCGGGATGCCGGCTGCGTTTCGGGTGCCGGTGGTTCAACAACCAATTCGGGAGCCGTCATGACAACCTGCCTTCCGCTACACTTGCCTGGGGCATTTGCGGGGCCATTCGATGAGGCGTCCGGGCCGCTATAACCGCTTGTGCCGCATGGAATGGCCGCGCCGGCGCCGCCCGGTTGCGCCAGACGGATTGGGCGATGCGCGGATTGGCGCAGGTTCCGCCCGGCCATCTACACTGGAGTTTGCCGCCGAGTGAACAGACCGAAGTTTCCTGCGGCGGCTGCACCGAGTGTTGCCGCAGCGGGCAGGGGCTGTTTCTGCACCCCGAACAAGGCGATGACGTCGAGTCCTACCAGGTGCAGGTGGCGGCCGACCCCGCCGGAGGCAGTCCGGTCTTCCTGCTGGCCACCAAAGAGAACGGCCACTGCGTCTATCTCGGAGCCTCCGGCTGCACGATCTACCATCGCCGGCCGCTGCTCTGCCGCAGCTTCGACTGCCGCAAACATTACCTGATTCTGCCGCGCCAGGACCGGGACAATCTGGTGAAGCTCGGGCTGTCGTCGCGCGCGGTATTCAATGCCGGCCGGTCGCGCGTGAAGACGCTGAGCGCCGCCGAAAAGAAAGACTGTCTCGACAAGCGCGAAGAGTTCTTCTCATAACGCGCTGCCGCTTGTCATGAAGCGCTGCCGCTTGGCATAACGCGCCGCGGCTTGGCATGAAGCACTGCCGCTTGTCATGAAGCGCCGCGGCTTGTCATAACGCGCCGCGGCTTGTCATGAAGCGCTGCGGCTTGTCATGAAGCGCTGCGGCTTGTCATGAAGCGCTGCGGCTTGTCATGAAGCGCTGCCGCTTGTCATGACGCGGCGCCGCTTGGCATAACGCGCCGCTGCTTGTCATGAAGCGCTGCCGCTTGGCAGCCGGCGGCTCTCGGCCAGCAGAGTTTCGACTTCCTCGTCGCTGACCTGCTCGAAGTGCCGGTACCATTGACCCACGGCGCCGAACATCTCCGGCGCGGCGAGGCAGATCAGTTCGTCGGCCTCGCCGCGAAGCAGGTTGCAGGCGTCCTTCGAACCGACCGGAACGGCGACGATCACGCGCGCCGGGTGAAGCGTGCGCACATGCCGCACAGCTGCAAGCATGGTGCTGCCGGTGGCAAGACCGTCGTCGATCAGAATGGCGGTGCGGTTGTGCAGGTCCGGCGCCGCCTCGCCCGCGCGATAACGTTCTTCGCGCCGCCTCATTTCGGCCTGTTCGGCGGCGACGATCGAATCGACCTCCTTCCCCGATATGCCCAGTTGTTCGATCAGCGCGTAGTTCAGGATTCGCGTTTGCCCCGCGATCGCGCCCATCGCCAGTTCCGGCTGCCACGGCACGCCGAGTTTGCGAACCACGATCACGTCGAGCGGCAGATGGAGTTGACGGGCGATGGCGAAGGCAACGGGCACGCCGCCACGCGGCAGCGCGAGCACCACGCCAGGTTGGGCGGTGCTGCGTGTTGCCAGTTCGGCGGCGAGCAGGCGGCCGGCTTCGGCGCGGTCGGCGAAGGGAAGGTGTGTCATGGCGCGACTCCTTGCGTTGCGAACGGTGCAGGTGGATCGCCAACCCGACCGGCCGGCCGGCTGCCGGGTGCGCGGCAGGCGGCGGGAAAACCCGAGTCCCGGCTTCGTGTAACATCGAATGTGTCTCGCCGTTCGCACCGGAACCGGCGAAGCTCGCTGAGGTGAAAGCATGCATTTCTGGTCCTTTCGTGCGCTCTGGAAGCGCCGGTCCGTTCCGCTCGCCGTTGTTGTGCTGACGGCTGTTTGCGTCTCCGCTTCCGCCCAACAGGCGAAGCCCGCGCTGCCCCGCACGCGCGACGGCAAGCCAAGCCTCGAAGGCATCTGGCAGGCGCAGAGCCGGGCCGCCTACGATCTGCAGGCGCATGCGGCCGGGCTGGGCATTCCCGCCGGCGAAAGCGTGGTGGAGGGACGGATCATCCCTTACCTGCCGGCGGCGGCGGCCAAACGCGCGCAGAACTTCGCGAACCGCCAGAGCGCCGATCCGCTGGGCAAATGCTACATGCCCGGCGTGCCGCGCATCATGTACATGGAACATCCGTTCCAGATCTTTCAGACGCCCGACAACATTGCGATTGCCTTTGAATGGTCGCTGGTCTTCCGCCTGATCCACACCGACGGCAAGCCGCCGCTGCACCCCGGATTCGACTCCTGGATGGGCGATTCGCGCGGCCACTGGGAAGGCGACACGCTGGTGGTGACCGTCACCGACCAGAACGACAAGACCTGGTTCGATCTGGCCGGCGACTTCCACTCCGACGCGCTGCGCGTGACCGAACGCTACACGCTGCTCGATGCCGATAACATCCGCTACGAGGCGACCATTGAAGACGGCAAGGTCTTCGCGCGGCCGTGGAAGATCACGGTGCCGCTGGTCCGGCAGAAGAACGTGGACCGGCTGCTGGAGTACGAATGCCAGGCGGAAAAGGAAGAAGTCAGCGGCGACTTCGAGCGCGATCCGCGGACGTGGTATCCGGCGCCGGGGACGAAGCCGGCGGACAATCCCGATGCGACGGCGACACTTCCGCCCTCCGGTCCGCTGCCAGCCCTGAAGCCGGCGGCGAAGGTCACGCGCACGGCGGACGGCAAGCCGGACTTTTCGGGCTACTATCAGCCCAATGGCGGCGGCGCCAATTACGGCCTTGAGCACCACGAGAAGGTCAATCTGATCCCGCCGGGCCGGGGCGTGATCATCGAGCCGGCCGACGGGCTGCTGCCGTATCGGCCGTGGGCGGCGAAGGAGCGCGCCGATCGGGTGAATCCGCAGCGCGGCTACGACGATCCGACGGCACACTGTTTTCCGGGCGGCATTCCGCGGTCGTTTTATACGCCGTCGCCCTACCAGATTGTGCAGACACCGAACTACCTGGTGGTGCTGTTCGAGCGCATGTCGTGGCGAATCATCCCCATCGTTGCGGCGAACGACAAGACACGCACGCACCTTTCCGACAGCATCCGCCTGTGGCAGGGCGATGCGATCGGCCACTGGGAGGGCGACACGCTGGTGGTGGACGCGAGCAATTTCAACGGGCGCGCCTGGCACAACGAGGTCGGCGATATTTCCAGCTACACGCTGCACGTGGTGGAGCGGTTCGCGCCGGGCGAGGCGGGCAACGTTGTGTACCGGGCGACGATTACCGATCCGATTGTTTATACGCGCCCGTTTACGATTGAAATTCCGCTGGCAAAGGGCGCCGAAGAGCTGCTCGAAGTGGCCTGCCACGAAGACAACGGCGACCTGCAGCACCTGAAAGACATTCGGGATGAGTATCGCGCCGCTCACCCGGCAAAGTAGGATAATATGTTTCCATCTATGCGACTGAGAAACCTCTGCGCGATTGCCGCGCTGCTGGCCGGCAATGCGCTGGCCCACCACTCGTTCAACGCCGAGTTCGATCTGAACAAGCCGGTCAAGTTCACCGGCAAGGTGACGGAGATGAAGTGGTCGAATCCGCATTCGTGGATTTACGTCGACGTGGAGACAGGCGGCAAGGTGGTGAACTGGGCGCTCGAAACGGGCGGCGCCAATGCGCTGATCCGGCGCGGCTGGAAGAAGGGCGATCTCCCGGCCGGCACCATGGTGGTGGTGGACGGCTGGCAGGCGCGCAACGGCACGCCGACGGCGAACGTTTCCAGCATCACGTTTCCGGACGGACACAAGTTGTTTGCCGGCTCTTCGAACGAAGCCGCGCCAACCAAGTAACTGCTTCCGCGCCGCGGCGCGATTCACTATTCAGCAAACTTCGACGTACAGAGACACGTGGAGCGTGCCTGAGGGCTGCGGGGCTCGCGGCGAGGGCTGGAGCTTGTGCAAAACGGGGTCAGGCGGCCATATTTTCGGGCGTCGCGGCGGGTGCTTCGGGTGGCGATGCGGGGCCGCTTGGCGGAGTTGAAAAAACGAAGCCAGTGGCGGGGGCAGCGGCTGGTTTTTCAACGACCTGCGGGTAGGGTTTGGGCGTTGCGGCCGGCTGCGTCGCGGCTGTTTTCGCGGCTGCTTTCGCGGCGGCTTCGGCCTGACTTGCCGCCTGCTGTTCCATGATGCGGCGGTGCTTCTGCATCTTCTTCAGCATGTCGAGATCCTTATGGATCGCGCGCTGGGTTCTCGCCATGTAAAGGCTGATCAGGGCAAAAGTTTTTTCGTTGCGCTGAAAGGCGAGGGCGGTGTCGAAAGCAGCGTCCTTTGCGGGGTCGCCGGTGTCGAGCGTGACTTCGGCATCGGCAAGAGCGTCATTGATGTCGCAGAGGCTGCGCTCGACCGAGTTGGCGCGTTCGAGACGCCAGGTGTCGGCGACGATGCGCGCGGCGAAGGAGTGTTCGAGCGCGGTGGCCGGCGCGAGATCGCGCAGCAGCGCGGACTCGAGAGCTGCGTAAGCTGCCTGCTCTTCGGGCGTGCGCAGGACGACCTGGCCGGTCAGGCCGTGCTTATACGCGTTGAGACTTGCGGTGCGTTTGCCGGCCGCGGTGCGCGGGCCGGTGCTCT
>CAIKMJ010000002.1 GCA_903828455.1 uncultured Acidobacteriia bacterium | reverse complement strand
GGTTTGGCCGGTGAGTCCGTGGGTGCGCGCGTTCTGGCTGACGGCGAGTTTGCCGGCTTCGGTGGTCGGGCCGGTGGATTTTTGCGCGTTGGCGCGATTGGCTGCAATTTGTTTGGGTGTGGCCACTGTGTACGGTCCTTTCTGAATCGAGATGTTGCTTCCGGACACAGCAGTAGCACGGCGAAATGGGGATGCGGCGCGCTTGTACGGGTAAGTGGTTGAAGGGGTTGGGGAAATAAATTGAAAACGACGGAACCGGAGGACTTCGTTTCCGGAGGTTGCCGGCGTCGGGATGGGTGCGGCGACGGTGGCGGCGAGGAGGCGGCAGCGGAGTTCGGCTCCGCCGGCGATTGTTTCGGCGTGGCGCTGGACGACGAAGGCGATGCGTGGTTTTATGCGCCGAGCAGAGCGCGGTAGATGCCGGCCAGACGGGAGACGCGGGCTTCGGGGGTGTGGCGTTCGCGGATGAGGGACTGGGCGCGGGTGACGAGGCGACGGGCGAGGTCTGGGTCGCTGAGGATGCGGGTCATGGCGGCGGAGAGGGCGGCGACGTCGCGGGGCTGGACGAGGAGGGCGCTTTCGTCGTGGGTGACGATTTCCGGGATGCCGCCGACGGAGGTGGCGACGGCGGGGACAGAGGTGACCATGGCTTCGAGGAGGGCGTTGGGGGAGCCTTCGCTGAGGGAGGAGAGGACGGCGAGATCGGCGATGGCGTAGAAGGGTTCGGCGGAGTTCTGGTGGCCGGCGAGGGTGACGCTGGAAGAGAGGTTGAGCTGGCCGATGAGTTCTTCGATGCGGGGGCGTTCGGGGCCATCGCCGACGATGAGCAGGTGGGGGGCGAGGGCGGCGGGGAGCTGGTGGACGGCGCGGAGGAGGGAGAGGTGGTCCTTTTCGCGAGAGAGGCGGCCGACGATGAGGATGACCTTCTTATCGGGGGCGATGTTGAGCTGGGCGCGGAGCCGGGCGGCGGCGTCGGGCTGGCTGGCGCCCCAGTCGAGGCGGATGGCGTTGTGGACGATTTCGATGCGGGAGGTGGGGACGCCGCGGGAGATGAGTTCGTCGCGGAAGGGCTGGCTGACGGTGAGGACTTTGGGGGCGGCGGGGAGGGACCAGCGGTCGAACTGGTTGTAGAAGCGGGCTTTGAGGTCGGGCCAGGTGTAGCCGTGGTGGAAGGCGACCCAGGGGGCGAGGGAGGGGAGAGCGGCGCGGCGGGCGAGGAAGTGGGATTTGACGGCGTGGGACTGGATGATGTGGGGCTGGAGGCGTTGGGCGAGTGCGTGGAGAGAGTGGGGGACGGAGGAGTCGAGGGGGCCGCGTTCGGGGATGAGTTCGACGGGGACGCCGAGGGAGCGGGCGGTTTCGGTGAAGAGGGTGGGGGCGGAGTCGCGGGTGAAAGTGGCGATGGTGGTGTGGATGCCGAAGGCGGGGGCGAGGCGGGCGAATTCGAGGAGATTTTTGGCGGGGCCGGTGATGGAATAGGCCTCGAGGATGGCGAGGAGGCGGAGCGGGGGGCCGCTGCAGGCGGGAGGTTCCACAGCCGCAGTATAGACTACGGCGGCGAGGGAAAAGTTGAGGGCGAAGGGGGGACGGGAAGGGCGAACGAGGGGTAAACTCAAGTCAGGCAGTCCGCACTTCGACGTGTTTTTCCGCAAAAAATGAGCACGAAGGTCAACATTCCGGCGCGAGTGTTCACGCTTTTTATCTCGGAGCTGGCGATTTTGTACGCCTGTTACGTAGCGGGGGCGTACGTGGATGCGGACATTGGCGATCCGTTCATTTTTCTGCTGTACGATTCGGGATTCCTGCGGACGGGGATCGCGGTGAGTCTGGTGGTGATGGGGCTGTTTTTCCGCGATCTGTATGCGGAGGTGCGGATCGCGAGCCGGCTGGAGTTGTTTCAGGAACTGTGTCTGGTATTCGGGCTGGCGTTTTTGGGGCAGGGGCTGCTCAGTTACGTGGACCGGGACTGGATTCTGCCGCGGCGGATGATGCTGCTGGGGAGCCTGATTTCCTTTGTTGCGGTGTTCGGATGGCGGTTGTTGCTGGACAGTCTGGCGAGGGGAGAAAGGGCGTCGGGGCGGGTGTTGTTTCTGGGGATGACGCCGACGGTGGAGGTGCTGGCGGCGCATTTCGGAGAGCATCCGGACGCGGGGCTGATGGCGGTGGGGTATCTGGAGAGCGGGACGGCGAGGAGTGCGGCGGGGAGCGCGGCGGGGGCGGTAGAGCGACTGGGGACGATGGAGGATCTGGACGGGGTGCTGGATGTGGCGGCGCCGGATTCGATCGTGATCGGGGACCGTGAGCACATACAGCCGTGGTGGACGGACGAATTTCTGGCGTTGCGGTTCGGCGGGATCCGGGTGGAAGAGGCGGGAACGCTGTACGAGAGGGTGTTTGCGCGCAAGAGCGTGGCGGACATCTGGCCGCAGAGGCTGATTTTCCGGGATGCGCATACGGTGGGGGATTCGGGGGTGGAGGCGGTGCTGTCGGCGCTGGCGGCGCTGGGGCTTGCGGTGCTGACGCTACCGGTGACGGTGGCGGCGGCGGTGCTCATTAAGGCGGGTTCGCGGGGGCCGGTGCTGGTAACGGAGCCGCGGGTGGGACTGGGTGAGAAGGTTTTTTCGGCGTACCGGTTCCGGTGCACGGGTCCGGGAGGGGAAGTGACGCCGGTGGGGCGGTTTCTGCGGCGGCACGGGCTTTCGTGGCTGCCGGAGCTGCTGAACGTGATGAAGGGCGAGATGGCGGTGGTGGGGCCGCGTCCGGAGCGGCCGGTATTTGCGGGGATGATGGGGGAACTCATTCCGGTGTACCGGCAGAGGCATCTGATTAAGCCGGGGGTGACGGGGTGGGCGCGGGTACACCGGGTGCCGGGGGCGGAGCAGGATTCGGTGAGGGATCTTGAGTACGATCTTTACTACCTCGAAAGCCGTTCGGTGCTGCTGGATGCGTTTATTCTGCTGCTTTCACTGAAGACGGTGCTGGGCGGGCGCGGGTAGGACAGGGGGAGAGCGCGATGCGCATTCTGTTTCTTTCGCCGCGACAGCCGCTGCCGACACGAAGCGGGGCGAAGCTGCGCGAATATCATTTTCTGCGGGCGCTGGGGAAGCGGGCGGAAGTGACGTATGTGTATTTTGCCGATGCGGGGGCGGCGGCGCTGACGACGACGGACCTGCCGTTTTGCCGGGAAGTGGTGGCGGTGCCGAAGCCGCCGGCGTATACGGCGGCGCAGACGGTGAGGGGGATTCTGGGGCGGTGGCCGCTGACGGTTCTGAATTACACGTCGGCCGCGATGGATGAAGCGGTGGCGCGTGCGGCGGAGTCGCGGGAGTTCGACATTGTGCATGCGGACGGGATCCACATGATCCGGTATGTGCGGGCGGCGGCGGCGAGGCAGAGCGGGCTGAAGGCGATTTACAACTGGCACAACATCGATTCCGAAGTGATGCACCGGTACGCGGAGACGACGGCGTCGAGGGGGCGGGGCTGGTACGCGGGGCAGACGGCGGTGAAGCTGGAGCTGCTGGAAGGGGAGATTCTGCGGGAGGCGCGCGGGCACGTGGTGTGCAGCGAGCGGGAGCGGGCGCAGCTGCTGGAGCTTGCTCCGCAGGCGAGGATTGCGGTGGTGGAGAACGGCGTGGATACGGCGTACTTCGCGGGGGCAGGGGCGGGGGCGAGTTTCGGCGAAGGGGCCGGGGGGCGGCGTCACGTGGTGTTCGTCGGGGCGATGGATTACTTTCCGAACAGCGAGGCGGCGGTGTATTTCGCGAGGGAAGTTTGGGGTCGCGTGCGGAGCCGGCTGGGCGGGGCCGAACTGGTGATTGTGGGGGCGAATCCGGGCGCGGAAGTGCTGGCGCTGGGAGAGTTGCCGGGTGTGCGGGTTGCGGGGATGGTTCCGGATGTGCGGCCTTACTATGGGCAGGCGCTGGCGGCGGTGGTGCCGCTGCGGACGGGCGGCGGGACGAGGCTGAAGATTCTGGAAGCGATGGCGGCGGGGGTGCCGGTGGTGTCGACGCCGCTGGGGGCCGAGGGGCTCGATGTGACGGACGGGGTGAACGCGCTGCTGGTGGAACCGGGAGACGCGGAGGGCTGGGCGGAGAAGCTGGGCGGGCTGATGGACTCGGAGGAGCGGAGAGCGGGGATGACGGAAGCCGGGCTGGAGCTGGTACGTACGCGCTACGACTGGGAGATCCTGGGGGCGAAGCTGCGGGATACGTACGAGGGCTGGGCGGGCGGAAAATAGCGCGTTTCGGGGCGGCGCGGGGGAGGCAGTCACGCGGCCTCGAAATATTTTTAGTGTGTAGCTAAGTTGCGCGCCTGCTGTAGGTTGGGCGGGTATTTCGGGCGGCCGAGCGGAAGCTGCGCGGGCAGGTTTCGGGTGAGCGCGTAGTAGGGTTTGGGCGTGAGAAACAGTTACACGCTCTTCTGCATAGCGGCGGCCTTTGCGGGCGCGGCAGCGGCACAAACACAGATCGACCTGAAGACGCAGTCCAAAGCAGTGGACTTCAGCGGCGCAAGTTCGACCATTCCATTTGAAACAGGGGCGACGCTGCCGGCGACGTGCAGTGTGGGTCAGATGTACTTTCTGACCACGGCGCCGAACGGGCAGAACAGTTATGGCTGCACGGCAACCAATACGTGGTCTTCGCAATACGCCGGAGGGCAGACGACGACCATCAGGAGTTCGGGAGCGCTGGTCGGGTCGAGGGCGGTGATCGACTTATCGGCCGGGCGGGGCGGGCTCGTCACGGCGAGCGATACGGGACAGGAGATATCGGTGCAGACGGCGATCGATACTTCGGTGCTGGAGACGCGGGCGGATCTGCAGTCCGGTTCGACGCTGCTTTGCAATTCGAGCAGCAGCGCGGCGCCGGGGGTGGCGTACGTGTGCCGGATGATGCCGTCGCTGACCGGATACACGGCGGGGATGTTGCTCAACTGGAAGGCGGATGTGGACGGCGCGGGCGGGGCGATGACGCTGAACGTCGACACGCTGGGGCCGGTTGCGATTGTGAAGTCCGACGGAGCGACGCAGCCGGCGAGTACGGACATTGTGGCGGGGGAGCTGTATCAGATCTGGTATGACGGGACAGCGTTCCGGCTGCTGGCGACGGCGGGCGGATCGGGAGGGGGCTCCGGGAGCGGCTCGCAGGGACCGGCGGGGCCACGGGGGCCAGCTGGACCGCAAGGGCCGCAAGGGCCGCAGGGGCCGCAGGGGCCGACAGGGCCATCGGGATCGCTGGCGGCGAATGCGGAGTATTCGGCGTCGCGGGTCATGGACTCCACGTATTGCCCGAGCTGGCTGGGGACGTTTACGGGATCGACGGCAATGACGTTCACGCTGGCGGCTCCGATAGCGGGGTGTTCGATCGGCATTCAGAACAATTCGAGCCAGGCGATGACGATCAATGTGACGACGAATTCGGTCACGCTGAACGGACAGAACGCCAACGGAACGATACCGGCATGCACGACACCGGCGAACGGGTGCAGGGTGGTGGTGATCAAGGCGAACGGGACGACGTCCTGGGACATGAGCGCTCCCGGGCAGGATGGGGCGACGGGGCCGCAGGGGCCGGCGGGCACGGGCGGGAGCGGCGGGGCGAGTTTCGCCGATTATTCGGCGGGACCAGTCAGCGTGGCGGCGAATTCGGGCAGTTACGTGAGTGTGTACAGTTACGCTGCGCCGGCACTGGCGGCCGGGGCCTGTTACTCGATTTACTTTGGCGCGCACGCAACGGGAGGAAATCCGAACGTAGAGGTGCTGGTGGATTCCACGGTTATCGCCACGCCATGGGTGGGGATGGGAGCGAGCAACTTTTACAACTGGCACGTTGAATACTGCAACGCGGGCGGAGTGCAGAACGCGCAGCGGCGGATCTATGCGGCGCCGACTTTTTATGGCGGATCGCCGACCACGATGACTGCGGTGTTTGCGCCTGGATACAACGGAACGGACAACCTGGTCGATACGACGACGGCGGTCGACTGGTCGAGCGGGCACACCATCAGCATTCAGATGAATCCGGCGAGCGGGGCGGCGCAGGGACTGTTTGCGCTGATTTATGCGCATTAAGCTGGCGGGTTTGGGGCTGCTGCTGGCGGCGCGGGCGATGGCTGTGACGGACATCGCGATGACGGATCCGAACTTGCTGACGCTCGGGTGGACGGGAAGCGGCGCGACGCGGGTGGCGAGCGGCGCCGATGGCGCAATCTATTTCACGTTCGAGGGGACGCAGCTGCAGGCGACATTCGCCGGGAGCAGGCCGTTCCACGTCATTGTTGACGGCGGGGCGGCGATAGCGGTGAATCCGCTGAGTTCGTCGACACCGACGGTGACGAATGTGGTGAGCGGCCTCGGGAGCGGGAATCACACGGTGTATGCGTGGGGTTCGCAAAACGATACGGTGGTGGCAGCTGGAAGCGCGTTCCTCACCGATGGAAGCGGGAGTGTGGCGAATGCGGCGTTCGGCACGGTTTACGCGACGGGCAGCGCGCCGTTCAGCAGCTACGGGAAAGTGACCGATTGTCCGTGGGGCACGGGGACGAGCGGTTACGGGAGCTGGCCGTTCGCATACGACGCGGCGCTGGGGGCACCGTCGGCGGAGGCCGGGGTTCGGTATTACGCGACGGGGGCGGCGCAATCGGTGTATGTGTACGGACCGCCGGGGACGGCGTACGCGCTTTATTCGGACGGAGTGCAGGTGGGGAGCGCAACGGCGATTGCCGGCGGCGGGCAGTTCCAGTTGCTCACGGTGACGGGGCTGGATGCGGGGCAACATTTGTACGAGTGGACGGGGTACGGGATCGCGGGCGGAGCGCAGGGCGTTGTGGCGGTGATGCCATCGGGCGCGCTGACGCCGGTGAGTGCGCCTTCGCGTGCGTGTGTGGGGATTTATGGCGACTCGATAGTGGCGGAGAGTGCGGTGAGCGGCGATTCGCGGCTGGCGTGGTGGGCGGCGACGCACGCGACGGGGTTCGACATTGCGCGCGCCGGCGAGGGCGGACAGAAAGTGAACAGCTTTCTGCGCGACAACACGGCGGCCGTAACGGCGGGCAGCTGGCAGACGCCGTCGATCGTGATCCTCGAAGGCGGAGTGAACGATCAGCAGGCGTACACGGGGACGGGCGACATTGCGGCGTTTCAGGCAGCGGTGCAGGCTGAGCTGACGAACATGGCCGCGGGGCTGCCGGCGGGAGCAAAGATGCTCGAGGAGCAGATTCTGCCGAATGCCGCAGCGCACAGCGACGAGCGGGACGCCTACAATGCCGCCATAAGGGCGGCGGTGGGCACGTACAGCGCGGGCGCGCCGCGGATCCCGGTGTGTACCTACAGCACCGACGGATGGATCGATGCGGCGGCGGACACGATTGGGGATGCGCTGCATCCGGCGCTGCAGAATGCGGCCGCCGGGGGCTATCCGTTCGGGAATCCGCTGCGGGGTTACGGGAAGATCAGCAACCGGCTGAGTTTCATTCTGGCGGGGTACGGTGCGGCCGGAGCGAGCTTTGAGGTGAGCGGACCGGCAACGGGAACGGTGCAATCTGCGTCGTCACCCTTTGCCGTGACCGCGGGCGCGGCGAATGCGCAGTTTTCCGGAGAGACGATCACGATGGACGACGGAGGAAGCGGCGGGGCATTTGTGGTCTCGACGGGCGACACCGGGACGGGGAGCGTGGTGGTGCATACGGAGCCGGGGTCGACGGGATTTACGTTCACGTACCGGCCGGCGGAGAGCGGGAGCCGGAGCATCCACTACAGCGGACTGCCGGACTGCTGGACGGCGCCGGGACCGACGGTATACGACGCGATCGGGAATGCGGCGAGCGGGTTTCTGATCGGAGCGAAGGCGCACGATCCGGATGTTTGGGCGGAGCTATGGCGGAGATGAGGGCGGAATCGGCGGCAACATCGAGTGGCCTGCGCGGCAATCGCACCGGCGGAGCATCGGATTTTCCTGATAGGATGGTTAGTTTGAACAAGACGAGGACGAACATGCTGAAACGAATGCGGAATGGCCTGCCGGGCGGGCGGGTGGCATTGCTCGCATTGCTGGCGGCGTCGGAAGTTTTTGCCGGGCAGTCGCTGGTGCTGACGCCGGGCAATCCGGTGACGGTGGCGGATCCGTTTTACCCGAAGAATCAGTCGTACCGCGTGGAATTCCAGATGCACAGCTGGACGCTGCCGGCGAGCGGGGCGCCGCCGGTGATTTATCTGGCGGGGACGGGATTTGCGGCGTACCTGACATCGGGCGCGGTGCTGGCGCTGGAGTCGCTGGGCGACAGGGTGGTGGAGGGACAGCCCTGCTTTCTGAATATCGCGGGAATGACGAACGCGCTGGTGCGTTTTCAGCGGAACGTGTCGACGATGCAGGTGACGTGCGAGGTCTGGAGTTACGACGGCACGGGGTATAACACGCAGAAGGATACGATCGGGACGCTGGGCAACCTCACCTTTGGCGGAGGCACGCTGGGCGGTGCGTTGTCGGCATCTTTAGGATTCCTGCGGGTGACTTCGACGCTGGTTCCGGTTGGGGGCAAGCCTCCGGTGACAGCCGATCGCGGAGACTGGACCGAGCTGGATTTCGACGGCAACATGAACGACAGCAGCGGCAAAGGGCACGGCGGAAGCGGCGCGGTGACATATGCGGCGACGCCGAATCAGGTTCCGATTTCGTTCCCGAAGACGGCGGGAGCGCCGTACTGGAGCAACTGGACTTCGCTGCGGGCAGGGTTTCCGGCGACGCTGGACGGGACGGCGAGTTATTCGCTGGCGGACGGGAGTTCGGCGGTGAGCGCGTTCTGGCAGCAGTTGAGCGGTCCGACGACGGTGGTCTGGCAGGGGCGGGAGAGCCTGACGCCGACTATTACCGGGCTGATTTTCGGCAGCTACACGTTCCAGTTGCAGGTGACGGATGTGGCGGGAAGTACGGCCACGACCACGCTGGAAGTGGGCGCCGTGGCGACGGATGCCAACGGCGTTGTGGTGCAGGCGAATCCGGATGCCGATGCGCTGTTCGGGCCGATGATCGCATTCGGGAAGAACCCGTGGTCTTATGCGGACGAGCGGAACCTGAAGATGGAACTGCTGCAGAAGAATACGTATGCGACGCCGCCCACGTGGGCGAGCCCGGCGGAGAATGCGACGGTGTCGTACACGTATTTCGATCCGATCGTGGCGCCGGCGAAGACGACGCTCGCGGCGGGCATTACCGCCACGGCCACGGCGATTCCGATTGGCGCCAGCACGCTGGATTTATCGACGTTTCCGACGGAGATCCTGGTGGGCAACGGGGCGAACTGGGAGATTGTGCGGATCTGTTCGCAGTCGGGCAGTACGCTGAATGTCTGTTTCGACGGGCGGGGATTCCACTACGGGGTGAATAACTCGTACGTGTTGCCGGCGAGCGCATGGCCGACGGGAACGAAGGTGTGGCAGGCGAAGGTGAAGGGGACGGGAACGCATTTTCTGTCGACGATGTGCGCGTACGGGCCGGGTGTGCCGGTGGCTGCGAATGTTCCGATTAATTCGGCGGGTACGATTGCGGTGACGCCGGGGTCGGCGGCCGGGACCGGGAACGGTACCGGGTGGAACGGGCCGCTGGGCGGGCGCGCGATCGTGATCTTCGGGACGCACGGCGGGGCGCCGTTTACATTCTTCAGCTATGTGAATTCGGTAAGCGGGAACGCGATTACGTTTGCGCGGCCGTTTCCGGCGGATGCGGACGCGGGCAGTTATTCGTACAACATTTTTTCCGATCAGCGGAACTTCATTCTTCATTACCAGAGAGCGGATGGAACGGACGGGTATGTTTACTTCCTGACCGCCGGCTGTGAGACGGATACCGACGGGTATCTGTACATGGGATGGGACAACGCGTATGCGAACCAGGCGGTGGCGGGGGCTTCGTACTCGTACATGGACGGATTCGGATACACGGGGGACTTTTCACCCAACTTCTATGACATCGGCCTGGCCCACTACGCATTCTATTTCCGTTCGGGCTACCGGCAGGCGCTGACTTCGGCGCGGAACGTGGAAGATTACTGGCTGCGTTATCCGGAGAACGCGCAGGGCGATGCGGGCGGGGCACCCCGCAACCGGAGCATCACGGGGGTGGTGGCGGCGGCGGTGCTGGACGGAGACCGGGCGTCCAACTGGTCCGGCCTGCGCACGTACGCGCAATGGGGGCTGCGAGTTGCGCAGCAGAGCAGCTGCGATGACGATCTTCGGGAAACGGCGTACGCGATGAGCTGGCTGGCGATGGCGGCGCGGTTCGATCCGGATCCGGCGCAGCGGGCCAACTGGCAGAGCGGCGTGGCGGGGGCGTCGTATGCGCGGGACAACCGATGCAAGGGGGCGGACAATTCCTTTGCCAGCGCGTTTTACTGGAATCCGGGGCCGTTGCAGCTGGCGGCGACGCAGGGGTCGACGACGGTTACCGCGCTGAACGGAACGTTTCCCTCCAATATGTGTTACAGCACGGCGCACGGGACGGCGGCGGCGAGCAGCGGATCGGCGCTGCTGACGGCGCTGACGGGCGCGTTTGTTCCGCCGGCGGGTTCGTTCAAGCTGCTGGTGGGGGGCACGATGGGCGGGGTCCCGTATAACCTGGTCACGCAGTTCGACTACAATTCGCCGAGCAGCATGACGATGGCGGCACTGTGGCCGGGCGACAGCGGGACGGTGTACTGGTCGATCGAGAATAACGATTTTTTAAATTACGCGCTGACGATTGCGCAGGGTCCGGGCGATACGGCGAACTTCGGGCAGATTACGAGCTGCACGCTGATCGATTCGACGCACATACAGCTTTACCGGCCGTGGACATCGGCGGGGGGGACGTTCGCGTACACGCTCTACAATCTGGTGGGGCGCGGGACGCAGCCGTTCATGGCGGGAATCAAGGCGCTGCAGATGAGAATCGCCGGACAAACTTATGCGCCATATCAGGCGCTGGATCAGGCGATCGCGAGCTGGGTGGGGACGACGGGATTCGACCCGGCGACCAAGGGGATTTTCTACGGACGCGGCTTTCCCATGTGCGAGCCGGTGGCGACCGAAAGCGGAATTACCGATGTGCAGTACCGGACGATCGGATGCATTGAGAACAGTTACAACGGGCCGGCCGCGACGCAGGCGAGAGCGCGCAACGCGGAAGCGCAGAACGCGATGAGCGTGATGTATCTGGGGAATCCGACGGAGGCAAACAGGAACCTTGGAGATTTGTTTTACGGGGCCGCGTACGGCGCGCCGGGGCTCACGGCAAGCGGCTATTTTTCCGATGGAATTACGGCGAGCAACCTCGACGATATTGCGATGTCGATCTACAAGTGGCCGGGGTTCTTTTTCGGAATTGGCATGGCGCACCAGTGGCCGGCGGTCCGGGTGGGCGGTGTGGCGCCGGCGCAGAACCGGACGGTGTACGTCAGCCTCGACCCGGGGGTGGCGGCGAACGCCGCGATTCTGGTGACGGCTCCATCCGGGGCGCAGGCAACGTACCAGTGCGGGAATACTTCACCTTGCGCGGTGACGGTGGATGATCGTCAGGGGACGCACTGGTACCAGATCCGGTATCTGTCGTCGACCGGCGATGTGGTGTCGCAGACGGATCCGGATCTCTTGAGCGGACCGTCGGCGCAGTAGGGCGGGCGGCTGGCGGGTTCGGAAAGATCCGACCGGAGGACGGGCGGGATCGGGCAGGGGAGAGCGTCTTTGGCTCCAGTACCATAGGCCGTGGCGGGGGATAGGGGAGTCAGGCGGCTGGCGCTATCATACAAGCAATGGGTCGAATGCTGAATTCGGATTATCCCTACCCGCCGCCAGCCCGGGCGGGGGCCGGCACTTTGCCACAGCGCCCGGCGCCGCAGCGTCCTGTATCGCAGCGACCTGTATCGCAGCGTCCTGTATCGCAGCGGCCGGTGTCGACGCCAGGCTTCCGGCCGGTTGGGCAGCAGCGTCCGAACCAATACCTCGCGCCCGGGGTGAAGGTCGCGGAGGAAAAAGCCGACGAGCACGCCGGATTGCGTAAGATGGCGTTTCGCGCGGGGCTGGCGATGCTGTTCGTGCGGCTGACCGTGCTGCCGGAATTGCTCTACGTCTGGCTGCAGGCCAACACGTATTTGCTCTATGTGGTGGGACCGCCCGCGATTCTTGGCGCCCTGGTGACGGGGGCGATCGGCCGGACATATCAGGATCGCGCCGCACGGATGTGGACCGGGTTTTTCGTGTGCATGATTTTGTCGCTGCCGGGGAGTACCTGGGCGGGCGGCTCGTTCGAGGATCTGAAGCTCTACACGCTGTTCGCGTTTCCGCTGCTTTTCGTGGTTGGCGGGCTGACGACGGAATGGAGCGCGGTGCGTTCGCTGGTGTCGCTGGTGGGCTTTTCCGGAATTTGCTTTATCGGGGCCGCAGCCGTTCTCGCCAAGCCGGACGTGGAGGGGCGCCTGACTATGGGCGACACGACCACGACGGTGGGGAATTCCAACGATCTGGCCAGCCACGTCATTCTTTTGCTGCCGTTCATCCTGTTCATCGCGATGGACAAGAAGCGAAACTCGTTCGTGCGCTATTCCATGTTGCTCCCGATTGCCTACGGGGCGAGGATCGTTCTGGCAACGGGGTCGCGGGGCGCGCTGATCGCTTTGGCTGCCATGTTTTTATTCGTGCTGTTCCGGGGGTCCGCCAAACAGCGGATGATCACGATGGCGGCGACTGGACTGTTGGCTATCGCGATCCCGATTCTTGTGAGCGGCGGAGCGGCGGATCGTCTGGCGACATTATTCGGTGCGGAGTCGGCGAACGCAACGCTGAACCAGGAGGCCGGGGAATCGAGGGATTCGCGCGAATATCTGCTGCGGCAGAGCCTGATTTTCACGATGGAGCATCCACTGCTGGGCGTCGGCATGGGGCAGTTTTCCAACTACGAAGGCGGGCATGCGGTGGCGGCCGGTCAGGTCGGAAACTGGCATGAGACGCATAACGCGTTTACCGAGGTTTCCAGCGAGTGCGGAGTGCCGGCGCTGATATTTTTCGTTCTGGGCATCGGCTATGCGTACGGTTCGGTGAGCAAGGTTTATAAAAAGGCCAAACTGGCCGGGCACGTGGAAATTACCAACGCGGCTTTCTGTTATCTGTTGGCGATGACCGGATATGTGGTGACCATTGTGTTTCTTTCCAATGCTTACCGGTTCTACCTGCCGGCGATGATCGGAGTGGCGATTGCCCTGAGGGCGGCCGCCGACATTGAACTGGCCGCGCCGGTACCCGCGTCCCCGCTCCCGCAACCGGTTCGGCGCGGGGCGGGATGGAACGGTCAGCCGTTCCCGCTGCAACAGCGGCGCCTGACTTAGCAGCGGCTGCCCGACACTCCGGCGCTCCGCCCGACACTCAGAGCATGCGAATCCTTTACGTGCACTCCACCCTGCAGCCGCCACCGACGGACCTGCAGACGGACCGCTTCCATCTGCTGTCCGCGGAACTGGAAGGCGATGTACTGCAGCCCATCTGGTTTCAGACGCCGGCCGAGGTGGAGGCGATGTTCGGGCCCGGTTCGTATCCGGTGTACACCGTGGGCCGGTTCCGTTACCACTGGTTTCTCGGCTCGCCCCATCGCGGCGTGCGGCAGCGGCTGGCGACTTTCCGTTTTTACCTGGGCAAGGGCGTGGAACTGTACCGGGAGCGGAAGTTCGACTGCATCGTTGCGTATTCCCACATGACCACCGGGCTGCTGGCGGGAGCGATCAAGCTGCTGACCGGTGCCAAGCTGATCATCGAGATCGTGACGAGTCCGGAGCATGTCTATATCAGCCACAGCGCGAAGCCAACGCTGCGCGAGCGGGCGATGAAGCTTTACTCGGACGTCTGCCTCCACCTTTCGATGTTCCTCGCCGACCGGGCGCATTTTCTTTATCCAAACCAGACGGGAGCATACCGGCTGCTGCGAAAGATTCGCAACTCGGTATTCCACGAATTTGTGCCGGTTGCCGCCATTCAACGGGACGAAGAGCGCGAGAAGCGGGAGCGTTACATTCTGCTGGTGGGAGCCCCCTGGTATCTGAAGGGCGCCGATCTGCTGGTGAGGGCGTTCCTTGAGGTCGCCGCTGAGTTTCCCGATGTGAAGCTTCGGATCATGGGCTTTTATCCGGACGGGGCGGAATTGAAGGCCATGACGGGCGGGTCGGAGCGTATCGAAATTCTGGGCCCCCGGCCGCACCCGGAAGCGCTGAAGATGATCGCGGGGTCGACGGTGCTTGCAGCGCCGAGCCGCTGCGAGGGATTGTCGCGCGTGTTGCTGGAGGGCATGGCGGCGGGGGTGCCGCTGATCGGGGCCGATCTGGGCGGGATACCGGTGCTGGTCCGGCATGAGGAAAACGGCCTGCTGGTTCCGCCGGAAGACGCCGGGGCGCTGGCGGATGCGCTGCGCAGGATGCTGCGGGATCCGGAACTGCGGAGTCGGATGGGCGACGCCGGTTATACGCGGGCCCGCGCGCTGATGGATGAAAAGGCGTATATCCGCGAGTTTTCCGCCATGATCCGGCTCACGGTTGAAGGAGCGCCGGTGGCTCGGGTGGCACCGCAGTAGAAAGCCGCAATTTTTTTTTGAGAAATTCCTGATTTCCGCCCACTATCTGGACCTGGGTAACGCGTCGCCCGGCTTCCAGATGACACTGAACCACATCCTCCGCGCGGTTTCCGGCATTTTGCTCAGTCTCGCAGCGGTCGCGCGGAAGTCGACGCGCTTTTCGTCCCGAGGGCCGGACGCGATTGTGGCGGAAGGGCACCGGGGTCCGGAGAGCCGTGAGCGGCGCGTTCGGCGCCGAATTCTTTATATCCACTCGACACTTGTTCCGCCGCCAACGGACCGGCGTATGGACCGCTTCGCGCACCTGTCGGAGGTGCTGGAAGGAGATGTGCTGCAGCCCGTCTGGTTCGAGAAGCCGTCCGAAGTTGAGGCGGTGTTCGGGCCGGGGTCTTATCCGGTTTACAGTGTGGGCAGTTTTCGGTACCACTGGCGGCTGAGTTCCCTGAACCGCGGACTTCGGGAGCGGGTCAGGACATTCAGTTTCTACGTGCGCAAGGGCCTCGAACTGCACCGGGAGCGGCGTTTTGAATGCATTGTTGCGTATTCGCATATGACGACGGGCGTGATGGGGGTCGCGCTGAAACTGCTGACGGGGGCACGCCTCGTGGTCGAGGTGGTCACGAGCCCGCAGCTGAATTACATTGCGGAACGGGAGCGGCCGGGAGTGCGCGCGCGGATCATGAAGGCTTACTCCGATCTGTGTCTGCACGTGTCGATGTTCGTTGCGGACCGGGCCCACTTCCTGTATCCCGACCAGACGAGCAAATACGCGCTGCTGCGCAATGTACGAAATTCGGTGTTCCATGATTTCGTGCCGGTTTCGGTCATCCGGCGGAATCCGAACCGGGAGGCGCAGGAGCGATTCGTCCTGATGGTCGGGGCGCCCTGGTATTTGAAAGGGGCGGACTTGCTGGCGAGAGCTTTCGCTGAACTTGCCGGCGAATTTCCGGAGGTGAAGCTGAAGCTGCTCGGCTATTATCCGGATCTCGACGAATTGAAGGCCGTCGCGGGGGATTGCCCGCGGATCGAGTTCCTGCGCGCGAGGCCTAATCCGGAAGCGCTGAAGATTGTGGAAGGCGCGACGGCGATGGTGTTGCCGAGCCGCAGCGAAGGTCTTTCCCGCGCTCTGATCGAAGGCATGGCGGCGGGTTTGCCCGTAATCGGGTCGGACATCGGCGGGACGCCGCATCTGGTGCGGGATGGCGAAAATGGTTTTCTGTTTTCCGCCGGGGACAGTGCTGCGCTGGCCCGGCGGCTGCGGCAGTTGCTTGCGGATGCGGAACTGCGGCGGCGCATGGGCGAAGCAGGTTTCGCCAGGGCGCACAGCGAACTGGATGAGAAAACCTACGTCCGGGAGTTCGCGCGCATGGTTGAGGACGCGGTGAAGGTGGAGGACACGGTCAAGGTGGAGGACCCGGTAAAGGCGACCAAGCCGGCAATGTACCGCCGGAAGGCGGGCACAGCGGCGCGGTCTGTTGCCGGATAAATTCCGCGGACCGAAGAAGGTGCTCTGGCGCGGGGGAGGATCTGAGCGCGCCGATGCCGCCGATCGGAACCAGGGCGGTCGGGGCGGCGGCCGGTTAGCCCGAATACCGGGGCCGGTCCCGTATTAAACTCAGGACAAAAGCGTCGCGGGCCGATTGGCCGGGGCGGCAGAAATCCGGAATCATTTGAGCACTGAAGGCCAGAGTATTTACACGGACGGAGCCTACCTGTCGAAGACCGGCGGGGCGTGGCATCTGGAAGATTCGCCGTACAAGGCCGGCTGGATTCTGAAGATGCTGGCGAGGCATCCGGAATTTCAGCCGAAGACGATTTGTGAGATCGGCTGCGGCGCCGGCGGCATCCTGGTGGAACTCGGGAAGGGGCTGCCGGCGGGCAATGAATACACCGGTTACGAGATCAGCCCGCAGGCGCATGAAATCAGCCTGCGGCACTTCGGCGATACGAACGTCCGGTTCGTGCTGGGCAGTGCGTTCGACGATGGGCAGACGTACGATCTGGCGCTGGTGATGGATGTTGTGGAGCACGTTGAGGACTGCTTCGCGTTCCTGCGGGAGACGAGGAAAAAGGCTCGCCGAACAATCCTGCACATACCGCTCGATGCGCACGTGAGCGCGATCCTGCGGGGGCGTAATTCCTGGGAGACGGTTGGGCATCTGCACATATTCACGATGGAGACGGCGCTGAAGACGCTGGAGCATTCGGGCTATCGGGTGATCGACTGGTTTCTGACGGAGGGGGCGACGTCGGTGCCGACCGGGAGTATCAAGACGAAGCTGGCCAACGTGTTCCGCCGGCCGCTCAATATGCTGGACCCGCGGCTGTCGGCGAGGCTGCTGGGCGGCAATTCGATGATGATTTTCGCGGAGTAGCCGCGGGCAGCACGGAGCGCCGCCTGCGGGCTAACCCGCGGCCGGGCGGTGCGCTTTCGACAGGCGGTCTTTGAGCGTGAGGAACGGTCTTTCCACGATCCAGTAAGAAGCTGTAGCCAGCAGAAGGGCGAAGGCGACGCCGATGGGGAGCGTGTGCAGCTTGCCCGGCAGGCGGTTGGAAAACGGGTGATAGAGGTAGAGCGAGTAAGAGATGACTCCGAGTGCATGCAGGAGCCGGGAGTTCAGAAACCGGTACCAGCGGGTGCGGGCGTGGGCTACCGACTGGATCAGGATCACGGCGAACGCAACAGCCACCAGCGACCACGAATAGCGGGGACCGTTGATCACGAGCGCCGAGGCGAGAATCACGGCAACGATGGCGATGGCCGCAAGCCACCTGGCTTCGATCACCCAGCGAGGCAGGCAGCGCTCACGGCTGGCGACGGCGATCAGGCAGCCGATGGCGAGGGCGTCGGCGCGCGTTTCGAAGGCGCAGAAGATGTAGGTGCCGTCGAAGGCGTAAAGGACGGCGATCCAGCGGTAGATCCAGACGGCTGCGATGGTGGCGGCGAGGATCTTCATCATGAGGGGGCGGTTGCCGTGGAGGCGCCACACGATCAGTGGCCAGAGCAGGTAGAACTGTTCTTCAACGGCCAGCGACCAGGCGTGGATCATGGTGGCGAGCGGCTGGCCGCTGAAGGCGAAGTAGTAGTTGCTCGTGTAGGTGAGACAGGAGATCAGCGTGGGCCAATCGATGGGCAGACGGACCACCAGGCGACCGGCGATGTAACAGGCGGCGTATCCGTAGAACGCGGGGAAAATGCGCAGCGCGCGGCGGGTATAAAACTGGCGGAGGGAAATGTCGCCGGTCCGGTCAAACTCGCGGAGGAGCAGATGGGTGATCAGGAAGCCGGACAGTACGAAGAAACAGATGACGGCGTAGTTGGCGTTGAAGGCCGCGAGGCCCAGATGGGACAGCACGACGGTGAACGCAGCCAGACCGCGAAGGCCGTAGAGCGACGGGATTTCGGGGCCGGACCAGGTCAGGGTTCCGGGTTCGGCCGGGTTGCCGCCTGGCGTCAGGCCGGAATCGGGTGCCGCATTCCTCGGGGAGTTCAAAGCAGTCGGGTGCGCCGAGTATATTTCGGGCCGAGCGGGGTGGCGAGGTGCCGCCGTCGCTCCGGTTCCCGGTCAAACCACATCATGATAGCAAGAAAGGGCGATAGCCGGATTTTTCGCGCACGGGCTTTGCGCACTGTCATTGCGCAAGGTCTTTCGCGCAAGGTCTTTGGGTCATCGTTACGGGTGGTGCACGGTTCCGATTCCCGGGCTGTTGGCGCACCCTAGTACAATCCGAAGTAGTGCCGGAAGCTGTTCCACCGGCGCATTCCGCAGCGCACGAATTTCATACCTGAATGTCTGAACCAGATCACGCGCCTGACGCGACGCCGCCCGAACCGAAGCATCTGGACCGCGCGCTGGTGGGCGGGCTGGCGTGGACGGTGGGCGCGAAGTGGATCTCGCAGATTATTTCCTGGCCATCGGTGCTGATCACGGCGCGGCTGCTTTCGCCGGCCGATTACGGGCTGGTGGAGATGGCGGGGTTCTACTTCGTCGTGACCAACGTCATGGCGGAGTTCGGCATCGGCATGGCGGTGCTGCAGATGCGGGAGCTGGACCGGCGGGTGACGGCGCAGCTGAATACGATTTCGGCCCTGTCGGGAGCGTTTTTCTTTTTGGCGTCGGTGGCGGCCGCGCCGCTCATCGCGAGGTTTTTCCGGGCGGCGGCGCTGCACGATCTGGTGATTGTGGCGAGCGTGTCATTCATCCTGACGTCGCTCGAAGCCATTCCGCTGGGGTTGCTGCAGCGGGACATGGATTACCGGCGGTTGTCGCTGGCCGAGTCGGTGCTGGCGCTGGTGACGGCTGTCGTGATGGTCGGGTGTGCGTACGCCGGGATGGGTTACTGGTCGCTGCCGGTGGGTCAGCTGACGGGACGGGCGGCAAATATTGCGCTGGCGATCTGGTGGCGGCCGGTCGGGTATGCGTGGCCGCGGAAGAAAGATGTGTGGGTGCCGCTTCGCTTCGGGATGGAGATTGCGGCGCAGCGCGTGACGGGGAGCATCAACGGGCTTTCCGACACGATGGTAATCGGGCGCACGATGGGGCAGAATCCGCTGGGCGCGTACCGGCTGGCATCGAACCTGGCGAGCACGCCGGCGGAGAAGGTCGGCACGATGATCATGCGGGTCACCGGGCCCTTGTTTTCGCGGGTGCAGCACGACAAAGAGCTGATGCTGCGGTATTTCCTGATCTTCAGCGAGACGCTGGCGATGTCGCTTTTCCCGCTGCTGTTCGGGCTGGCGGTGGTGGCGCCGGAAGCGGTGGAACTGCTGCTGGGTCCGAAGTGGGCGGCGGCCGCCGGGCCGCTGAGCTGGCTGGCGGTTTTTATGTGCATCCGGTCCATGGCGTATCTGATCAGCCAGGTGCTCACGACGCTGCGGCTGACGCGGTTCACCATGTGGATGTCGATTCTGAACTTCGTGCTGATGCCGTTTGCGTTCTACTTCGCCTCGCCGCGCGGGGTGGCGGTGGTGGCGGCAACGTGGCTGATGATGTCGCCGATTACGGTGTTGCCGCTGGCGGTGCGGTTGTTCCGGGAACTCCGCTGCGGCGTGTGGAAGTATGCGGCGGCGATCCTGCCGGCGATGGTGGGTTCGGCCGGTATGGTGGCGTCGATATATGGTTTCAGGCGGATGCAGATGCCCCATGGCTGGCCGGGGCTGGGCGAGGAAGTGGCGCTGGGCGGACTGGTCTATGCGGCGGTGCTGTGGGGATTGTTCCGGCAGCGCGTGATGCGGTTCTACCGGTTCTTCGCCGGGCTGCGCGCCGGGAAGAGCGAAGTCGCGGTGGCGGAATAACAGGCGCCGGGCCGGAACCGAATCCTGGTTAAGCCTGCAGTTTGCCGAGTGCGAACCGGCGGAGGCGGGCAGGCCAGTCCGGCCGCATGCAGGGCTGTTCGATCAGCCGGTAAAAGACAATGCAAAGGGCGAGCACGGCCGGTGTCATGATCAGCGACTGAATGACGAAGCGGGCTTCGAAGGGAAGTCCCTGGCCGATCCGTTCCGTGATGAAGCCGAGGACGGCGATCGCGTAATTGTGCAGCAGGTAGATGGAGTAACACATGCCGCCGATGGAGGCCACCCAGAGCGTGGCGAACAGGCGGCTCGACCGGGTTCCGTAAAACACCGCCACATACAGGAGCAGGATGACGGCCGGCAGCGCGACGTTCGCGATCTGCGTGTAACGGATCAACAGAAAAATCAGGGCTGGCCAGCCGAGCAGCGTCACAATGTCCCAGCGGTGGTTGCGGTATTTGGCGACCGGCAGGACCAGGAAGAAATCTGCCAGCAGGAAGCCGGTCAGGAAGTACTGAATGTTGCCTGCCAGAGAAAGATGGGCCATCCAGGTGGCGAGATTACCGCGGGAGACGTTCATGTCGGTCCACGGATTGAGTGCGGCCGCCACAACGATGGCAAGGCAGATCAGCAACCGGCGCAGCGCCGCGGAACGCACGGCGAAGACGAGCGCCAGCACCGGGGCGAGGATGTAAAACTGCACTTCCACTTCGAGTGACCAGGCGACGGGATTGATGGTGCTCATGTCGCGGTAAAGCAGACTGTGCAGGTAGAGGACACTGGCGCCGAGGTGCGGGATCATCTCCGGCACCGTGCCCCGGTGGCCGGCGAGCTTGACCACGAACAGGAGGAGAAGAGCGGCGATGTAGGGCGGTTCGAGGCGCGTGACGCGGCGGAGGAAGTAGCGCTTCAGTGAGATTTTGGGCCCGGCGAGAAGCCAGTAGCGGGCAAAGGGGAGACCGAGGATCATGCCGCTGATGGCGAAGAAGAGGGGCACGCCGATGTTCAGCTGCTGGGTGAGGTAGAAGAACGCCGAGTCGGGGTCGGGAACGCCGGGGGGATTGTGGCGCACCACATCGCCGGCGAGATGAAAGATAAATACGCAAAGAATAGCGACGAAGCGAAGGCCGTCAAGCTCCGGAATGTAGAGTCCGGAGCTGGTATGGCGGCGCAGGCCAAGGAAGAGAGAGTTGAGGCTCATGCCGGAGAAAGTGCGCAATCAGGACGGAAGTCGGGGCCGCAAATTCCGGCAGACAGTCACCGAGCGCAGCGGGAAGGCTTCGTACTCATAACCGGTCAGCGCGGCAGCGAAGCTCTTGTCGCACTCGGGTCCGTGCAGTTCGATGATGATATTGCGGACCGCGGAAAGCCAGCTGTCGGGATTGCGGGCGAATACTTCGGCCTCGCTGCCTTCGATGTCCATTTTGAGCAGATCCACGGGCCCCCCGCCGCCGAGCGCAATCAGGGAGGGAAGATCGAAGGACTGCACGCGAATTTCCGTCGCCGGAGCTGCCTGTGCTTCCTGGCCGGCGTGTACGTTCTCCGCGCCCTGCACGTGACTGTTCCATTCCGACTGGTTGCGGACGAAGACCAGTTCTCCGCAACTGCTCCATACGGCGCCCTTCACCAGCACGACCCTGTCGGCGTACGCGGCGAGGTTTGCGCGGCAGAGTTCAAACGTCTCCGGATCGGGTTCGACGGCGACGATTTTCACCGAGGGGTACCGTTTGAGCAGGTAGAGAGAGGCCATCCCGATATTGGCACCGGCATCGATAATCAGCTTCGGCGAGCCGAGGTCGAAGATATCGAGGTCCTGCATGGCGAGGTGCTGGTAGAACGCGAAACCGTCGGTGCTTTGACCGCCGCGGATTGAAATCGGCTGAGGGTATCCCGGCACGCGGATGCGGTATATGGTCTCCGGTCCTTGTCCAAACGCGCTGCCAATCTGGCGCTGAACCAACTGCAGCGTGGCGGGCAGACCGAGTCCGTTGACGGCGCGGAATAAAACCCGCACGCTCTTCAGCGGTCGATCGAGAAAACCGGGAAGACCCATTCTTCAATACTACACATGCAATCAGTTGCCGAGTAGCGAAGAAAGGGCCGCAGGATTAAAAAGTATCGAACAGAGAGAAGTCCCAGGCATCGGCGCCAGCCAGCGCGGCTGCCAGTTCCGGGGAGCCGGCCTGGAAGTATTGCTGCCAGAAAGGCATCTGGTAGCTGATGGGATGCAGTCGCTCCGCGGGCAGGCGTTTGGCCGGGGTACCGGTCATGAATTTGACGGCATCCCTGCCGTCTTCGCGGGCGCTGCGGATGCAGGCGAGAAGAAGATCGCGGAAGGTTGCAGGGTCGTCGCCGGCGGCCTGCAGGTCGGCGACGTCGCAGAGGCTCATTCCACCTTCCGCGGCGGCATCGGAATCCGGCCGGCTGGTCAGGACGGCGTAACCGGAGAGTCTGCCGGCGCGTTCGGCGATCAGGATCGAGGCGCGGCGTTCCCGCAGCTCGGCCCGGTACCGCCACTCGAGGACGGCGCGGGTCCGGACGGCGCGCAGGCGCACGGGTCCGGCCGCGATGTCGTTCCAGAGGTCATCGAAGCGGTCGTCGAAAGCATCGATGCGACGTACAGCCGAGGACAGGCGCCCGCGTCCGCTTTGACGAATTACGTCGCGGGCCAGCAAGGCGAATCCCGCTGGCCAGGCGAGTGCCGCCGCGCCGGAGATGCCGCGGCGTGTGAGGGCGGCACGGGCGAAGGCGCGGGGCCGCGTCGCCCAGAAGCAGGGCCGGCCGTAGTCCGGAATCGGGAGGCGCGGGATCTTCATCCCGGTTAGAATTTTGGCGGTGGCGGGACTGGCGCTGACGTTCAGCAGCAGGTCGACGCCCTTCTGGCGGAAGAACGTGCTCATGAGGCGCAGCGCCTTTCCGCGGTGTTCGGAATCGACCGCCCAGGCGGAGGCCACGGTGGCGAGCAAGCGTCTGCCACCCAGTTCATACAGCATGTGAATGTTGCTGAGGTTGCCGACGATGGCGCCGTCGATCTCCAGAACCCAGCCGGCCGGGATGTCGCGGAACTCATGAGCGAACGGATGGAGGCTTCTGCTGTTGCGGATTGTGGAGGGATCGAGGGCGCTCAGACCATTGCGCGCGGCGATGCGGCAGATGGCATCCTCGTCGCCGGGAAGCCAGGGTCTGACGCGCACAACTGATTCGGTGCTCATACGATCCGGTCCATGCGGTTGATCTTCAATCGGCGGATTCCGGCAGACGGCGCTCCAGATATTCGATCAGGAGAGCATCGGGGGTGCGCATCCAGGCGATGCGGCGGCCGCCAAAGGCGACAGCCGGTTTGGGTGAACTGATGAGCAGGGCACGCTGCAGTTTCATCAGCCGGATCTGTTCGGCAAGGTCGTCAACTTCGTAACAAAGATGATGGAGGCCGCCACCTTTGCCGAGAAAGCGCGCGACCGGGGAATCCGGCGCGGCGGGTTGAACCAGCTCGAAAAGCACCTGGCCGTGATGGGCCGGACCCGGGGTGGGGAGATCGAGGAAGGCGACGCGAGAGCGCTGGATGGGGTCTTCGAAAACCTGCGATACGGTGGTTGCCCCGAGCGCCGCTTTATAACGCTCGATGCTGTCTTCAATCGACGGCACGACGCAACCGATATGGTGCAGCGTTATGCCTTTAGTTTCCGGCATTCGCGGATCTCGCGCGAACCAGTTCAAGGACGGCGGCGAAGGAGTTGGCTTCGGCAAACTCTTCGAAATCGAGATCGATGCCGAATTCCTCCCCGATGCTGGTCAGCAGGGTGATGTGGGCGACCGAGTCCCAGGCGGCGATGGAAGCGGTGCTGGCGCGGCGGATCTGATCGTCGCTCAGTTCGGGAAAAACATTGGCAAAACAAAGCGCGAGGCGCTTTTCGGTGTCGTTCATATTTTCACGTCCACTGTTTCGTGCGGCAAAACATGGTTCTGAGCGTAGAACGCGTCGCGAGTCAGGCGGTACGCGGCGCCGGCGTTCGGGACTTCGGCGGCCGGCGGCGCAATTCCCGCGGCGCGGAGGAAATCCCGCAGCGGCTTGTTCTTTTCCGTTTCCGCGAAGGCGAAAACGATCTCTGCCGCGCCGGTATGGCGGAAAAGACCCTCAAGAGTATGGTATTCCAGACGGCGGGAGAATGCGCGGCAGCTCATCACCCAATGGGATATATGGAGCCGCGTGACGCCGTTTTCATCCGGTTCCGCTTTGCCGAGCGCCACGGCCACTTTGCCGAGCGGGCCGAATTTATCGGCGTAGGAGACGACGGCCAGCACCGTGGCGGGATCTTCGAGGGCGCGCTGCCATTCGCCTTCACCGATGCGGAGTCCGTTCAGGTTGAACTGGTTGGTCTTGTTGATCAGTTCGAGGGGGCGTTTGTCGCCCGGCGTGATGCGCCAGTCGAGCGTAACTTTGCCGTCGAGGCTGCGGAGGAATTCGGGTGAAGCGGCTTCGTCGCCCATCTCATCGAGCTGAGCGGAAGCGCGGATGCTCGCCTGGCGGAGGCGGTCTTCCTCCATGAGCAGCGGCTTGCCGAACAGATCGCGCAGTTCGCCGAGAAGTTGCCAGACTTTGGCGGGATCCTTGCCGTGGAACTGGCGGCAGGTGATGCCGGGGAAGGCGCGGCGGACTTCGTCGAGTTCCATGGGGCTGTCGTCGATAAAAACGACGGCATCCTCGGCAATGTTCCAGGTGCGGAGGATGCGGGCGACGGCTTTGGACTTCGGCTCCCAGTCGGCGCAGACGGGGAAGAGGGATTCGGATTTCAGAAACAGGTCGGGGCGGGCGAGAGCCTGTTCCACGGTGGTGAGTTCGTTCTTGGAGCAGACGGCGAGGAGGACGCCGCAGCCGGCCAGGTGGCCGAGCATCTGCTGGTAGAGGCCGTGGGTCTGGCTGTGGCTCTCCTGGTGCCAGGAGACGTGTTCGACGCCGATTTCGCCGACGATGCCGGCCCAGAGGGTGTCGTCGAGGTCGGTGATGAGGCCCTTGCGGGGGGAGGGCTGATAGAGGACGTCGGCGAGTGAGGCGGCGAGGAGATCGGCGAACGGGACGGTGTAGGGAAAGCCGGCGAGCAGTTCCATTTTGGCGTCGAGGCGCTCGGCGACGGGGATGCGGTCGAGGCGATTGCGCTGGACGATGCGGACGCCGGGCAGGCGGGCGGCGCGGCTCAGAAATGACGCGAGAAGGTGTTCCAGTTCCAGTTCGACGACGCTGGCCTGGGCGGAAACGGTGTTGCCGAGGGGCAGGAGCGGAAGGTTCGGCGGCGCGAGGGCGACCGGCATGCGGCGGCCCAGCTTTTCGAGCGACGTTTCGATGTGCGCGGCGCGCTGCCGTGCGCTGGCCAGGATATCGGACTGCAGGTGTTCGGCCCAGCCGCCGCTGCTGCGCAGGCCGAGGCGGGGATCGAAGTCGCTCCATTCGAGCACGACGGCGGCGCCGAGAGCGGACGATTCGGCGGCCGCGGCCAGACCGCCTGGCAGGTCGCCATAAATGCCGGTCTGAATTTCCACAGCCGAGCCCGGGAGGCGCTCCAGCAGGTGAGCCTGAAACAGCGTTTTGAGATGCAGAGGTTCAAAGCCACACAGCAGGCAGTGCGGTTGCTTTTCCCCGCCGCTGTCTCTGGCCGACCGGATGAGCGCAAGCGCCTGGTTGAGAGTCACGCGGCCGGTCCGGTAATAAGGTTAGAAGTTGGTTGCGGCATTCCCGCCTGGGGCTGTTCGTCCTGCTGGCAACTTCAGTTTGCCACAGCGGGCGCGGGACGGGCAAAACTATGTGGGCATCAGCGCACGGAGGGTGCCGCGCCATGTTGCAGCATTCATGTTGCCGCGTTCATGTTGCGGCATTCATGGCGCCGCAGTCATGGTGCTCCGGGCGTGCTAACTTCGGGACGGGAGCGCGTGGCGTGAATGAGTAAATTCGTGTGGGGCGTGATTACGGGGTTCGGCATCGTCCTTATTCTCTGTGCGATTGCGGTGGTTGCGGCACTCTCTTTTCGCGGCCGGACGCCGGCGGTGGAAGAGGGTTCGACGCTTGTTCTGCGCCTGAGCGGGAGCGTGCCGGAAAAGCCGGCGCTCGACGTGGAGGTGCCGTTTTTTGCGGAGCGGGCGCCGGTGACGGTGGAGAACGTGTGGTCGATGCTGCGGCATGCGGCGGCGGACAGCCGGATTAAAGCCGTCGTCTTCGAGCCGCAGGGTGTGAGCATCGGGTGGGCGAAGATGCAGGAGATCCGCGCCGACCTGGAGCAGTTCCGCAAGTCGGGCAAGCCGCTCATTGCTTATCTGAAGGCGCCCGGGCTGCGGGAGTATTATCTGGCGACGGCGTGCCAGAAGATCTACATGGTTCCGTCGGACGAGCTGAACCTCAAGGGGGTGGGCTTCGAACTCCTCTACTTCAAAAACACGCTGGACAAGCTGGGCGTTGAGATCGACGTGGAGCATGCGGGCAAATATAAGGATTTCGGCGACATGTTCACGCGGTCTTCGATGTCGCCGGAGACGCGCGAGGTGATGACTAGTCTGGCGGATCAGCTATATGGCGATCTGGTTTCCACGGTGGCGCGCGGGAGGAATAAAGACGCGGCCAGTGTGCGGGCGATTATCGACGAAGGGCCGTTTCTGGCGGCGCAGGCGAAGGCGAAGGGGCTGATCGACGACGTTCGCTATGAAGATCAGGTGCTGGAGGAGATGAAGAGCCGGCTGCACCAGAGCGAGCTGAAGCGGATTTCCGAACACGACTACGCGGCGAATGCCGATCCGGCGATCAGCACAGGGCCGAACCGCATAGCGTTTGTGGTGGGAGAGGGCGATATCACGCGGGGCAGCGAGGATTCGTCCGACGCCGACGGGATTGAATCCTCCGCGTTCGACCGCATGCTGGAGAAGGTTGGGGCGGACGGCGGAGTGAAGGGCGTGATCGTGCGCATTAATTCGCCGGGCGGGGAAGTGGTGGCGTCCGACGAGATGTGGCGGGCGATGAATGAGCTGAAGAAGAAAAAGCCGGTGGTGATTTCGATGTCGGATGACGCGGCGTCGGGCGGCTACTACATGGCGATGACGGGCGATCCGCTGCTGGCGTATCCGGCGACGATTACCGGTTCGATCGGGGTGGTGTTCGGCAAACCGAATCTGCGTGGACTTTACGAGAAGGTGGGGGTGTCGAAGGAACAGGTGGCGCGGGGTAAATTTGCGCTGATCGATTCCGATTATGCGCCGCTGACGGCGGAAGCGCGGCAGAAGCTGCGGGATGGCATCGATGCGGAGTATGAAGACTTCGTGACAAAAGTGGCGGGCGCGAGGAACCGGCCGGTCGGGGAGATCCGGCCGATAGCCGAAGGGCGCGTGTGGCTGGGAGCGCAGGCGAAGGTGAACGGGCTGGTGGATGAGATCGGGGGGATCGACCGGGCGATCGAGATGATCCGGCGGCGGGCGAAGATCGGCACCGGGGAGAAGATCAACCTCGTGGTTTATCCGGGAAGGCGGAGCGTGCTCGATATGCTGCTGCGCGCGGCCGATGCGGGGCCGGAGGCGATGCTGCGGCTGGCCGGGTTGCGGGCGGACCGGAATGCGGGCGCAGACGGGTTGCTGCAGGCTGCGGGGCTGGGGCCGCTCGGGGCGGTCTGGCGCGACGCGCGGCTGAGAATCTGGCTGCGCGGCGGGATGTTGCGGATGATGCCGTTTTCGATGGAGTTCCGCTAGACGGGGTGCTTCGGTAAACAATCGGTTAAAGGCTTGCCAGCGGCGGGGGGCGTGCGTCATATTGGGTGCAGGCGTCTGAACCCGATGTAAACCTCAGCAGGTTTTCGTTTTTTCCGCAATTTGTCCGTCATTCCGGCGGGTGAACGGAGCGGATCCCCGGGTTTCGGCGCGGTGAACGCCGCAGGCGGCGAAATCAGGGTTCCGGAGTGCCGGTCCCTGCGATGTGGGACCCCCGAAAAGCGGGGAAAACTAGCGGAAAAACGGTCGGGATGACACCGGACAACCTGTTCTTCATGTACTTTACGGAGCTGCTGGGCCTTCCGGTCTATGACCTGAAGAAGCGGCTGCTGGGCCGCGTCAAGGACGCAGCCATCGTTCCGCTGATCCATCCGGCGCGGATCGACCGGTACCTGGTGGGAGCGGGCACGAGCTGGCTGTCGGTTCGCTACGATCAGGTGGCAAGCATCTCGCTGGACGGCATTCATCTCAGCAACGAGAAGCTGTATCCGTATCATTCCGATGAGTACATGCTGCGGATTCAGCGCGACCTGCTGGACCAGCAGATTATCGACGTGAACGGCCGGAAGGTTGTGCGGGTGACCGATGTCAGTCTGGAACGGAAGACGTCGGCGGGGGAGCGGGACGGGGAAGCGCGCGATGCGCTGATGATGATCGAGGTGGACATCGGGATCCGCGCGATTTTGCGGAGGCTGCTGCAGGGGGTTGCGCCGCCGCGGTGGATTCGCAAGCTGCAGGAGCCGATCGGGCCGAATTCGATCCGCTGGGATTTTTGCAATATAGTGGAGGCCGATCCGCTGCGGCGGCTGCGGCTGAACATTTCCAACGACAAGCTGGAGGCGCTGCATCCGGCCGATCTGGCAGACATTGTGGAAGAGCTGGGGCCGGACGATCGGGAGGCGATCTTCGGGGCGATCGACAGCGAGGTGGCGGCCGAGGCGTTGTCGGAGGTGGATCCGAAGATGCAGGCCAGCATTCTGGAGTCGCTGGAGCCGGAAGTGGCGGCGGACATTGTGGAAGAGATGTCGCCGGACGAAGCGGCCGACGCGCTGGCGGAGCTGGAAGACGAGACCAGCGCCGAGATCCTGGACGAGATGGAGCAGGAGCCGGTGGACGACGTCAAGGAACTGCTGGAATACGACGAAGACACGGCGGGCGGCATGATGAACACCGAAGCGGTGGTGATGCCGGAGACGACGACGCTGGCCGAGGCGCTGGTGCAGCTGCGGCGGCACGAAGATCTGCTGGAGACGACGTACGTGATCTTCCTCGCCGACGCAGCGGGCAAGATTACGGGATCGGTGCCGCTGGCGCGGTTGTTTCTGGCCGAGGGCGACACGCCGCTGCGGGAGCTGTTCTCCGGACCGCTGATTTCGACCAGACCCAGTGCCCGGCAGGACCGCGTGACGGAGTTGTTCGACAAATACAATCTGCTGGCGATGCCGGTGCTGGAGCCGGATGGATCGCTGGCGGGCGTCATCACGGCGGACGACGTGATCACGGTACTGAGACAAAAATAATGGCGCTTGATGAACAGCAGTTCCGCACGAAATCGGACGAAGCACTGACGCAGCTGGAGAAGGCGCTGCAGAAGGCGTCCGACCGGCACGAATTCGACGTGGATAGGAATGAAGGGGCGATGACGGTGGAGTTCGAGGATCCGCCGGCGCGCTTCGTGGTGAGTCCGAATGCGCCGGTGCGGCAGATCTGGGTGTCGGCGCGCGTGCAGAGCTTCAAGCTCGACTGGAATGACGCGGCTGGTGAGTTCGCGCTTGCCGATGGACGCACGCTGCGGCAGTTACTCGCCGACGTGATCGGCCAGCAGCTGAATGAGACCGTAAGTCTGTAGAGCGCGCGTGTCCGGCGGACGGCCGCTCAGGCCATTCCCGCGGGGCGCACGGGTGGCTGCTGCACATTGGCGTGCAGCAGGATGGCTTTCGGCGACACCGCGGGCATATTCGCAGTACTCAACGGCAGATCAATATCCGCGGGCAGTTGGCGGGGGATGGCGCCGTGCTGCGGAAGGCGGAGCGGAAGTTCGGTGGCGCTGCGCGCGCTGGTGCTGCGCGCCGGATTGTTCAGCGCGCGGTGCAGACGGCTCATCTGGCCGGAGAACTCCGCCGCTTCAACGGCGCCGGACGTGCCCGGCACGACGGGTAGGCCGGCGTACCAGCCAACATTGCCCGCCGCGCCTTCGCCAAGACCCTGGAACAGATCCCGGGTGAGGGCGCGGAGCCATTCAGTCAGCGAGCGCTTGCTTGATTCTTTCTGCGGGTCGACGGATTCGCGGTTCGGCATGACATTCAGATCGGCTATTACGGCCTGACCTTTTAGCGGACGTTTCACTTCGCTGAGTCCTGGCTCAGCAAGTGGCAACGAGGAGCGGTCGTGCGGCTGTCATTCATTTGTCATGTAACGGCTAAAACCGAACTGTAGCTGCATCATCACGGAAATGTAATCGCTTTGTGACTTGCCGTTGTTAGCCTGGAAATATCCCAAAAGGTTTGTCGAGTTAGAGGGCTATTCATGAACATAAGCAGGTATAGAGGCAGTGCTGTGGCGTTTGCCGCAACGCTCGTAATGACATTTTTCGCGGCGGGCTCGCTGATGGCGCAGTCCGGCGGCACGATCACTGGTACGGTGCTGGATCAGGCGGCCAAGACGATTACCGGCGCCAGCATCACGGTGAAGAGCGAGAGCGGTGCGGCAAGCGGCACGGCGACGACCGGCGCGGAAGGAAAGTTTTCGGTCAGCGGTCTGGCGGCGGGAAGCTACACGGTTGAGACGTCGGCTCCCGGCTTTGCGCTGAACACGCGGCGCGGCGTGCCGGTTACGGCGGGCGGAACGCAGGATGTTTCGATCACGCTGAATGTGGACGCGATTTCGCAGTCGGTGACGGTGCAGGAAACGATTGTGCTGGCGGCGGAAACGGCTCCGATGGGCAACGATCTGGATGCGACGTCGGCCAAGACGATCATCAGCAGCGCGGTGATTCAGAATTTCATGGCGCCGGTGGCGGACTTTGCGGAAGTGATTCAGCAGGCTCCGGGCGCGTTCAGTCTGAATCCGAACGGCATTGGCCTCGGGCAGGGAAAATCGTTCTTCCGTGGTTTTGCCGACGGTAAGTACAGCATGACGTTCGACGGAATTCCGTTCGAAGATACCAACGACCCGACGCACCATTCGTGGGCGAGCTTCCCGTCGCAGTGGATCAGCTCGACGGAGTTCGATCGCAGCCCCGGGGTTCCGTCGACGTTCGGTCCCTCGAACTTCGGCGGTTCGATCAACCTGAGATCGCCGGAACTGCAGGCCGATCCGGATATTCGCGGCACGTTTACTTACGCGTCGTTCAATACGAAGCTGTACTCGCTCGATTTTGAATCCGGCCAGCTGGGCAAGGAAAAGAAGGATTCCATTCTGTTCAACATCAATGCGATGACGTCGGACGGGTATCAGACTTTCAATAAGCAGCAGCGCGATGCGGGCTACGCGAAGTTTCAGCACCGCTTCTCCAGCCGTACGACGCTGAGCCTGTACAGCGGTGTGGTGGACATCTGGAACAATACGCCGAATACGACGAATCCGACGCGCGCGCAGGTTGCGGCGTTCGGCAATAACTATCTGCTGGACAGCACACCGACCTGCGTTGCGATCTCGCTGAACTGCCCGGCGGCGAACGGCTCGCCCGACCCTTACTACTACGGTTACAACACGTATCACGTGCAGACCGACTTCGAGTATCTGGCGTTTGCCTCCGACCTCGGCGACGGCTGGAAGTTCGATACCAAAGCCTACACGACTCGTTACTGGAACAAGCAGTTCTATCAGAGCGGTTCAACGGTCAATCTTTCGACCGCGTCGCCGAGCGGCGTCGATAAGCTGAACGGATACCGCCACGCCGGCGATACGGCCATCCTGACGAAAGAATCGAAGTGGGGTGTTTTCCGTACGGGCATGTGGTACGACTGGGCGTATA
The DNA here is from genome assembly GCA_903828455.1 of uncultured Acidobacteriia bacterium. Taxonomy (GTDB): domain Bacteria; phylum Acidobacteriota; class Terriglobia; order Bryobacterales; family Bryobacteraceae; genus BOG-234. The sequence goes on along the minus strand of CAIKMJ010000002.1, from coordinate 104,267 downwards.
CGGACCGTTACCAGATTCCGTCGAACATCATCACGCAGGTGGATACGCCGTTCGGCAACTTCCACGAACACTTCGTTACGCAGACGTTCCATCCGTTTGCGGAATATGAATGGCATGCGACGCCGCGTCTGGTGGTAACGGCTGGTATCAAGGCCGGCGATTACAAGATGTCGCTCAACCAGTATCAGGACGTCAAGACGGTTCTTTGCCTTGGCGGCACGCTCACCACGTTCCCCGCGACGGCCGGTATCTGGGCGGGTGCGAAGAATTGCGTGGGCGGCGCGGCCTTCGTAAGCCACAGCGGAAACTACAATACGTGGCTGCCGACGCTGACGGCGCGTTATCGCGTTTGGCAGCAGTGGTCGGTGTACGGCGAATTTGCGGAAGGCAACACCATTCCGCCGAGCAGCGTGTTCGACGTGGCGGGTGGTAACGTTCTCACGCCGCCGAAGCCGACCGTGGCGAAGACCTATCAGGCAGGTTCGGTACTGAAGAAGAACCGCTGGACGCTCGATCTGGATGCTTATTACATCCACTTCCAGAATGCGTACGCGAACTACCTCGATCCGGCAACGCAGGAGCCGGTCTATTACGCGACTGCGCCTTCCAATACGAAGGGTTTCGAGGCCGAAAGCCATGTGGCGATCGGCTGGGGCCTGAGCGTGTATGGCAATGTGTCGTTCGGCTCGGCGAAGTACAAGGCCGATCCGCATTTCGCGATGGGCGGCCGCTGGGTGGCCAATGCGCCGAACAACATCGAAGGCCTTAACCTGTTGTGGCAGCACCGCAACTTCGACATGGGCCTGACGTTTAAGCGCGTGGGCCGTTACTACAACGACAACGGAACGGTGAATCAGGCGATTCAGATCAATCCGTTCGAACTGGTGAATCTGTTCGCAAACTATACGGTGAAGAACCAGTCGTATCTGCGCGGCAGCAAGATCCAGCTGGCGATCAACAATCTGGCGAACGCCCACAATGTGGTCGGCATCACGCCGGCGACCGCCGGCACGGTGACGACGCCGTTTGTGGCGAGCCCGAACGATCTGCTGAACCTGCTGCCGGGACGCAGCATTTCGCTGACGATCACGGGCGGCTACGCGCCGCGCCGGTAGTACAAAACCAACGCAGTCCGGTGAGCGGTGCAGGGCGGAGACGCCGGGCACCGCTCATTTGTTTTTAACAGAAAAGCTGTACTGTATCTTCTTACATATGAATCGAAATCTCCGCGCTGCCGCGTTGTTCCTCTGCGCCGCCATGGCGATGCCCGCTGCCGGACCGGCGGCGAAACCGAAGCTGGTGGTGACGATCGTGCTGGATCAGTTCCGCTACGATTATCTGCTGCGTTTCCGCGGGGACTACAACGCGGGGCTGGCGAAGCTGCTGGAGGGCGGGGCGGTGTTCAGCGATGCGCATTATCTGCACGCGACGACCGTGACCGCGGTGGGGCACTCGACGTATCTGAGCGGCGCCACGCCGTCGGTGAGCGGCATCATTGCGAACGAGTGGTTCGACCGCGAGACCAACACGACGGTGACGAGTGTTTCGGACAAGACGACGAAGGTGGTGGGCGGGGTTCCGGGGGCGATGGGGTCGTCGCCAAACCGGCTGCTGGTGAGTACGGTTGCCGATGAGCTGAAGATGCGGAATCCGCAGTCGCATGTGATCGGGGTTTCGATCAAGGATCGCGGCGCGATTCTGCCGGCCGGGCATATGGCCGATGCGGCTTACTGGTACGATCCGGATTCTAATCGCTGGGTGACCAGCACCTATTTTCGCGAGGCGCTGCCGGAATGGGTAGCGGCGCTGAACGGAGAGAAGACGTATCAGAAGTTCCTTGGGGCGTCCTGGCTGCCGTTCGACGCCGGTCCGGCGGGGCAGGCGAAGCCGTTCTGCACGATGACGGCGGGCGCGGAGGCGAGGTATTGCGGGAGTCTTGAAGCCACGCCGTGGGGCAACGAGATGATCGAGGAGTTCGCCGAGCGGGCTATTGCGGGCGAGAAGCTGGGCGGGCATGAAACAACGGACATTCTCACGGTGAGCTTTTCGTCGAACGATTACGTGGGCCACGCGGTGGGGCCGGACGATCCGGCGGTGCGGGATATTTCGATCCGCACGGACAGGCTGCTGGGTAAGTTTTTCCAGTACATCGATCAGCGGGTGGGCCTCGGGAATACGCTGATTGTGCTGACGGCGGATCATGGCGTGGTGCCGGTGCCGGAAGTGAATCAGGCGCGGCACATGCCGGGCGGGCGGCTGAATGAGATCCAGGTGACGGACCGCATTACGAAGGCTCTGACGGCGCGTTTCGGGCCAGGCAAATGGCTAATGACGGCATCGCCGCTGATGCCGTATCTGAATCAGGAGCTGATCCGGAAGCTGAAGCTCGATCCGGCGCTGGTGGAAAACGTGGCGGCCGACGCGGTGCGGGAGATGCCGCACATTGCGCGGGTTTACACGCGGCACGAGCTGCAGCATGGCGAAGTGCAGCGGGATCAGATCGGCGATGCGGTGAGCCTGAGCTTTTTCGGGCCGCGGGCGGGCGACCTGGTGATTCTGCCTGAACCGTATTATCTGTTCGAAGCGACCGGGACGTCGCACGGAACGCCGTACGACTACGACAATCACGTGCCGCTGATCTTCTTCGGGGCGGGAATTAAGCCGGGGATGTACCGGAACAAAGTTGCGATGAACGATGTGGCGCCGACGCTGTCTGCCATCCTCGATGTGGAGGCGCCGAGCGGGAGCATCGGGCGCGTGCTGGCGGAGATCCTGCAGTAGCGCGCGCCGGGTAGACTGACTTTGTGGCATTTCGCGGCGTCGACTATCTTCTGATCGATTCGAATTTTTCCGAACAGGAACTGCTGGTCCGGCAGACGGCGCGGCGATTCGTGGAGGAGCGGGTGATGCCGCTGATCCGCGATTGTTACCGCGACGCGCGCTTTCCTCTGGAACTGGTGCCGGAGATGGCGGAGATGGGCTTTCTGGGCGCGAACCTCGAGGGCTACGGTTGCGCGGGCATGAGCAATGTGGAATACGGGCTCGTGATGCAGGAGATTGAGCGGGGCGATTCGGGGCTGCGCAGCTTCGTTTCGGTGCAGGGCGCGCTGGTGATGTATCCGATTCACGAGTACGGATCGGAGGAGCAGAAAGAGCGCTGGCTGCCGCTGCTGCAGGCGGGCAAGGCGATCGGGTGCTTCGGGCTGACCGAGCCTGGTTTCGGGTCGAATCCTTCGGGCATGCTGGCGCGGGCGGTGCGCGATGGCGCGGGCTGGGTGCTGAACGGCGAGAAGACGTGGATCACCAACGGGTCGATTGCCGATGTGGCGGTGGTGTGGGCGCGGGCATTTGACGGAGAGAAGGCGGAGGGGATTCGCGGCTTCCTGGTGGAGCGCGGGACGCCGGGATTTACGACGTCGGAGATTCACGGCAAGCTGTCGATGCGGGCGTCGGTGACGGCGAGCCTGGCGTTGGCGGATTGCCGGGTGCCGGATGCGGCGATGCTGCCGAAAGCGACGGGGCTGAAGGCGGCGCTGGCGTGTCTTTCGCAGGCGCGGCACGGGATCGGCTGGGGCGCGGTCGGGGCGGCGATGGACTGCTATGAGACGGCGCGTACTTACGTGGTCTTGCGCAGGCAGTTTGACGACCGTCCGCTGGCGAGCCACCAGCTGGTGCAGGAAAAGCTGGCTGGTATGATCACGGAGATCACCAAAGCGCAGCTGCTGGCGCTGCACTGCGGGCGTCTGAAGGATCAGGGCCGCCTTGAAGCGGCGCACATATCCATGCTGAAGCGCAACAACGTCGCCATGGCGCTCGATTGCGCGCGAGTGAGCCGCGATCTGCTCGGGGCGAACGGGATTACGGATGAGTATCCTATAATGCGGCATCTGTGTAATTTAGAGACGGTCAAAACATATGAAGGGACCGATCACATTCATACGCTTGTGATCGGCGAACGGGTCACCGGCGTTGCAGCCTACCGATAAACCAAGAGTTCCGGCGCCACTATTTGCCGCCACGATTTTGCTCAGCGCGTTCCTGCTGTTTCAGGTGCAGCCGCTGATTGCCAAGCTGATTCTGCCGTGGTTTGGCGGGTCGGCGGCGGTCTGGACGAGCTGCATGCTGTTCTTCCAACTGGCGCTGCTGGGCGGTTACGGCTACGCGCACTGGATCAACCGGCAGCCGGGCAGCCGGCAGACGGCGATCCACGTGGCGCTGCTGGCGGTGAGTCTGCTGTCGCTGCCGATTGTGCCTTCGGTGATGTTTAAGCCGGCGGGCGGAGCGGATCCGCTGATGCGCATTCTCGGACTGCTGACGGCGACGGTGGGACTGCCGTATTTCCTGCTGTCCTCGACGAGTCCGCTGCTGCAGTCGTGGTATTCGCGCTCGAACGGCGGGGCGATGCCGTACCGCTTCTTTGCGCTATCGAACTTCGGGTCGATGCTCGGCCTGCTGACGTACCCGGTGCTGGTGGAGCCGAACCTGACGAACCGGCAGCAGGCGTGGATGTGGTCGATCACGTATGTGCTGTTCACCGTGGTCTGCGTGACGGTGGCGCTGCGTTCGCGCAGCGCGCATGCGGCGAGCGCGGAATCCGACGTGGCGGCCGCGGCCGGCGGGGGCGCGCCGACCGTGGGCGACCGTCTGGTCTGGATGGCGCTGGCGGCCACGGCATCCGCGATGCTGCTGGCGGTGACGAATCACCTGACGCAGAACGTGGCGGCGATACCGTTCCTGTGGGTCCTGCCGCTGAGTCTGTATCTGCTGAGTTTTATCCTTTGCTTCGATTCCGATAAGTGGTACCGGCGGTGGTGGTTCACGCGCCTTGGGGCGGTGGCGCTGCCGGCGATGGCTTATGCGATTTCCGGAGAAGGCAACATATCGAACCTGAAGCTGGCGGTGGGCTTCTTCAGCGCGATGCTGTTCATCCTTTTCATGGTGTGTCACGGTGAGTTGTCGGTGCGGCGGCCTGCGCCGAAGTACCTGACGTCGTTCTACCTGATGGTGTCGCTGGGCGGGGCCATTGGCGGGTTGCTGATCGGGTTCCTGGCACCGTACGTGTTTAATGCGCTGTACGATCTGCCGGTGGTGATTTCACTGGCTGCGTTCCTTTTTGTTTATCTGCTGTGGCGCGACCGGAAGCCGGCGGCGGAAGCCGCGGTTGTGGCGGGAGACGAGGGGCAGTTCCTGAATCAGCCGCTGGACAAGATCGTGGTCAGTCTGCTTTCGGGCGGCCTTCTGCTGTTTGTGGCGGTGCGGCTGGCGGCGCCGAAATACGGGCTTGGTCCCGCCGTGCTGCAGGCGCCGTTTCTGAGCGCAACGTACGACACGTATGTGCTGCTGGGCATTGCGGCGGCGCTGGCGCTGTTTGTGATGTGGCGCAGCCGGGATTCGGCGGAATACCGGTTTGTGCTGTTCACGATTGCGGCGGGGCTTTCGCTGGGGATGGCCGGCTACATGGCGCGCGATACGTGGAGCAATCTGGCGGATTCACGCGTGCTGGTGCGCAATTTCTACGGCGCGCTGCGGGTTTACGATTCGACGCCGGACGAGAACGGGATGGGGCCGGTGCGGACGCTGAAGCACGGCACGATCGACCATGGCGAGCAGTATCTCTGGCCGCAGCACGAGCGGTTCGCCACGACCTACTATGCCGAGCATTCGGGGATCGGTATTGCCATTCAGACGCTGCAGCCGAGCGGACCGATGAACGTGGGGATGATCGGGCTGGGTGCGGGAACCATCACGACTTACGCACGGCCCATGGACCACTACTACATTTACGACATCAATACGGCGGTGGTGAACATCGCGAAAACGCAGTTTCACTTTCTGCAGAACTGCATGGCTCCGTACCAGATTCTGCTGGGCGATGCGCGGCTCACGCTGGATGCCGAGCCGTCCCGCCAGTTCGACGTGCTGGCGGTGGATGCGTTTTCGGGCGATGCAATTCCGGTGCACCTGCTGACCCGCGAAGCCTTCAAGCTTTACTGGCGGCATCTGAAGCCGGATGGGGTGCTGGCCGTTCACGTTTCGAACCGCTATCTGCGGCTGGCGCCGGTGGTGGCGCTGGCGGCGGCGGAAGACGGCAAGAAGGCGATGAACATCAGCCTGCAGGGCGACGACGAAGTGGAGATCGCTTCTTCCGACTGGGTGCTGGTGAGTTCGCGGCCCGGCTTCTACGACCAACCGAACGTGAAGCGCGCCGCCGATACGATCAACCCGGTTCCCGGCCTGCGTATGTGGACCGACGACTACAGCAACCTGTATAAGATCCTGCGGTAGGCGGGCGCGGTCAGCTCAGGCAGTTCAGACGGAACGGGGCGGATCCGGAGTGTACAGGCGTTCCCGTTCCGCGTTGAATTCGCAGCCGACCAGCGCGATGACGGCGAGCAGATACATCCAGACCAGCAGCGCCATGCTGGTGCCGACGCTGCCGTAGATCAGGCTGTAATTGGTGACGTTGCTGACGTACCAGCCGAAGCCGAGCGTGGCGAGCATCCACAGGTTGGTGGCGAGAAGCGCGCCGGGCCAGACCGCGCTCCAGCGCTGCTTGCGGTACGGGCCGTAATAGTAAACCATCGCGGTGAGGGACACGGTGGCGCCGAAGGCGACGACGAAGCGAACGCCGCGCCACAGCAACACCCAGCCGCCGGCGAGCGGGTAGAGATCGGGGTCGACACGAAGGGCGCGCAGGACAACCATCTCGATCTGGCTGCCGAACAGGATCAGCGAGGTGGCGCCCATCAGCGGCACGAGCGCGAGGAACACCAGCAGGATTCCCATTCCCATGTGGCCGAGAATCGAGCGGTTGCGGGGGACGCGGTAGGCGGCATTGAAGCCATCGATCAGGCTTTTGACCACGCTGGAAGCGGCCCAGAGTGCGAAGATCGCCGCCACCGTGAGGAGCGCGACGGGACGCGGGCCCTTATAGCGGAACTGTTCCAGCACGGCGGATTCGGTGCCGGGCGGAAGGACGCGGGAGAGAAAGCGCGACAGGATCCGCTGGACGTAGGCGGCATTGAACTGAACGAGCAGAGAGGCGACGCACGCCAGCACGGGAAAGAGCGAAAGCAGGGCGGAGTAAGCTGCGCCTTTGGCGATGGCGAACAGCCCGTCGTCAATGGAGGCAACGAGTGTACGGCGCAGGAGGCGGAGCAACGGTCGCACTACTCCGTTAGTGTAGCTGGTAGCGTATCCGGGGCTGGCTTTTCGGGAAGAACCTTTTGGGAACGATTCTGGCGCCGCGAGGCGGGCGGAGTTACTTCCGTTCACGATGCGAGCGGGCTTTGAGGCCTTCCACCAGGACGGGCAGCAGCGAGGCGAAGACGATTCCCAGAACCACTTTTTCGAAGTTGTGGCGGACCAGTTCGATCTGCCCGAGCTGGTAGCCGAGGGTGGTCATGAAGGCAATCCAGAAGATGCCGCCGAACAGGCTGTAAGTCAGGAAGCGGGCATACTTCATCTGCGCCACTCCGGAGATGAAGGGCGTGCAGGTGCGAACGATGGGGATGAAGCGCGCAAAGACGACGGCGCGCGGACCGTACTTTTCGTAGAATGCGCTGGTGCGCGTCAGGTGGTCGGGGTGAAACCAGGCTGACTTCGGCCGGCTAAAGATGCGGGGGCCGGCCTTGAAGCCGAGAAAGTAGCCGAGGTTATCGCCGAGGATGGCGGCGATCATGAGCAGGCCGGCGATCAGGTAGACGCTGACTCCGGTAGCGCCGCTGGCGACGCCGACCGAGAACAGCAGCGAGTCGCCTGGCAGGAAGAAGCCGACCAGCAGGCCGGTTTCGGCGAACACGATTCCAAACAGCCCGGCGAGACCGAGCGGACTGGCCAGCAGACTGCGCACGAGAGCCAGGAGCCGGTCGGCGCCGTAGAGCGACCGGACGAAGTCGAGGATGGAATCCATGTCGGGTTGCCGGGGCGGAGACTAGCTCTTGCCGGTCAGGTTCTGAAGAATGCGGGCAACGACGTCCTGGCGGATCGTCAGCTTGCCTTCATTCTGCAGACGCTTCTTCAGGCCTTCCTCGAACAGCTTGGTGCGGTCGGCGGATTTCTGCGTCTTGAGTTCGTCGCGGATCTTGGTGGACTGGGCGGCGAAACCGGCCATATCGGCCTCGGTCTTGCCGGCCACTTTCGCGAGCACGCGGCCACCGGGGACGGTGACGGGCCCGATGAGCGTACCCACGGGCTTCACGAACGCATCGGCGAGCTGGGAGGCGTTGCCGACACCTTCGAGAGCGCCCTGGCGGTCGATATCCGGCGAAGTCTTCACTTCGATGCCGAGTTCCTTGCCGGCCTTCACGAGGTCGCCGTTGAGCGCCTTCGCTTTGGCTTCGAGGTCGGCTGCCTTGCGGGTCAGAATGTCCTGAAGCTTCTGGCCGAGGGCACCGTTCCGGACGTCTTCCTTCGCTTCTTCGAGAGTGGCCTGACGCGGGCCGGCGTAGTCGGTCACGACGGCTACCACGACACGGTTGCCGGGGAGGACCACGGGGCCGGCGGTGACTTCGCCCTTATGCAGAGGCGCCAGCGCGTCGTTGAGTTCCTTGGAGGCGCCAACGACGGGAAGCGGATCGCCGGCCTTTACGTTTTCGGCGCGAACCACCGTGGTTCCGACGGCGGCGGCGGCCTTTTCCGGATGGGCGGAATCCTTGCGGAGTTCGGCGACGGCCTTATCGGCCAGCTTCTGCATCTGTTCGTTGAGGGCGCGCTGCATGAAGGAATTCGTGAGCTGGGCGCGCACTTCTTCGAACGGCTGGAGGCGTGCCTGTTCGTGCTTTTCCACCTGGATGACGTGATAGCCGTAGGTGGTTTTCACGAGGTCGCTGGTCTGGCCGGGCTGGAGGGAGAAGGCGGCCTTTTCAAATTCCGGAACGGTCTGGCCCTTGACGATGAAGCCGAGTTCGCCACCCTGTTTGGCGGAACCTGGATCGTCCGAGTTCCGATCCGCCAGTTTGGCGAAATCTTCGCCCTTCTGCACCAGCTTCAGAACGCCTTCGGCTTTCAGCTTGCGGTCGGCATCGTCGGCAGCTGTGGATTTAATCAGAATGTGGCGCACCTGGACGCGTTCCGGGGTGCGGAACTGTTCCATGGAAGCGGTGTATTCCTTGTGCAGATCGGCATCGGTGGGCTGAATGGCTGCCGAGACCTTGCCGGGATCCAGAACGATCATGGCCACGGAGCGCTTTTCGGATGTCTGGTAGGACGACTTGTGGCCGTTGTACCAGGCGGCGAGTTCGGCATCGGTAGGCTGCGCTTCGGCCTGATATTTGGCGGGCGAGACCAGGGCGAATTCGATCTTCACCTTGTCGTTGCGGCGATGGTATTCGCTTTCCACATCGCGCGGCGAAACGAAGACGCCGGCAGAAACGGTCTGGCGGAGGCGGGCGGCAAGGAGGCCGCGCGCCGTATCCTCTTTCAATTCCGTCATGCTGACGCCCTGCTGCTGGAGCATGGCGTTGAGCGTGGCGCTGTCGACTTTGCCGTCTTTCACCACTTCGGCGGGAAGCTGATCGAGAATGGCGTTGTCGGTTTCGTCGGCGTTGACCTTCATGCCGAGACGCTCGGCCTCATAGGCCATGGCGCGCTCCGTGATCATCTGCTGAATCACGGTCGGGACGTAAACGGACAGAAGATCGGGCGGCAACTGGCGCTGCCGGGTCAGATTCTGGACGACTCTGTTGACCTGCTGGGACGTCAGCTGGATCTTGCCGACTTTGGCAACGACCGAGGAATCCGAACTGGCCGTCGTACTGTCGACCCCCGATGAGGGAATCAGGTACGTGACCATGGAAAGGCCGACGAGGCCGAGCAAAACCGTCAGGGTTATGCGCACCGCTTTTTCGCGGCTGCGAAATAAATCAAACATTACCGGGGAGTCTCCTGCTGAATCGAATCTTTTTATTGTAGCGCGGCTACTACAAGTGGCACTCGGTATGGACGGCCCGGACGGCCTTTTCCAGCCCTTCGCGGCGGATGACGATGGAGATCGTCAGCTCGCTGGAGCCCTGGGCGATGGCGATGATGTTGATCTTCTCGCGGGAAATCGCGGTGAAGATGCGGCCGGCGAGGCCGGAAAAGCCGCGCATGCCTTCGCCGACGACGGCGAGCAGGCCGACGTTGCGGTCCACGTCGATGCCGCGTACGTAGCCGTGGGTGAGTTCGAGGGCCAGCGCGGCTTCGATCGCCTGGGTGGCGCGTTCGAGTTCGTCGTGCCGAACGAGGAAGCAGAAACTCTGCCGGTAACTGGAGCTCGAAAGCGCGAGAATTTCAACATTCGCCGATTCGAGCGCCTCGAGGGCGCGGGCCATGACGTGAACGCCGCCAGCGCCGGCCGCCGGTTCGAGCGACACCAGCGCCACGTTCGCCATGGAGGTGACGGCTTTGGCACCCGTGTTGCCTTCGCCCAGTTCCGGGACGATGCGGGTGCCGGGCTTTTCGGGGGCGAAGCTGTTTTTGCTCCAGACGGGGATGCGCTTCTCGACGAGCGGGGCGAGGGTCCGCGGGTGAAGTACTTTGGCGCCGGCCCAGGCGAGTTCGGCGGCTTCGCTGTAGGTGATTTCGGGGAGGATGCGGGCGTCGGGAACGAGGCGCGGGTCGGCGGTCATGATGCCGTCGACGTCGGTCCAGATCCAGAGTTCGGCGGCGTTCAGGGCGGCGGCGATAATGGCGGCGGAAAAGTCCGAACCGCCGCGGCCGAGAGTGGTGGGGCGTCCGTCAACCGTTGCGCCGTTAAAGCCGGTGACGATCGGGATGCCGCCTTTTTCCAGCGCGGGAAGCAGGGTCGCGCCGGCCTTTTCTTCGGTCTGGGCCATCATGGGCGAGGCGTTGCCGAAGACGGCGTCGGTGACGACGACGTCCGCCGCGTTGACCGCGACGGCGCCGAGGCCGCGCGATTTGAGGTGCTCGCTGACGAGGAGCGCCGAGAGCCGCTCGCCCACCGCGACGGCTTCGTCGACGGCGCGGAGGGGCCGGTAGCCGAGCATCTGAATGCCGCTGACGATGCGCCGGAAGTCGGCGGTGACTTCGCCGATGGCGGCCTGCAGGCGCGCCTGCTCGGATTCGGGCAGCAGGCCGGCGGCGGCCTCATGGTGCCGCGATTCGAGCGTGGCGAGATTGCGGTCGATGCCCGCCTGGTCGTCCGCTTCGGCGTGACGGGTGGTGTCGAGGAGCAGGTCGGTGATTTTCGACATGGCCGAAACCACCGCGACTACGGGGCGCCGCGCCGCTTCCTTCGCGATCAGATCGCAGGCCGCCCGCATACGTTCAGCCGAGCCGACGCTCGTGCCGCCAAACTTCATCACCAGCAAATTCTTCAAAACCATTTCTCCCATTTATTCGGAATGTCCGTTCGAAATGCGCGTTCGTACGATGCGCAGAATCTCTTCCACAACCTGATCCGGGGTGAGCCCGGTGGAATCCAGATAGACCGCATCCGGCGCCTGTACGAGAGGCGATTCGGCACGGCCGCGGTCGCGGGCGTCGCGTTCGGCGATCTGCCGGGCGAGGGCATCGGCGGGCACCTCGGGCTGATCGGCGGAGCGGCGGCGGACGCGCTCGGAGGCATCCGCATCCAGAAAAATTTTGACGCGGGCCGCCGGAAAGACAACCGTGCCGATGTCGCGGCCTTCCATTACTATATTCGCCTGTGCGGCCATTTCGCGCTGTTTTTCCACCAGGGCGGCACGGACGGCGCCGATAGCGGCGACCTTCGAGGCGGCGCCGGAGATTTCGGGCGTGCGGATGGATTCGCTGACGTCCTCGCCGTTCAGGAGGATGCGGCCGGGCGGCAGAGCGAAGTCGGCTGCGCGGGCCAGTTGCTCGATGCGGTGTGCTTCATCGAGGGCGATGTTCTGACGCGCGGCCCAAAGGGCGATGGCGCGGTACATTGCGCCGGTATCAATGTAGGTGTAGCCGAGACGCGCGGCGAGGGCGCGCGCAATCGTGCTCTTGCCCGCCCCTGCGGGGCCGTCGATGGCAATGATATGACCCATGGAGCAGTTCTCTACCAGGGTAGCGCACCGGGGTGCGGGCGCGGCGCGGGCGGGCGCGCGGGGCGAGGAGACAGAAAGTAGTGAGTAAAGATCGGGCGGCCGGCCGCCAAATGGAGATGGCAGCGGGCGAAAAGGTCGTACCCGTCCGGCAACCCGCCGCCCCACGCCCCCACTCTCTACCAGTCGTTACGCTGATCCGGGTGATTCGCGGACGCAAAGTGATGCTGGATCGCGACCTCGCCGAGTTGTACGGCGTCAGGCCGATCGCGCTGCGCCCGCAGGTGAAAAGGAACACGGAGCGCTTACCGGAAGACTTCATGTTCCAGCTCACGGAGAAGGAGGCGCAGGTGTTGGTATCGCAGCTTGCGATACCTTCGGGGCGGAGTTTCAGCGGCTCCATGTCGTATGTGTTCACGCAGGAAGGCGTGGCCACGCTGTCGTCGGTGCTGCGCCGCGCCCGCGCTGTCCAGGTGAATATCGGGATCATGCGGGCGTGCGTGCGAATCCGGCTGGTAGTCGGATCCAATCGCAATATCGCGGAGCGCGTTGCGAAGCCGGAACGCGGGCAGGAACGAATGGCGCCGGTGCTGGAGGTACTGGTGGGCGACCTCGAGCACCTTTCGCATGAAGTGACCCGGATGAAAAAGTTGCCTCCGGCGAAGAAGCGCGCGATCGGATTTCATGCTCCGGCGGCGACGCCGTAAAGTACGGTGCTTTTCGCGAGTAAGCCGTTAGGCGGTTGCCTGTCGGGCGAAGTGATCCCAGCCCTTTGGTTCCAGCGGAACGCCATCGAGTCGCACCGGATTTCCGGCGGCGGGATCTGTCATGCGCCCGATGCGCGTGAGGCGGAGCCCTTCGAACGTCGGCGGTACACGTGTTCCCGGCCGCACGGTAAATAAGAGTTCGTACTCCTCGCCGCCATGGAGCGATTGTTCGAGGCTCGCGCCGGTGAACCGGGGCGGGGCGGTGATTTCCGCGCCGGTTGCCGATGCCGCACACATGCGCTGCAGGTCGAGCGACAGGCCGTCGCTGATATCCATGGCGGCAGTGGCGCGCAGTTTTTCGCGGATGTACTGGCCGAGCTGAATGCGCGGTTCCGGCGCGATGTGCCGCCGCCGGGCCTTTCCTTTATTGGTTTCGAGGCCGAGAGCGGAACCGCCGAGTTCTCCCGATACCCAGATTTCGTGGCCCGGCCGCGCGCCGCTGCGCAAAAGGGCCTCGCCCCGAGGCACGGCGCCGCAGACGACGACGTCGCAGCTCATTGCGGGGGAACGTGCCAGATCGCCGCCCGCGAGCACGGTTCCGGTTTCATCCGCCAGTGACGTGACGCCGTCGAAGAAGCCGTTTACCCACTTGTCGTCCATGGATTCGGCGACGCAGAGCGACAACAGGCAGAAGCGCGGCGAGCCGCCCATGGCGGCGATGTCGCTCAGGCCGCGCGCGAGCGCCTTGCGGCCCGCTTCGGCGGCCTTGTGGGTTTCGCGCCGGAAGTGGACGTTTTCGAGCAGCATGTCCGTGGTGAACAGAAGATCGTCCGCCGAGCCGCGCGGGCGGTAGATGGCGCAGTCGTCGCCGATGCCTTTGACCACGGCTGAGCCGGCGGGGATTTTGGCCCGCTTCCGCAGCTTTTCCGTGAGTGTGAATTCGTCTTGCAAATGGATGACCTCGGCCGTGGCAGGTCCGGCGCTGCCGCCGGAAGGCCCCGGTTTCGACGCGGGCGCTCCGGGACCCCGGTTGCTATCACATCTTACGCTGTGCCATATTGGGTTCGCAGTTGAAAATGGTGTCCGGATAGGAATGAGTATCGTTGGGGGCTGCGCTAAGGCGTGGCCTTTCTTTTTTTGAAGTAGGCTTTTGAAGAAGGCGATGCTCCGTTCCGGCGCTTTCAGGAGAAGGTTGTGAAAGAAAAAGGCACAGTAAAGTGGTTCAATGCCGCCAAGGGCTTCGGCTTCATTCAGCGGTCTACGGGAGACGACGTGTTCGTCCATTTTTCGGCCATCCAGTCGGATGGTTACCGTTCGCTCGATGAAGGAGCGCAGGTGGAATTTGAGGTAAAGCAAGGTCCGAAGGGCCTGCAGGCGGAGAACGTAACGCGCGCCTAAAATCACACAATCCGATTTCAAACAGGAGCGGGTCCCGAAGTTCGGGGCCCGTTTTGTTTTTCGGGCGGAGCTTTCGGGGGGCTAAAATGCAACACCCGGGCCGGAGCTGACGCGGGAAATGCTACTGCAACGGAGCGAGTTCCGGTTCGAGGTAAACCTTCACGCGGTTGCTCTGCTCGCCGTTCATCACGATACGAAGTTCACTGGCGCCGCGGTTGACGATAGCAGGGATTCGCAGGCCCACGATGTAGTAGCCGGTGTATCCGGGGGCGAGCGTGGCGCTGGTAACTTCCACAGGGATACCGTCCAGATAAGCCTGGACGGATCCCGCCACGCGGGGTGGCGAATCGAGAGGTGCCGGAATGCCGGCGGGCCAGTCCGGCGTCACCCGACCCAGTCCGGTGGCGAGCAGTTGCACGGTATTCGATGCCCGAATCGCCACGCCGGGGTCCATGACGAGACCGCTGGCGGCGTCCAGCAGGAGCGGTGCACCTTCGGCATCGACAAAAATGGCCGGGGCGGAATCTTTCACGGTGAGCGGTACGGTCCACCTGGCGCCGCCGTCCCGCGACGAGCCTTCGAGCACCAATTGATACGTCCCGGCGACCGAGGTGAACGGAACCTGCACCTGCGAACTTTGGTCCGCCGCGGCCAGCACGGGATACGAAGTGCCGGCGCCCTGCACGCGTTCGATCTTCGCGCCGAGGACGCTGATCAAAGAACCCGGGGCTGCGGGCCGGTCGGTCAAATCCGCTCCGCTGACAACCCGTACGGAGCGTGGCTGGTGGGGCGCGGCGGTTTCATATACGCCATAGCCGTCAAGCGCCGCAGTCAGTGTGCCATCCGGGTTCAGCAGGACGTCCCATGCGGCGGCGGCGGGAAGATCGCGCGACACGGTCTGCCACTCCGTGGTGGCCCGGCCTGCATCCCGCAGTGAAATGTCTCCGGCGTAAATACCCCGCTCGGTAGCGACATAGACGACACCGGCCGCAGCGTCCGCCGTGACTCCGTGGATCTGCGTTCCGCCGGGAACAGCGGTCACCGCATCCCAGAACAGGCCGCCATTGACAGTGCGCCACAGCGTTGCTCCGCTGGCGGCCAGGGCCGTTTCCGGGCGCGCCGCGTCCACCCAGATTCGCGAAATCGGGCCACCCGAGTTCTGGGCCGCCGCCCAGGTGGCGCCACCATCCCGAGACGCGAGCAGCCGGCCGTCGGCGGTCCCGGCGTAGGCGAGCGCGCTGGTTTGTACCGCGGCAGCCACCTCACTGCGAACCGACTCGCTGAATTTCTTGCGTAAGGCGGTTTCGCCGTCCTCGGCATCCGCAGCGACCCAGTTGCCGCCAGCCAACTGCGCGGAGATGCCGGTTTCGAGCAGCAGCGTTCTCCGGTCGATGAGTTTCCGCACCGGGAGGTTCGGTAGTTCCCCGTTCAGGCTCCGCCAGGAGAGGCCGCCGTCGAGCGATCGCCAGACCCCGGCGCTCGTCGCCGCCGTTACTTCGTCCGGGTTATCCGGTGCCACGGCAACCGACTCCAGGGCGCCGCCGAGGATCGATGAATTCGCGTAGCCCGCGGCGTTGACCGCCGTCAGATTCAGCCAACTCGCGCCGCCGTCCTCCGAGCGATAAAGGAAATTCCGCCCGGCCGCGTACAGGCGTCTGCCGGAGCCAACCACGCGCGCTCCGGATTCGGGCAGCGCCGTTGCCTGTGCCGCTGGTTCGCTTCCCAGTGGGATCCGGGAAGCCGAAGGAATCCCGGAAGTGTTCAGGCGCCAGTGGATGGCGTTGCCGCCTTCGCGGTCTGCGGTTTCAAAAACGCGTCCCGACGATGTACGCGCCAGAGTCGCCGCGCCACGATACCAGACATCCGTGACGGCGCCGGACGCCGGACCGGCCAAGCCTTCCGCTATCGTGGTCGTTCCGATGCGATGCCATGCCGATACTTTTTGCGATGGCTGGCCCTGCGTTGCCTGTCCCTGTGATGCCTGGCCCTGCGATGCCTGGCCCTGCGTTGCCTGTCCCTGCGTTGCCTGTCCCTGCGATGGCTGATCGATTGCAGGGGTCTGCGCAGGTGCGACCGGCGCGTACAAAGCTGCCGCCGCGAACGCCGCTGGCAGTGCTGCCCGCAACGCCCTTTTCGCCCGGAATGTGTATGCGCGACACATCGACGTGTCTCAATTCTACCGCACGAACGCGGCCAATTTTCGCCATCCTGCTGATTCTGCACAGTTTGAGTGGCGGAAGCGGCAGGACCCGGAACTTCTCATGCAATTTACGTGGTATTGTAAGGTTCTTAGTGGTACAAACTCGTCCAGCTATGCGTCTCATCCTGGCGCTCGCTCTCATTTCGGGACTGAGCGGCAGCCTTCCTGCGCAAACGCTGACACCTGATCCGTCGCTGAACGGCGCTGCGAAGCTCCTTTCCTGGACCGGCCAGATTTCTATCCTTCGCGACAATGCCACCTGGGCGCTCAATACCGGCGACCTGGTGCAACCCGAGCAGGTTGTGGTTACCGGGGTGGACGGCTACGGAGTGTTCCAGGTTGCGGACGGCAGCACCTTTGAAGTCTTCCCGAAATCGAAAGTCGTGTTCAGGGCCAACCGCGGTGACTGGCGCGATCTTCTCGAAGTCTGGCTCGGCAAGGTGCGGGTGCAGATTGAGCACGCCGGCGGGCTGCCGAATCACAACAAAGTCCGTACGCCCAGCGCCGTGATTTCGGTGCGGGGCACCATCTTCGACGTGGCAGTGGAAGACGAAGACGCCACCACGATGGTGTTGGACGAAGAAGGCTCGGTGGAGGTGCGGCATCTGCTGCGCGCTTCCGAGTCGCGCATTCTCACTGCGGGCGAATTCGTTCGGGTGTACAGGAATCAGCCGCTGGCGCAGGCGGGCATCGACAAGGGCTCGCTTTTGCAGCGCGCGGTACGGGCGGCGTCCGACGCTTTCTACCAGGCTGCGCTCAATGCGTCGCGCGGGGCTTCCACGGTGGCTCGCACTGGCGGCGCGCCGACGACGGGTGTGAGCGGTCCGGCGGATAAGAATAACGCTCCGGCGCCTCCACCGCCGCCCCCACCGCCGCCACCGTCATCTTCCTCGACGGGTGCGCCTCCGCCTCCGCCGGCGCCGTAATCCAGGCGCGGCGTTCCGCGTTCGGCCCCGGCTGCATCGTCAGGCAATGAATCAACCTTGCGCTTGCGCCGCTATGGTGCGAGTCTGATATTGCGTGCGACGATTCATTCCAGTTCTGCTCGTCTGCGGAATTTTGACGCCGGCAGTTGCCCAGCAGATGGCTGGTACGGCGTCGTTTAACGAGCAGCAGATCGCGGCAATTTTTGCCGGCATTGCGAAGCATGCGGAACGGCTGCAGCCAATGCTGGGACAGCTTCGTCCCGCCGAGTGGGTAGCCAAAGGCGCGCCCGATACCTACGTCACGCAGCATGCCCGGTCGCTGGCCGAGCTGCGCGGCATTCAGGATGACATGGCGTACCTGACCGAACATCCGGGGACCCAGGTAACCGAAACCATCAAGGCGCTGTTCCGCGTTCAGGCTGAGCACCAGTTGCTGGGCTCGCTCATGGGGGGGCTGCGAAAGTATCAGAACCCGGCGCTGGCCGATCTGATTGAAGCGGTGGCCGCTGAAGACCAGGCCGATGTTGCGCGTCTGCAGCAATATTTGCTCGAACTGATCGCCGACAGGGATGCGCAATTCAAGGTGGTGGACGGCGAAGCGCAGCGGTGCCGGGCGAACCTGGCGCGCCAGACTTCGTGCCCGCCTTCCACATCGGCGCGGCCTTCCGCCGCCCGGCCGGCGCAAAATTAACGGGAGCCAGGACTCACACTATGTCTTTTACGTGCACCATCTGCGAAGAAGAATCCACGCGAATCTGCGTCGCCTGCACCAAGGACACGTGCGGCAACCATCTCTGCGAAAAGTGCCGGCGCTGCAGCGACTGCTGCGACTGCGAGATGCGACGGGATGAATCCGAGCCAGTCGACCGCGGCGGGGCAGCAGACGAAGCCGTGGAAGTGGATCTGGTGACGGGCCCGCGCGAGCCCGGGCCCCACCCGCATCCGATGCCCGATCCGGACCCGGCGCCGGAGCCGGATCCGTTGCCGATTCCCGGTTTTCCGAACCCGGAAAACTGATCGCCTGCCACTGGCGGTGAAGCCGTCAGCCGAGCATCAGGCGCAGTGGGAGCATGGGCGAAGCGCGGAATCCGGCTGCGCGGCTTCGCTCTTAGCTGTCAGGATCGTGCCGATGTCAGGGTTGGCCAGGATGCGGGCAAGGCCCCCGGTGCTGGGCCGCGGGATCGGGGGCGAATTCGGCTTCCTGCGAAAACAGCTCGGAAAGCAGCCGCGCGAGCGCCGGGATGTCGGCAGCGGTGGCGGGCGAAATCAGCATCTGTTCTGTAGCGTAGTCCCGGCGGGGTGTACCCGGCGCAGACGCCTCTAGTTCGATGGCAGAACGGGCGCACGTTCGAGCAGTTGCATGGTGAGTCCGCGGCTGCGCCAGCGGAAGGCTACGCGCATGTTGAGCATTTGGGCGATGCGTTCGGCGTCGAGCTGCGGTTCGTAGCCGTTGAGCCGGTGGAGGAAGGCGGCGACGGCGGGCACGTCGAGCAGGTGCCACGGATCCCAGATGCGCGTGAATACGAGGACCATTTCGGGGTCCTCAAATTGGAGCTTTTCGACGTCGGACCTGGTGAAGCCGGCCATTTCGATGACGGGGTGCGGGTTTTCGACGAAGCCGAGATCGGGCCGGCGCAGTGCCTGGGTCAGCGGAAAAGCCGTTGCGACTTTGCCGGTGTGCAGATCGACGGCGGTGGCGCCGCTCTGCTCCAGTTGCAGAAACGCGACGAAGCTCAGGTTGTTTTCCCAGGGGTATGGGTAGGGCGGGTTCAGCACGTTCGCGGCCAGCAGCGCGAGCACGAGGGCGGTGAGGGCGATCTTGCGCGGCCGCGGCAGCAGGGCCCGCAGCGAAACGGCGAAGGCGCTGTAAAGCAGGGGCAGGACCGGAAGCAGGTAGCGTTCCAGAACCGCTCCGCCGAGGATGCTGACGACGAGGATATGGGCGGCGGCGAGCGTGGCGGCGATGCGCCAGGCGCGCGCGCGAAGCAGTGGCAGGCGGCGGAAGGCGAAGACAATAACGGCGGTGCCGATGATGTGTCCGGTGGAGATGAAGACGTAGTACAGGCGGCGGAAGAGGGCGAAGACGAGGCGCGCGGGATCGAGGGTGTAGCGGAGGTTGTAATCGGCAAAACCGGTGTTGCCGAACCAGGAGCCAGTGCCGTGGCGCAGGGCCGCCAGCCATACGGCCAGTGCGGCGAAAGGCAGCAGGAACCAGAGAGCGGGCAGGAGTTCGGCGCGCGGGTCCCTGCGTCGCTCGATCGCGAGCCAGCCGCCGAAGACCAGCGGCACGACGGCACCGGTCTCTTTCAGCAGCACGAGCGCTATACAGGCAAAAGCGGCGTCGCGGAAGCGGTTCTGCAGGAAGAGCAGCAGGGCGAGCGCGGTGAAGCACATGGCGGGCATATCGAGCTGCGCCATCATGGCCTGGGCGAAGAAGAGCGGAGAGATACAGAGGAACGTGAGGGCGGAAAACGCGGGCGCGCCGGTTGAGCCGCGGGAGAGTTCGATGGAGAGCAGGAATGTGAACAGTGCGCCCAGCGCCGCGATGAGCAGCATGGCGACGCGGGTGGCGGCGATGGAATAGCCGAATACCGACCAGAACGCGGCGAGCCACGCCATCACGCCGGGCGGATGGACGTTGGGAATCGCCGAGGTGGGGATCCACGAGCCGGCGTGGAAAAGATCGAGCGCCGCCGGAACGAACTGGCCGGCTTCATCCCAGAAAAAGGGCAGCCAGAGCAGGGGGCCGTGGGCGAGGATGAGAAATCCGGCAATGACGGCGAAGACAAGGGCGTAGGAGGCGGGGCGGACGCGCAACCGCCGGGCGGGCGTCACCTGGCCCGGCAACTGGCCGGGATTGGTTGCGGAAGAAGCCGGATTCCAAACGCTCCCCGGCGGAGCCACGCCGCAAGTTTCATTGCACGAAGTTGGCGCCGGCGCGTGGTTCGAGGCGAATTTCGCCGAAAGCCGATTCGTACTGGCTGACGTTCTGCTGGAGCACGTTCAGCAGCGCCTTGGCCTGCTGCGGGCTGACATAGACGCCCTGGAAATTCTGGATCTGCACGTTTTCCGCGGAGGTCTGGTTCAGCGTGCCGAACATAAGGAAAAAGTCCCAAAGGTTGACGCGGATTTGCACGCTGTTGGCGTAGCTCTCGCGATAGTCGGGGGACTTCTCGAGCACGATGCGGGGCTGGGACGGTGTCATCGGCCTCTATGGTAACAACCAGCGGATCCGGGAACGCGGAGGTGTCTGCCGCTCGCCGGGGAGCGTGGCCCCGAGGCGCGGCACTTTCGTCAGCGGGTAGTTGTATGGTAGCTTTTCGAGTTGATGTTCCTGGCTACTTTATGGCGCTGAACGCGGGCGAGAGCACGGTCCTCGACGAGGCCTATCCGTCCACGCTGGAAAGTGTGGATACGGCCGAAACGGAAATCCTGAAGGCTGCAGCGCAGGCGGGATTTGACGAAGACGCGCAGCACAGGATCGGCATGTCCGTGCGGGAATGCATGGTGAACGCAGTGGTTCACGGGAACCGCTACAATCGCCGCAAACTGGTGCGGGTGAGCGTTGCGGTGGAAACGCTGGACAGCGGCGCGCGGCTGACGATCCGGATCAGCGACCAGGGCGAAGGCTTCGAGGTTCAGGAAGTGCCCGATCCTCTGCAGGACAAAAATTTGCTGCGGCATTCGGGCCGGGGGCTGTTTTTGATGGGCGCGTTCATGGATGACGTGAAGATCCGCCGGCTTTCTCCCAACGGGACCGAAGTGACGCTGGTCAAGAGCGTCGGGGCTCAGGGCGCCGGAGAGAAACAGGACGGCTGAAGCAGTGCAGAGCTGAGTGCAGCATAAGACAGGCGACGAGGAGATCTGAAATTTCATGAGTGTAAAGCTGAATACCCGGCAAACGGGTGACGTAACGGTGATCGATGCATCCGGCCGGATCACGCTTGGTGAAGGCGCGAGCGCTCTGCGCGACGTAGTCCGCGACATGGTGGCGAAGGGGACGCGGAAGATTCTGCTGAACCTGAGCGAGGTTTCCTATATCGACAGTTCCGGCATCGGCGAACTGGTGTCGGCGTTTACGACGGTTTCCAATGCCGGCGGGACGCTGAAGCTGCTGGGCCTGACCAAGCGCGTCCATGACCTGCTGCAGATCACCAAGCTTTACACCGTGTTCGACGTGCACGATGACGAAGCGCACGCAGTACGAAGCTTCGCGTAAACTCCGCTGAATTCAGGGCTCCTGACCGCGGGGCGCAATGCCGGGCCGATCCCGCTGTGCGCTCCGCGTCGCTTTCCGCCGGTTCAAACCGGCGCGTATCCCGAGTGTCCGCCGCCTGAGGCTCAGCGCGTTGTGAGGGCCGGAGCCGGCGGAAAGCCCGTCCCGCCGGGAAGCGCCCGTGATACGCTTGCTGGAGAATAAGCTCCTCCGCACGCAATGCTGTTCAATAGCCTGAGTTTTTTCGCTTTCTTCCCCGTTTTTTGCGCCCTTTACTTCCTCACCCGGGGACGCGTGCGTCTGTGGTGCATCCTGCTGGCCAGCTATTTCTTCTACTCCTGGTGGGACGTGAGGTTGTTGCCGATCCTGCTGGCGATGACGTGGGTGAACTATTTTCTGGGGCAAAAGATTCGTGCCGCTGTTTCGGATTCCGGTCGGCGCCGGGTGCTGACGGCAGGAGTCTGCCTGAATCTCGGGGTGCTGGGAACATTCAAATATCTCGGGTTCCTGGCGGGCGCGGCGCTGGCTGTGCTGCATGCCGCCGGGCTTTCCGTGCCGGAGTACGCGTTGCGGATTATTCTCCCGGTGGGAATCTCCTTTTACATTTTCGAGATGATCAGCTACCTGGCCGAAATTTACCGCGGTCACATGGAGCCATCGCGCGATCTGTTGAAGTTTTCCATTTTCGTTGCCTTCTTCCCTCGGCTCGTGGCCGGGCCGATTCTGCGGCCCCAGGAGTTTTTGCCGCAACTGGATGGACTGCGGAATCCGCGCGCGGCGTCGGTGGCGGAGGGTCTCGAGATGGTGTTCTGGGGATTCTTCAAGAAGCTCGCGATTGCCGACGTGGTGGCCGGGTTTGTGGATCCGGTTTTCAATAATCCCTTCGCTTACAGCCCGAATACGCTGCGGGTGGCCGCGATCTTCTACAGCGTGCAGATTTACTGCGATTTTTCCGGCTATTCGGGGATCGCCATCGGGATCGGCCGGATGCTGGGGTTCGATCTGGGGCGGAATTTCGACAAGCCGTATTTTTCCACCAGCTTCAGTGAGTTCTGGACGCGCTGGCATATCTCGCTGTCGAGCTGGCTGCGCGACTACCTGTACATCCCGCTGGGCGGCAATCGCGGCTCGAAGTTCGCAACGTGGCGCAATCTGATGCTGACGATGCTGCTTGGCGGCCTCTGGCACGGCGCCAGCTGGACGTTTGTGGCGTGGGGCGGGCTGCACGGGCTGTTTCTGGTGGCGCAGCGTCTGGCCGGCAAGCCGATGGAACGACTCGCCGCCGCGGCGAGGCTTCCCGGCCGGCTTCGTTCCCTGGCGGCCGGCGTGTGTGTATTCTCGCTGGTGACGCTGGCATGGATTCCTTTTCGCTCCTCCGATTTCGCCTCGGCGTGGCATATTTTCCGGCTCGTGACGGGCGGGTCCGCCTGGTCGCTCGCCGACGTTCCGAATAAGTTTCAGGTGCTGCGGGATTTCGGTTTGATCGCGGCGCTTTTCGCGTTCGAGTATCTGGACCTGCGAATCAGTTTCCCGCGTATCTTCGAGGCCCGGCCGGGATTGAGACCCATGGCGGGCGCCGCTGTTCTTCTTGCAATTTCGTTGTTCGGCGTCTTCGGCAGCCATGCATTCATCTACTTCCAGTTCTAGAGATGCCGGCAGGGGCGGCGGCCCGCGGCTGGTCCTGTACGTGGCGATCGGCGCGCTGCTTTTTATTGCGGCGGACCGGCTTTTCGCCGCGGCGCTCTGGTCGCAGGTATTGCGCAGCGGGTTTCGCTATTCCGTGCTCTATCGGGAGCCTGTAAATGCCGATATCGTCGTCCTGGGCAATTCGCGCGGCATGTCACTGGTGGACTGGCCGTATCTCGAACGGCAGACTCACCTGAAGACGTTCAATCTGAGTTTCAACGGTCTTCCGCCGAGGCTGGCCAGAACACTGTTTCTCGATTATCTGGATCGCAACCGCGCGCCGTCGGTGCTGCTTCTCGAAATGACCACGGTCTTCGGAGCAGAGGCTCTGACCGGCGAGATGAAGCTCTATGCGCAGGCTTCGCCGAGGCTGGCTACGTTGATTGCGGAAGAGTATCCGCAGCTCGGGTGGGGCATGAAGCTTTCGAAGCTGTATGCCTTCAATGGTGAAATGGCGATGCGCTCCCTTTACTACCGGAACCGGAACGATCACGACTGGCTGGTGGACGGGCGCGTCAGCGAAGAACTGCTCCGATACACAGAGCAGCGCCCCGTGCCTCGCTGGGAGGCTCCGGACGCCCGCAATCTGGACGAGGTCGCCGAAATTATCCGGGTGGCGCGGGAGCGGGGCATTCGGGTGGTTCCGGTGATTGCTCCGTACTTGCCGGCATTTGTGCGCAAGAGCCCGAATTTCCGCGAAATCGTTGCGGGACTGGACCGGCGGTTTGGCATTCCGATGCTCGATTACTCGCTGGCGATCAGCGATACGGCGCTGTTTGCGGACCGTTACCATCTGAACCGGGCCGGGTCGAAGGCGTTCACCGAGAGGCTCGTTGCCGATGGCGTGCTGGTGTCGAATCCGCCGCCAAAGTAGCCCGACGGCGGGCTGCTAACCGCCGCCGACGAACTGAACGATTTCGATTTCCGCGTCGGAATCGACCGGCGTCGAGGCCCAGAATTCTCGTTTTACGATGGCGCGGTTGAGCTCCACGGCGACGCGATCCTGGGGCAATCCGAGGGTGGCGATGAGGTCTGTGAGGGTGCTGCCGGCCGGTATCAGACGACGTTCACCGTTAACTGTCACGCGATTTTCAATCAACAAAGGAACCCGTGGATTATTATAGTCGGTTGGGGAACTCCCCGATCCTGAACATCTACTGAGCACGATGCCTACTACACCCTCGGAATTCTGGTTTCCCGTTGTTGTGCAGACGGTTCTGGCCCTGGTCATTGCCTGCGCGCTGGTCACTTTGTCGTATGTGATCGGGCACCGTGTGAAGAACCGGATCAAGGACACTCCGTACGAATGCGGTATCGCCCCTACGGGTGACGCGCAGCACCGCTTCAGCGTGAAGTTTTACCTGGTCGCGATGCTGTTTATCCTGTTCGATATTGAAGCGATTTTCCTGTACCCCTGGGCTGTGGTCTACAAGCAGCTGAAGATGTTCGCATTTACCGAAATGCTGCTGTTTGTGGCCTTCATCATGGCCGGGTTCTTCTTCATCTGGAAGAAGGGCGTGCTGGACTGGGCGGAAACAGATCGCCTGGCGGCGAAGCGGGCGGAAAAGCGGGCGGCGCGGGCGGCATAATGATTCCTGAAAATCTGCTGGACAACCCGGTGGTGGCGGCGCTGAAGGACCTGGCGACCGCGGCGAAGCTGGAGTTTGACGAACTGACGGTGGAGATTGCGCCGGGCAGCATCGTGGAAGCTCTGCGGCGCGTGAAGAAAGATCTGCAGTTTGAGCGGCTTACCTCGGTGACCGGCGTGGATCGCTATCCGGCTGAGCCTCGTTTTGAGATTGTTTATCATCTGCAGGCGATAGCGAAAAAGCAGCGCCTGCGGCTGAAGGCGCGTGTGGCGTCCGATCCCTGCGAGATCGAATCGGCCACTTCGGTTTACCGGTCGGCGAACTGGTATGAGCGCGAAACGTTCGATCTGTTTGGCGTTCGTTTCGCTGGCCATCCGGACCTGACCCGCATCGTGATGCCGGACGACTGGGAAGGTCATCCGCTGCGCAAGGACTACCCGGTGACGGGTACGCGGTACTGAGGAGTTTCCGGAATCATGGCAGACGTTAAAGATACCGGCGTGCTGGACGCGGCTGAACTGCCCGCGGAGACGACCCCCGTGGAGATGCCGAATGACCGCGGCGTCACCAGCGAGCGGGCCGTTGAGCTGGATTACAACGAGCACCTGAAGAGCAAGTCGGGCCCGCGCAGCATGGTGCTGAATATGGGCCCGCAGCATCCGTCGACGCACGGCGTGCTGCGCCTGCTGCTGGAACTGGACGGCGAGGAAATCCTTAAGGCCGCGCCGGATATCGGTTACCTGCATACGGGCATCGAGAAGGAATTCGAGCAGAAGACCTATCAGCAGGGCGTGACGCTGACGGACCGCATCGATTACCTGGCGCCGCTTTCGAATAATCTGGCATATTGCCTCGCCGCGGAAAAGCTGCTGGGCCTCGAAATTCCCGAGCTCGCGCAGTGGACGCGCGTCATGCTGGCCGAGTTTACGCGGCTGAACAGCCATCTGGTGTGGCTGGGTACGCACGCGATCGACATCGGCGCGATGAGCGTGTTCCTGTACTGCTTCCGCGAGCGCGAAGAGATTCTGCGCGTGTTCGAGATGTTCTCGGGCCAGCGCATGATGACCAGTTATTTCCGGATTGGCGGCCTGGCGCTGCCGCATCCGCGCGGCTGGCAGAAGCGGGTGAAGGACTTCGTCGACATCTTCCCGTCGCGGGTGGACGAGTACGAAGAACTGCTCACGACGAACCGCATCTGGACGGGGCGTACCAAGGGCGTCGGCTATATTTCGCTCGAAGACATGCTCGATCTGGGTGTGACGGGGCCGATGCTGCGCGCCGCCGGGCTGAAGATCGACGTCCGCAAGGACGCGCCTTATTCCAGCTACGAAAAGTTCGACTTCGAAGTGCCGACGCGGACCGAAAACGACGTTTTCGCGCGGTACCAGCTGCGCATCGAAGAAATGCGCCAGTCCTGCAAAATCATCAAACAGGCGCTTGAAGGTATGCCGTCCGGTTCGCATCAGGCCGATGCGCCGGGCATTGTGCTGCCGGAGCGCGAAAAGATGAAGACGCAGATGGAAGCGCTCATCTACCACTTCAAGATCGTGTCCGAAGGCTTCCGGGTGCCGGAAGGTGAAGTTTATTCGGCGATCGAATCGCCGCGCGGTGAAGTGGGCTGCTACATGGTGAGCGACGGGACGCAGAAGCCCTATCGCGTGCACTGGCGCGGGCCGAGTTTCGGCAATCTGCAGTCGATTCCGACGCTGATTGAGGGAACGCTGATCGCCGACGTGATTGCGGCACTGGGCAGCATGGACTTCGTTTTGGGAGACACCGACCGGTAACACCGTCGAGAAAAGAACATGACGTTTTCGCCAGAACTGGAAGCACGATTCGCGAAATTCCTCGCCAAGTATCCGGAAGACCGGAAGCGCTCGGCGACGATTCCGATGCTGATTTACGCGCAGGACGAAATCGGTTCCGTTACGCCGGAACTGGTGGCGGAAGTGGCGAAGCGCGTGGGTTCAACGCCTTTGCAGGTGGAGGAAGTGGTCGGGTTTTACTCGATGCTCCACAAGGGCAAGGGCATGGGCAAGTATCACGTTCAGGTCTGCACCAATATTTCCTGTCTCCTGCGCGGTGGCGCCGAGTTGTACGAGCAGGCCAGTCAGAAGCTGCATC
The DNA here is from genome assembly GCA_903828455.1 of uncultured Acidobacteriia bacterium. Classification (GTDB taxonomy): domain Bacteria; phylum Acidobacteriota; class Terriglobia; order Bryobacterales; family Bryobacteraceae; genus BOG-234. The sequence continues at coordinate 77,428 of CAIKMJ010000002.1, read as the reverse complement.
TGGGGCACAAGCAGGTGAGTGCCGACGGATTTGTTTCGCTGGAAGAAGTGGAATGCATGGGTGCCTGCTCCTGGGCCCCGGCGGTGCAGATTAATTACGACTTCTATCACGATGTGACGCCGGAGCAACTGGACAAGCTGCTGAGCGGCCTGATGGCGGGGAAGAAGCCCGAAGAGATCGCTGAAGTCAAGAAGGTGAGCTGCTGATGTATAACCAACCCAGCCCGCTTGAAGTTCCGGTTCTGACGCGGCGCTTCCGGCTGCCGAATTCGCACAAAATCGACACTTATCTGGCCAACGAAGGCTATCAGGCATTCGAGAAGGCGATTGGGATGTCGCAGGACGACATCATCAATGAGGTCAAGGCCTCCGGTCTGCGTGGCCGCGGCGGCGCGGGATTTCCGACCGGTATGAAGTGGAGCTTCGTGCCGCGGCAATCGCCGAAGCCGAAGTACATTATCGTGAACGGTGACGAATCGGAGCCCGGAACCTGCAAGGACCGGCTGCTGATGGAGTTCGATCCGCATCAACTGATCGAAGGCATTTTGATCGCCGGCCTCGCGGTGGGCGCGCATCAGGGCTACATCTACATTCGCGGCGAGTTCCGTTATCTGATCGAGCACATGGACCGCGCGATTGACGAAGCTTACGCGCGCGGCTATCTGGGCGACAACATTCTGGGCCGCGGAATCAAGTTCCATCTGGCGACGCATTCGGGCGCCGGAGCTTATGAGTGCGGCGAAGAATCGGCGCTGCTGGAATCGTTCGAAGGCAAGCGCGGTAATCCCCGCATCCGCCCGCCGTTCCCGGCGGTGGCCGGCGCGTATTCGTGTCCCACTGTTCTGAATAACGTCGAAACGTACTGTGCCGTGCCGTCGATCATTCTGAAGGGCGCGGCGTACTTTGCCGGTCTCGGTTCGCCGAAGAATGGCGGAACGCGTTTGTTCTGTCTCTCGGGCCATGTGAATAAGCCGGGCGTTTACGAACTGCCCATGGGCTTCAATCTGATGCGCCTGATCAACGAAGTGGGCGGCGGCGTTCGCGGCGGCAAGAAACTGAAGGCGGTGATTCCCGGCGGATCTTCCTGTCCTGTTCTCAAAGCCGATGAGTGCGATCTCAATCTCGACTTCGACACGGTGGCCGCGGCAAAATCGATGCTCGGCTCGGGTGGCGTGGTGGTGATGGACGAAGATACCTGCATGGTGAAGGCCGCGCTGCGCATCATGCGGTTCTATGCGCACGAAAGCTGCGGCTGGTGCATTCCGTGCCGCGAGGGAACGACGTGGCTGCGCAAGGTGCTGCAGCGGTTCCACGACGGGCAGGGCGTGAAGAGCGACATCGTGCTGATCGGCGATCTTTCGAGAAACATGCTGGGCAGAACGTTCTGTCCGCTGGGCGATGCGGCCGCGATGCCGACGATCGCGTTCGTGGAAAAGTTCCGCGACGAGTTTGAGGCGCACCTCGACGGCAAGCCGTGCCCGTACGAGAAAAAGCTGGTGGCGGCGTAGGACGTAAACAGAGAAACCCATGGCTGATCCGGTCAAATTTACAATCGACGGGCAGGAGCTCGAAGCGGCTCCTGGCACGCTGGTGATCGAAGCCGCCAAGCGCGCGGGCATTGAAATCCCATCGTTCTGCTACTACGAAGGCTATTCGCTGCAGGCTGCCTGCCGCATGTGCCTGGTGGAAGTGGAAAAGATGCCGAAGATGCAGGTGGCCTGCACGCTGCCGGTTGCTAACGGCATGGTGGTGCGGACCGATACGCCGCAAACGCGCGGCGCGCGGAAATCGACGCTGGAATTCCTGCTGACCAACCATCCGCTGGATTGCCCGGTCTGCGACAAGGGCGGCGAGTGCGAACTGCAGGATATGGTGTTCCGCTACGGAGCGGGCGAAAGCCGCTTCACGGAAACCAAGCTGCATGTGGATGAGCAGCAGTGGTCGCCGGTGGTTTACTACGACGGACCCCGCTGCATTCTTTGTTTCCGCTGCGTGCGGGCCTGCGAAGAGGGAATGGGTGTGGCGGCGCTGGGCGTGGTCAATCGCGGCGCGGTTTCCCTGATTGCTCCCAACGGCGGCGATCATCTCAACTGCGATGAGTGCGGACAGTGCATCGATATTTGTCCGGTTGGCGCGCTGACCAGCGGCGCTTACCGGTATCAGACGCGGCCCTGGGAGATGGAGCACACCGGCACCATCTGTACCCACTGCGCGGACGGCTGCAAAACGACGCTCGGGACCCGCAACGACCAGATTATTCGCGGCAACAACCGTGATCGCTCCGGCGTCAACGGCGAATTCCTGTGCGTGAAGGGACGCTACGCGTTCGATTTCAACGATCACGCCGAACGGCTGCAGTCGCCGATGGTGAAGGTGAATGGCAAGCTGGAGCCGGTGAGCTGGGCGAAGGCGCTGGAAGTGGTGTCGAAGAAGTTCGGCGAAATTAAAGCCCGCGGCGGCAAGTTCGGCGTGGTGGGTTCGAACCATTCGACCAACGAAGAAAATTTCTATCTGCAGAAGTTTGCGCGGCAGGGCCTCGGTACCAACAATATTGACCACCGCCGCACGGGCGATGTGGTGACGCTGGTGGATGCGCTGAGCGGGACCAACGGTTCGCTTGCCACCACTGCCGACATGTACGAGCGCAAGGCGTTCCTGATCCTTGGCGCCGATCTGGCGGTGGAGCATCCGCTGCTTTCCTTCCAGATTCGGGCCAACTACCGGCATCACGCGGCGCGAATCTACACGGTTACGGCGCGCGCGGTGCGCGAGGACGATTACGCGGTGCGGTCGATCCGCAAGCCGGCCTTCTCCGAGTTCGAGGCGCTGGAAGAGCTGCGCGGCGCTCTTGCCGCCGAGCCGGAACTGGTGATTTTGTTCGGCGATACGGTGAAGGGACCCGATGTGCGCAAGCTGGTGGAGTTCGGCCAGTCGCTGAGTATCCCGGTAAAGTACACGGCGCTGGTGGATTACTCGAATTCGCGCGGCGCGATCGATATGGGTCTGGTGCCGGAACTGGGGCCGGGCTTCCATGCAACCGGCGCGGCCGGGCTGACGCTGCCGGAAATGCTGGCGGCCGGCGATCTGGATGCGTTGTGGGTTGTGGGCGAAAATCCACTCGCACAGGCTGCGCTGGCGTCGAAAAAGGCATTCGTCGTGGTGCAGGATATGTTCCTCACCGAAACCGCGAAGGCCGCCGATGTGGTGCTGCCCTCGGCCAGCGCGTACGAGAAGAATGGTACGGTGACGAACGTCTGTGGCGAAGTGCAGCGCGTGAAACGCGCCGCCGCGACAATGGGCGCCAAGCCCGACCTCGAAATCATCGGTCTGATCGCGAAGGAAATGGGTCTTGCGGCGACGATGGGGCCGTGGCTGCCGGACACGGTGTACGGCGAAATTCGTCGCACGGTAAAGGGCTACGATATTCCGCTGCCGCTGGTTGCACTGGGTGCGCAGCAGACGGTCCCGGTGAACGGGCGGGTGGGTGTGGACGTACGGCCGGATCTGGTCTGGTCCGCACACGAGAATCTGTTCACGTCGGGAACGCTCGGCCGGTATTCTAAAATACTGAATTCAGTGATCGAGAAGCGGTCGGGAGCAGCCACTCCGGAACAGGAGCTTGCGCGCCAGTAATGGAATTCATCATCATCACTCTCATTAAGCTTGCGGTCATCGCGTTTGTGCTGCTGACCGCACTGGCCTACATCCAGTGGGTGGAGCGCAAGGTGATTGCTCACGTTCAGGTGCGCATGGGCCCCTCGCGCGTGGGTCCGCATGGTCTGCTGCAGCCGCTGGCGGACGTGGTGAAACTGATCACCAAAGAAGGCGTGATGCCGCCGCACGCGAATAAATTCTTTTATCTCGCCGCGCCAATTCTTGCCGTCTTCATGGCGCTGATTTCGATTTCGGTCATCCCCTTCGGTACGGAATTCACGGTGCTGGGCCATCGCGTGATGATGCAGCTGACCGATCTGAACGTGGGTGTTCTGTTCATCCTGGCCGTTAGTTCGATGGGCGTTTATGGCATTGCGCTGGCCGGATGGGCGTCCAACAACAAGTACAGTCTGCTTGGCGGACTCCGCAGTTCGGCGCAGATGATCAGCTACGAACTGCCGATGAGCCTGGCGCTGGCGGCGCCGCTGCTGATTGCGGGTACGCTCAGTCTGCGGGGGATTGTGGATTCGCAGGCAGGTTACAATCTGGGCTTCATTCCGAAGTGGGCTATCTTCACCGGTCCGTTTCCGCAGATTTTCTCGTTCATCATATTCATGATTGCCGCATTTGCGGAGACCAACCGCATACCGTTCGACCTTCCGGAAGCGGAAAACGAACTGGTGGCCGGCTTTCACGTGGAATACAGTTCGATGAGCTTCGCCGCGTTCTTCATGGCGGAATACTCCAACATGGTCACGGTTTGCTCGGTGGCGACGCTGCTTTTCCTTGGCGGATGGCATCCGCTGTGGCCGGAATCGATGGGTTCCAACTTTGCTGCTCCGCTGATCCTGGCGGGCGCTGGCGCGATCTGCCTTTATCATGGCCTCAATCCGGCGCGGCCATTCGATCGTTTCACGCTGCCGGCATTCGCCGTCATCTTCTTCGGCCTCGCCGGCCTGATGGCGTTCCCGCCGCTGGTGCCTGTGCTGACGCCGCTGTTCTGGTTCCTCGCCAAACTCAGTTTCCTGCTGTTCGTTTTCATCTGGATTCGCGCCACGCTGCCGCGATTCCGCTACGACCAGCTGATGAGTTTCGCCTGGAAGTTCCTGTTCCCGGCCGCGCTGCTGAATCTCCTGGTCACCGGTTTTCTGGTGGCACTGGTTTCTTAATGGACGCCTTGTAAATGGACTTCCTATTCTTCTTCCTCTTCGCCTTCATTGCGGTCGCCTGCGCGGTAAGCGTGGTGGTGCAGAAGCATCCAATTGCCAGCGCACTCTCGCTGGTGGGCGTGATGGCATCGATTGCCGTGCTCTATCTGCAACTAGGGGCCGAGTTCCTCGCCATGGCACAGATCATCGTGTACGCCGGTGCGGTGATGGTGCTGTTCATCTTCGTCATCATGCTGCTGAACGCGGGGGCTGAATCACGCTCCGGACGTTCCTACGCCGCCCAGTTGATGGGGCCGCCGCTGCTGGTGGCGCTGATGGCGTCGCTCGGTTTCGCAATCATGCGAGGCTTTCCCGGCGGAGGCACGGTGAAGTTCGACAGCTTCCAGGGCGGTACGGCGCAAAATATCGGCTACGCGTTGTTTACCGATTATCTGCTTCCCTTCGAAGTCACGTCGGTACTGATTCTGGTGGCGATCCTAGGCGCCATTGTGCTGGCCCGCAAGGAGATGGACTGATGGCTGAAGCAATGCAAAGTATAAATCTTCAGGCCGGTGTGCCGATTTCCTGGTATCTGGTCCTGAGCGCTGTCCTGTTTTCGCTCGGCGTCGCCGGTTTCCTTTTCCGTAAGAGCATTATCACCGTATTCATGTGCATCGAACTGATGCTGAATGCGGTCAATTTGAGTTTTGTCGCATTTGCCAATCAGCATAAGCAGGTCAGCGGGCACATATTCACGTTCTTCGTGATGGTGGTCGCGGCCGCCGAAGCCGCGGTCGGCCTGGCCATCATCCTGACGGTGTTCAAGAACCGCGAAACTCTGAACATCGACGAAATTAATTCACTGAAGAACTGATGCAGAACCTCTGGCTCATTCCCGCGCTCCCGTTTCTCGGCTTCCTGATTAACGGCATCCTCGGCAAGAAGCTGCCGAAGATGGTGATTAACGCTGTCGCGGTCGGCAGCGTCGTACTCTCGTTTCTGCTGGTTCTGAACATCTGGTCGTCCGGTGGCGATCTGGCGGCGAACCCGATACACCAGCATTATTTCACCTGGATCCAAAGCGGCGAAATCAACATTGGCTGGGACTACGCTGTCGATAAGCTGACACTCATCATGCTGATGGTGGTGACGGGCATCGGTTCTCTCATCCATGTTTATGCCACCGGTTACATGGCGCATGAGGAAGGTTACTACCGCTTCTTCGCGTACCTGAATCTGTTCATGTTCTTCATGCTGAACCTGGTGCTGGGCGGCAATTACCTGTTGCTGTTCGTGGGCTGGGAAGGCGTGGGCTTGTGCAGCTACCTGCTGATCGGGTTCTACTTCGTCAAGAAGAGCGCCAGTACGGCGGGCAATAAGGCGTTTATCGTTAACCGCATCGGAGACTTCGGATTCTCGCTCGCGATGTTCCTCATCGTGGTGAACTTCGGCACGCTGGACTTCACGAAAGTATTCGCCGCCGCGCCGGGTAAGTCGACTGAAACCCTGACCGCGATTGCGCTCCTGCTCCTGCTCGGTGCCACCGGCAAGTCGGCGCAGATTCCGCTGTACGTCTGGCTGCCGGACGCCATGGAAGGTCCGACCCCCGTATCGGCGCTGATCCACGCGGCGACCATGGTGACGGCCGGTGTCTATATGTGCACCCGGTCGGCCGTGATCTTCACGCACGCGCCCATCGCGATGGACACTGTTGCAATCGTGGGACTGGCAACCGCGGTGTTCGCCGCGACCATCGGCCTGACGCAATACGACATCAAGAAAGTTTTTGCGTATTCGACTGTTTCGCAGCTCGGCTACATGTTCCTCGGCGTTGGCGTCGGGGCATTCTCCGCCGGTGTCTGGCATCTGGTTACGCACGCGTTCTTCAAGGCGCTCCTGTTTCTCGGAGCCGGCAGCGTCATTCACGCCTGCCACCACGAGCAGGACATGCGGCACATGGGCGGACTCCGGAAGTACACGCCTGTGACGATGGCTGTCCTGGCTTGTGCGTCGCTCGCGATCGCCGGTGTTCCCGGGACCTCGGGCTTCTTCAGTAAGGACGCCATTCTGACCGCAGCGTACGGACATGCACCCTGGATGTTCTGGGTTGGCGTGGTTACGGCCGGCATGACGGCGTTTTACGTCTGGCGCGCATTCTGGATGACCTTCTGGGGTGAGTATCGCGGCCATGGACATCCGCACGAATCGCCCTGGTCGATGCTGGCGCCGCTGGTGGTTCTCGCGTTCCTTTCAATCGCGGGCGGCTTCCTGTTCAACGTGCCGAAAATTCTTGAAGGAATGTTCCCCGCCGCCGAAGAAGTCCCAGGCGAATCGATGCTGATGGGTATATCAATCGCGGCCGGTCTGGCTGGCATCGCAATCTCCTATTACATGTACGTAGTGAATCCGAAACTGCCGCAAAGAATCTCCGATGGTCTCGGTGGTATCTACCGGCTTGTATACGACAAATATCGGATCGACGAACTCTATGACGCGACGGTGGTCAACCCGGTGATTACCGGTTCCCGTTCGCTGCTCTGGAAAGTGATGGATCAGGGCGTTATTGACGGAGCGGTGAACGGCGTTGGCTCCGAGGCGCAACTGGCCGGCGGATGGCTGAAGATGCTGCAGTCCGGAAATATACGAAGTTACGCCACGTGGGTGGTGCTGGGGGCTGTGTGCCTCCTGATCCTGATCGGCGTGGCTGAGGGGGTGACGCGGTGAACCTTCTCGATCTGGTCATTGCGCTTCCCGCGCTTGGGTTCGTTCTTGCGCTGCTGATGCCACGCACGCAGGAAAATGCCATCAAGATGTTGGCGCTCGGGGTGTCGCTGGCGACCTTCGTTCTCTCTCTGGGTCTGGTGAATGGTTTCCAAAGCGGCCAGACCGGACAACAGTTCGTCACCGATAACATCTGGATTGCCAGTCCCGAAATCCACTGGCACGTCGGCATCGACGGCCTCAGCCTGTGGCTCGTGATTCTGTCCACCTTCCTGACGCCGATCGCCATACTGCTTTCCTGGAAGGCAATTCACGACCGGGCCAAGGAATTCTTCGCCTTCGTACTCTTGCTCGAATTTGGACTCGTCGGAGTCTTCGCCGCATGGGATCTCTTCCTCTTCTATGTGTTCTGGGAAGTGGTGCTGGTGCCGATGTACTTCCTGATCGGCATCTGGGGTCACGACCGCCGCATTTACGCCGCCGTCAAATTCTTTCTGTACACGATGGCGGGCTCGGTGCTCATGCTGGCGGGGATCATCTTCATTTATCTTCGCGTCGGCACGTTCGATTACGTTCAGATTCTGGCTGCAATTTCGAGCGGCCACGCTATGCTGACGCACACCGAAGAGACGCTGTTGTTCCTCGCCTTCTTCCTCGCGTTCGCGATTAAGGTTCCGCTCTTCCCGCTCCATACGTGGTTGCCGGATGCCCACGTGGAAGCTCCTACGGCCGGATCCGTGATGCTGGCCTCCGTCATGCTGAAAATGGGCACCTACGGGCTGGTTCGTTTCTGCCTGCCGATGTTCCCGACGGCAGCGCGCGAAAACGCCTCGTGGATCGTGGCCCTCGCGATCATCGGCATCGTGTACGGCGGCCTGGTGGCTCTGGTGCAGCCGAATATGAAGAAACTGGTGGCGTATTCGTCGGTCAGCCACCTCGGATTCGTGGTGCTGGGTATCTTCTCGTTCACCCAAATCGGCCTCGACGGCGCCGTTTACCAGATGCTGAATCACGGTATTTCGACCGGGGCGCTCTTCCTGCTGGTCGGTTTCCTCTATGAGCGACGCCACTCGCTGGCGATCGCCGATTTCGGCGGCGTGGCGACGGTCGCGCCGTGGCTTTCCATCATGTTCCTGGTCACAACGCTGGCCAGCATCGGACTACCCACGCTCAACAACTTCGTGGGCGAATTTATGGTGCTGCAGGGGTCGGCACAGGCCAACTTCTCGTGGACTGTATTCGCCTCGCTCGGAGTGATCATTTCCGCCTGTTACATGCTGTGGATGTACCAGCGCGTGTTCTTCGGCGAAACGAATGAAGAAGTGAAACACCACGTTCCGGATCTCAGCCTGCGCGAATGGGCCTGCGTCATTCCGCTCGTCGTCATGATGGTGTGGATGGGCATGTACAGCCAGAGCTTCCTGCCTGTGGTTTCCGAAGCCAACGCAAAGATTCTCGACCAAAGCAAAATGAACGTACCTCTTCGGGTTGCCGCGCCGCGCATGACAGAACACGCACCGCCGGATTTATCGCGTCCGCCAGTTACGGCAGCTGCCGCCGGAGGCCGCGCCGATGCCCGCTAGTTTCGCTCCCAGCGCAGCGGATCTGCTGCGTTACGCGCCGGAGACCGTACTCACAGTTGCCGGCACGCTGCTCATGGTGCTGGACCCGCTCTTTGCGAAGAAGAGTCCGAAGCTGTTCGGCCATCTCTCCATCGCGGCATTTCTGGTGGCTATCGTGGCCGCCTTCCAGGCGAACGGCGCGCAGGGCCTGGCGTTTTCCAATTTGCTGATTGTCGATGGGTTTGCCACCTACTTCCGCGTGCTCGTTCTGATCATCGGCATCGTCACGGTGCTCTTGTCTTATCGGTATCTGGATCGCGAACAGGCGGAAACCGGCGAATATCATGCGCTGCTGCTTTTTTCAGTGAGCGGACAGTGTCTGATGGTGGCTTCGAACGATCTGATGATGGTCTTCATCGGGCTCGAAATTTCCTCCATCGCAACCTACATCCTGGCCGGCTATCTGCGTGACGATAAGCGCAACAATGAGGCCGCGCTCAAATACTTCCTGCTCGGTTCCTTCGCCACGGCATTTATGCTGTACGGCGTTGCCCTGATCTACGGGGCCACGGGCACCACGAAACTGGATGAGATTCGCGCCGCCCTGCTGACCCGCGGCGCCGACGCATGGTTCCCCATGGTGGGGATTGCCGCGGCTCTCATGTTTGTCGGTCTGGCCTTCAAGGTTTCGGCCGCTCCATTCCAGGTGTGGGCGCCGGACGTTTATCAGGGCGCACCTGCGCCGGTGAGCGTCTTCATGGCAACTGCGCCCAAGGCTGCCGCCTTCGCCATTTTCCTGCGCATCTTTACCACTGCATTCAATCAGATCGCCGGTGGCTGGGAACCGCTCGTTTGGATATCGGCCCTGCTTTCCATGACGATTGGAAACTTCGCCGCCCTGACCCAGACCAATCTGAAGCGCATGCTGGCCTACAGTTCGATCGCCCATGCCGGCTACGTACTGGTTGCGCTGGCGTCGCATTCCGATGACGGAACCGCCGGCGCGATGTTCTATCTGGCCGCCTATGCACTGATGAACCTCGGCGCCTTCGCCGTAGTCATTCATATCTCGGGCAAGGGCGAAAAGCATGTACGGATTGAAGACCTTGCGGGGCTGGCCCGGCGTCAACCCGTGACGGCGGCGCTTCTGACCGTCTTTCTGCTGTCACTGATCGGTGTGCCGCTGACCGGCGGCTTCTTCGGGAAATTCTACATTTTCCGTGCAGCTCTGCAGTCGAACCTGGTTTGGCTTGCAGTGCTCGGTCTGCTCAATAGCGCGGTGGCTGCTTACTACTACCTGAGGTTGCTGGTCGTGATGTATATGCACGAACCCGGCGACGTGGTGGAGAACCTCGAACCGCTGACTCCGGGTCTGCGCGCGGCGCTGATCCTGCCGGCGATCGGTATCTTCTACCTCGGCGTTGCGCCGGGCGCAGTGCTAAGCTTCGCCAAACTATCATCGTCATTTGTCCGTTAGCCACTTGAAGGCCGCTGCCGCGTGGTGTACGCTACGCTACAGCAAGGTCGGAATCAAGGAGTCCCAATGCGAAGCAAACTAGCAGCGATCCTGGCTATTTCACTGGCCATGAGCCCTCTGGCGGCAAGGGCCGCCAGCAAGGAGTATCCGGCTGCATCTCGCCTGGACGATTCGGCGGATGTCCTCGCCGACATGATGAAGGCCTCCGACAAGGGCATTCCGCAGGACCTGATGAACAAGTCCCACTGCGTCATCGTTGTCCCTAATCTGAAGAAGGCCGGTTTTGTGTTTGGCGCAAAATACGGCAGGGGTTTCGTGATGTGCCGGCGCGCCGGTGGCGTCGGCTGGAGCGCACCTGCGGCCATTCGCATTGAAGGCGGCAGCTTCGGCCTTCAGATCGGTGCTTCCGAACAGGATGTACTGCTGCTGGTGATGAACGATACCGGCATGAAGCGTCTGCTCAACAACAAGTTCACCATTGGCGGCGAGGCTTCAGCGGCCGCCGGCCCCGTTGGCCGCGAGGCCACCGCACAGACGGATGCTGTCATGAATGCCGAGATGCTGTCGTATTCCCGATCGCGCGGCCTGTTTGCGGGCATATCGTTGCAGGGCGCGACTCTGCGTCCCGATGACGATGCCAACGCTGAATTGTACGGCTCGAAAACTGTTACCAACAAAGCCATTCTGACCGGCGGCGTGAAGACCCCCGCAGCGGCCGGCCGGCTCGAAACGCTGATGAACAGCAATTCCAGCCGCCAGACCCGCTGATTCGCGCGGATCCAGGCGACGCGCGCCAGTCGCATCGAACGTTCATGGATCGCTCCCCTACTGCCGGATCTCCGCGTTCAACGGCGCCTGACTGGGTTGCGCCGGCGCTGGCAGTCTACGCCATCACCTTTCTTGTCTACTCGCTGCAGTGGGCATTCACGTGGGATGAAAGCTTCCACCTCCTGGCTGCACAACTGATCTCAGCCGGGAAGCGCCCGTATCTCGATTTTGCGTTTCCGCAGACAGTCCTGAACGTTTATTGGAATGCCGCGTGGATGCGCTTGCTCGGCCAAAGCTGGCGAGTCCCGCATTTCTTTGCTGCCCTGTTCACCCTGGGAGCCGTGGCGTTGACGGGTCGATCGCTCCAGTTTCGGTTTCCCGCCGAGCAGTGGCGTGATGCGCTCGCTCTCACTGCCGCCCTTTTGACGGGGCTCAACGCGATGGTCTTCATCTATGGACCGCTGGGGCAGGCCTACGGCATTTGCCTCTTTAGCCTCGTGGCGGCGTATGTTTTGACGGTCAGGGCGGCAGAGCAACCGGGACTCCGTGCAACACTGGCAGCGGGATTTTTTGCCGGCGCCGCGGCGGCCTCAACGCTTCTGTCGGCTGCCGCAGCCCCGGTGCTGGCCATCTGGATCCTGCTCAGCAATCGCGCCGGCGACCGCTGGAGGAAACTGGCCGCTTTCACGCTGGCTGCGGCGATCCCGTTTATCCCGGTTCTGCCGCTCGCGATCGAAGGGCCGAGACAGGCCTGGTTCAATCTGATCCAATACCACGCCGTTTTTCGCCAACTCTATTGGCCAGATACGAGGAAGCACGATTTCGAGATCTGGACTTCCTGGCTCCAATCCGCGCAGGCTGCTTTGCTCGGCATCCTGGCGGTGGCGGGACTGACGTATATCGCGCGACGAAGCGACTGGTCCGCGGCCAGGAAATCCGAATATTACCTTTGCGGCTGGCTTGCCGCGGCTATTGCCGTCGAAGTAGGGAGCGCGCACCCAACGTTCTCGCGCTACTTCCTGCTGGCCGTCCCGTTTCTTGCCATCCTGGCGGCCGTCGGGCTTTACGCCATCGCATCGCGTGTTTGCGATGTGCCGCGCCCCTACCTGGCTGCAGCCCCTCTGCTGGTCATCATGGCCGCGGGCCTCGGCAGATCTCTGTACGACCATCATCAGGACATGGGTGAGTGGCGGCCCTTCGAACAGCAGGCGCGCCGGATAGACGAAGTGACCCCGCGCGGCGCTCCGCTTTATGCCGACGAGCCGATGTACTTCCTGACTCGCCGCACGCCGCCCCCCGGCCTCGAACTCACTTACTCGCACAAGGTGGATCTGGGCCGTGAGACCAATGCCCTGCTGCACATCCTCACGAAACCGGAGATCAAAGCTCAGGTACAGTCGGGGATGTTTGCCACCGCCTACAGCTGCGATGACGATGAGATCAGCGATCTGGGCCTCGAAAATCTTTACCGCCAGCGCGACGATATCGCCGACTGTTCCATCTTCTGGGACCGGCGAAAATAAACCGCGCTACACTGCCCAGGAGGAAGGGTCAACCGGCGAAATCGCAAGATAATCCTGCCGCGGCAACGACTCGACCGGCAGACCGTCCTGCCAGAAGCTGAGCCGCACGGCGGCCGTCGATGCCGGCGCGGGAAGCGAGAATTCCAGGACATCGCGGAACGCTGCCTTGCATCCATCCGATGCAGCTTCGCCGACGCCGGCGAAGATGCGCACACGGATCCGCCGCGCCGGCCAGTTGTCACCGGCGCGAAGTTCGGCCTCAATCTCAAGTCCTTCAAGGGCGGACTTTTCTTCGGCGAAATCCACACGCAGGAAAATCGTGTCGCCATCGGATCCGTACAAGACTTCCTTCACCAGTTCACGCTTGCCGTGCATCGCCCCCGAGCGCGAATCCACGCGAAAGACACCGGCTCCGAGCCATTCGAAATAAGAATCCACCACGCCGTTGATGCGCGGAGAAATCGGGCCGCCGGGCGGCGTGAAGCTCTCCGCCACATGCATCTTGAGGATGGGGTGCGCGAGTTCGGCCGGCGGCGGCACGCCGAGCGCGCGGTAGACATTGGCCAGATGTTCGCGATAAATCTGGTCGAACTCAACTGCATTCGCTGTCTCGTGCTCCGGACCGTACCACCAGTTCCAGTCGCTGCCTTCGGCAATGAAAAGTTCCTCGCGCGCCAGTGCGCGCTTGTCTTCCGGAACGTTCTTCGCTTCGTCGAAGGCTTTGCGCGCGTCGAGCAGCAGCCGCCACGATTTGTTGTCCTCCTCCGCGCCGAGCCACACGTCGAAATTCGCGTTGATCCACGAGCCGGGGAAAATGTGCGCCAGCGGCTCGGCCGGCATGCGTTCGAAGGCCTCGCGAACGGTGACGGCTTCCATCGCCGGATCGTCCTGAATGCGCCGGTAGAGTTCGCGGAAGAACGGGCGGCCGTTCCGTTCGTAATACTCCCATGCGTTTTCGCCGTCCAGAATGATGGGGACGAGCGCATCGCGCCCGCTGTTCAGAATGCCGCGGCAGTTGTCGTGAATGCGCCCGACGAAATCACCGGCGGCATCGGCGGCGCCCATCCCCGAATAAACGAAGCCAATCAGGTCGCTCATCAGGTGGTCGCGGAAAATCATCCGCATCTCGCGGCCCTGTTGTGACCAGCAGTAGGGCCGGTAAGTTACATCGGGCCCCGCGGATCGACGCAACGTGCGGTCAAGAACGCCGTTGTCGGTCGCGGCCCACTGAAAGCCGATCGACGCCGCGATGTCGAGTACATGATCGGATACCGATCCTTCCGACGGCCACAGCCCGACCGGCGCAACGCCAAATGTCCTTTCCACGTAATCGCGCGCCATCTGCAGTTGCAGACGAGCGTCTTCCGGATAACAGAAGCGCGGAGGCAGCGGTACGCCCGGGTGCGAGACCGACGCAATGTCGCTGTCGCAGAGCAGCGGCAGAATCGGATGGTAAAACGGCGTCGTGGAAATTTCAATCTGTCCCGATGCCGCCAGTTTGCGGTATTGCGGAATCACCGCCGCGCAGATCTCGCGCTCCTTACGGCCGATCAGCGCCTGATCTTCCGTGCTGAAGTTGCGTCCCCTGGCCACCAGCGCCCGTACCTCCGGATCGTGATCCTGGTACTCCTCGTCGAACCATGCGAGCTGGGACAGAACCTGCAGGTCGCGAAACTCCTGCGCACCGAAAACTCCGCGCCCATCCTGAGGAGAACGCTGCGCGCGATTAGCGTCATACAGTTCGCCGTAACGAGGGTAGCGACGGATCAGCCGCTCCGGATGCGCCATGAAGAAATTGCGCAGGATAAAAGTCTGCTCGTCAGGCGTAAGTGACTCTGCGGGCTTCAGCGCGCATTCCAGAAACGGATCGCGTGCCTCTCCGCGGGCGTACTCCTCCACCTGAACCACCATGGACGGCACCAGATTAAATGTCTGGCGGACCTGCGGAAACTCTTCGAGGATCTTCACCATGCCGTAGTAGTCCTTCAGCGCGTGCATGCGCGTCCACGGCAGACGGTATTGGCCCGTCACGAGGTCCTTATAGAACGGCTGATGCATGTGCCAAAGAAAGCACAAATAGATGCGAGGCATGATGAGACTCTTTCGGGCGCTTCAGTGCGCGAAGCGGCTCCTCACGGGCGTGGGCGCCGTGGCCCCGTTGCCTTTAATAGCTGCCCATAGAATAGCGTTGCCCTCTTCGTCGTCCACATCGTCGGCCTCGTCGAGGCGCAGATGCGCTGCCCGGGCGGCTTCCGGACCGCCTGACGGATTGCGCGTGTCGAGAGGAATACGCGGCCTTTCCAGCGTATATGGGCCGGGCGAAATCGCGTTGGCAAACACGCTGAACATGGGCCGCGCGCCGGCGTCAAACGTGGTGAGCGGCCGGAGTCCGAGAATGAGTTCCATGGTGCGCAGGACGCTGGCCTGGTTGTACATGGTGCTGTTCACGCTGTGACGCTTGACCCAGGGAGAGATGACGTAACAGCTCGAACGATGCGAATCCACATGGTCCGGCCCGTTCTGCGCGTCGTCTTCAATGACAAAAATCGCCGTCTCGTTCCAGAAGCGGCTCTTCGACACGGCCTCCACGACCATACCGACGGCCTGATCGTTGTCTGCCGCCGCCGCCAGTGGAGCGATCTTGCCGGGCGAATTGTAAGACGTATGATCGTTGCCCAGCCGCATGATCATGAAATTGGGCATCGCCCCGGACTTCTCAAAGCCCTTCAGATCTTCGATGAACACGCCGGCGCGCGCAACGTCCGTGTAGTCCATGTCGAAGGACCGGAAATTCCAGTTGGTACGTTCGGCGAGTACGGGGTCCAGCACCGCCTCGATCTGCGTGCCGTCGGGAGCAGCGGTTTCGCGATTTTCCACCCAGTAGCCGTAGTTGCGCAGTGTCAATCCCGCCTGCGCCACGGCGGTCCAGATGTAGCCGGCGGGCGGCAGGTTTGCATCGCCGGTGCCGTTGAAATCATAAGTGTCGCGGCGGCCCGCGTAGGTTGAAGGCCACGTGCGCTGGGTGTAGTCGGGCGCTATCGCGGCCGTGGCCCAGTTGTGGCCGTCGGCACTGACGTCGGAATTTTCGTAGAAATTATCCAGCAGTACGAACTCACGGGCCAGCTTGTGCTGATTCGGCGTCACGTTTTCGCCGAACAGCACCAGCGAAGGATCGCCGTTGCCTTCCTTGATATCGCCGAGCACCTGATCGTAAGTACGATTTTCCTTGACGATGTAGATCACGTGTTTGATCGGTCCGCCGCCATGCACAGGGTTGCCCGGCGGCGTGCCCGGGTCGGTGAGCTTCTCGTCGCGATAGGGCGAGTTACCGAGCACTTCCTGTGTGTAGCCTGGCAGTTTCGCCTCATCCACATCGACCAGTTGAACGCTGCCGCGCTGAATGCGCGCGACGTAGTGAGTCAGGCTGCCATCGGGAAGGGAGGCCGCCGATCCGCGGAACGGAGTGGGACCGAGAGGATTGGGATACGAGCGAGCGCCTTTGCCATTCAGTACGGCAAGACGCCCGTCCGGCAGGCCGATCGTTGCAGTGGGATACCAGCCGGTCGGAATGAAGCCGGCCACTCGGCTGCGCGCGCCGGAGATATCGACCACCGCGGCGGCGTTGATATCGGCGCAGGCTACGAAGAGCTTCGTTCCGTCCGCGCTGAAGCTGAGTCCGCCCGGCGTTGTGCCCAGCGGCTGGCGCGGCGTCAGCGCGAGGTTGATTGTTTCGAGGCGCGTCAGCGTGCCGGATTCCGATGCGCCGAACACGTACACGTTATTGGTATTGGCGGCCGCCACAAACAACCGCGCCTTCACGCCGGGCTGATCTTCCAACTCGCCTTCGCGCCACGCCATGTCCGTGCTGTGGGGGCCGACGCGCAGGGTGGCAAGCGCCTGGCCGGAAGCGGTGTCGTACTGGCCCACCAGACCATCGGACCAGCTGGATGCAAAAAAGCTCTTGCCGGCAGGGGGAAACAAAATGCGGAAAGGACGATGGACGGTCTTGACCCGCGAAACAATGAAGCCGGATTGCGGATTCACCACCACGACGGCGTCGCCATACAAATCGGCGGCATACAGCAGATGCCCGTCCGGCGAAAACTGCAGGTCGCCGATGAAGAGTTCAGTCTTGCGGTCCTTCTCCGGCGCGACGGGGAAGAAGCGGGCCGGCGTCAGAACTCCGCCGGTGAAGGAAAATTCGTAGATCCCCGCTTTGCTTGCGCCTGCGACGTAAACCTTATCCCCGGCCTTGTTGATCGCGATGCCCATCCAGGCGTCGGGCACTGCGGCGCGGCTGGTTTCCTTGCCGGCCGCGAGATCGATCACGCTCACGCTCGGCGGATTGAAACCGCCATGAACAACCAGCAGGAATTTCTTATCGGGCGTGACAACTCCGCCCAGCGGCAAGGTATCGACCGGGATCTGCGTGCCGGCGGCTTTAATCCGCCACCCGCTGCTGAGCAGATAAGCGCCGTCCGCGAGAGGGCCGACGATTTCCCGCTGGCCGTCCTGAGACAGCAGTGCTGCAGCGGCGAGGGCAATCGAGGCGAGTGAGCGTACGACTTTCATCCGGTCTCCGAAAAGCGTTGCGCGATGGGGAAGCGCCGGCCAATTCCAAAGGCCTTCGAGGTGACCTTGAGGCCCGGTGCTGCCTGCTGGCGCTTGTATTCGTTGCGATCCACCTTGCCGGCGACATCGCGCACGAGCGCCACGGGCAGTTTCAGTTCACGCGCCACATCAGCGACGCTGCGGAACTCTTCCACGTACAGACGCAGAATCGCGTCGAGAATATCGTATGGCGGAAGCGAGTCGCTGTCCTTCTGGTCGGGACGCAGTTCCGCTGAAGGCGGCTTGATGAAGACGTTCTCCGGGATCGCATTGTTGTTTCGGCGGTTGGCGATCCGTGACAGCTCATAGACCAGCGTTTTCGGCACGTCGCTGATCACCGCCAGCCCGCCGCACATATCGCCGTAAAGCGTGCAGTAGCCGACCGCGAGTTCGCTCTTGTTGCCCGTAGTGAGTACCAGAGCGCCGAACTTGTTCGACAGCGACATGAGCGTGAGGCCGCGGAGGCGCGCCTGGATGTTCTCCTCCGTGGCATCGGGCGCGCGGCCCTCAAATACTCCACCCAGCGTGCGCATTATTTCGTTGTACGCCGGCGTGATCGGAATGATGTCGAACGCGATGCCGAGCGCTTCGGCCATCGCGCGGGCGTCCGCCACGCTGTGTTCCGAGGAGAACGGGCCGGGCATCGCCACGCCGCGAACGTTTTCGCGCCCCACCGCTTCCACCGCGACAGCGGCCGTCAGCGAGGAGTCAATACCGCCGCTCAGGCCGATCAGCACTTTCCGGAAGCCGCACTTGCGCAGATAATCGCGAGTCCCGGTGACGAGGGCCTCGTAAACGGCCTCACACTCATCGGCCACCGACCCGTGCTGTTCACCCGTGCCGGCGTCAAGATCCACCAGCACCAGATCTTCGGCGAACGATGCCGCGCTGGCGATCACGTTGCCCTGCGCATCCATCGCGAAGCTGGTGCCGTCGAAGATCACCTGATCGTTGCCTCCCACCTGATTGACCATCACAGCGGGGATCTTATGCCGCTTCACCATGGCGCGGAACATTTCCTCGCGCAAACGGCGCTTGCCCATGTGAAACGGCGAGCCGTTGATGCTGATCAGCGCGGTTGCGCCGCGTTGCACCAGTTCGTGCACCGGATCCCGCCCGTACAGGGGATGCGGCCAGAACTGCATGTCATTCCAGGCGTCTTCGCAGATGGTGAGCGCGATGCGGCCGGCGCCGCGTTCCCACAACGACTGCGTCGAAGCCGGCGTGAAGTTGCGCGCCTCGTCAAATACGTCGTAGTTCGGCAGCAGCATCTTGGTCTGCCGCATGACGACGCGCCCGCCCTGCAGCACTGCCGCGGAATTCGTCGCCGGCTTGCCGCAAGGCGCTGCCGGATGTCCCACGTAGCCGGTGATCAGAGAAAGCGGAAGATCGGCCGTTGCCCGCGCCAGTTCTTCCACCGCGGCTTCCGAACGGTCGATAAAGCTGGGCTTTTCGACAAGATCCCGCGGAGGATAGCCGGTTATCGAAAGCTCCGGAAATGCGACGATCTGCGCGCCCCGCTCCGCTGCCTCGCGCGCGCGGCGAATCATCAGCGCGAGGTTGCCGCTGAAGTCGCCAACCGTGGGGTTGATCTGCCCGAGGGCAATCCGCATGAAATATCTATCTTAGCGAGGGGCGGAATGCAGTCGGCGCAGAGCCGGGTAGCGGGCTCGAGTGGCGAAACGCTTGCGGCGCTATTCCGCGACCGCCCGCACTTGCTCCGCCACGTAGCCCAGCATCTCTTCGGTCAGTTCCGGATAGATCGGAAGCGCCAGCACTTCCCGCGCCGCCTTTTCCGAGACCGGGAACGCGCCCTCTTCATAGCCGAGGCCGGCAAAACATTTTTGCAGATGCAGAGGCACCGGGTAGTAGACCTCAGTCCCCACGCCTGCCGCTTTCAGGTGCGCGATCGCTTCATCCCGGCGCGGCACGCGGATCACGTATTGGTTATAAATGCTGACGCAGCGTTCATCGATCCGCGGCGTGACCACGTTCGAACCCGCGAAGGCTTTGTCGTAAAACGCTGCGTTGCGCCGCCGCGCCGCCGACCACGCTTCCAGATGCGGCAGTTTCACCAGCAGCACTGCCGCCTGCAGCGCGTCGAGCCGGAAGTTTCCGCCGATCAGGCTGTGATAATACTTCGGCCGCGCGCCGTGATCGCGCAGGACCATGAGCACTTCCTTCAGCGTCTCGTCCCCGGTGACGATCATGCCGCCGTCGCCAGCCCCGCCGAGGTTCTTGGTCGGATAGAAGCTGAAGCATCCCATCGCGCCCATGCTGCCGGCCGCCCGCCCTTTGTAGGTCGCGCCGATGGCCTGCGCCGCGTCTTCGATGACCGCCAGCCCGTGCACGTCGGCGATGGTGAGGATCGGGTCCATCTGACAGCACTGGCCGTAGAGATGCACCGGGACGATCGCTTTCGTCCGCGGAGTGATGGCGTCTTCGATCAGCGCCGGATCCATGTTGTACGTGCGTTCGTCGATGTCGACGAAGACCGGCGTCGCGCCCGTGCGTACGATGCACCCCGCGGTGGCGAAAAAGGTGAACGGCGTCGTGATGACTTCATCGCCCGGCCCGATGCCGAGCGCCATCAGCGCGGCCAGAATCGCATCGGTTCCGCTCGATACGCCGATGCCGAAGCGTGCGCCCGACAATTCGGCGATCTTCCTCTCCAGTTCGGCAACGCGCGGACCGCCGATGCAGGCCTGCGACTCCAGCACTTCCGCCACGACCCGCAGCGTCTCATCTTTCAGCGGCGCAAACTGCGCCTTCAAGTCCAGTAAGGGAACCTGCATCTACGCTCCCGTCCCGGGATACCGCATGTTCAACATGTCGTTTCGATCCATTCTCTCCGCCGTCTTCTCGTCCGCGCGCATGCTCAGCGCGAACCGGCAACCAGCTTTTCCAGCTTCTGCAGATTTGGCATGGCACCCATCGCAATCAGATAGTCGCCTTCCGCCAGCACCGTCTCGGCGACCGGGTTGAACATCATCTGCCCGTCTGCGCTGCGGATGGCCAGCACGATTACGCCGAGGTCGCGGTTCAGGTGCAGATCCTTGAGGCTCTTTGAGCGCACGGCGCTGCTCCTCACCTGTACCTGCTCGATGGCAACATCAAGGCCCATTGTCATTGTCGCCGAATCGAGAAAAGTTGAAACATGCGGACGCAGCAACGCATTGGCAAGGCGATGCCCCGTCATGCTGAAGGGGGCAAAAACCGTTTCCGCTCCGGCCCGCCGCAGCTTTTCCTGCGCCTCTTCTTCACTCGCACGCGTGACCACGGTCAGCTTCGGGTTCAGCGTCTTGGCGGACAGGATGACGAACAGGTTGTCGGCGTCGGTGGCGAGCGCGGAGACCAGCCCGCGGGCGCGCGCGATGCCGGCGGCGCGCAGCGTCTCGTCCCGCGTCGAATCGGCCATCAGGGCGAGGGCGCCGGATAGTTGCGCCTGCTCGGTGCGGGCCTCCGACCGGTCGATTACCACCAGCGGCGCGCCGGCGCGAAGAATTTCCTGCGCGGCATTGCGCCCCACGCGTCCGTAGCCACAGACGATGAAATGGTCGTGCAATTGGTCGATCATGCGTTTTCTCCTGCGGCGTCCAAAGCGGTCCTGCAGTCCCAGTTCGATGATGGTCTGCGTGATGATCCCGACCGCAAAGAACATCACCGTCACCCCGACGAGGATCAGGATGGAATTAAACACGCGTCCACCCAGTGTGAGCGGGCGGACTTCCTGATAACCCACCGTCGAGATGGTGATCAGGGTCATGTAAAAGGCATCGAAGACCGTGTAGTCCGCGAACAGGACGAAGCCGATCGTGCCGAAAATAATGGTGAGCAACACCAGCCCTGCAATCGCGGCGACGCGTCGGGTGAGTGTTCGCTCCATTGATCTAATGTACTGCGCGCCGCTCGGGCCGAAGCCGGCGCTTTGGCAACGGCCCGGAACCTGGCATCCTAAAAGCGGGGAGCCGGTTTACTGCAGCGAGATGGTCGCTGTCGGCGTCAGCGCTCCGCTGGTCGAAGCTGTCAGCGAGACATCGCCGGTGCCGAGTCCGGCCGGAATCGTCAGGTTGATCTGATAAAGCCCGGCGCTGGTCATGCCCGCGTATGTCGGCGTGACCTTCACGTTATTGATGGACAGGGTCACGGGATTGGTGGTCGGCGCGGACCCGGAGAACGGCTGCCCCGCGGCGACCGCGGGCGTGGTCGGGCCAAGTCCGACGGCGAACAATTCAACGGTGTCGCCAGCCTTTGCGGCGACGGTGGCGTAACCCAGCGAGTTTCCGGTGGGCCCGATGATGTCGTAGGTTCCGCCGCCATACGCGCCGGCGCCGTTGGAGCGGAGAATGATCCCGGCCACGTGCTTGCTGTCGAGCAGGCTGAACGACGGCGCTGACGGCGCCAGCGTCACAGTGGAAGAAACCGTGCCGGTCGGCGTCGTGATCACCACGGGAACGGGGCCCGTCGCTGTGTCGCTCGGAGCCTGCAGATTGATCTGCGTGGGGCTGACGTACCAGAGGTACGCCGGCTTCCCGTTGATGGTCACGCTCGTGCCGCCCAGAGACTGCGGGAAATTGCCCGTCCACGTGGCTGTGCTGCTGGCCAGATTGGTGCCGTAAATCGAGATCCAGGATCCTGACTGAATTGTCGAGACAGAGCTGTAAACGGGAACGATCCCGCCTGGCGAAACCGTGGGCGCCGCGCCCGGGCCGGTGGAAGAGGGTGAGGGAACGACGTAGGAATCGGCCACCATCCCGTTTTTGAGGTTGCCGGTTGCCTCGCTGGGCAGCCAGGTTTCAACGAACTGCACGGTCACGCCCGTCGTGGGCGATACCTGGACGCGCACATATCCGCGGCCCGGAAGAATCGTGCCCTGCTTATAGCCATAGCTCGGGCCGATCGTGGTGTTTCTTCCGTTGGACGCACTCGGCTGCGGTACTTCCTGATACTGTATGCCGTCGAGTGTCTGGTGGGCGTAAAGGTGATCGTGCCCGTGGAAGTAGGCGGTGACGTGGTTGGCTACCAGCATGTTGTGAATCGGCATGGGCCAGCCCGGCCGATATGTGCCGAAGCCATACGTGCCGTCCAGATTCAGCCCGCCCCACTCCAAATAGGGGGCCGCTTCCACGCCGCCGCGCATCGGTCCCTGTGAGGCGCCCTGGTAGACGGGATCCAGCCCGCCCACCAGATTGTGGGAAAACACGAATTTGTAGGTCGCGGTGCTGTTCTGCAGGGTTTGCTGCAGCCAGTTGTACTGCGTCGAGCCCAGAGTCAGGTTCCAGGCCGCACCGGTCCCGGTGCCTTTTTGACAGCAGGTCTGGCCGCTTCCGGTCGTGCTCCGTGAGTCCGTCTGGTTCCAGAACGGGTCCAGCACAATGAACAGTGCGTCGCCCCATTCCCACGAGTAATAAGACCGGCGCTGTCCCAAACCGCATGTCACGGACTGACCGGGTACGCAGACATTGCCGCTGAGGTCATAGAACTGTTTGTCGCCCGAAAAAAAACCATCCGGCGCCGGGTTGGAAAAATAGCCGGTTCGATCCAGTGTGTCCCAGATGGCGTAGTTGTTGGGGGGCGGGTAGGCGGCGGAGGAGAGATTGGCGCTCCACTCGCCTTCGTGATTGCCGACCGCAACAAACAGCGGTATGGAATGGGTGGCCAGGTCATAAAACGAACGATGGAGCTGAGTGCGTGCCAATACGCCCGCAGCCGTAGGGCTGGCGCCGCAGTCGTTGGGCTGACCCAGTGCATTGAGCTTGTCGGTCAGCATCGTGTCGCCCAGATCGATCAGAAAATCGGGGTTGTCCTGCAGTTCATTGGCAAGCGTCAGCTTATAGACGTCGGTAGAGGAATTGTTATCGAGGTGCGGATCGGCCTGGATCAAAAACGTGAACGGTGTCCCCCTTGGCCGCGCCGTAACGAAGGTGTGCTCCGGTCGTGCGGTGAAGGTGGTGACAGAGGGCAGCGCATACTGCAGGCGGTAGTAATACCGCGTGTTTGGATTCAGATTGGGCAGCGTGATATTCACCGGCACTCCGGCCGCGGCTGTCTGCACCGGGGTCGACCCCGTATAGGCTCCCGACGCCGTGCCGTACTGTGCGTAAACCTGCATGGCCTGGTCGAACACCACGTTGACGTTGATGGAGTTGGCTTCCACGCGGCCCAGCATCTCCTGGCCCAGCCACGGAGAACTGTTGATTGACGGAAAGGTCTGCGCTCCGCAGTTCGTCTGCGCCATGGCAGGTCCGCTGGCGAGGGCAAGCAGCGTCGCCAGAGTAAGTAAGTATTTCGATTCCACTCTGCTCATTCGAATTAGTCTCATTCAGATACGTTTAGTAATGTACCGGACTGCGTTGCAGCTCCGTTATATGTCGCGGCGATCGATTGATCCCCGGCCGGCGTGGCCGGGGGGACCGTCACATTCAATTGAAACAGGCCGTCGGAAACGAGGCCGGCAAAGGAGACCGGCGCCTGCAGCCCGCCGATCGAAACGGCTGGTGGTGGGGTCAGCGTGCCGGATTGCGTTGTCGCGCCGGCGACAACCGGCGCCGAAGTTGCGCCAAAGCCAGTCCCCCAGAGTGTGATCGTCTCGCCGCGCTTAGCCGGAGTGGTCTGTCCCGGATACAGCGTTGCCGGGCCAACCAGACTGAAATCGGCATGGGTCGCGACGGCGTAATTGCTCCACAGAAAGAATGCCGGGTCGGCGGCCTGTGCGTTCACGTTGAACGACGGGCTCGCAATTCCATTGACGGTGACCTGAACGGGGACCGAACCGGACAATGCGCCCGGCGGCGTCAGGACGTTGACCTGCGTCGGGCTGATGTAGTACACGTAAGCCGCTTTGCCGTTGACCGTAACGCTGACGCCGTCGAGGTTCGTCGGCAGAGTGCCGTTCAGGAAGTCTGCGCTGCTCCAGGTGCGGGAGTCTCCGGCGGGCGCGAGGTTGGTTCCTTTGATTGAGGTCCAGGTGTTGGGCGCGATTGCCAAATGGCCGCTGGCGGCGTTGGTAACGGACGATACCGTCGGCGCTGTAGGGGGCAAGCCCGCAGCCGCGGGCGCCGCGACCCACGTATCCGCCACCATGCGATTGGTGACGTTGGCGGTCACTTCCGTCGGCAGCCAGGTTTGCACATACTGAACAGTTGTGCCCTTAGCCGGATCCACCGTTACCCGAACATATCCTCTGCCATTGAGGATGGTGCCGTGGGTATAGCCGTCCGATGCGCCGATCCCCGCTTCGTTGGTCCCGTGCGCCGCGCTCGGCTGCGGTACTTCCTGGTAGTGAATGCCATCCAGTTGCTGATGCCCGTAAAAATGATCGTGGCCGTGGAAGAAGGCCGTCACGTTGTACTTAAGCAGTAACTGATGGATCGGCATGGCCATGCTCGGGCGATACTTCGTGAACCCGTATGTGCCGTCCAGGTTGTAGCCGCCCCATTCCGAGTATTTCGCCGCCTCGATTCCGCCGCGCATGATTCCGGTGCCGTTGTAGTTCCATCCGCCGATCAGGTTGTGGGCGAACACAAACTTGAACTTCGCCGTGCTGTTCGCCAGCGTCGATTGCAGCCAGTTGTATTGCGCATCCCCCAGCGTCAGCGACCAGTCTGTCTGAATGCTCGGTGCATTTGTCGATTGCGTGGTTCCTGTTCGGCAGCAGTCTACACCGCTCCCCGGCGATGACGCGTTCGTCGCCGGCGTCTGGTTCCAGAAGGGATCCAGCACAATGAACAGGGCATCGCCCCAGCCCCAGGAATAGTAGCTTTTTCGCAGGCCGAGTCCACAGTTGGCGTTCTGGCCTGGCGTACACGGACTGCCGGTGAGATCGTATTGCTGCGTGTCGCCGGAAAAGAAGCTGTCGGGCGCGGGATCCGGGAAATACAGATTGCGGTCTACCGTATCCCAGATCGCATAGTTCTGCGAGGTGCCATTCAGATCGGCTCCCCACTCCCCTTCGTGATTGCCGAGTGCGAGAAACAGTGGCACCGATCCGGTAATCAGATCGTAGTAAGATCTGTGCAACTGGGCTCGCGCCAGCACCCCGGCCGCGGTGGGACCGCCGCCGCAATTCGGTCCACCGGAGCCGATCGGCTCACCTGACGTATTGAGCTTGTCGGTCAGCATCGTATCGCCCAGATCGATCAGGAAATCGGGATTGTCCTGCAGTTCGTTCC
Organism: uncultured Acidobacteriia bacterium; assembly: GCA_903828455.1. Taxonomy (GTDB): domain Bacteria; phylum Acidobacteriota; class Terriglobia; order Bryobacterales; family Bryobacteraceae; genus BOG-234. The sequence continues at coordinate 51,794 of CAIKMJ010000002.1, read as the reverse complement.
TGAGCGTCAGCGCATAGACACTGGGATCGGAATTATTGTCCAGGTGCGGATCCGCCTGGACCACAAAAGTGAAGGGCGTCCCCGCGGGACGAGCCGTTATGAAACTATGCTCCGGACGAGCGGTAAAGGTGGTGCCGGGGGCAACTGCATACTGCAGTCGGTAGTAGTAGCGGGTATTGGGCGTAAGCCCGCTCAGAGTGATGTTCAGCGGGACTGCAGCAGGGGCCGTCTGCACAGGTGTCGACGACGTGTAGGCGCCGCTGGCGGTTCCGTACTGAACGTAAGCTTTCGCATCCTGGCTGAAAACCACGTTGACGTTGATGGAATTGGCCTCCACGCGGCCCAGCATCTCCTGTCCCAGCCACGGAGAACTGTTAATGGAAGGGAAGGTTTCCGCATTGCAGGGGCCGGTTTGGGCGGGAGCCATCCCGGCGAGCACAAGCAACAGCGCCGTCGGCATCAGGCGGCACTTCATCTGCATGATTCGCATGGATCCAATAACGGTCGCGCGTCCTGCGGGCTCCACCCGGCCAGACAGCGGAATCGCATGCAAAGCCTTCCTTTGGAGACGAATACCTTCATAGATTAACGTGGAGCCGTGCGCGGTTTTCGGGTCGATTCGGGTCGCCGCTGGGCCGTCGCAGGCCAATGATACAGGACAAACATATCTCAAAATTATTAGAACTCTGTTCAGGCCGCCAGGTTTCAATCAAAGAGGATTTATGTGGGCGTCATCCGCTTCCGATCACGCAATCTTAATAAATTGTGAATAGCATGGTATCCAGGTCCGCCTGGATCTTTGCCACCGGAGTGGCCAGCCAGCCCTCGGCAACTACATCGAATGATCATGAGACGCATACTTGCCCCTTGTCGGGCGCTACTTGCACTTACCTTCCTGATGCCGGCCTTTTCCCAGACCGCGCCCACGCCTTCTGTGAGCCACATCATTTCCGCAAGCGGTTTCGGCGGTTTCGCCGGCGTGGCGGCTCCCGGATCATGGATCGAAATTTACGGAACGAATCTCGCCGGGACGACCCGGCAATGGGCTGCATCCGACTTCACGAATAACGGAACCGCGGCGCCTACGACCATTGATGGCGTGACCGTCACGATTGGCAAGAATCCGGCTTATATCAGTTACGTCAGCCCGACCCAAATCAATGTGCAGGTTCCGAATGAACCGACGGGCGGCACCTCTCCCGTAGTGGTGAGCTATAACGGGCATTCCAGCACACCGGTCCAGGTAACATTCAACGCGCAGGAGCCGGGCCTGCTGGCTCCGCCCTCGTTTTCGGTGAATGGCCTGCAGTACGTTGTGGCGATCAATGCGGCGACGGGCAACTACGTGAGTAACGGGAACATTCCGGGCACCACGGCCGCACCGGCCAATCCAGGCGACACGCTGACTTTTTACGGAACCGGTTTCGGCACGGTCACTCCGGCAGTCGCAAACGGTACGGTGGCCGGCGGACAGGCCTCGCTTTCCGCAACGTTCACGATGACCATCGGGAATGCGCCGGCCAGCGTGACCTATGCCGGTACCGCGCCGGGGAATGTCGGCCTCTACCAGTTCAACGTGCAGGTTCCCAATAACATTTCCGGCGGTGATCAGCTTGTTCAGTTTTCACTGAACGGTACGGCAAACAGTCTGCAGACGCTCTATCTTTCGATTGCCGGCGCGGTCGTACCCGGCCTGCCCGGTCCGCCGACCAAAATCAGCGTCACACCCGGCAACGGAAGCGTCAGCATCGCGTTTGCCGCATCGCAGACCGGCGGTGGCCCCGCCATTACCGGTTACACCGCCACATGCACTGCGGGCGGGCAGAGCTTCACGGGCACCGCCAGCGCGAGCCCGGTTGTTGTTTCCGGCCTTTCGAACGGAACTTCTTACACCTGCTCGGTGACGGCCACCAGTTCGGCCGGAACGAGCATCGCTTCCGCGAATGTTGTTGTGACGCCGGGAGGGGCGGGCGGTGGTGGCGGTGGTGGTGGCAATACCGGCACTTTCACCCTGACCAGTTCGGCCGGTGCCAATAATGGAACTATGCCGGCGCTCTACACCTGCGACGGCGCCGGCGCCACGCTGCCGCTGGCGTGGACGAACCCGCCTTCCGGTACGCAATCGTATGCGATTCTGCTGAGCACAATCGCGCCGCCGCTGAAATATGACTGGGTGGTTTACAACATTCCGGCCGCCACCACCAGTCTGGCGCAGGATGCCTTTCTCGTCGGAACCACTCTGCAGGGCGACGACGGCCCGGGGAACGTGTACGATCCGCCGTGCTCCCAGGGGCCGGGTGGAAAGCTCTATACCTTCACGATTTACGCGCTCTCCGGGACGCCGACGATTACCGTACCGGCCGGCACGTCCGCCGGAGCCGCGGTCGCTACGGCCATCGCGCCGCTGACGCTTGGCTCGGCGCAGCTTAACCTGACCTATTCGCGCTCCAATGCCACGGCCACCGGTGCCTGCATGGCTGCGGGCACCTGTCTGCCGGCGGCCACGCTCTGCAGCTATATCAAGAAGTCTTTGCAGGCGGCTAAAGATGTTGGCGGTACTCCGGCGGTTGTCAGTTGCGACGGCACTTACGCGTATATCGCGTCGCTGGACACCACCACGGATCAGACGATGAATACAATCACGTCGACAAACCTGCAGATTCCGACGCCGCAGAACTTTCAGGGCGCGCACGGCTGGAAGATCCCGCAAAACCCGCAGCTCTGCAATGGCAGCAACGCCACTGCGTTTGCGGCGAACGGAGCCACTTATAACTGCACCGGGCGCTCCGGCAGTTTCATCTACACAACCGTTGCATCCGGACCGATCGGTGTTGCCATCAACGGACTGCCGATCTTTAACCCGTGCGTTCAAACCGGCAACTGCACGGCGACGAGCGGCGACACGAAAGCAGAGGGTCAGCTGGACTCCTGCAACGGTCACGCCGGCCGTTCCGACGATTACCACTACCATGCCGCGCCGGTATGTCTGATGGCGGAGCAATCGAATCCGAACTACTGGAACGCCAATCCTGTGGGCTGGATGCTGGACGGCTATGCAATCTTTGGCTTCAATAATGCAGATGGCAGTACGCCCACCAGGGACGCCTGCGGCGGCAGCGCAATCAGCGGCGCGCAGGTTCCCAACGGCTACCCCTACACGTACGCCTATCACGTCATCAGCGTGTTCCCTTACATTACGAACAACTGTATGAGTGGCGTGGCCAGTCCGGACCTGCCGAATGCTACCTGCGGCCCGGGTGACAATACCTGCACACCGAAGTACGCGCCTTTCCGCCAGCCGCCCGTTACGCCGTTCACCGATTCGAACATGACCCTGACCACAGCCTCCGATGGCTACCAGGTGCTCCAGTTCACGGCGGCGAATCCGTTCACCACCAACGAAATCGGATCTGACAGTTATCCGAATTCTCCCGGAACGTATCAGATACGCTATGCCCAGGTGACCGGCAGCGCGCTCGCCGCGCTTCTGGCGCAGAAGCAAAATGCGAACAAGACGGCCTGCTGGAACTTCCAGTTCCAGAACAGCGCCGGTGCGACCACGCAGCCGTCGATAGCTTATTGCAGGTAAGTACACGGACGGAGATCGGTTTCAGTCGAGCGAATGAAGACATCGCCTTTCCCGGTCAAAGCGATCGCTGCTGCTCTGCTGGTGCTTGCCTTCGCGCATACCGGCGGAGCGCACGATCTGCAGGAGAACCGTGCCTCGCTCGTATTGCGCGACAGTCGGCACCTGACCGTGACGCTCTACGTCACTTACGAAGAAGCGCTCCGCCTTGCTCTTGCTCCGCAGCGGCCGCCGGCTGAGTTTCTTGTGATGTATTCGGCGATGAAGCCGGATGCCTTCCAGAAAGAATTGCAGCGCGCGCAGACGAAGTTTCAGTCCGGCATCCGGTTGACTCTGGCGGACGGCAAGGAGCTTCCGTTGACGAACTGGAACTGGCCGGACGCGAGCCAGGTGCAGTCGCTGCTGCAACGCCGCATCATGCAGGCTATGGTCGATCCCAACGGACATGGCGATCCGGTCGAGATCCACGCCGACGCCGTGGCTCGGGATGAGATCGCCACGGTAAAAATTCAGTTTCCCGAAGAGTTTCAGACCGTCCTCGTCGTGTCGTACCGTCCCAGTCAGGTTTGGGTTGCGCCCAAATCTTCCTCTCCCGCCATTCAGTTTTGAGCTGCCCGAAGACGCTGTGTTAGTACCTGCACAGCCGCATTAACGCCTGCTTAACACTTAGCCCCGCCGCTTTACAATTCTGAAGTCACAAGTGCGTGGATTTGTAATAGACTTGCACACAGCGCAATCTCACCATGCGCAAAAAAGGGGTTTAGATGCGAATTTTGAACGGAAATCTTTCGGGCCCGCGGCGACTCGTTGGAACAGTCGCGCTGCTGGGGTTGTTGGGTGCCGGGATCTTGTCGGCGCAATCCACGGCCACGATCTCCGGCACGGTAACGGACGCTTCGGGCGCAGCCGTCCCGGGCGTAAAGCTGGAAGTAAAAAACGTCGATACGGACATCGTGTCCACCGCAACTTCCGATACCGCCGGTCGTTACCGGGCGCCCGAATTGCTCGTTGGCAGCTACGAAATTAACGCCAGCCACGCAGGTTTTCAGACCGTGCTTCGCAAGGGTGTGACGATCACCGTCGGCAGTGAAGCCATCGTGGACATTTCTCTGAAAGTGGGCCAGGCGCAGCAGACCATCACCGTGGATGAACAGGTTTCGCAGGTCGAAACGACCTCAACCGCCATCGCAACGCTGGTGGAGCAGCAGCAGATGGTAGATCTTCCGCTCAACGGGCGCAACTTCGAACAGTTGATGAGCCTTGCCCCTGGCGTCATCACGATCCCGAACACGGGCGGCCCGTTCTATGGCAAGTCGGATAACTATTCCGTTTCCGGTTCGCGCCCGCTCGGCCAGTCGATGATGCTGGATAACGAGAGCATTGTCGGGTTCTGGGGCCATTCCACCGGCTCGGCTGCGACGGGCTCGTCACTCGGGCTCGAAGCCATCTCGCAGTTCCAGACGCTGACCAGCACCTACAGCGCCCAGTTCGGCGGCAACGGCGGCGCGCTGAACGCTTCCAGCAAGTCCGGCACGAACAGTTTCCACGGCTCCGTTTTTGAATTTCTCCGCAACAGCGCACTGGATGCGCGCAGCCCGTTCGACACCACAATCCTGCCGGGCAAAACGACGGCGCATCCCCCTGCATTCCGCCGTAATCAGTTCGGTGGCAGCATCGGCGGTCCGATTAAGAAGGACAAGGCGTTCTTCTATGCGAACTATGAAGGCGTGCGTTCGGCCACGGGCAATTCGACCGTCGTCCAGGGACTGCCCGACGCCAACGCTCACCAGGGCCTGTTGCCGTGCACCGTGGCGGGACCCAGCTATCCGTGCTCCAACGGTCTGGCGAATGTCGGAGTAGCCTCCTCCATTGCACCGATTCTCGCTTACTTTCCAGTCGTACCGGCTTCGCCGAGCGGTACCGGCAATCTGACCGAGGTCGTTACCCCGATCACGCACGAAAACTACTTCCTCGGCCGTTTTGACTACACGATTTCGTCGAGCGATACGATTTTCGCCCGCTATATCTTTGACAATGCGACCAACGTCTCGCCGGCCAACTTCGGTCCTTTCGTGGAACTGGATACGACGCTGAATAATTTCGCGACGATCGAAGAGCGTCACATCTTCTCGCCGAACCTGGTCAACCTGTTCCGTGTCGCCCTCTCGCGGCCCACGGAAACACAAACGCAGCAGAACCCGAATCTCTCGATCCTGAACTTTGCGCCCAATCAGCCGAACGGCCGCGTAGCGCTGGGCATGGGCATGGGCGCGACGACGCTCGGTATCGGCGGCATGGTGCCGAACTGGCTCGTCCCGACCCACTTTACCGAGGGTGACGACATCATCATGACCCACGGCTCTCACAGCCTTCGCATCGGCGCCACGCTGGACCGCATCGACGACAACGAAACCACCGCCGGTGCTCTTGGCGGAACCTACACGTTCGCGAGCGTGCTTGGGCTTCTCACCGGTGCGCCCAACTCGGTCACGATCCCGCTGCCTGGGCAGACCGATGCCGAACGCGGTGTTCGCAGCTGGGCATTCACTCCCTACATTCAGGACGAATGGAAGGTCAACCGGCATCTGACGCTCAACATCGGGCTGCGTTACGACTGGAACTCGAATCCGAGCGAAGTCAATAATCTGTTGAGCAACATTACGGGCTTCGCCAACGGCGCCATCACGGATAAGGCTTACCAAAAGGTGCCGAACGTGTTCAGCAGCAATATCACGAACCGGAACTGGGCGCCGCGCATCGGCTTTGCCTACTCGCCGTTCGATAACGCCAAAACCTCCATCCGCGGCGGCTTCGGGATGTTCTACCAGATGCTGCAGGCCAAGGACTATATGCCTGCGTACTGGACTTCTCCGCCCTTCGTCAGCGGCAGTGCCAACAATCCCAGCTTCCCCAATCCGTTTGTCGGGACAGGTCCGGTTGCCCCGCTGCCTTCCGAAGCGCAGGGCATGTTCTACTATGCCAACCGCACGCCCACTACGTACCAATACAACATGAACGTGCAGCGCGATCTGAGCCGCGGGATGATTCTTACCGTTGGATACTCGGGTTCCTCGAACCAGCACCTTCTGCTGGCGCGCGACTACAATACGCCGCAGTTGATTAACGGCGCCTGGGCTACCCCCGCGGTCGCCACGCCGGGCGCACCCGGACCTCCGCCGCAGCCGGGAACAGTAACGCCGAACGTCCGTCTGAATGCGAATTTTGCCGGTATGGTGAAGCGCAACACGGTCGGCAATTCGAATTACAACGGCCTGATCATGAGCCTGAACCGCCGTTTCGCCAACCGCTGGCAGACGCAGATTTCGTACACGTACTCCAAGTCGCTGGACAACGGCTCGGCCGGTCAGGGCGCGGAAGCGGGTCCGAATGCGGCCAACTTCCCGACCAATCCGTACAACGCCAATGCCGACTACGGACTTTCGGCCTTCGATCGCAAGCAGGCCGTCCGTATCAGCGGAATCTACGAACTGCCCGGCCACGGTATGCTGCTGCAGGGATGGAGACTCACCGGCATCTATACCCGCACGACCGGCGCCCCCATTGACATCATGACGGGCTTCGACCGTTCCGGACTGGGCGGGCAGGCGGACGTCCGGCCCAACGCCGTGGCGAACTTCAGCGGTCCGCTCGTTTTCGGCGGCCCGAACCAGTACCTGAATCCTGCCGCCTATTCGTTGCAATCCGTTGGAACGATCGGTAACCTCGGTCGAGACACGGTGCGGGGTCCCGGTCTTTCCACGCTCGACGGCGCGCTGCTGAGAACCTTCCCGGTGAAGAAGATTTCGGAAGTCGCCAACGTGCAGTTCCGTGCCGAGTTTTACAATCTGCCGAACCATCCCAACTGGGCTCAACCGGGCAACAGCATTTGGACCAATGGCCTAGGCGCCGGTACGCCCAACCCGAACTTCGGCCGGGTCACAAACATTATCGGGACCAGCCGGCAGATTCAGTTCGGCCTCAGAATCGGTTTCTGAGAATCCGGCAGCCGAAAATTCATCGCAGGGCAGACCGCATCGGGCAACCGGTGCGGTCTGTTTTTTGCCGGCGACGACACGCCCGTTTTTTTGCTTGAATCCGGAGTACCATGGCAGGCATGTCCAATCGTCACCGTAATCTGCTCCTGATCGCCGTGTCAGTCCTGTGTCTTGCGGGCGCGCTGCTGGCGGTGACGGTCGATCTCAACAATCCCACCGGCGCGGCGGGCGTGATGATGGTCGATAAGCTCGGCGCGCACGTGCGGTTTTTCGATCCGGCGACCTGGAAAGAGATCGCCAGTTTCGAAACGGGCAGGAATCCGCATGACTTCGCGCTCTCCGCCGATCACAAGACTGCCTGGGTCACGATCTACGGCGACGGCGTTTATGGGCGCAATCCGAGCCCCGGCCACGAACTGGCAGTGATCGATATGACCGCAAAGAAGCTAGCGGGCACCATCGATCTTTCGCCTTACGTGGCGCCGCACGGAATTCAGATCGATCCCGCCGGCATGATTTACGTCACCTGTGATATCAGCCGTAAGGTTCTGGTGGTCGATCCACGCTCGCGCAAGGTCGTCGACGCCATCGACAACGAAGGCACCGGTCACTGGATGGGCATTCTGCCGGACGGCAGCAAACTGTACGTCACCAACAAGAAAGATAAGCCGTACGTCACGGTGATCGACCTGAAGACGCATAAGATCGTTGCCCGCGTTTCCGTGCCCGGAGGCTCAGAAGGCATCGCGGTTTCGCCGGACGGCAAGCGCGTTGTGGTGATGGATTCAAGCGCGCCGGAAATGATCGTAATCGATCCGGCGACCGACACCGTGATCGACCGCGTGACGCTCCGGGACAATACGGCCAGCGCCTACAAGGTGAGGTACACGCTCGACGGGAGCGCGATTCTCACCATGACGATTCGCGGCGACCTGATAAATCTGATTCCCGCTTCCAATCTCCACGGCGAGCAGAAAGTTGTGAAGGTCGGCTCGGCGCCCATGGGTTTCGCATTTTCGCCGGATGGTAAGACTCTGCTGGTGGGGAATCACGGCGACGGCACGGTCTCAGTGGTCGATCTGGCCCAGTGGAAGGTCGTCAACAGTTTTCACGCCGGGACCGGGATTGAAACGCTGACCTTCTACTGACAAAGGGACTGCCGCGGACCGCGCAAACAGAGTCCGGGCCGGGGGAAGTTTTGGATGTACTTGGAAGGGATTGGTTGCGGGGGAAGGATTTGAACCTTCGACCTTTGGGTTATGAGCCCAACGAGCTACCAGACTGCTCCACCCCGCACAACTATCCTAGCGTGCCGTTCATCGAATCGTCAATGTTTGGAGTCCGGAGAAATGAAACGGTTCCGGAGTGAGCTGCCGGCTGAGCGCCGAAACTGGTGGTTTTCCCAGTGAAATATGCATTTTGGCGGGCAGTTACGCGGGTGTAGGCGGGACGCGGATGGCAGCTGGCATCATAATCCTGCAAGCCGAGCGGGTGTGACCGCGTTTTGCGGCAGAAGCTTACATATCGTGAATGTCCGCCGCTGGTAATCTATGTATGATCTAATTGTGATGTTTGCGCGTTGCGCGAACCAGGGTCTGCCACGTTTGGGCGGCCCGCAAGTGTCGCCGGGGAGATCTTTGGTTTTTTAACCGGATAATCTTTCGCCGGATAACAAGGAGCCGATGATGGTATTGAGAAGTTTATTTTTAGCCGTTTTGATGACATCCGCCGCAGGAGCCCAGTGGTTCCACGTGACGGTTCCCGGCACTCCGCGAACCCCGGATGGAAAGCCCAACCTGACGGCCCCCACGCCGCGCCTCGCCGATGGTCACCCGGATCTTTCCGGCATCTGGTCGAGCAGCCGGCCTGCACGAGGCGGCGCCGACAAAGCCGGGGAAAATCCCTCGTATGATCTCAATAACTATCTGCCGGAGGGACAGACGATCCCGCTGAATGCGGAAGGCAAGGCCCTCTATCAGCATCGTCTGGATACGTTCGGCGTCGAGCGTCCCACCAACTGGTGCATGCCGCACGGGATTCCCGATGCCATGCTGATCCCTATGAACTACAAGATCGTTCAGACTCCCGGCATGACGGCGATCCTGTACGAAGAATTCAACCACTACCGCCAGATCTTCACCGATGGCCGGTCGCTGCCGAAGGATCAGAACCCTGCCTGGTTCGGTTACTCGGTGGGCAAGTGGGATGGCGACACGTTCGTGGTCGACACCGTCGGTTTCAACGACCAGACCTGGCTCGACAACTACGGCCACCCGCATTCGGAAGGGCTGCACGCAACGGAGCGTTTCACGCGTACCGATTTCGGTCATCTGAAGATTGACCTGACGGTCGATGATCCGAAATACTACACGAAGCCGTTCACCGCTACGATTCAGTTCCGTATGAACGCCGACACGGAAATGATCGAGAACATCTGCGAGAACGAACGCGATCAGTCCCACTACCTGAAAGTGAAGTAAGATTTACCGGGCGCGGTTCGTCTTCGAGGCGAGCCGCGCCCGTATTTGATTCATCACATCGGAAGCAAGAAACGGCTTCCGCAGTACCGGAAAATCGTACTCCTCGCAGATCGCCTCTTCCTCCGGCCCCAGCACCGACCCCGTCATCAGAATTACTTCGATCGCCGGCAATTTCTGCCGCAGTTGCTGGGCCAGTTCCACGCCATTGCCATCGGGAAGCATGTAGTCGAGCAGCGCCGCATTCGGTTTGCGCTTTGCGGCCAGTTTTCGCGCCTCCGCGGCGTTCTCGGCGGCGATCAGCTCCCAGCCGGATTCCGCCATCAGCCGTTCCAGAAACTGCAGCAGGTCGCGGTTATCGTCCACCAGCAGCACGGTCGGGTGGGATGGAGCAGTCTCCTCACCCTGCGAGACCACCCGCCAGATTAATTTCAAGCCATCGGGCGTGACGTCCGCCCGCGCGCGCGATCCCGGTTCGATCTGATTTTTCGCCACCAGCGTGGCCAGCGGCTGTGTGAGGTACTTGTGGATGGTGCGCTTCAGTTCCCGCGCGCCGTACTCGGGGCTGGTGCCATGCTCGATGAGCCACTGCCGTGTTTCAAACGGCACTTCGACCGTAAAGCAGCGGCCGCCGAGCCGGGAATTGACGTGATTCTGCAGATGGTCGATTTCGTGATCGGTAATGGCGGCGAACGATTGCGCGTCGAGCGGCTGGTAGGTAATGACATGATCGATGCGGTTGACGAATTCCGGCGAAAACTTTTTCCGCACCGACATCAGCGCAATGCCCTGCAGCTTCTGCGTCAGATCCTCCGCCGCCTTGCCGGGCGTGGCCGACTGAAATCCGAATTCCGGCGAGATTTCGCGCATCATCTCTTTCGCGCCCAGGTTGCTGGTGAGGAACACCAGGCTCTTGTCGAAATTTACCGTCGTGTTGTCGCCGAGCCGCAGGACGCCCCGGTCCAGCACGCCGAGCAGCAGTCGCGTCAGCGAAGGGGCCGCCTTTTCGATTTCATCGAACAGCACCAGAGAAAGCGCCGATTGATCGCTCGTTACCGCTGTCAGCTTCTGCTGCGTCAGCATGGGCGTGGTTTCCCGGTGCCCCAGGTAGCCGGGGGGCGCGCCGATGAGCTTCGCCACTTCGTGCTCCATCTGGAATTCCCCGCAGTCCACCTTTACGATGTTCTTCGCGCTCCCGTGCAGCGCTTCGGCGATCGCTTCCACGGTGCGGGTCTTGCCTGTTCCGGTGGGTCCGAGCAGCAGGAAAACGCCCGCCGGCCGGTTGTCCGGCGCAAGGCCGGCCTGGAACATTTCTATGTACGGAACGATGACATTGATGACATTCGGTTGCCCAACAACTTTGGACGAAAGGATGGAAGTCAGGTCCTGCGATGCGTCGACCGGCTTCCGGGACTTCGTTCCGCTCAGATTCTTCAGGCGATCTGTCATGGCTGGCCTCATTATAGGCATCCCGGCGCGGCGGAAACGACCCGCAGGGGGGAGCATGCGGGCCATTTCGCACCTGTTTTCCCTAATGTTTCCAATAACGTAAGGAAATTTCAAAAAACTGCTGCCTGTTGTGACCGCTCCAAATGTTCGGCAGCGCCATCCGGAGTACCAGATCTGCGGGGTCCGGGAATATGACAGAATTGCCCCCCCGGCGCACCTGGAATAGAGGTACATTAGACAGAGCAACGAAGTCGAGGGACGGCCAGACGGCGTTCCGTCGGTTGGGCTTTCCGGATGCGTCTTGCTGCTTATACATTGGCCATGTGCGCCGCGCTGGGTCCGACTCCCGCGACGGCAGAACCGCGCTGGATCAAAGCGAAACTGGGGCCGTTCGAAGCCGTCAGTGACGATGGCCGTCGTCCTGCGGTCGAGGCGCTGAACCAGTTTGCTCAGTTCAGCTTTGCCCTGGGGACCGCGCTGGGTCAACCTGAGCTGCATCTCGATTCGTCACTACTCATCATTGTTTTTAAGGATCAGAAAGAACTTGCTGCTCAGTGTCCGGCACCCTTGCTTCGCGAGGGCCGCGAGCGGCTCATGGTTTGCGCAACCCCGGAGGGCCGGCTGACGTCGGAATTGCTGCGCGGCCTTACGCGAATCCTGCTGGCTGCAAACTTTTCCCGTATGCCGGCACCGATCGAACAGGCCGTTGAGACCTTTTTCAGCACCATCCAGGTCAGCAACATTCATGTGACGTGGGGCGCGCCGCCGCCGCCCGCCGAGCGGACCCGCGAATGGGCATTGCTGCACCGCATCCTTACGCAGCCCGAACTTTCCGCGCGGGCAAAGATCTATCTGCACAATCTCGCGGCAGGCATGGACAGTAAGGCCGCCGCCCGCAATGCATTTGGCGATGAGGATGCGCAGTTCGCCGCCGACACGGACCGTTACTTCGCCGCCGGTGTGTTCGGCACCTCCGCCGCGCCGAATCGTGCGCTGAATCCGGATCGCGACATTTACTCAACCGCAATGACTTCGGACGAAGGCGCACTGGCCCGGGCAGACCTTCTGACTCCGGCATCGGCTGCTGTTTACCAGGGGCTTCTTAAATCCGGAAAGCAGATCGCGGCCAGTAACGAGGGGCTTGCGACGCTCTCGCTCCGGGTCGGAAATTACGCAATAGCGGGCCGCTACGTGGATGCTGCGAGAGAGGCCGGCTCAAAAAACTTTGTGATGCTGACCGCCAGCGCGGAGCATGAACCGGACGCCGATACAGCCGTCGACATGCTGCGCGAAGCGCTCACGGCGAACCCGAAGTACGCGCTCGCCCACTGGGTGTTTGGCGAAAAGCTCACCGACCCCGGCCGCCGCGCCGCCGAATGGAAGCAGGCCACGGAGCTTGCGCCGCGTCAGCATGAGTGGCTGGCACGCTACGCGCAACTATGTCTGGATCGTCAGCAGTTTGCCGAGGCGGGCCGGGCGTGGTCCGCGGCAGCGCAGGCAGCGCCCACCGACGCGCTGCGCGACGAGTATCTGGGACATCGCAGCCGCATCGAGACCCAGCGGCTTGAGGCGGAAGACGTGGAACGGCGCCGCATCGCCGAAGAGAAGGCCGCGGAAATCGCGCGGCTGAAGCAAGACGCGCGCAGCGAAGTGGCTCGCCTTGAAGCGCGCTTCAATACGAATCCGCTTTCGAAGGAGGAAGCGTCCAATATCGTGAATTACGACGAGACGGACGCGGCGCTGGCAGAGCGGTCACCGGTGCTCGAAGGGACACTGACGCGCGTGGAATGTGGCGGGACAAAACTGACCCTGACGCTCAAAGATGTGCAGGGCAAGCTGGTCACGCTGCTGGTGCCGGATACTCGCCGGTTCGAGGTCAAGCCCGAAGCCACGCTCTCCTGCGGTGCGCAGACGAAGCCGTGGCATGTCAAAATTTCCTATCTGGCGGCAAAGGAAATGACACAAAAAGCGCAGGGCAACGCCGTGCCGGGCAGCGCTGTGCTTGGACAGGCGCTTGCGCTGGAGGTGCTCCCGTGAAGGCCGCAATCCGCCGTATGATCGGCGGCGACCGTCCGCGCGTGATTGCCATACTTGGCGCGACACGCGAGGAGGTGGAGCGCTCCGCCCGCCACGTCCTCGCCAGTTCTCCTGAACTTCCGCTGTGGGCATGGTGCGAGGAGAACGCCGAGCCCGTGGAAGGTTGCGAACGGTTCGTTTCCGGTGGTGCCGCCGCGCATCTGACGGATGACCTGCGAACTGTATGGCCGGCACTTTCCGTTGTCGCGTGGACTGCATCGGGCGGCTCGGCGAAGTTCAGGCTCGTGCCTTTCTTTCGCTTACCGTGCCGTGTGTTGGTGCAGAACGAAGTCGGGGACTTCTTTTCGGCATTTTCCGCGCATGCGGTCCGCCACATCGGGCGACGCCTGCGGGATGGAGCGGTCGGTGTTGGGAGGCGAACCAGCGACTGGATACGCGCGTTGCCGCTGTTGCGTCGCCAGATAGGCACAATCCTAAAGGATTCCACTGACGCTGCCGTGAATTACTGCGTCGAGGTCATGCTCGCGGTACTCGCTGTGCTGGTTGGCGGAACCGCACCGCTCGCGAGGGCCATAGTACGGCGCCAGAAGGGTGAACGGCACCTCGCTGTGGAGATGGGGCGCGCGGGCGTTTCGTCCGTCGAGGTAGCCCTCGATGGCCGCGGATGGCCCCGACGCCGTGTGCTCGAAACGCTTCGTCAATCGGATGCCGACTACGTGGTTTTCCGTTACCGGGGCGAAGCGGCAGACGCGGCACCGTTCATTGAACTGGCACGTTCCGCGAATGCCTTTGCCGTCGCGAAGCAGATCGCTTTTTCGCACTGGCGCCAGCGCGTGCTCACGAGGCACCCGTTCCGAAAACTTCAGGACGGGGAGGTCGTGCAGGTCTTCGCCCCCTGGTCGAGCCTGCTGGTCATTCGGCGGGACGCGTTCCTGGCGCTGGGATGCCCTCGCGCGCTGACATCCGGCGGAGCGTTTCTGACGCTGTTCTGGAAGGCGGCCGCTGCCGGCCTGCTTTCGCTGGTCACGCACCGCGCCGGGGCGGGCGGGGAAGTCAGCGATGAGTCTGCCATGGTGCTCGAAGATTCCGAGTTTGCGGCCCGGTTGGCGCTTTCGCCCGAGCTCAGTGCGCTCGGCGCCGTCCATCCTGCGCGCGGACGAGGCAATGTGGCTTCGATGCCCGCGCTGGCATGCGCCGGCACCGGCAAGCCGCGCGTTCTGGTTGTTTCGCCGTACCTGCCGTGGCCGCTTTCGCACGGCGGCGCGGTGCGCATCTACAATCTGTGCCGCGAACTGCGCGATGACGTCGACTTCATCCTCGCCTGCTTTCGCGAAAACGGGGAAACGGTCGAGTACGGCAAGCTGCACGAAGTTTTCCGCGAAGTTTACGTCGTCGATGCCGACGAGAAGAAGCCGGATCCCGCCGTGCCGGCGCAGGTCGCCGAATACCGCAACAGTGCGATGGCGGATCTGATCCGCAGTTTTTGTCTTGAGCGCCGCGTCGATCTGGTGCAGCTTGAATATACGCAGATGGCGGAGTACCGCGATCACACCGGCGCAGTTCCCGTGCTGCTGGTGGAGCACGATATTACGTTTACTCTCCATCGCCAGCTGGCCGATACGCGCCGCGATGCGAAAACCCGGGCCGAGTATGAGCGCTGGCTTGAATTCGAGCGCGAGGCGCTGCAATGTTCCAACGCAGTGTGGACCATGTCGGTAAACGACGGCTATGAAGCGATACGCTACGGCGCCGCCGCCGCGGGTGTTACCGTCGTCCCGAACGGCGTGGATCTGCGGCGCTACCAGCCCGAGCCGAAGTGCGGTGACGAGAAGGTGATCCTCTTTGTCGGTTCCTTCCGCCATTTGCCGAATCTGATGGCTTACGAAGCCCTGCGTGACGACATCATGCCGGGCATATGGCGCGAATTTCCGGATGCCGTTCTGCACGTGATCGCCGGCCCGGCGCATGAGCGCGCTGCCGAACTGGCGCAAAAGTCGCACCTCTTGCGGCCCGACCCGCGTATCCGGATGGAAGGCTTCGTTACCGACGTGCGGCCGGCTTACCGCGGTGCCGATGTTGTGGCGATCCCGCTGCCGGTGTCGGCGGGCACCAATATCAAAGTGATGGAGGCGATGGCCTGCGGTCGCGCTATTGTGAGTACTCCGGTGGGCTGCCAGGGGCTGGAGCTGGCCGATGGCCACGATCTCCTTGTGGCCGACCTCGGCGAAGATTTCGCGCTTGCGCTAAACGCGCTGCTGCGAGACGAGGGACTCAGAAGCCGCATCGCCGCCGATGCAAGACTCACGGCGGAACGCGGTTTCGGCTGGGACTCTATTGCGCGCGACGCCATGAACTCCTACGAGCGCCTGCTGGAGACCCGTTCTGGCGTGACGGCCAGCCCGTTGGCCGGTTAAGTCAGGCGGCTGCCGGAGTCGCGTCCCGCAAATCGTGCGCCCAGAGCTCCGCCTGCCGCACAGGTCCCCACAACCATCCCGAAGATAATGGCCAGTACCAGCAGAAAAAGCGCTGCCATGGCCGGCGGGTTGTTGATCACTTCCGACATCTGCGGATCCTGCTTCACCATCTGTTGAAACAGATCGTTGCCCATGAAGACCATGGTGAGAGCGAAGATCACGGCCATGCTGACAAACGTCAGGATGCCGGTAATCGACCCGAGGCGCGCGCCCGCGCGAACGCTGAGCACCAAGCCGGTCAGCCGCCGGTAGAGCAATACCGCGCCGAAGCCCGCTCCGAGCCACCAGACCACGAACAACAGGTTGAGCCCGGGGATCATTTCCAGCACCATCAGCGCGAGAGACATCAGAAACGCAATGCGAAGCGCGACCGGATTGGCGAAGCTGACCGGCAGGGGCATGCGTGGCGCGGCGCCGGCAATCGGGTCCGGCGCGGAAGCGGACGGTGCCACGACGTCCGGCTGGTCGGCAAGTTCCATCGCCGGTGCTTCGGGCTGGCGCTGATCCTTGCCACAGCGATGGCAAAATCGGGCGTTCTCGACTAAGGTGGCTCCGCAGGTGCAGGATTCAGGCATGTTGCACTTTTAGTGTCCCCTGGGTCGATGCGCGGAGCAAGCCGCCCGGCTTGGCGCAACGGTCGCCCGTCGTGGTAGCTTCCTTGTTGATGACGCAAATTACTGTGCTTGTGATGGGTACGCCGACGGATCGGCAGCGGGAAATGCTGCCGGAGCAACTCGGGCCGGAGGTCCGGGTCGCGAGCGCCGCCAACGCGGCCGGATTCCGAGCCGCCGATCTGGCGGCTGGCCGTGTTCTGTTCGTGTGGTCGGGATCTCCGGAAGATGTCGCATCCGTGATGAAGGCCGCCCCGCTGCTGGAGTGGATTCACGTCCGCTTTGCCGGCCTCGACCGGGTTTTGTTTCCCGAACTCATCGAAAGCCCGATCCCTTTGACCAATGGCAAGGGCGTATTCAGTCAGTCGCTCGGCGAATTCGTCATGCTCGGCGTCCTCTATTTCGCCAAAGACGTGCCGCGCATGTGGCGCGCGAAGGCGGAGCGCCGCTGGGACGTGTTCGACGTCCGGGAGGCGCGCAGTGAAACTATCGGGATCGTGGGCCATGGAGACATTGGCCGCGCCGTTGCCCGGCGAGCGAAGGCATTCGGCATGCGGGTGCTCGCGCTGCGCCGCAATACCGCAGCGCGGGCCGGCGACGAGGACGTGGATCGTATTTACGGCTCGGCCGAACTCCACGCCATGCTTGCGGAATGCGACTACGTGGCGGTCACCGCACCGCTGACGCCGGACACCGAAGGCCTGATGGGTCCGGCGGAATTCGCGGCGATGAAGCCGACCGCCATCATCATGAACGTGGGGCGCGGTCCGGTGATCAACGAGGCGGCGATGATCGAAGCGCTGCGGAACAAGCAAATTGCCGGCGCGTGGCTCGACGTGTTCGAAGCCGAGCCGCTGCCGTCGGATAGTCCCTTGTGGGGCATGGACAACGTCTTCCTCTCACCGCATTGCGCCGACAATACGCGCGACTGGCTCGACGACGCGGTGCGCTTCTTCGCCGGGCAGTTCGGGCGCTGGAAGCGCGGCGAGCCGTTGAAGAACATCGTGGACAAACAGGCCGGATACTAAGCGCTCGATTCGTGTATCATTTTGTGCACCCTTTGGGCAGGGAATCTCATCGAACATGAGACATTTGTAGATATGGAGGCTTTACCAATGAAAAGATTTGCAGTCCTGGCACTGGCCGGACTCCTCGGCACGGCGGCATTTGCGGCCAATAAGCCCGTAACGGTTTCGCTGAAAGACGGCATGGGCAAGGATGTCGGCACGGCGAAGATTACCGACGGCCCCGGCGGTAAAGGCGTCCGGATCGCACTCAACCTGAAGGGTCTGCCGCCCGGCGACCACGCGGTTCACGTCCACGCCGTGGCGAAATGCGAAGCCCCGGCGTTCACGACGGCGGGCGGCCATTTCAATCCCGGCACGAAAAAGCACGGGCTGGAAAATCCGGAAGGCCACCATGCCGGAGATATGCCGAATTTCACGGTGAAGGCAAACGGCACCGCGAAACTGAACGTGATGAATTCGGATGTGACTCTCGCCGACGGCCCGAATTCGCTTTTCACGAATGGTGGCACGGCGCTGATGATTCACGAAAAGGCCGATGATCTGAAGACAGATCCGACCGGCAACGCCGGCAACCGGATCGCCTGCGGCACGATCACCCGATAATTGCCGGGACGGGCGCGGATTGATCGGCGCCCGGTAGATTCACCATCTCTCCAGCTCGGATGGCGTGGCATTTGCCCCTCGCCACGCCATCCAAAGTTAGCTTTTGCCCTGCCAAAGCCGCCTCGATCCGGACCGGCCGGCCCCGCTCGGGCGAAACGACAGAATTCTTACAAACGCCCCGTCAAATGCCTGATAGTCTGCAATTGCATGGCTATCACAAGCACCCCCGCAGAAGCAGATGTCCTGAGCTTCCCCACCCGCGTCAAGAAACTGAACTGGAACACAGTCGTTGTCTTGCTCATTTTTCACGCCGGCGCCATTGCCGCGCTGTTTAATTTCAGCTGGCGCAATCTGGCCGTTGCCGTAGCCCTTTTCTACATCACGATTGGCCTTGGAATCAGCATGGGCTACCACCGGCTGCATACGCATCGCGGCTATAAGTGCCCGCTCTGGCTGGAATACTTCTTCGGGTTGTGCGGTGCCATGTCGCTCGAAGGCGGACCGCTGTTCTGGGTCGGGATGCACCGGATTCACCATGCGAAATCGGACCAGCCGGGCGATCCTCACTCGCCGCGGGAAGGCATCATGTGGGCGCATTGCGGCTGGATCCTGTTCGGCGAAGGGAACCACAACAACACGCCGCTGATGGCCAAGTATGCGCCGGACCTTGCCAAGCACCGGTTCTACTACATCCTGAATAGTTATCACTGGGTTCCCACCGTGGTGCTGGGCATCATCCTGTGGATCACCGGCGGCTTTTCCATGGTGCTGTGGGGAATCTTCCTGCGCGTCACGATTGGTCTGCACTTCACCTGGATGGTGAACTCCGCCGCGCACGTCTGGGGTCCGCGCCGTTTTGAAACGACCGATACGTCGCGCAACAACTGGTGGGTGGCGATGGTGACGTTCGGCGAAGGCTGGCACAACAACCACCATGCCCACCCGACCTCGATCCGCCACGGCCTTGCCTGGTACGAGTTGGACCACTCCTGGTATCTGGTCAACATCCTGAAGTTCTTCGGGCTGGCCTGGGATCTGAAGGTGGCGAAACTCGACAGCGAGATCGCGGTACAGCGGCGCGCCGCCTAGTCGGAATCCTGTAGCTGAAGCCTCCGGGTCAAGCTGAACCCAGGAGCCTCGCTCGCATCCAGCCACGTTCGCGGTGCGGATGCAGCGAGGCTCTTTTCTTTTGCATACGCCGCTTCAGGGGGTGCCAGGATTCATTGCGCCAAATGACGCAGTTGGCGTGCGCGTGCGCGGATCGTGATTCCCTCGGGACGCGATTTTGCAGCAGTTTGTTCGAGTTACGACATCCTCGTAATAACGGCAGTCAGGTTGCTTCTCCCTCTGCGAGTCTATGGGAGACGCAAATCTATGACGAAAAAGCATGTGGTGCTCAGCCTCGTTTTGCTGGGTGCGTGGGCCGGAGGCGCGCTCGTTGGTCCGGCTGCCGCACAATCGATCAGCGGCGGTACGATCATCGGGAACGTGATCGACCCGTCCGGCGCCATGATCCCGGGTGCGACGGCGACGCTGCGAAACGCGGTCACAGGGTACGAGCAAAAGGTCACTGCGGATCCCGAAGGCGCCTTCCGCCTCACGAACATTCCGTTCAACCGTTACGAACTGGATGTGACGGCCCCCGATTTCGCCCACGTCAGCAAACAGGTGGACATCCAGAACAGCGTTCCGATCACCGAAAATGTCTCGCTTTCGATGGAACAGGTTACGACCAGCGTCAATGTCGCAGAGTCCCCGGTGCTCATTTCAACCGGCGCGTCAGCTCACACCAACGCCGATTCGGCGGCGTTCTCGAAACTGCCGACCTCCGATCCTTCGGCCGGGTTGAGCGATGTCATTAACAACAGCACGGGCGGCACGGCGGCGGACGCCAACGGATTCTTTCATCCGCTGGGCGATCACGCGCAGGTGAGTTTCGTAATCGACGGTCAGCCGATCAGCGACCAGCAGAGCAAGGTGTTTTCCACGCAGTTGCCGGCCAACGCGATTCAGAATCTGGATCTGATCACCGGCGCTCCGGATGCGCAGTACGGGGATAAGTCCAGCCTGGTGGTCAACGCAACCACGAAGTCGGGCCTGGGGCAGACCCGCCCGATGGGCAGCTTCGAAGCCTCCTGGGCCACATTCGGAAGCTACTCGGAAGGTGCCACCTTTGCCGAGGGGAACTCGAAGATGGGTAATTTTGTCGCCCTGAATGGCCTGCGAACCGGGCATTTTCTGGACACGCCCGAATTTTTGCCGATCCACGATAAAGGCAACAGCGAGAATATTTTCGACCGATTTGACTATCAGCCGACCGGGCGCGACGCCGTCCACCTGAATGTCTATCTGGCGCGCAACTGGTTTCAGGATCCCAATGATTTCGATCAGCTGTCGCAGGATCAGAAACAGCGCGTCCTGACGTGGAATGTAGCGCCGGGCTATCAGCATACGTTCGGGATGTCGTCGCTGCTGACCGTGAACGCGTATACGCGGCGCGACCAGGTGAACTATTACGGCAGCCGCAATCCCTTTGCGGACACTCCGGCGACCATCAGCCAGGTGCGCTTTCTGACGAACTTCGGTGTTCGGGCGGACTACGCGACGGTGATCGGCAAACACAATCTGAAATTCGGCACGCAGTTGCAGCAGACGCGACTGGCGGAAAATTTCAGCCTCGGGCTGACCAATCCGAATTTTAATCCGGTGTGTCTGGACGCCAGCGGCAATCCGCTGGCCCTGCCCGGCGTAACCACAACTGCCGGGTGCGCGATCAATCGTGCGTTTCCCAATCCCAATCTGTTGCCGGGGTTGGTGCCATATGACCTGACGCGCCGCGGTTCGCTGTTTCAGTTTCGCGGGGCGGGCAACGTCAGCCAGTTCGCATTCTATGTGACCGATCAGATTACGTTCGGCGGCTTCCAGATCAATATCGGTCTGCGCGACGACCAGTACAACGGCATCGTGAAACGCAACGGTCCGCAACCGCGGCTCGGCCTCTCCTACCTCGTGAACCGAACGCACACCGTTCTGCGTGCGGCTTACTCGCGGACCATGGAGACGCCGTTCAACGAAAATCTGCTGCTTTCGAGTTCCACCGGTAACGGAGGGCTGGCGGAAAATGTGTTCGGCGCCAAAGCCAGCGTGCCGCTCGAACCGGGCGCGCGCAACCAGTTTAATGGCGGATTCCAGCAGCAGATCACGAAGCGCCTCGTGTTCGACGGCGACTACTTCTGGAAGTTCACCCACAACGCGTACGACTTCGACTTACTATTCAACACGCCCATCACCTTCCCGATCGCCTGGCACAACTCGAAGGTTGACGGGCTGACGGGCCGGCTCAGTACGACGAGCTTTCACGGGCTGCAGGCCTACATGACCTTCGGCCACACGCGCGCCCGCTACTTCCCGCCCGAAAACGGAGGACTGATCTTCCAGGGAACGGCCAATCTGCCCGGCGTGTTCCGTATCGATCACGATCAGGCTTATCAGCAGACCGTGAATCTGCGCTACCAGCGCGGCAAGGACGGCATGTGGGCCGATTTCATCTGGCGCTACGACAGCGGCCTTGTGGTCACCGGCGTGCCGAATGCCACCGACGCACTGCTGCTGACCGCCAATCAGCAGGTCGACATCGGGCTGTCGTGCAACGGAGTGTTCGCAACCGTTGCCAATCCCCTGCGGAGCTGCTCGGGCGCACCTGTCAGCACCCTGATCAATCTGCCGCCCGCCGCCGTGGCCAACAACGACCGCAATCCGGCGCGAGTGAAGCCGCGCGATCTGTTCGACCTGGCGCTCGGATCGGACAACATCTTTCACAGCGAAACCACCAGAAAGGTCTCGGCGCGCTTTACCATTACGAATCTGACGAATAAAGTCGCGCTTTACAACTTCCTTTCCACCTTCAGCGGGACGCACTTCTATCCGCCCCGCACGGTGCAGATCGGGGTTGGTTATTCGTTCTGAAGCGGCAGGGTCGCCCGGTGTTCCGCTGAATGCCGGGCGACTGTCATAAGCTGGGGGCATGGTCGGGACCGGCAGAAAGAAGTCGATCGCGTTCTTCATCGCCCTCGGCGTAGGGATGATCTCGGTCGCCATCCTGCTGTACGTGGGATGGGTCCTGCTGAACTGGCGCACCGGCATCCTGCTGTTTCTCGGTGTCATCCTGCTGGCGGTGATCATCGCCGGCGTGGTGCTGAACACCACGTTTCTTGTTCGTGAAATCCGGCGCAACGAGCAGCACGATGCGTTCATCAATGCCATGACGCATGAGCTGAAGACTCCGGTGGCGTCGATCCGGCTTTATGCCGAAACCCTGCAGGCGCGATCTTTAACGGACGACAAGCGCAAGGAGTTTTGCGGCATTATCCTGGCCGATTGCGACCGCCTGCTGGGCAGCATCGAGCAGATCCTGCGGACCGGACGGCTCGGATCATCGAGCCGGAAGCCTAACCTGGCTCATCTGGATCTGCGGGAACTGGTCACCGAATGCGTCGTGCGGGCGCGCTTCCTCCATAAGCTTTCGGCCGAAGAAATGGTTTATCAGGAGGGGCCGCCTCTGGAGATTCTGGCGGACGCCGATGAAGTGCGGGCAGCTGTCGCCAATTTGATCGACAACGCGGTGAAATTCTCCGGCAAGGCTGTGCAGATTGAAGTAACCGCGCGGGCGGAGGAGGGCCGGTTCGCGCGCGTGCGGGTGCGCGACGCCGGGTCAGGCATCGCCAAGCCGGAGCTCAAACGGATATTCCGGCGCTTCTATCGCGTTGGCGGCGCTGAGGCGGCGCGCGTAAAGGGTACCGGACTGGGGCTTTACATCGTTCGCTCCGTGGCGCGGCGGCACAGCGGCAGAGCCTGGGCGGAGAGCGAAGGTCCGGGGCTGGGCAGTACGTTTATCCTGCAGTTTCCCCTCAGCAAAACCGGCGCGAAATAATATCGCGAAAGACGACAATGACACGCGTTCTGGTGGTGGAAGACGAACAGCATCTGGCCAATGGGCTTCGTTTCAACCTCGAAGTGGAGGGCTACGAAGTGCAGGTGGTGGATACAGGCGAGGCCGCGCTGAAACTCCTGACCGAGCCCGGCACCGTGTGGGATATGGTGGTGCTGGACGTCATGCTGCCCGGCATCAGCGGCTTTGAAACCGTGGCCGAAATGCGCAAGGCCGGACAGTTTGTGCCCACCCTGATTCTGACCGCGCGGGGGCAGCCGGAAGACGTTCTCCAGGGTTTCGCCGCCGGTGCCGACGACTATCTCACCAAGCCCTTCGATCTGGCGATCCTGATGGCGCGCATTCAGGGCCTCCTGCGAAGGCGCGAATGGATGCGGGCCGCACATGAGCAGACGCAGGCGCCGCCGGCAAACCCGCCCGCGGCGAAGAGCGACCATGTCGAGCCCTTCGTTTTCGGCGATAAAGCGGTGTATTTCGACCTGCTGGAACTCCGCGTGCGCGATCAGATCTTCCCGCTGACCCTCATGGAAATGAACCTGCTGCGCTACCTTGTGGAACACGAGGGCCGCCCCGTGTCGCGCAAGGCCATGCTGGAAGAGGTGTGGGGGCTGCACGAAGATACGGACACGCGCGCCATCGACAATTTCATTGTGCGGCTGCGGCGCTACATTGAAGACGAACCGGCAATGCCGCGCCACCTGCAGACGGTCCGCGGCGTCGGCTACCGTTTCGTGGCGTTTCCTCCGGCAGCAGCGTGAGAGCGGCTTTGCCCGCGCGGGGTAAACTGAAAATCACGTGCAGGCAGTTGAGTTTGAAAGCGTTTCGAAGTCCTATCCGATTTACGATGCCCCCGCGGACCGTCTGCGGGAACTGGCCACGTTCGGACGCCGCCGCTATCATCGCGACTTTCGGGCGCTGACCGACGTCAGCTTCTCCGTGCCGCGCGGCGAAGTCTTCTGCATCATCGGAGAAAACGGCTCCGGTAAAAGCACAACGCTGCAGATCATGGCCGGCATCATGCAGCCCGATGCCGGCAGTGTTTCGGTGAACGGGCGCGTATCGGCGCTGCTCGAACTCGGCTCCGGATTCAATCCCGAATTCAGCGGCCGGGATAACGTCTGGCTCAACGCTTCGATCCTCGGCTTCTCCAATCGCGAAATCGATGCGCGGTACGCGGCGATCGCCGATTTTGCCGAGATCGGCCGTTTCATCGATGAGCCCGTGAAGACTTACTCCAGCGGCATGGTGATGCGCCTCGCCTTTGCCGTGGCGATTCACGTCGATCCCGAGGTGCTGATCGTGGACGAGGCACTCGCGGTGGGCGACGCCTATTTCCGGCACCGCTGCATGCGCAAGGTTCACGAACTGAGGGCGCGCGGGACCACGATCATTTTCGTGTCGCACTCACTGACCGATGTTCAGGCGATTGGCGACCGCGTGATGTGGCTGGATCACGGCCGCGTCCGGGCGCTGGGCGATCCCGATGCGGTGATCCCCGAATATGCCGATGCCATGATGGCTCACGCCGAGAGGGACGGTTCGCCGTCAGTGGGGCCGGGTGCGATTTCCGCGTTGGCTGAAAGCATCGCCGCGGCCGCTCCGCCGCTGCTGCAATCGATTCCGAATATCGATCACCGGCATGGCAACGGCCGGGCGGAGATCCTTGGTATCGCCGTGTTGAACGAATTCGGCGAGCCGCTTCACTACATGACGCCCGGAGCCCGCGTGGAAGTTCGCGTCAGCTTCCGTGCCGCCGCCGTTCTGCCGGATCCCGTCGCCGGATTTGTGCTGCGGAATCATCTCGGCATCGATTTTGCGGAAAGCGACACGGCTTCCGAAGGAAAGCCCGTTGGGCCGCTGCGGGCCGGCGAGCCCTGCATGGTGTGTTTCCGAGTCGAAATTCCGGAATTCTATCCGCACTCGTTTTCGTATTCAGCCTTCGTTCGCGACTCCGGCGAAGTCTGCGACTGGATCGATAACGCGGTGACGGTGCCGATGGGCAGAGGGGAAGGCATCTTGTACGGGTACATGCGGGTGCCGTGCCGGATTGCTCTGGCGGAGACTCACCTTGCTTGAATTCACCGGAGAGCGGGTGGTCCCGGGTCAGGTGAATCCGGATCTGCTCAACGAACACCTCGCCCGCTACCGCTTTGCGGCCCGCTTTATCGCAGCTCGCGCACGTGGCGCGGTGATTCTCGATGCCGGGTGCGGCGCGGGGTACGGCACACGGGAATTCCCCGGCGCCGCATCGGTCATTGGGATGGATATCGCGCACGATGCTCTGGTTCATGCGCGGAGCAGTTACGCGCGCCCGGGCGTATACTTCGCCCGGGGCCGGCTGGAGTCGCTGCCTTTCGCCGACGGCAGTTTCGATCTGGTGCTGGCGTTTGAGGTCATCGAGCACCTCGAAAACTGGCGGGACATGCTGCAGGAGGCGCGGCGAGTGCTGAAGCCTTCCGGCATCCTTCTGGTTTCCACTCCGAACAAGGATGTGTACGGCGTGCTGCGCGGCACGGCGGGCCCGAATCAGTATCACGCTCATGAATTCGAATACAGCGAGTTTCGCCACGCGCTGCAGGCGGAATTCCCCCACGTGCGGCTATGGAGTCAGGATCTGACCGAGGCGGTCGCTTTTATCCCGCTCGAAACCAGTGCCACCAGAACCGTCGCCGCCGGAGCACTGGAAGCTGCGGGTGACGCCCCGCCCCTGGAAGAAGCTCACTTTTACCTGGCAGCCTGCGGGGCGCAGGAGATTCCCGATCATTCCCCTTTTGCCTGGCTGCCGGAAAGTGGCAATCTGCTGCTCGAACGCGAACGCCATATAAAACTGCTGTGCGGGGAAATCGAAACCAAGGACGACTTTCTCCGTCAACTGCATGCGGATCAGGCGGCCCTGATGAGCGCGAACGAGTCCGCCAATCGGGAGCTGCGGCTCTCCAATCAATGGGCCGAAGGACTGAAAAAGAGTCTGGAGGAATCCGGCGCGCGAGTCGTTACCCTGCAGAATGAACTTGAGGCCGTCCATGCAGGCTATCGGGAGCGCATTCGAATCCTGAACGAGGAGGCGGCGGCTCGGCTCGCGTGGGTGAGGGAGTTGAGTCAGCAGATTGAGGGTGGGCAGGCTGAGATCGATCGGCTGAATCAGGAATACGCGCGCCTGACCGGCATCATCGGCGAGCGCACCGAGTGGGCCCAATCGCTCGGGCGGGAACTGAGCGAAACGCAATGCCGGCTGGAAGAAGTGCGCGGTCGCCTGACTGCGGCGCAGACGCAACTGCGGGCCGTTGCTCAATCGAAGTGGGTCCGGGCCGGCCGGGCGATTCACCTGGGGCCAGTGATTAATCCGGAATGAAGACGTCGCTGAAGAGATTCCTGCTGGCCTTGCCGCTCCTGCTGCTCGCGCCGCTGCTGCTCGCCATCAGCGTGCTGGCGCTGCTCGTCACGGACCTCGCGTGGTTTCTGGCCGGGCGCCGTCGTCCGCGCGCCGATAAGGCTCCGGACCTGCGCGCGGCGTCGCTGGTGATCCCCAACTGGAATGGTCGCGATTTGCTGGAAAAGTTTCTGCCCACGTGGGTCGAAGCCATCCGGGAACATCCGGGCAGTGAAGTGATCGTCGTCGACAACGGCTCCGAAGACGGCAGCGCGGCCTGGATTCGCGCCCACTATCCCGAGGTTCGCGTTCTGGATTTGCCCGAAAACCTGGGCTTCGGCGGCGGATCGAACCGCGGCTTCCGGGCTGCGAAGAACGATGTGGTGGTCCTGCTCAACAGCGACATGCGTGTCCGGGCCGACTTCCTCGCGCCGCTGCTGGCAGGATTTGTCGATGCGCACGGCCGGCCGGACGAGGCCGTCTTTGCTGTCTCGTGCCAGATCTTTTTGAGCGATCCGGCGAAGCGTCGCGAAGAAACCGGCCTGACCGAAGGCTGGTGGCAGGATGGTGCGCTGAAGGTGAGCCATCGCGACGATGCGAAGGTGGACACCATCTTCCCGTGCTTCTACGGCGGCGGCGGATCCTGTGCCTTCGACCGGCGGAAGTTTCTGGAACTGGGCGGCTTCGACGAACTCCTCGCGCCGTTCTACCTCGAAGACACCGACCTCGGTTTTCTCGCCTGGAAGCGCGGCTGGAAAGTTCTTTATCAACCGGCCAGCGTGGTGTGGCACGAACATCGCGGCACCATCGGAAAGAAGTTCGATCGCGAACACATCGAGCGCGTGCTGCAAAAGAACTTCCTGCTTTTCACCTGGAAGAACATCCACAGCTGGAGCCGCCTGGCAGAGCATTTCCCGTTTGTGATGGCGCAGTCTCTGATGACGGCGTGGTCCGGCATGATGCCGGGCCGGGCGTCGGCTGGTGGCGTTCTGCGGGCATTCGGTCAACTCGCCGGTGCAATGAAGTCGCGATGGGCCGCGCGAAGCCTGGCTATCGTGGACGATGCCGAGGCCTTCGCCCGCTCCCGGCCCGCTTATTTCCGCGACCGCTTTGACGAAATGGCGCAGCCTGCGGCGGACTACCGCCCCCGCGTGTTGTTTGTCTCGCCCTATCCGATCTGTCCGCCCACGCACGGTGGCGGCTTATTCATGTACTATGCGCTGCGGGAACTGGCGCGCTGGTGCGACGTCCACGCCATCATCATGCTGGACTATGCATCCGAAGAGGTGCAGCACGAAGAGCTCCGTGCGTACTGCCGGACAATGGAATTCCACGTCCGCCGCTGCGACCGCGACCCGCACCTCGCCTCGATCGAACCGCACGCCATGAGCGAGTTCCAGGTCCCCGAAGTGGAATGGCTCTTTCAGCGCCAGATCCTGCTGCACAAGATCGATGTCATCCAGCTGGAATACACTCCGCTCGGCCAATACGCCCGGCCATTCAACCGGCTCGTCAACGCTTTGTTCGAGCATGATGTCTACTTCCAGTCGGTGGGCCGCGCGATTCCGTTCATGACCAGCAGCGTTGACCGGCTGAAAGCGCGCTTCGAATACCTGCGGGCGATCCGGTTCGAGCTGAGAATGCTGCCGCTGTGCGATCACATTCAGGTCTGCACGCGCGAAAACAAAGAGTATCTGGATTCCTTCCTGCCGCAACTGGCGCCGCGCATCGACGCGGGCCTGCGGGCCGGTATCGAAACCGCTCGTTACCCGTTTCCCGGCGGGCCGCGTCGGCCCATGACCATGCTCTTCCTCGGCAGCTTCCGTCACACGCCGAATCAGGTTGCGCTCGACTGGTTCTCACGCCACGTGCTGCCGCTGATCGTACAAAAGCTGCCTGACGCGAGGCTGCTGGTCGCCGGCTCCGATCCGCCGCCGCGGCACGCATTTCCCGATCCACTGGGCGCCATTGACCTGCTCGGTTTCGTGGAGGACATTCAGCCGCTCTTTTCGGAATGTGCGCTGTTCATCTGCCCGATCCGTTCGGGTTCGGGGATTCGGGTCAAGCTGCTCGAAGCCTTCGCCAGCGGCATCCCGGTGGTCTCCACGCGACTCGGCGCCGAAGGCCTGGCGCGTGAGGACGAGGAATTTTGCGCACTCGCCGACGATCCCGAGACCTTCGCGGCTCGCGTTGTGGAACTCCTGACCGATGCGGAAAAGGCGGCCCGCATGGCGGAGCGTGCGCGGCGCGAAGTGGAAGCGAACTGGGATATGGCGGTGGTGATCGGGCGTTTGGTCGGTCGCTATCGCGCGCTGATGGCCGCGAAGCGTGGCGCATCGTCCGCTGGTGCCGGGCAGGCCGAACCCTCGTCGCGGCCGGCAGCCCGCATGGTCGAGACTCGACAGATAAGCTGAAAACGGAAATGGAGACAAATCGATGATTACCCCCCTGCGCTGGTGCGCGCGAATCTCTGGACTACTCGCGCTGGTGATTGGGCTGCTGCTGAGCCGGATGCCGATGGCTGTGCTGTTTCACCTCCACATGACGCTCGGAGGCCTCGTGGTGGTGTCGCTCCTGCTGTGCGCGCTGCTGGCGATGGGGAAAGTGCCGGCGGCGAAGGCCGCGGCAGGCATCGGTTGGGCCGTGGTCACGCTGCTGGTGGGGTTGCGCCAGAACGAACTGCTTCCCGGTTCGATGCACTGGCTTATCGAAGTGCTGCACGCGGTTCTGGGAGTTGGCGCAATCGGGCTGACGGAGATGATCGGCGCGGCGCGTGCCAGAGCAGACAAGTGATTCTGGTACCATAAAAAGGTCCCTTCAATCCGGTAGTGCCCCATGCGGTGAGGTGCGAGAGCGGTTGAATCGGGCGGTCTCGAAAACCGTTGAACCTTCACGGGTTCCGTGGGTTCGAATCCCACCCTCACCGCCAGCTTATCTGCTTTTTTATCCCTCAGTTAGCCGCCTGTCTTTTTTCGTTTGCCGCTGCTGTCCCCTTCGATGAAGCGGGAACCCGTGAATCTCCACCCCACGCTCTCATCGCGTCTGCCTCCGGTTGTTCCTGTCGGGATGCCAGTTGGCGGGCACCGCCGTGCCCGGCAAGCGCGCCAACTCAACCCGGTCGGAGATCTCCGCCCGCGCCAGATCAACGCTGGCCGGCACCAGCCCGCAGACGGCGGGTTTCAACGGGGCGGGCGACGTGTTCCGTCATGGCCGCAACGTAACGGCAGGCAGTTCGAAAGCGTGCACGACTTCCTCTCTACTTACCGCCCAGGTGAGCCCGGTCCCTTTCGTTCTCGGTGCAGATGCTCTCGAGGACATCCTCGTTCGGCACCAGATCGGACACCCTTTTGATGATCCATGGCCTGACGAAAGTATCCGGATCCTCAATGGTGAACTCGATCTCCAGATGGCCCAGGTCGGGACGGCGGTAGCGTTCGGTGACGTGCAGTTTCTCCGTGTGCGGAAGACCCGCCGGATCCAGCCACGTCTTGTCGTTGAATCCGACCGTGTCCACCTCCAGCGTGTCCCCCTCCCAGCGGCCGATCGAATGCCCCGTCCACGTCGGGCCGAAATCCTTCGGGTGCCCGCGTCCGTCGAGGTAAATCTGCCGGTATCCAGGCGTGTCTCCCTCCGAAATCATCACCATATATTCCGGCGTGTGAACCGTTCGCCACAGACTGGTGAACATGTTGCTCAGCGTGATTCCCAGCGGCAGGCAGAAGGACTGCGGGAAGTCTTTGGCAAAATTTGCCTCCCGCTCCTTCAGGATTTTTTACGCGGCCGGCTTGAGTTCGGGCTGTCCCGGGTCGAGAATCCGTTGGGCGCTCCACACCCCGGAAAGATCCGGCTTGCCGTCCGCGAAACGAGGCGTCGGCCCCTGCGGCGTTGTGCGTTCGGCAAACGCGGAAGTGGCAAAAAATTCGCGCCCGTCTCCCAGCGTGTTCAGCTGGACATCCTGCAGGCGAATATTCAGCGTCTGTGTTTTGCCCGCCGACACCACCACGCCCGGCTGGACAAACGGATCGAAGAACGGCGTCATGCTCGACAGCTGGTAGGTACCGGCCGGCAACTGCCCCAGCGTATACACGCCCTGTTCGGATGTTGTCGTTTTAAAAGTCGCCTTCGTCGCCGCCTTCGTCGCCTGAATTTCTGCCTTTGCCACAGCGGCGTCCGCTACGTCGATAACGGTGCCGGTGATGGCGCCAGTGATGGCGCCGCTGGTTTGCGCGAATGCGCACGTGGCAATCGCAAGTCCGATGATCGCGGTATGCACGAGGGAACTGTAACGTCTCATTTGGTCACTCAGTATTTCACATCCGCAAGCCAGCCGGTTCGCAAGTCGTTCCCCACTGGCCTCCCCGGCTTCTCCCAGGCAGCCCGTCACTCCTCAGTCCCCTTTGTGAGACATTAAATCTGGAGTCCGCATGTCTATTCCAGGAACGCCTCAAGCCGTTATTGTCGATTGCCTCCGCACTGCCGTGGGAAAGGCTGGTCGTGGCACGCTCCGCAATGTCCGCCCCGACGATCTCAGCGCCGCTGTCATCCGTGCGCTGTTCGAAAAATATCCTCAGATTCCGAGGGAAGACGCCGACGATGTGATCCTCGGCTGCGCCATGCCGGAAGGCGAGCAGGGCATGAACATGGCCCGCATCGCGTCACTCCGCGCCGGCCTGCCTGTCACCACGCCGGCCGTGACAATCAACCGTTTTTGCAGTTCCGGTCTGCAGTCCATCTCAATGGCCGCGGACCGTATCCGGCTCGGTGAGGCGCACCTGGTCGTGGCCGGCGGCGCCGAATCCATGAGTATGATTCCCATGGCCGGCCTCAAGCCCGCGCCGAACCCCTGGCTGGTGGATCACTGGCCGGAGGTCTACATGAATATGGGCCTCACCGCCGAACGTGTGCGAAAAAAGTACGGCATCACTCGCGAGGACGCCGATGCCTTCGCGTATCAAAGCCACCAGAAGGCTCTGGCGGCACAGGCTGCGGGAAAATTTCGCGACGAGATCGTGCCGCTCAAAGTGGAAGTGCTGTCGGTAAACGGCAACGCAAAGCCCGCGCGCACCGAAACTGTTTTCGATACCGATGAAGGTCCTCGCGCCGATACTTCGCTCGAAGCACTGGCCAAACTGAAGCCTGTATTTCAGGTTTCCGGCGCCGTTACGGCGGGAAATTCCTCGCAGACCAGCGACGGCGCCGCTGTGGCCCTTGTGATGTCGGAAGCGCGCGCCGCCGAACTCGGCCTCAAGCCTCGTCTGCGTTTCGTCAGCTTCGCGGCAGCCGGCGTGCCGCCTGAAATCATGGGCATCGGCCCCGTTGTGGCGATTCCGAAAGCGCTGGCGCTGGCCGGTCTGAAGCTGGAGGATATCGGCGTGATCGAACTGAATGAAGCTTTCGCGGCGCAGGCGCTGGCGGTGATCCGCGCCGCGGGACTCGACCCCGCGAAGGTGAACGTCAACGGCGGCGCTGTGGCGCTGGGCCATCCGCTGGGCTGCACCGGAGCCAGGCTCACCGCTACTCTCATTCGCGAGATGGAACGCAGCGGCGCGCGCTACGGTATGGTCACCATGTGCGTCGGCGGCGGCCAGGGCGCGGCAGGTATTTTCGAACGGATCGGGTGAAAAAATGGCGACATTCGGCGGAGCGTTTTTAATTGAAGATGCGGCGGCGGGCGATGTCTTCACTCCCGAAGACCTGACCGAAGAACATCAGGCGGTGGCGCGTGCGTCCCGCGAGTTCGTCGAGAAGGAAGTCCTGCCCCGTTCCGATGAGATGCAGCACGGCAACTACGATGTGGCCGTGGACCTCATGCGCAAGGCAGCGGCCCTCGGCTTTGAAGCGGTGTTGACGCCGGAACAGTATGGCGGAATGGAGATGGACGTCACGTCTTCTCTCATCGTTGCCGAACAACTGGCCCACGAGGCTTCGTTTGCCGCCTGGCACGGCGCGCACGCAGGCATCGGCACATTGCCGCTGCTGTTGTTCGGAACCGAGGCGCAGAAGCAGAAGTATCTGTCGAAGCTCTCCAGTTGCGAATGGATCGCCTCCTACTGCCTGACCGAGCCGCACGCCGGTTCCGATGCGCTCGCCGCGAAAACGCGCGCCGATCTTTCCGAAGACGGCACGCACTACGTGCTGAACGGTCAGAAGATGTGGATCACCAACGCGGGCAAGGCGGATTTCTTCACCGTCTTCGCCAAAATCGGTGGCGAACAGTTTTCCGCGTTTCTCGTGGAGCGAACTTTCCCCGGCGTCAATGTCGGCCCCGAAGAAAAGAAGATGGGGATCAAGGGCAGTTCCACCGCGCCCGTCTTCTTCGACAACGTAAAGGTGCCCGCCGAAAATCTGCTCGGCGAAGCCGGTCGCGGACACATCATCGCGTTCAATATCCTCAACTTCGGCCGGCTCAAGCTCGGGGCATTTGTGCTCGGCGGCTGCAAGAGCACGCTGCAGATTTCACTGGCGTACGCGCAGAACCGCAAAGCCTTCGGTACGTCGATCTCCTCGTTCGGTGTCATTCGTCACAAGCTCGCCGAGATGGCGATCCGTACCTATGCCGCCGAAACCATGACCTGGCGGGTGGATGGCATGATCGCCAGTCAGTTGACCGGCTTTTCCTGGTCGCAGCCCGGCGCGGCCACGCGCATGATGAAGGCCATCGAAGAGTTCGCCGCCGAGTGCTCCATCATCAAGGTCTACGCCTCCGAAGTTCTCGATTACGTCGTCGATGAGGGCGTCCAGATTCACGGCGGCTTCGGCTATCACCAGGACTACGCCGTGGAGCGCGCCTATCGCGATTCGCGCATCAACCGTATCTTCGAAGGCACCAACGAAATCAACCGCCTGCTGACGACCGGCATGCTGCTGAAGCGCGCGCAACAGGGCAGGCTCGGCCTGGTCAAGGCGGCCAAAGCTCTGATGGCCGAGGTGCTGGCCGGACCGCAAGCCGCGGAAGACGTCAGCGAGGAACGTCGCCTGCTGAAAGGCGCGAAGAAAATTGCTCTGCTGCTGCTGGCCGTTTCTTTCGAAAAATTCGGCCCCGCGCTGGAGAAACAGCAGGAAGTGCTGTCCGCTATTGCCGACGTCATCATGGATCTCTTCGCCATGGAATCGGCTCTGCTGCGTTCGGAAAAGACGGGCAAGCCCGATGGTCAGGCCGCCGACATGGTTGCCGTCCTGCTGCGCGATGCCATGGCGCATATCGAAACGACCGCCCGCCCCGTGCTCGCCTCCTGCTCGGAAGGCGATGCGCTGCGAGCCAATATGGCGCTGCTGCGGCGTTTCGCCAAATACGAACCCGTTGATTCCATCTCCATCCGCGGCCGGATTGCCGACCGTCTGCTCGCGGCCGGCCGGTATGTGGTTTAAGTGAGACCCCGTTTGGTTGTGGCTGTCGGCCTGCCGGGTTCGGGCAAATCGACGTACCTTGCGGGCATCGGCGCCAACGCTATATCGAGCGATGCGATTCGTCTGCAGTTGGCGGACGATGAAACCGATCAGTCGATCCACGCCCGCGTCTTCGAGACCGTGCGTTTTCTCGCCAGTCAGCGCATGGACCTCGGGCGCCCCGTCACTTACATCGACGCCACCAATCTCACGCGCCGCGACCGCCGGCAGTTTATCGAACTGGCGAATGAACACGGCGGCGTGGTCGAGGCTCTCTTTTTCGACGTGCCCCCGGACGTGTGCGAATCGCGCAACGCAGGCCGCGCCCGCGTGGTTCCCGTCGAAGCCCTGCGCGCCATGGCCGCGAAGCTGGAGCCGCCCTCCGTGGAAGAAGGCTTCGAAACGGTCGACGTTATCCGGCTGACTTGATCCGTTCCACGCCTTCGCGGAACTCTTCCGGCCGCGTGAGCAGGCTGAGCACCAGATAGCCGCGGCTCTCGAAGTCGTAGAAATAGCCCGGCTGCACCAGCACGTTGTGATCCCGCAGCAGATGCAGCGCAAGATCCTCTTCCCGCGCCACTATCGCGTACCACCCCGCTTCCACCTGCAGCGTGCGCAGCCCTGACGCCCGCAGGTACTCCAGATTCCCCCGCGTCCGTTCCGTAATCTGACTCTGCACCGAATCACGCAGTTCCAGCAGCGACGGCAACGCGCACTGCACCGGCGTCCCCGCCGAAAGGTACGTATCGGCGATCAGTTCCAGCCGCCCCAGCGCTTCTGCCACCTCATCGCGCGGCCCGCCGGCAATCATCCACGCCAGCTTCATCTGCGGCAGCCCGACCGTCTTTGAAAGCCCGTTCAGCGTGAAAACCAGCGTGGAATCGATCGCGCCCTGCAGCGTCCTCACGCCATCCGGCTCGGGCTCCAGCAGGTAATCGCGAAACACTTCGTCGGAAATGATGGGCAGTCCGAATGACTCCAGTTCCGCCAGTTCATGGCGTCGCAGAAAGTGCCCCGTGGGATTGTTCGGATTCACCAGCACAATCGCCCGCGTGCGCGGCGTGATCGCCTGCCGCAGTGTGTGGAAGTCGATAAACCAGCCGTGATCGTAAAACAGCCCGTAGTGCTTCACCGTCACCGATTCCAGCGCCGCCAGATACTCGAACAGCGGATAAGAGGGCCGCGGGATCAGCACCTCGTCGCCCGGATCGCACAGCAGCTTGAACAGCCACGCGTAGGCCTCGCTGGTGCTGGCCGTGAGGACCACGCGGTCGCACGGCGCCCCGTACTCCTGCGCAATGGCACGCCGCGCCGCGGGCAGTCCGAAAGGCTCCGGCTCATACCGTGTCGCATCTTCGTGCGCCAGCCCCGCCAGAAATCCCGCCGGATACGCAATGCCGGCGTGCGTCGGATTGGATTCGGTCAGGTCGAAAAGGCGCACGCCTGCCCGGCGCTTGTCCGCCAGCAGGTCCGCCAGTTCATTTGTTTGCAGCCCATGCGGCAGCCGCGACGAAAACCTCATGCGCAGAAGTCTCCCGATTCGATCAGCGAATCCGGCGGCAGCGGCGCATCGAAGCGATAGACCCACGCCGTGACGGGCTGGCCATTCAGCTCCACCGCCGTCAGCACGCGCGTGAATTCCGCGTCTTCGTAGGCGTCCAGTTGCGCCAGCACCGGCGCCGGATCGGCCAGCCGGAAAACTTCGCCATGCACAGTGCCGCTCGATGCCGGATGCGGCTCGGGCCGGAAGCCGGGATAATGCCCGATCCGGTAGATCGAGCCCGGCACCGTCGCTGTGCCCAGCAACTCACCCCGCTCGCGCAGCATGCGGGCTGGCGCAATGCCGTATCGGCTGCGCAGCGTTCCATAAACGAAAAGCAGTTCGTGCACCTTATGTCCATGTTATTGCGTTCGGGACCGTGATCGGGTTTGTCCAGGACCAATAGAACCATCTCCCAATCCGGGCGGATCCGGTGCGCGCGGAACAAACCTGAGTACTTGCTGCATAATTTGAGGCATTCCGCTTTTCGTAGCGCGTTGACATAGATTTGCAACAAAATATTCCAAAAATGGAATCATCCTGCGATAGTCGGGCGTAATTATCTGAAAACAGATATACTTCCACCTTAGAGTGTGGTGTCTTACGTGCATAGGAATACCCCGCACAATTCTTAGATGATGTTTGTTACCACTAGTACGCTGTTGGGCGCGGGTAAGCGGTTGTGCCGTCCTTTGGGCTCATTGGCTGCATTCGGTCTGCTTTTGGTCTTGTTCCTGAGCGGCGGCCATGCTTCGGCCGCTACCAAACCAAAACTGGCTCAGTCGTACACGGATTTTTTGACCGGTCCGCCGTCTTTGCTTTTGACGAAGGTGGAAAAAGACACTTTCACGCATTTGACTACCGATCTGGACCGGGATGTCTTCATCGAGCGCTTCTGGGCCGTCCGCAACCGCACGCCGGGTCTCGGTGCGAACGATTTCAAGGAAGAGTTCTACCGCCGCGTTGCCTACGCCAATGCCTACTACGGGGCAGACCGCGGCACAAAACAGGGCTGGAGCACCGACCGCGGTCGTACCTACGTCCTTTTTGGCAAGCCGCAGACCACCGCGAACTTTCACGGCAACCAGGAGATTTACGCCACCGAGTTGTGGTTCTATTCGAATCCCGGACTTCCCGAACTGCCTTCATTTTTCTATATACTTTTCTTCGAAGGTGATGGCGTCAGCGGCTATCGTGCCTATCGCCCCTATATTGACGGCCCGGAAAAACTGATGCGCGAACGCGGCTACAGCAACCAGCAGGCCTACCAGTATCTGAGGAACATTAACCCCGAACTCGCCAGTTCAACCCTCACCTTCATACCCGGCGAACCGCCGGATCTCGATACCTACACCGGCTCCATGGCTTCCAACGTCATCGTCAACGCCGTGCAGGGCTACAGCGAGATGCCGAGCTACGTGAAGCAGATCGCCGAAAGAACGGCGCTTCTGACCCGCGTCACTTCGCGCATCGAATACAAACTGGCCAGCGTCAATTTGACCGCATTCGTCGCCGAGCAGGACGGGGAATCCTGGCTGCACTGGCAGATCGAGGTCCTCGACCCGGCGGAAAAGTGGACTCCGGGCAAGGCTTCGTTCGCCGTCTCCGCCAGCCTCTACACACAAGGACGGCTGGTCCTCCAGAAATCCGACACGCCCGAGTTTCCCCTTTCTGCCGCCGTCGCGGAGGAAATGGGCAAGCGCCCCGTCGTCTACGCAGACATGATTCCGGTTGAAACCGGCAAGTATCAGTTGTCGGTGTCCATGAAGAACACCCAGACCGGGGTCATTCATGAAGCCAGTCGTGAGTTCGAAGTCCACGGTGCCGCCGACACGGTCGCCTTCAGCGATATTCTCCTGATCGACCGCCATGAGCCGGAGTCCCGCCGCCGCCCGTTCCAGTTCGGCGGAGCCGAATTCTACCCTTCGCCGCAGGGCTACGTCGTGCCCTCGCGCGGACTTTCGATTCTCTACCAGTTGCAGTTGCCAGCCAAACGTCCGTCCGAACTGGTGGTGCACTACACCGTCGGCCAGGTAACCGGATCGGCCGCGGCTAAAAAGACTTTTGACGAGAAGCTGGACCTGCGGACGCTGGATGCCGCCGGAGCCATTCTGACCTCAAGAACCCTGCCCATTGAAGAACTGGGGCCGGGGCAGTATCGGTTGAGTGTCCGGGTCGAAGACCCCGCCTCGGCCAAAGTTGCGGCTACGGCGATTTCTTTTACCGTACCGAGTGAAATAACGGGTAAACCGCCTGTTGTGATGGCGAAAGGACAGGCCGATAACGACCAAAGCAGGGCAGCGGTCCGCTACGAGCGGGCGCTGTGTTTGCTGGCGACGGATCGGCCGGCCGAAGCAGTTGCAGCGCTTCGGCAGTCCTGGGAACTGAGCGGAAATGCCGCGGTCAGGAGTCTGCTGGATCATTTATCCGCCATCAGCTCCCGAACTGCGGGCCAAACAGGGGGAACACGTGAAATTAAGAACTAAATTCAGAAAAGGAGAACGTATGAAGCAAGTGATCGCACAGCTGCTGCTGGCAGCCGCGGTGTGTCTCGGCGTCCAACAGGCTGCATTTGGCCAGGGTGCCACGGATACATCGAAAGGCGCACTGACTATTGAAATTAAAGACGCCATGATGGCCACGGTACCGGGAGCCAAGGTTACGGTGAACGGCCCTCTCGGCGCCGTCAACGGAACTTCCGACACGCGCGGAGAAGCCAACTTTACGGCTCTGACGCCGGGTATGTATTCGGTGACCGTGTCGAAGACCGGTTTTTCCACGGCCAAAGTGATCGATATCGAACTGCAGGCCACTCAGAAGCTCGCTGTCCCGGTTTCTCTGAAGGTTGGCCAGATCACCCAGACTGTTGAAGTCTCGGGCGCGGCCGACGTCATCGACGTCTCGGCCTCCACCGTGGAATCGAGCATCAACTCGGCCGAATACGCCAATCTGCCGATTGGCCGCAACGTCACCAACCTGTTCTATATGGCTCCCGGTGTGGCGGGCGGCGGCGGGACCGGTTCGGCGAATCCGTCCATCAACGGCGCCAGCGGCCTTGAAAACATGTACATCATCGATGGCATCAATGACACCGATGCCGGCTACGGCGGCTTTGGTGTATATTCCACCAACTACGGTTCGCTTGGCTCCGGCGTCAACTTTGACTTCATTAAGGAAGTTCAGGTCAAGACCAGCGGCTTCGACGCGCAGTATGGCCAGGCCATGGGCGGCGTGATCAACGTGGTTACCCAGAGCGGCAGCAATGCCGTTCACGGCAGCGCTTATGCCTACACGAACCCGGGCTGGGCGGAAATGAACTACCGGCAGGTGAACGCGACCCGCGTCGGCTCTCCGCAGACAGAAATCTGGGGACAGCACCAGTACGACTTCGGCGTGAACGTCGGCGGACCCTTCAAGAAGGACAAGTTCTTCTGGTATGGCGCATTCAATCCCACCTTTAACCATGTGGAAGAAAATGCCGCTCCCGGCTTTTCCATCCGCGCCAACGGCCCCTACGATCTGGAACATCGCTCCCTGAACTGGGTCGGCAAGATCAACTACAACATCACTGATACGCAGCACCTCGAAGGCACGGTTTTCGCCGATCCCTCGAAGAGCCCCAACGCCATTCAGGGTCCCGACCCGTCCGGAATTACGGGCACGGCAATGTTGCGCAACAATCTTGACTCCCTCTCTTCGCTCGACTACGGCACCCGCAACTGGGCGGCGAAATACAGCGGATCGTTCGGAGCCTCCACCATCGTCAGCGCCTCGTTCGGCTGGAACCATTCCTACTTCACCGAAACGCCCTCGACCAACACCTTTCAGATCCGCAACTATGCACTGCCCACCGCAACTGCGCTTTACACGTTGCAGGGCGGCGTCGGCAACCTGAACAACAATCAGGGCGACAACAAGCAGGTCAACCTGATGGCTACCCGCACCGTCAACTTCTTCGGCGGCCACACCTTCGACGTCGGTTACAGCAGTAACAACGTCGACTACAGCTCCATTCAGGAATACACCGGTCCTCAGTTTGCGCTTCCGAAGGCTAACGGTATCGCGGCCGGCGATGTGGGCAAGCTGGTCAACGGCGCCATCTTCTTCGAGTACGCGAACCGCGCCGTCAATGGCGTCACCTACCCGTTGGTCTATCGCCTCTATCGCGGCTACTTCAGCAGCCCGAACGTTTCCACCAAGACCAAGTACCAGGATGTCTTCGCGCAGGATGCCTGGCAGGTGAATAAGATGCTCACCGTCAAGGCCGGCGTTCGCTGGGAACAGCAGCGCCTGAACGGCAACGTCAACAAGTACACCATGGGCGGCAACTGGGCCCCGCGTATTGGTCTGATCATCGACCCCTTCCGCGACGGCAAGACCAAAGTGTACGGCAACTACGGGCTCTTCTTTGAGAAAATCCCGCAGGACCTCGCTGTTCGCGCCATGTCCTCCGAACAGAGCTATCTGAACGGTTACTTCCTCGCGCTCCCGAACGGGACGAGCGTTCAGCCCGTTCCCGGCACCACCTTCGCACCCAATGGCGTTGATCCGACGATCATCTACGGCGGCACGAAGGCAGCCTACGAACAGCAGGTGTCGTTCGGCTTCGAGCACGAATTCAGCAACAGTGTTGTGCTTCGCGCCAGCTTTACCGACAGCACTCTCAAGCGCGGACTGGAAGACACCTCCGGGATCACGGTCGAGCAGTTCAACGCCGGCGCTCCCCAGCAGTACGTGATTACCAATCCGAATGCTGCGCTCGACATCTTCCACAACGCTATTACCTGCACCAATGGAAAGCCGAACTGCACCAACGGAAGCGGCTACACCGACGATTCCGGAGCCCTCGGCGCCGACGGGAAGGCCGATGGATTCCCGGACATGCGCCGCGTCTATAACGCGCTCGAGATCTCGGTCGACAAACGCTTCAGCAATAAGTGGTCGCTGACCTCCAACTATCGTGTGGCGAAACTCTTCGGTAACTACGAAGGGTCATTCCGCAATGACAACACTCAGTCCGATCCCAACATCACCTCGCTGTTCGACTTCGTCAACAGCCCGGCGCTGGCGGATCAGTTCAAGGTTGGCATCCTGCCGACCGATCGAACCCATATCATCAACGCCTTCGCCAACTATATGGTGCGGAGCAACCTCAACTTCGGCGTCGGTCTCACCGCGCAGAGCGGTACACCGGTCTCGCAGTTCGACGCGCATCCGGGTTATCTCAACTCCGGCGAAATTCCGGTCGGCGGTCGCGGCTCCGAAGGCCGCACGCCCTGGGGTACCTACGTCGACTTCCGGGCCGGCTATGACCGGAAGATCGGAGAGATGAAGAAGCTGAAGCTCTCCGCCGACCTGTTCAATCTGTTCGACCGCACCACAACCGTGCTGTACGATCAGAACGCCCAGCTCAGCGGCGGAACTCCCAACCCGGACTTCCTGAAGCCCCTGACGGCCCACCGGCCGTTCCGGGCTCAGTTCTCGGTCCGCTTCGAGTTCTGATCCACAAACCCGCGGGCGCCTGTCGCCCGCATCTATCCATACCGCAGTACACGAATGGCCGGGAGCAATCCCG
Source organism: uncultured Acidobacteriia bacterium (assembly GCA_903828455.1). Lineage (GTDB taxonomy): Bacteria > Acidobacteriota > Terriglobia > Bryobacterales > Bryobacteraceae > BOG-234. The sequence continues at coordinate 10,715 of CAIKMJ010000002.1, read as the reverse complement.
GCCATTCGCCGTTTTCGCCTCTGCCCTGCCCAGGAATTTCCGAAATATTGGGCAAATTTAAATAATTGTATGGATTAATCCGATCATATATCGATAAACTGTTCCTTTTCGGGACCGCAAACACCGGAGGGACAGATGAAAAACGTCCTTGGTTTTATCCTGCTGGCGACTCTTGCACTATCCGGTGCTCCCGCCCTGCACGGTCAGATCACCGGCGCGCTGCGCGGCACGGTGGAAGACACCAGCGGCGGCGTCGTACGCAACGCCTCGGTCACCCTCACCAGCCTCGGCACCCGCGCTTCCCGCGCCTGCGCCACCGGAGGCAGCGGTGAATTCGTCTTCGAACTCCTCTCCGTCGGCCGCTACCAGGTACGAGCCGATGCGCCCGGCTTCGCTCCCGGAACGGCCGAGGTCGATGTCCGCGCCGGCGAGACGATCGCCCTGACGCTGCGCCTCCGCGTCGGCCCGTTCGAACAGACCGTTCAGGTCACGGACGCTGTCTCGCACCTCGACACGGAAAATGCGCAGCTCCAGACCTCATATTCGGGACACGCGATTCAGGAAATTCCCGTCGGCCGCAACGCCACCGCCTTCGCAATTACCGCCCCGGGCGTCGTGCCGGTCTCCCCGAATAATCCTTTCCTCGGGTCCGGCAACTTCAACGCAAACGGCGGCCGCGGCCGCGCCAACAACATCGTGGTCGATGGCATAACCGCCACCGACCTCACCGCAACCGGCACCGGCGGCGTTCTCAACCCTCTCAACTTCTCCGCCATCGCCGAAGTTCAGGTCATTACCAACAATTTCAGCGCCGAGTACGGCCGAAATGCCGGCTCGCAGGTTCTCTACATAACCAAAAGCGGCGCCAATGCATTTCACGGCGAACTCTACGAATATTTCCAAAATAACCTGCTAAATGCCCGCGGATTCTTCGATCGCACCGGCAGCGTCCCCGAACTTCGCCAGAACGTATACGGCTTCGAAGCCGGCGGCCCCGTTTACCTCCCGAAGCTTTACAACGGCAGGAACCGCCTCTTCTGGCATGTGGATTCCGAAGGCGGCAAACGGCGCGGCCTCGGCACGCCCGTCATCGCCGCGGTGCCCACGCCAGCCCAACTTGCTTCCATTACCGACCCCACGGCGCTGGCGCTCGCGAAGCAATATCAGTTGCCGTCGTCCCCCACCGGCACCCTGTCCGAATACGCGCCCAACGCGACGAACGCCTGGCAGGTCGCCGAACGCGGCGACGTCGTGATCAGCCGCAACGACACCCTGTGGGCCCGCTATTCCGTCTACGACTCCGTGGCGCAGTCGGCCAGCTACACCTTCATCACCAGCAATCTTCCGTATTTCGGTGCCTCGAGCGCCGTTCACCCCCGCCAGGCGACGCTTGCTGAAACCCACGTCTTCCACGGCAGCCTCGTCAACGAGTTTCGCTTCGGCTTCGGACAAAGCAATCCGTCCTTTCCGATCCGGACGCCTGACCCGCTCGGTCCGCAGATCAATTTCGGCGATGGCACCGCCAGCCTCGGGCTCTCCTACATCCTGCCCCAGGGGCGCGACCAGCGCACTTACCAGTACACCGACAATCTCAGCTATTCGCGCGGCGCCCACACCTTCAAGTCCGGCATCGAATGGTATCGCCTCGCCGTCGATTCTTATCTCGACAGCAACGTCCGCTCCACCCTGACCTTCGCCAGTTTCGCCGCCTTCGCCGCCGGCCAGCTCAGCAGTTACACGCAGAGTTTTGGCAATACTTACCGCCAGAACCGCGAAAATAACGCCTTCGCCTTCCTGCAGGACGACTGGCGGATCAGCCGCCGTCTGACCGTCAACCTCGGCGCCCGCCTCGAATATTCCGGCGGCCCCACCGAATCCCATGGCCTGATCTCGAACCTGAATCTGGATCAGCACGCCGCCTTTGGTGCCGCCGGCGCCGGCCCGCTGGGACAACTGGAAACCGGCCAGCCGTCCTATCACGGCAACTACAACTGGGCGCCGCGCCTCGGCTTCGCCTTCCGGCCCTTCAGCGATAACAAAACGGTGATTCGCGGCGGCTACGGCATCGCGTACGACTTCATCTTTCTCAATCCGATTACCAACCAGCGCTCGCTGCCGCCGCTCAGCTACACCGCCACTCTTTCCGGCGCGTCCAGCTTCACGGGCGCCAACAGCTTCGCTAACCTGGTCGCCGGAAGCGCCGCAATACAGCTCGCGACGTCGGCCGCCGTCGGCCAGTTGAGCGCAACGGCGAAGAACTTCGGCGCCATCAACCCCGCCATCCAGCAGAATCTGCGCAACCCGCGGGTCCAGCAGTGGAGCCTCGGAGCAGAGCGCGAAGTCGTCCCCAATCTCGTCGTCAAAGCCACCTACGTCGGGACGAAAGGCACATATCTGCTCCGCACTCAGCCCCTCAATCTGTCGGCGAATCCTCCCGCTCCAGCCACCAGTTACGCCGATGAGCTCGCACGACTCAGCCAGTTCACCGCCGCCAGCGCCGGCCTGAATGGCAGCGTCGGCAGCTACAGCAACCGCCTCGACCCTCGCTTTAACGCCGTGAATTACGTCGAAAGCAACGCCAATTCTTCGTACAACGCTCTCCAGGTGGAAGTGCAGAAGCGCTACCACGAGCGCTATTTCGTAAATGCCGCTTATTCCTGGTCGCACTCGCTGGACGACAATTCCGATGTTCTCAGCGTTCTGATCAATGACACCCCGGCCCAGCAGAATCCCGCCAGCAACCGGAATAACCGTGCTTCAAGCCAGTTCGACGTCCGCCAGACCCTCGCCATTACACACACCTGGGAGCTGCCGTTCTTTCTGAACTCATCCAGTCATCTGCTCCGAACTCTGCTGGGTGGCTGGGCGGTGGCCGGTATCGGCACCGTGCGCACCGGTTTCCCCGTGAACATCTACGCCGGATCCACCGTTGGCGGCATGACCGATCCACTCCAGTACCTTGGAAGCGGTAACAGCGTCGACCGCCCGAACATCGGCGCGACCCTCGGCAATTTCAACCCGCAGCCCGCCGGATCGGCCAGCGCCCCCGCCGGGACCAGCGTCGTGAACGGCGTTCCGATCAGCACCTGGGCGCAGAGCCTCGGTCTGGCGCAGCCCCTGCTCGGCAACTACGGAACGCTCGGTCGCAACGTATTGCGCCTCAACGGACAGACCAACTTCGACTGCAATATCTACAAGAACTTCCACATCACGGAAAAGATCAACCTGCAGCTGCGCGGCGAGTATTACAACATCTTCAACGCGCACTCCTTCCTGAGCATGACGTCATCCAGCATCACGTCCTCGTCCTTCGGACAGTACAATGCCGTGAGCCAGCCATCCCGCACCGCCCAGCTCGCGGCACGGCTGATCTTCTGAAACCGGACCCGCCCCGCCGGTGCGTCCGCGCCTCACTATACTGAAACTAGACGGTTGTCATGCCCAAACGCCTCCGCTACGGCCTAGCCGCCGTACTCCTTCTTGCGTGCCTGATCGTAGTGGTCTGGCAGGGCTCGTTCGCGGGAAACTTCGCCGCCATTGCGCCGGACGATCCCGAGCAAACCTTCATCTTTTACGGCATCTCGATCCTGATCTTCCTGCTGATGCTGGCGCTCGGCTTCATGCTGGTGCGGCTCGTGGTGAAGCTCTGGATGGAACGGCGCAGCGACCGCATCGGCTCGCGCATCCGCACCAAGCTTGTATTCGGCGCTCTCGCCCTCAGCCTGATGCCCGTCTTCTTCATGGTGCTGTTCAGCTTTTACGTGCTGAACGCCACCCTGCAGAAATGGTTCACGCGACCCGTTGAGCATGAGCTGGTCGATATGGCGAAGATCGCCTCCGCGCTCGGCCGCCAGACCGCGGACAAGGCCAACGCGCAGGCCGAATCCATTGCAACCCTTTACGAAGCACGCCTCGCCGGCGACTCTGCACTCGAAGATGCCGGCTGGCTCGCGCGCTTCTGCCAGTCGCACTCCATTCTTGCCGCCACCGTGGTGCCGGCTGCTGGTGGTGCGCCGCTCGCCCGGTTCGGCCTCTTTCCGCCCGCGCAGGATCCTCTGGTCGTTCGGGGCAGCGCGCCGGTGCGCCTGCCCGATGGCGCGCGCGGAACCGTGAACCTGGCGATCGCCGCCCCGCTCGATGTCGTCGCTCAGCAAAAAGGAATTGAAGCCTACGATCGCGCATTCCTCCAGCTCAGCGAACAGCGCAAGGTCATCCGCCGCCACTTTCTTCAGCTCCTCGCGCTGATCGCCTTCTTCATCTTTTTCGTCGCCAGTTGGCTCGCTCAGTACATGGCACGCCAGATCAGCTCGCCGATCACCGCTCTGCTGCGCGCCGCCGAGGAGGTCAGCAAAGGCAATCTCAGCTACCGCGTCAGCGTCACCGCCGTCGATGAGCTGGCCCGGCTCGTCAGCGGCTTCAACCGCATGACCGGCGACCTCGAAGCCAACCGCGCCGAAATCGAAACCCGCCGCCGCTTCACCGAAGCCATTCTCGAAAGCATCCCCACCGGCGTCATTTCCGTGGATTCCGGCGGCGCCGTCCAGCGTGTGAATAAAGCGCTGGAGGAGATCTTCCCCGATGCGCAGCCGCGCGAAGCCGCCCGTCTGGAAGACCTGTTCTCCGCCGACGACGCTCGCGAAATCCGCTACCTGATGAATCGCGCCCGCCGCACCGGCCACGCCTCGCAGCAACTGGAAGTCAAAACCGCGCGGCGCACCCTGCACCTCGCCGTTACCGTTGCGGCTATCGCCGGCCGCCGCGGAGAGGGCTTTGTCGTTGTCATCGAAGACACCAGCGATCTGCTGCGCGCGCAAAAGATCGCGGCGTGGAGCGAAGTGGCCCGCCGCGTCGCGCATGAAATCCGCAATCCGCTGACGCCCATCACGCTTTCCGCCGAACGCATCCTCCGTCAGGCCAATCGCGCCGCGTTGCCGCCTGCTGTCGACAAAGTAATTCGCGAATGCGCCGAGACCATCCTCGAAGAAACGGCTTCCGTGAAGCGGCTGGTCGATGAATTCACCTCGTTCTCGCGTCTCCCCGCGGCCAACCCCGTGGTGTGCGATCTCAACGAAGTCGTCTCCACCGGCCTTGCCGTTTTCGAAGGGCGTCTCGAAGGAGTCGAACTCACGGTGGATCTTGCGCCCGGTCTTCCGCCTGTTTTGGTTGACCCCGAACAGTTCAAGCGCGTGGTCGTCAATCTCGTCGATAACGCCGCCGAGGCCATGGAAGACTCCGCGTCGCGCCAGCTTTCCATTCAGACCCGCGCCGGCATCGACGCCGTGGAAGTCATCTTCGCCGATTCCGGTTGCGGCATCACGCCGGACCAGAAGGAAAAACTCTTTTTGCCATACTTTTCAACGAAAGCACGCGGAACCGGACTCGGGCTCGCTATCGTCAGCCACATCCTGACCGAACACAACGCCACCATTCGCGTCGAAGACAACGAACCGTGCGGTGCCATCTTCACGATTGAGATTCCGGCGGCCTCCGCCGACCGCGCGGCAGAACAAGCGCCCGCCAGCCAGGCGGCTTCGGTTCCCGCATGAGAACTCCCCGCGTTTTAATCGTGGACGACGAGCCCGGCATCCGGCAGTCCCTCTCCGGCGTTCTCGAAGATGAAGGCTTCGAAGTACAGGCCGTCGACAGCGGCGAGGCCTGCCTCGAAACGCTCGGCCGCTCCGTCTTCGATCTGCTGATTCTCGACATCTGGCTGCCCGGCATCGATGGCCTCGAAACACTCAGCCGCATCGAGAAAATTCCCGCCGCCGACCGCCCCGTGACGGTCATGATCTCCGGCCACGGCACCATCGAAACTGCCGTGCGCGCCACCAAACTCGGCGCCTACGACTTCCTCGAAAAGCCGCTCTCCATCGACCGCGTTCTGCTCGTCGCCCGCCACGCACTCGAGCACCGCCGCCTCGTCACCGAAAACGAAAACCTCCGCGACTCTTCCGGCAGCGAAACGCTCATCGTCGGGGACAGCGTCCCCATGAAAGCGCTCCGCCAGCAGTTGGCGCTGATGGCGGGCACCAACGGCCGCGTTCTCATCTACGGTGAAAGCGGCACCGGCAAGGAACTGGTGGCGCACGCCCTCCATGCCATGAGCCCCCGCGCGCGCAAGCCCTTCGTTGAGGTCAATTGCGCCGCCATTCCCGAGAGCCTCATCGAAAGCGAATTGTTCGGCCACATGAAAGGCAGTTTCACGCCGGAACACGAGCGCAAGGTGGGCAAGTTCCAGAAGGCCGACGGCGGCACTCTGTTTCTCGATGAAGTCGGCGACATGAGCCTGCTCACGCAGTCGAAGGTGCTGCGCGCCCTTGAAGAGCAGCGCTTCGAGCCCGTCGGCGCGCACGAATCGGTGAAGGTCGATGTGCGCGTTGTGGCCGCCACCAACAAGAATCTGGAAGAAGAAATCGAGCGCGGCAATTTTCGCGAAGCGCTCTTCTACCGGCTCAATGTAATCCCGTTTTACGTGCCGCCGCTGCGGGAACGCCGTGAAGACATTCCGGCGCTGGCCCGTTACTTCCTCGATGAGTTCGCGCGCTCCTACGGCCGCAAGCCCAAAGAGCTGACCCCTCAGGCCCTCGAAACGCTGCATGAGTATCACTGGCCCGGCAACGTGCGCGAACTGCGCAATCTCATCGAACGCATCGTGATCCTGCACCCGCAGAGCCGCATCGACGCGCGTCACATTCCGTTGCAGTTGGCGCGAAAAGCTTCACTCGAAAAATCAGCGCAGCGTTATGGCAGCCTGCAGGATGTGCGGGAAGCCGCCGAGCGTGACTACATTCTGAAGAAGCTGGAAGAGTCGGGCGGAAACGTCAGCCGCGCCGCCGAACTGCTCGGCCTCGAACGAAGCAACCTGTACCGGAAGATGCGCGCGCTCGGCATCGCGCCGCGCGAATAGAAGCTCGACTGCCGGAATGCGCACCCGCGGGACAGTTGCTCCGGCGGAATAAGTAATGAAGAGAGCGTTCGCTACGCCTGATCGTGCAGGTTGTAGTGAATCGCGTAAAGCGCCAGTTCGAGCCGGTCCGAAACACCCAGCTTGTCGAAGATGTTGTGCAGATGATTCTTCACCGTCTGCTCGCTGATGAACATCCGCTCGGCCATTTCCTTGTTCTTGAAGCCCTGCGCCACCAGACTCACGATTTCCCGCTCGCGTGTGCTGAGCGCCGCTCCCTGATCGCGCACGCCGAGCCGCGCACCCGCGTTCGTCGGAGCCGTCCCGCCCTTTTTCGCCAGCCGCCGGATCACGTCAGCCGTGGTAATCCGGTCCAGCCAGAACTCGCCCGCATGGACCTTGCGAATGCTCTTCAGCAGCAATTCCGTGGAAGTTTGCTTCGGAACAATACCGCAGCAGCCGAGCCGCACCGCATCCACGAAATCTTCCTTCGGCTCGTCGTTGACCAGCATCACGATCCGCGTCGCCAGTTTCGCGTCCTGATAAGCCGCAAAGAACTTCTGACCATTCGCCGAACTGGCGAGCCACCCCACCAGCGCAACGTCCGGCCGCGTCGTGCGCAGCAGCTCAATCGCGTCGGCGATGTTGTCAGCTGCCCCCACCACCGTCATGTCCGGCTGCGTCGAAAGCAATTGTGAGATTCCATCCCGAAACAGGGGCTGGTCGTCGACTACGAGGACACGGATCGGCGGCAAAGCACACTCCTCGCTCAGCGTTTCACTGCGGCCCGTTAGTACCGACATAGCTGCTCGATTAGCTTTCATGCACTACTCATTCATAAGTCTATGGTTCTAGTACTGTGAAGTCAATCCCGAGATAGCCCTCTCCTTGGATAACAAAACGCCCTTCTGGCGCACTTTTGAGGCTCCTGCTATCGGAAAAACCCGTAGTTTCGCCCGGAAATGGCAGGGGAGTGAAAGTACCATCCGATTTAGACGCAGAGTCCGGAACCGGGACTCCGGGTCTGGGCAGCACTGCACCGCCTGGTACTACCGGGCACCGCCGCGACTCACGGTGCTACTGCAGCCGACCCACCGCTTCAAGCACCAGCTCGTGCAGCCCCGCGCCACCAGCAGCCGTATATTCCACGAGCTGCCGGCGCATGCGCCGCTCCCAGAACTTCCGGATGTGATCGGCCACGCCCGCGATCGCCTCTTCGCGCGGGAACGCGGCAAAGTTCAGTGCGATCTGGTTCGCGTTGTGAATCAGCAGTTCCGTCTGCATCAGTCTCCGCTCGTTCCCTGCAGCGCATCGGATGAGACGGAATCGTTTCTGCCCGCAATCTGCGTCGTCAGCCGCCGCGTCTCGCGGTGCCGTGCCTGCCACTCCGATTCGTTCCGCACCGGCCGCACTTCCACGGCCGTTACCTTGTATTCCGGGCAACTCGTCGCCCAGTCGGAAAACTCGGTGGTGACCACGTTCGCGCCGCTCGCCGCATGGTGGAACGTCGTATAAACCACGCCCGGCTGCATGCGTTCCGTGATGCGCGCGTGCAGCGACGTCTCGCCCGCCCGGCTCGTCACCGCCACCAGATCGCCGTCGCGGATGCCGCGATGCTCTGCGTCGAACGGGTGGATGTCGAGCACATCTTCGCGATGCCACACGTTATTCTGCGTTCGCCGCGTCTGCGCACCCACGTTGTACTGCGTCAGAATCCGGCCCGTCGTGAGAATCAGCGGGAATCGCGCGCTGGTGCGCTCTTCGGTCGGGACAAACTCAGTGATCATGAATCGCCCCTCGCCGCGCACGAAACGGCCCACGTGCATGGTCGGCGTGCCTTCCGGAGCCTGCTCGTTGCACGGCCACTGCACGCTGCCGAGTTCTTCGATCTTCCCGTAACTTACGCCCCGGAACGTCGGCGTCATACGCGCAATCTCATCCATGATTTCCGATGGATGCGTGTAGTGCATCGCATAACCCAGCGCGTTCGCAAGCGCCATGGTGATTTCCCAGTCGGCAAGCCCCGCCGCGGGCGGCATCACCTTGCGCACCCGGCTGATCCGCCGCTCGGCATTGGTAAAGGTGCCGTCCTTTTCGAGGAACGACGAGCCCGGCAGAAACACATGCGCATAGCTGGCAGTCTCGTTGAGAAACAGATCCTGCACCACCACGCACTCCATCGCCGCCAGCGCCGCGGTCACGTGTTTCGTGCCCGGATCGGACTGCGCAATATCCTCGCCCTGCACGTAGATTCCTTTGAACGTGCCGTCCTCCGCCGCGTCCAGCATGTTCGGAATGCGCAGGCCAGGTTCGGACTGCAACGGCACCCCCCACTCCTTTTCGAAGGACTCCCGCACCGCCGTCTCCGACACGTGCCGGTAACCGGAAAACTCATGCGGGAACGACCCCATATCGCACGCCCCCTGCACGTTGTTCTGTCCCCGCAGCGGATTCACGCCCACCCCGACCCGCCCGATATTCCCGGTCAGCATCGCAAGGTTGGCCATCCCCATCACCATCGTCGAGCCCTGGCTGTGTTCCGTAACGCCCAGCCCGTAATAGATCGCCGCATTCCCGCCCGTTGCGTAAAGCCGCGCCGCGGCCCGCAATTGCGCCGCCGGGATGCCCGTGAACGGTTCGGTCGCTTCCGGCGAATTGCGCTCTTCGGTAATGAATTTCCGCCACGACCCAAAACTCGCCGCCTCGCAACGTTCCTTCACGTACGCTTCGTTCGCCAGATGCTCTGTCACGATGGTGTGCGCGATTGCGTTGATCGCCGCCACGTTCGTACCCGGCCGCAGCGGCAGATGATAATCGGCCTCCACGTGCGGCGTGCGCACCAGATCGATCCGCCGCGGGTCCATGACGATCAGCCGCGCCCCCTCCCGCAGCCGCCGCTTCATATGCGACGCGAACACCGGATGCGCATCCGTCGGGTTCGCGCCAATCACGAGGATCACATCGGCCGCCTCCACCGAATCGAAATCCTGCGTTCCCGCCGAGGTGCCGAGCGTGGCTTTCAGTCCATAGCCCGTTGGCGAGTGGCACACGCGCGCACACGTATCCACATTGTTATTGCCGAACGCCGCGCGGATCAGCTTCTGCACCAGAAACGTTTCTTCATTCGTGCAGCGCGAAGACGTAATGCCGCCGATCGAATCCGTCCCGTACTTCGCCTGGATCCGCCGGAACTCGCTCGCCCCGCGCCCGATCGCCTCTTCCCACGAAACCTCGCGCCACGGATCGGTAATCTTTTCCCGGATCATCGGCTTCGTGATGCGGTCCGCATGCGTCGCGTAGCCCCACGCAAACCGGCCCTTCACGCAAGAGTGCCCGTGATTCGCCTTGCCGTCTTTGTACGGCACCATGCGCACCACTTCCGAACCCTTCATCTCCGCCTTGAACGCGCAGCCGACCCCGCAGTACGCGCACGTCGTCACCACGCTGTGCTCCGCCTGGCCCTTCGCGATCAGCGATTTTTCCGTCAGCGTCGCCGTCGGGCACGCCTCCACGCACGCCCCGCAAGACACGCATTCCGATTCCAGAAACGGCTTGCCGCCCGCCGACACCATGGACGCAAACCCGCGCCCGTCGATCGTCAGCGCGAACGTCCCCTGCGTCTCCGCGCACGCCCGCACGCAGCGCGAACAGACAATGCACTTCGCCGGATCGAACGTGAAATACGGATTCGATTCGTCCTTCGGCCGATCGAAGTGATTCGCCCCTTCGTAGCCGTAACGCACCTCGCGCAGCCCCACCACGCCCGCCATATCCTGCAGTTCGCAGTTGCCGTTGGCCGCGCACGTCAGGC
>CAIKMJ010000001.1 GCA_903828455.1 uncultured Acidobacteriia bacterium | reverse complement strand
TCCCCACATCCGGTCCGGAGCGGAAGCGATGATCGAGCCTTCATGCGGATTGCTCCCGTGCGGTTCGGGCCGCCGGCTGGGCGAGAGCAGATTGTTTTCACGCATCAGCCGCAGTACCCGTTGTTTTGAGGTGCGGATTCCGGAAAAGCGCAGCCGGGCCCGGATCTTCCGATGGCCTTCGCCGGTGAAGATCGGATCTTCGATCTGTTGCCGGATCGCGGTGAGCAGTTCGCTGTCCGACAGAACCTTCGGTCCGCGTTTCAGCGGCGGCCGCGGATTCCTTGTGCGCTGCAGATGCGCATAGAAGCTGGAACGGGCCAGATTCCACACCTTCGTCACGCGCGCCACACCGTAAGGCTGCTTTGTGAAGGGCGAGACGGTCCGGCTCATGCTCTCGACCTCCACGGGGCTAAAGGGCGGGCCTCCTCCAGCCGGGCGATCTTCTCGCGCAACAGCTCGTTTTCGACACTGACGGTCGCCACCACCGACTTCAGGCGACGCTTCTCTTCATCCTCGGGACTGGCTTCGCGGCTCTTCATGCTCGCTTCCCCGCCCGCCAGGAAACGCTCGCGCCATTCGGTGAGTGTGGCGGCCGTCACGCGGTACTTGCGCGACGTGGCCTCCACATCGGCGCCGCGAAGCAGTTCCAGCACCACCCCGGTTTTCCGTCCGCTCGACCAGCGCCCCGCGCCGGCGCGACCCGATTCCGGGGTCTGCTCAGTCGCCCTCCGGGCTCCTTCCGCAGCCCCGGAATCGGAATTCTTCGTATTGGACATTCTCTCTCCTTTTGAACATTTTCTATCTCAAATGTTCCCAGAGAACTGTCCAGGGAAATCGTGGGTCAGGGGATTGTTTTGCCCCTGGCAGCCTGGACAGCAGACTGGGAGTACTGAAGTCATTGAATCACGCTGCAATCGGTAACCGGACGCTGAAGTCCTGGCGTGCCTGAGAAGGCGTTCGGTATTTGAGGCGACCGAGGATCCAGTTCGCGTTGTAGTGGCGTCGAAACTCGCTGAGCGCGCTTTGCAGTTCCCCGATATCGTGGAACCGGCGCACCCAGAGCAACTGCTCCTTGAGAGTCCGGAAGAAGCGCTCGATACAGCCGTTGCCTTCCGGTTGGCGGACAAACGCCGGTGAAGACTCGATTCCGAGAAAGCGGATTTCATTCTGAAAATCGTCGCTCATGTAGACACTGCCATGATCGTGCCGCAGCTGAAGTCCGGCAGCCGCGTTGGCGGCGAAGCCTCCGAAGTACTCGCGAACTCCCTGACGGATCGGCTCCAGCGCCTCGAAACGAGTGGCCTTTTTCACAACGTGGATGCCGACGCATTCCGCCGTGCAGTGGTCAATGGCGGCGAACACGGTCACAGAACCCTCGCACGCGGTCATCGTGCCTGTGGCGTCGGTTCCCCACATCCGGTCCGGAGCGGAAGCGATGATCGAGCCTTCATGCGGATTGCTCCCGTGCGGTTCGGGCCGCCGGCTGGGCGAGAGCAGATTGTTTTCACGCATCAGCCGCAGTACCCGTTGTTTTGAGGTGCGGATTCC